>CAVVWF010000008.1:0-550000 GCA_963751855.1 uncultured Alphaproteobacteria bacterium | reverse complement strand
ACCTTCTGCGAATAATCCTCGTTGAAGGTGCCGGGGCTGGCCTTGGTCGGCACGAATTCGATCTTGTCGATGAGGCCGAAGTTCGATGGCCGCGATGCGGACCTTGCGCGCGAACGGCGACGCCGGTGAAAACGTAAGTTTCATATCTGTCTTTCTAGAAATTTCGGAAGCCAAAGAAAACGGCTCCGGCGCGTGCGCCGGAGCCGGAGAGATCATTTAGGCCGCGACGACTTCCTGTCGCTGTGCGCCGAGCCCTTCGATGCCGAGCGTCACGACATCACCGACATTCAGGAATTTCTGGCGGCTTCATGCCCAAGGCCGACGCCGGGAGGCGTGCCCGTGGTGATGATGTCGCCGGGAAGCAACGTGGTGATTTCCGAGAGATAGGAGACGATCTTCGGCACATTGAAAATCATCGTCTCGGTCGAGCCGGTCTGGCAACGCTGGCCATTGACGTCGAGCCACATGCCGAGCTTGTGCGGGTTCGGAATTTCATCGGCCGTCACCATCCACGGACCGACCGGCCCGAACGTGTCGTGCGACTTGCCCTTGGTCCACTGTCCGCCGCGCTCGATCTGGAAGAACCGCTCCGAGACGTCGTTGCAGACCGCGTAGCCCGCGACGTGCTTCATTGCATCGGCTTCGCTGACATACTTGGCGCGGCTGCCGATAATGATCGCGAGTTCGACTTCCCAGTCGAGCTTGGTCGAACCACGCGGCTTTTCGATCGCATCGTTCGGTCCGCAGATGCTGGTGTTCGCCTTGATGAAAACGATCGGCTCGGACGGGATCGGCATGCCTGCTTCGGCGGCATGGTCGGCATAGTTCAGGCCGATGGCGAGAAACTTGGTGAAGCCGGTCACCGGTGCGCCAAAGCGCGGCGAGCCATCGACCAGCGGCAGCGAGGCAGGATCAAGAGCGGCCAGTTTGGCCAGTCCGGCCGGCGAAAGCATGTCGCCCGTGATGTCTTTCACGTGGGCCGACAGATCGCGGATGCTGCCCTGACTTGTCGAGCAGCCCGGGCTTTTCCTGGCCGACAGCACCATAACGAACCAACTTCATAAATGTATCCTCTCCTTGCTTTTCGTTGCGTGTTTCATGCGGGATAGCGCGAAGGAATTCAACCGCCGAACGTCATTGTGCAGCGCGTTCATTTCGAATTGTGATTGGTTCATGTGACCATTTTGAAGGCATCGCCGTCGCGCACGATCCGCCCCGGATCGAAGTGACCGCCAAACACCAGCGTCGGCGTATCGGCGAAGCGCGAGAACAAGTCCCGGCGCGTCTTGGCGGACTGGACGGGATCGTAGTCCGCGGTTGACGACCAGTCGAGGCGTGCCATCTGGCAGGGATGATGCGCGACGTCGCCGGTCAATAGCGCTTCCTCGCCGTCGGACTGAATGAGGATGCTCATATGGCCAGGGCTGTGGCCAGGTGTCGGAATTAAGGATACCTCGTCGCTGACACGCCCGTCGCTGGGAACGAGATCGGCAAGTTTGCGGGCCATGATCGGCTGAACCGAATCCTCGAACACCGCCTTGTGTTCGTCTTTGTGGTGACTGTGCGCGGCCCAGTATTCGTATTCGTCCTTGCCGAACATGTATCGCGCGTTCGGAAATGTCGGCACCCACTGGCCATCCACCAGTTTCGTATTCCAGCCGACATGATCGACGTGGAGATGCGTGCAGAGCACGGTGTCGATGGCCTCGACAGGATAGCCCGCTGCAGCGAGGTCGCTGAGGAATGGCTTGTCGAGGCCGTTCCAGACCGGCACTGAGCGGCCCTGCTTGTCGTTGCCGATACAGGTATCGACAATGATCTTGCGCGTCGGCGTCTCGACCATCCACGACTGGACGTTGAGCTTGAGGCGGCCTTCAGCGGTGGCGTAATTCGGCACCAGCCACGGCAGCTGTCTGGATTTCCTCAGGTGTTGCCTGCGGGAGAATGAAGCGTGTTCCGCCGGTCGATGCGATCTCGACGATTTTGGTGAGTTTGACCCGGCCCACGGTCCAAGACATTCAGCCTGCTCCGGTCATTTTTCGCGTCTTTTGCCGCAGAATGCGGGTTTCTCATGACTGGTGCAATGGATCGTCATGGGACGACATGCGTTGGTTTCCGACCTTCCAATGAACGGAGTTGGAATATGCCGGAACTTTCGATCTCGACGGATAAAGTTGGATTTCTCATCGTCAAGGCGCGCGAGTTCGACGTCAAGGAAGCTGTCGTCGATCCGGATGCGGGCTCCAACGGCGCTGATGACGCCATGATCGATGTGCTTGAGGATGATGGCAGCGATCCGGTGGCCCGCGAGATTTCGGGCTTCATCAATGCGCTGAGCGATGATGAGCAGATTGATCTCGTCACCCTGGTTCGCCTTGGCCGCGGCGACGGCACGGTCGAGGACTGGAATGAGCTGCGGGACGAAGCTGCGCGCGGTCACAACAAGCGCACCGCTCAGTATTTGCTCGGCGAGCCCCTCCTGGGCGATTTGCTTGCGGAAGGGCTCGACGAATTCGGGCTGCCTTATGAAGTGGACCGGCCGACGCCGGTCCACTGAATCAGATTACATCGTGCCCGGATAAGCACCGCCATCGAGCAGGATGTTCTGGCCGGTGATGAAGCCGGACTTGGCGCCGCACAGGAATGCGCAGGCAAGACCGAACTCCTCCGGATCGCCGAAGCGGCCGGCGGGGTTTGCCTTCATGCGCTGCTTCAACACTTCGTCCGGCGAAATGCCCTGCGCCTTGGCGGCGGCCTCCAGCATCGGGCCGCGTACGCGATCCGTATCAAACGGACCCGGCAGCAGGCCGTTGATGGTCACGTTGTTGATGACGGTCTTGCGCGCAATGCCGGCCACGAAGCCGGTGAGGCCGCTGCGTGCGCCGTTCGACAATCCGAGAATGTCGATCGGGGCCTTCACGGCGGCGGACGTGATGTTGACGATGCGGCCGAACTTGCGGGCCATCATGCCGTCGACCGTCGCCTTGATCAGTTCGATCGGCGTCAACATGTTGGCGTCGATGGCCTTGATCCAGTCGTCACGCGTCCAGTTGCGGAAATCTCCCGGCGGCGGGCCGCCGGCGTTGTTGATGAGAATGTCCGGATCTGGACAGGCCTTCAGTGCGGCTTCGCGACCGGCGAGGGTGGTGATGTCGCCGACGACTTCGGTCACCGTGACGTTCGGGCTCGCCTTGCGGATATCGGCGGCGGTCTTGGCCAGCGCCTCGGCGCCGCGCGCGGTGATCGTGACATGCACGCCTTCATTTGCCAGCGCGATGGCGCAGGCACGTCCAAGTCCCTTGCTTGCTGCGCATACGATGGCGCGTCGTCCTGAAATTCCGAGATCCACGCTTTCACTCCCTTTTTGATTTGCTGTTATGTACCAATGATCGGATGATTGCCGCGTTACCATATGGCATTGAAAGAGATCAAGAAATACGGGGCCGTCATGCCAGACCTGACGGTCGCGGACGCGTTATGTAGCCGTCTGTGGCGGTGGCCGGGGCCGTGTCACAAAATTATGAAAAAGAATGGCTTTAGGCCCTTTCCAAAGCGGGGCGTGGTTGATACATACGCCTCGCACCACGAGCGTTTGCGTTGCAAAGCTCTTGGCAGCCTTCTCTGGACCCCCGGACAGGACCAATCGACGCCTCAAGCGTTGAGGATTTGTTGTCTGGTCGGGATTTAGGTAAGGCGTGCAAAGGTTTATCGCGGGGTGGAGCAGCCCGGTAGCTCGTCAGGCTCATAACCTGAAGGTCATAGGTTCAAATCCTATCCCCGCAACCAAATAAGATGCTGATTTATCAGTCTTATTGAAAAGCCGCCCTTCGGGGCGGCTTTTTCTTTGAGCGACGCAACGAGCGACTAGTTGCTCTTCCCGAATGCAGGCTCGTCGGATTTGTTGAGAACCGTCGTGCTTGGCCCATAGCCGGTGATCTGGATCACCGCGCCCTCTTCGCGCGTGCCATCCCAATGCACCTTTCCTGCCGGGTGCATCATGTAGGCACCGGCTTTCAGCGGCACGGCCTTCGCGGGTTCGAAATCATCACCCGTGCCGGTGTACCAGGAGCCGGAAATCACCACGACATGGCGATCCTCGGCATGCTTGTGCGGCTTGCTCATGATGCCCGGCGGCCACTTGATGCGAATGACATAGATGCCGGGCTTTGACGGATCGCCATACATGGTGGCGACTTCGACGCCGACGCCAAACGGATTCTTGTATTGCTCCTCGCCCGGCGAGATCCGCACGAAGCCCATTTCATCGGTGGCTGCGAATGCCGTGACGTTAGGAAACATCAGCGCCGTGGCGCTGACTGCCGCCAAGGCGGCAAGTCTCATTCTCATCATTTCTCTCCCATGCTTTTTTATTGTGATGGGAGGCTAACCGGGGTGCGTCACGCGGACAATGAAAGACAGAGATGTCTTTCACGCGTTGATATTATTGCAGTGCCGCTCACCACGGCAGACCACAAAGATCGATGGTGCCCTCGCGCAGCAGCCGGCGAATCTTGAAGACATAAGGAATGAACACGTCACGAGGCACGAACTGGTCGAAGCGTGCCCGTGTCCCCGACTGTTCGGCATAGAGGTCGCCGTTGAAAGTCTGCCATCCCAATTTTTCGTAAAATGCGCTGTTGTGCGGTTCGCAGAACAGCATGCCGAAGTCGATGGCCCCTTCATCCTGCAGCGTTCGAGTTGCGGCATTGAGCGCCAGCGTCGCGTAGCCGCGACGGCGATGGTCGGGATGTGTGGCGACCCCGCCGATGCCGCCAATGTTGACCTTGCGGCCATTCCACGTGCCCGTTCGCCGATAGATGCCGACGTGGCAAACGACGTCCCCCTCGGTCTCGATGAAGACACGCAAATCCGCGTGGGCGAACTGCAGATGGCCCCAGGGCTGCGTTTTCACGAATTCGGGCGGCCAGACTGTTTCAAACAGCGGTTTTGCGTAAGGCCACGAGGCTGCGCCGGTTGCGATATCGATCTCGATACTCATTCCGCGCTTTCCCCCACCTCGTGCAAATCAGCATTGTGCTCGCTCGGATGGTCAGTTGGTGATTCCGATGCCATTATGACAGTCATATTTAGGAGATTGTTCCAGATGCGGGCGGCTCAACTCAGCACTTATCAGAAGTGGTCAATTTTAATCGGCGCGTCGGTGATGTTGAGCCTGTCGATGGGTATGCGACAGAGCTTCGGGCTTTTCCAGCCCTCGATCTTGCATGATACCCAGATTACCAGCGCCGATTTCTCCCTCGCCACCGCGATTCAGAACATCGTATGGGGATTGACCCAACCGTTCGTCGGCATCTTCGCCGATCGTTATGGTTCGCGCTATGTGATGCTGGTTGGTGTGCTGATCTACGCGCTCGGACTGGTCACGATGATCTTCGCGACCACGGCGGCAACGTTGACCTTCGGTATCGGCATCTGCGTCGGTATCGCGTTGTCCTGCACGGCCTCGAGCATGAGCATGACGGTGGGGTCGCGTACGGTCGCGGCAGCCAAGCGCAGCGTGACCATGGGCGCGATGTCCGCTGCCGGATCGCTCGGCCTCGTGATCGCGTCGCCTCTGGCGCAGACGCTGATTTCCACCGCGGGCTGGAAGTTCGCGTTGGTCGGTTTCCTCGGGCTTGTCGCGGTGATGCTGCCGGCGGCCTTCAGCGCAGGCAAGGCCGATAACATCGAGATCGACAAGGCCGACGATCTGAATCAGACGCTGGGCACCGTGGTGCAGTCGGCGCTTGGGCATTCGGGTTATGTCGTCATGGCGCTCGCATTCTTCGTGTGCGGATTGCAGCTTGTCTTCATCACGACACATCTTCCGAACTATCTTGCGATTTGCGGTCTCGATCCGTCGCTGGGCGCATCGGCGCTGGCGCTGATCGGACTGTTCAACGTGTTCGGTTCGTATGCGTTCGGCTGGCTCGGCGGGCGTTATCCCAAGCAGTTGCTGCTGGGCGGTATCTACATCGTCCGCTCGCTGACGGTGGCTGCCTATTTCTCGTTCCCTGCGACGGCGACATCGACGCTGGTGTTTGCGGCCGTGATGGGCTCGCTGTGGCTGGGTGTCGTGCCGCTCGTGAACGGTCTTGTTGTGCAGTTGTTCGGATTGCGTTTCATGGCGACCCTGACGGGCATCGCCTTCCTGAGCCATCAGGTGGGATCGTTCATCGGTGCGTGGGGTGGCGGTCTGATCTACGATCACCTTGGCAGCTATGATGTGGCGTGGAAGGGGGCGGTGATCATCGGCCTGATCGCCGGTTCATTCCAGATGATGATGAACACCCGTCCGCCCAAGGCGAAAGAAGATATCGGCGCGGCGCTGCCCACTGCGGCATGACGTTGCGCGGGTTGTCCCGCAGGTCCATATCTCTGTCTCCCCGGCACGAAACCTTCTATAGTGCCGGGCGTTGACCAATTGTCTCTCCCATCATTGTGGATGTTTACCCATGAGCTTCACCCTCCCGAACCTGCCTTACGCTTATGATGCGCTCCAGCCTTATATGTCCAAGGAGACGCTCGAATATCATCACGACAAGCATCACCAGGCTTACGTGACCAACGGCAATAATCTGCTGAAAGGCACCGAGTTCGAGGGCAAGTCTCTCGAAGAGATCGTGAAGGGCTCGTTTGGCAAGAATGCCCCGCTCTTCAACAACGCCGGGCAGCACTACAACCACATCCACTTCTGGAGCTGGATGAAGCCAAACGGCGGCGGCGACAAGCTGCCGGGCAAGCTCGCCAAGAAGATCGACGAGGACCTCGGCGGTCTCGAGAAGTTCAAGACCGATTTCGCCGCCGCCGGCGCCGGTCAGTTCGGCTCGGGCTGGGCCTGGCTCTCGGTGAAGAACGGCAAGCTCGAAATTTCCAAGACGCCGAACGGCGAGAACCCGCTGGTTCACGGTGCGACGCCGATCCTCGGCGTCGATGTGTGGGAGCACTCCTACTACATCGATTACCGCAATCGCCGTCCGGATTATCTCAAGGCGTTCGTCGATCACCTCGTGAACTGGGAATATGTCGAGGAAATGTTCTCGAAGGCTGTGTGAGATTCCACCAGCGCATTCTGGTTTCAGGGGCCGCAGTCGATGCGGCCCTTGTTTTTTGTCGGTCATGCCGTGTGTCCCTGACGGGAAGCGACGCAGATGACGTTGGCTCGTTTTTTGTGTGACGCATCTCAATGCGCTTGATAGGTTCGTGCTCAACGACCCCACTTTCGGGGACGGTCATCAGCAACGAAATCCCCCAATGAACTATCTTCTCGTTTTCATCGGTGGCGGCCTCGGCTCGACGCTCAGATACGCCGTCAACGTGCTCTGCGGCCGCGCGTTCGGGATGAATTTTCCCTACGGCACCTTCATCATCAACATCACCGGCTCGACGGTGATGGGGCTGGTTGCCGGTTATCTCGCCTTCAAGGGCGAGGCGGCACAGTCGGCACGCCTTTTCATCATGACGGGGATTCTGGGCGGCTACACCACCTTCTCGGCTTATTCGCTCGATGCGATCACCCTCTATGAGCGCGGCGAGGTGGGAGCTGCCCTGTTTTACGTCGTGGGGTCGGTGTCTGCTGGCGCATCGCGGGCCTCGTCGCGGGTCTTGCCCTGATGCGGCACCTGGCCTGAACCCGCCTTGAGAGCCTCTCATGGCTCTTGTGGAACCGTGGACACCCTATATGTTATAATATAACACATGGTGGTGGCTGAGCCGTTCAGCCGTCCTCCCGGTTCCGGACATCTTCCAAATGGCTCATTCGCACGGGCACGCTCACAGTCATCCCCACAGACCATTCCCATGGTCATAGCGGCCACAGCCACGGCCCGGCATCGCCCCATCCGGCGCAGCCGGCTCCTTGGTCGATCCTGCGGATGACGCTCCTGGCCCGGCTCTCGGCCGCTGTTGCCATCAGCGTCGGGCTCTGGGCCGTCGTACTGCTGGCGATGAGGTGAGCATGGGCGCGCAATTGGAATTTCGGAACGTCACCCTGGGTTATGACCGGCACCCTGCCGTGCATCACCTGAATGGCGAAGTGGCCCCCGGCGCGCTGGTTGCGGTGGTCGGCCCAAATGGAGCCGGCAAGTCCACGCTATTCCGCGGCATTGTCGGCATCCTGAAGCCGCTATCGGGCACGATCGGCCTTGGCACGCTGCACACTCGCGACATCGCCTATCTTCCTCAGACAGCAGACATCGACCGCAGCTTCCCGATTTCCGTGTTCGATCTGGTCGGAACGGGGCTTTGGCGCAGCAAGGGGATTTTCGGCGGGCTCGGCAAGCGCGAACAGCAGCTGATCAGGGAAGCTCTCGCCGCTGTCGGCCTGAGCGGCTTCGAGAACCGTGCCATCGGCACACTGTCCGGCGGGCAGATGCAGCGTATGCTGTTTGCCCGCGTTCTGTTGCAGGACGCGCGCGTCATTGTGCTCGACGAGCCCTTCAACGCCATCGATGCCAAGACGACTGCCGATCTCATCGAATTGGTCAGGCACTGGCATATGGAGAAGCGCACGGTGCTGGCCGCGTTGCACGACATGGATCTGGTGCGTGCAAATTTCCCGGATACCCTTCTGCTGGCGCGCTCGCCGGTGGCGTGGGGTGCGACCTCCGAGGTGCTGACGGCGGATAACCTGCTGGCGGCACGGCATATGTGTGAGGCTTTCGACGATGCGGCGGCGCCATGCATCGAAGCAACGCGTTCGCGAGCAGCATGAGCTTCAGCCATGTATGATGCATTGATCGCGCCGTTCACGGAATTCGAGTTCATGCGCCGCGCGCTCGCGGGTGTGGTCGCTCTGGCACTGGGTGGCGCGCCGATCGGCGTTTTCCTCATGCTGCGGCGGATGAGCCTGGTCGGCGATGCCATGGCGCATGCCATCCTGCCGGGAGCAGCCATCGGCTTTCTTCTCTCGGGTCTCAATCTGTTTGCGATGACTTTCGGCGGACTGGTTGCAGGTTTCACTGTCGCCATTCTGGCCGGTGTCGTCGCGCGGGTGACCGAACTGAAAGAAGACGCGTCGCTGGCCGCATTTTATCTGGTATCGCTCGCCCTCGGCGTGACCATCGTGTCCATCAAGGGCACCAACATCGACCTGCTGCATGTGTTGTTCGGCAATATCCTCGCAATGGACGATCAGACATTGCTGGTAATCGCGTTTAACGCCACCATCACACTTCTCGTTCTTGCAGTGATTTATCGGCCGTTGGTGATTGAATGCGTCGATCCGGTGTTTCTACGCACAGTGAGCCGTGCGGGTGCGCCGGCGCATCTGGCGTTTCTGGCGCTCGTCGTGATCAATCTTGTGAACGGCTTTCATGCGCTCGGCACGCTGCTCGCGGTCGGCCTCATGATTCTGCCGGCAGGCATCGCGCGGTTCTGGTCGCGCGACATCACCGGCATGATCGGCATCGCGGTCGTTAGCGCCGCGCTCTCCGGCTATGCGGGATTGCTGCTGTCGTTTCACACCAAGGTGCCGTCCGGACCCGCGATCATTCTTGTTGCGGCCGGGCTGTATATTGTTTCAGTCCTGTTCGGCACTGTGAGCGGACTCGTCCGGCAGTTGTTTCCGGGACGTCACCTCGAAGCGTGAGGAAATCCGATGCAGCGTGTGTTGTCAGGCTTGGCGATTTGCGCGATGGCGTTGCTGACGATCTTATCGCCAGTACGGGCGCAGGAGAGGATCAATGTCGTCGCGACCTTCTCGATCCTTGGAGATTTCGCGAAGAATGTCGGCGGCGACCGAGTCAACGTCACCACCTTGGTCGGGCCGAATAGCGATACGCATGTGTACACGCCGACGCCGGCGGACGCGAAGACGATCACTGACGCCAAACTCGTGATCGTCAACGGCCTCGGCCTCGAGGGCTGGCTGCCGCGTCTCGTGAAATCATCCGGCAGCAAGGCAGCCACTGTCGTAGCCACGAAAGGCATCACGCCGCGTAAGATTGATCCGAGCGAGGTGTTGAGTCAGGAGCACGATCCGGGCTCGGCCGATCCTCACGCGTGGCAGTCCGTCATCAACGCGAAGGTCTATGTCGCCAATATTCGCGATGCATTGGTGGTCGCTGATCCCTCGGGGGCGGAGACCTACAAGGCGAATGCGGCCGCCTATCTGGAAAAGCTCGACGCGCTTGATCGCGACGTCCGAGATGCGGTGGCGAAAATCCCCGCAGAGCGTCGCAGCGTGATTTCGACCCATGACGCATTTGGGTATTTCGCGGTTGCTTACGGCGTCAAATTCATCGCTCCGCAGGGCGTTTCGACGGAATCCGAGCCCAGCGCCCGCGACATCGCGGCCATCATTTCGCAGATCAGAAGGCAGAAAATACCGGCGGTTTTTCTGGAAAACGTCACCGATCCACGGCTGATGCGCCGGATCGCCGCCGAGACCGGGGTTGCCATCGGCGGGACCCTGTATTCGGACAGTCTGACCGACGAAAAGGGGCCGGCCCCCACTTACATTGACATGGTCCGGCACAATATAAAGGCGCTGACGAGCGCGCTTTCGAGCTAGGGCAGGGGCCACCCTGCCTCCGGGCGTGCCTATGAGATGCCTGGAGTTTTCATGTCCGAAGTCGCTTCCAACAAAATCCCTGTGACCGTGCTGACCGGCTATCTCGGCGCCGGCAAGACCACGCTACTCAACCGTATCCTGTCCGAAAATCACGGCAAGAAATACGCCGTGATCGTCAACGAATTCGGCGAGATCGGCATCGACAATGATCTGATCATCGGTGCGGACGAAGAAGTGTTCGAGATGAACAACGGTTGCGTCTGCTGCACCGTGCGCGGCGACCTCGTCCGCATCATCGACGGCCTGATGAAGCGGAAGGGCAAGTTCGACGCCATCATCCTCGAGACCACGGGCCTCGCCGATCCGGCGCCCGTCGCGCAGACGTTCTTCGTGGACGAAGATGTGCGTGACAAAACGGCGCTCGACGCAGTGGTGACGGTAGCTGATGCCAAGTGGCTCAGCGATCGCCTGAAGGATGCGCCTGAAGCCAAGAACCAGATCGCCTTTGCGGACGTCATCGTTCTCAACAAGACCGACCTTGTCAGCAAGGCGGAACTGGCTGAAGTCGAGGCGCGGATTCGGGGCATCAATCCCTATGCCAAGCTGCACCGGACCGAACGTTGCCAGGTCAAGCTGACGGATGTGCTGGAACGCGGCGCGTTCGATCTCGACCGCATTCTGGAAATCGAACCCGAATTCCTCGACGGCGGTGGTCATGACCACGACCATGATCATCACGATCATGACCATCATCACCACGGACATGATCATTCCCATGGCGGCATGAAGCATTATCACGACGAAGACATGCAGTCGTTGTCGCTGCGCACCGACAAGCCGGTCGATCCAACCAAGTTCATGCCGTGGCTTCAGGATCTGGTTGCCAAGGATGGCGAGAAAATCCTGCGCTCGAAGGGGATCCTGTCCTTCAAGGGGGATGATGACCGCTACGTGTTCCAGGGTGTGCATATGATGCTGGAAGGCGATCATCAGCGGAAATGGAAAGATGGTGAACCGCGCGAAAGCCGTCTCGTGTTCATCGGCCGTGAATTGCCGGAGCAGGCGATCCGCGAAGGTTTCGAGCGAACGATTGCGTAAGGCGTTCATGCCTCGAGATGCGCGCACGGGCGCGCTTCTCGGGGTGATATTCTTTCCGATTTTTCCTCATGGTAAGTTGCGCCGCTCGCGGGGCTGCTCGAACCATGAGGCCACAGAGTGATGTTGCAATGTCTTTGAACGAACCCTCTTCCATCGTCTCGGTGACCGACCAGGTGACCAAGGTCGCGCTCGATGCGCCCGCAACTGCGGTGCATTTCCTCGGCGATGTTGCGGTGTTCGTCGGCGCGGAAGAGAGTGTCTCGCTCGCAAATGAAGAAGGCGAAACGACCTCGGTCGCTGTTCATGGCGGCGGCATCCTGTGTTCGGCGACTGACGGCAAGCGGGTGATTGCCGGTGGTGACGACGGCAAGCTCGTCGCCGTCGATGCCAAATCGCAAGTCGAGACATTGGCGACGGACACCAAGCGTCGCTGGATCGACAATGTCGCGATCCATCCCGATGGTGCCGTGGCGTGGTCGGCGGGTAAGACGGCGTTCGTCCGGACGCCGAAAGGCGAAGAGAAGTCGCTCGACGTGCCGTCCACCGTCGGTGGATTGGCGTTCGCACCCAAGGGGCTGCGGCTGGGCATCGCGCATTACAATGGCGTGACGCTGTGGTTTCCCAATATGAGCGGAAAGCCTGAATTTCTGGAATGGAAGGGCTCGCATCTCGGCGTCACGTTCAGCGCCGACAATCGCTTTCTGGTGACGTCGATGCACGAGGCGGCGCTGCACGGCTGGCGGCTGGCTGATTCACGGCACATGCGCATGACCGGATATCCCGCGCGCGTGCGTTCGGTGTCGTGGAGCGTCGGCGGAAAATTCCTTGCCACATCCGGATCAGACAGCGTGATCCTGTGGCCATTCTCAAGCAAGGATGGGCCGATGGGCAAGGAGCCGGCGATGCTTGCGCCGCTTCAGGCGAAGGCAACAGTTGTCGCATGCCATCCCAAGGATGAAATCTTCGCGGTCGGCTACAGCGACGGCACCATTCTCATGGTCCGGATCGAGGACGGAGCCGAAATCCTGGTGCGCAGAAATGGTGGTGAGCCGGTGGCTGCACTGGCGTGGAATGCGAAGGGATCACTGCTTGCTTTCGCAACTGAAGACGGCGACGCTGGGCTACTCACCCTGTAGCCCGAATCGGCCTTCATGCGTTTTCTTGCGACTTTTCAGACCTATGATTTTCTCGACACGCTCGCCAGCCTGATGGCGGCGTTCGTGCTTGGCACCTTGATTGGTGCTGAACGCCAATATCGCCTGCGAACCGCAGGCCTTCGAACGAATGTGCTGGTCGCAGTCGGTGCCGCGGCCTTCGTCGATCTCGCGATGCATCTAGCCGATGCCGAAGGCGCGGTTCGCGTCATCGCTTATGTCGTGTCCGGTATTGGTTTTCTCGGTGCCGGCGTGATCATGAAAGAGGGCCTGAACGTCCGTGGCCTGAATACGGCCGCGACGTTGTGGGGCTCGGCGGCGGTGGGCAGTTGCGCCGGCGCGGACATGATCGCGCAGGCCATTGCGCTCACCATGTTCGTACTTGCGGCCAACACGCTGCTGCGCCCGCTGGTCAATGCCATCAATCGCAGACCGCTGGATGAGCGGTCATCGGAAGCGACTTATGAATTGCTGGTAACCACCAGCGCCGCTTCAATGAGTGACACACGCGAGCTTCTGATCGCAAAGCTCGAGGCAGCAAAGTATCCGGTCAGCGATGTCAATGTGGTTGATCGCGCCGACGGTGTTGTTGAAATCGTTGCCACGCTAGTCAGCACGGCGGTCGAAGCAAAAGAGCTCGACGCAGTTGTTACTGATCTTGCGCGCCAGCCGGGCGTTCGCCACGCAACGTGGAATGTCAGCACGAAGGATTAGTGAATCCGCTGCGCGAGCAAAAAAAATATAGCGGTCCGGTTCCGATAATTTTTTCACAATCGATTGAGCAATGCCTCGACACGTTCACTTCGTTTCGGAACTTTAGCATTTTCGCGTCGTTGGCCCTGTGTACGGACAACGGGTGCTGAAATGACTCCGAACGAGATGAGACGTGCAAATCGCAAGGATTTTGTTCTTGCAGCAATTATGGTCGCTGGCGGCCTGGTGGTTTCCGGTATTTCGGTGATGCAACTGGCCGCGCGTGATCAGCAACAGATCGCGCAAACGACACAGCCATCTTCAGACCAGCCATCGGTGCCGGCAGGCAAGGACAATGGCCCCGCGGATTCAAAACCCGGTGGCACACGGCCGACGACGCCTGCACCAGAGCCCGCGCGTCCTGATGCAGACGCGCAGAAGGCCGGCGCAAAGCCGGCGTTGCCGCCTGCTCCGGCAGAGAAGATGGGCGAGCCGGTCAGGAAATAGAGCCGGCGGATCGTCAAAAGAAAAAGGCCAAGCGTGTGCTTGGCCTTTTTTAATTTTCTTATTTTGCAACGCTGGTCAGCGAACCAGAATGTTCCGGAACTGCCACGGATCATTGGTGTCGATGTCTTCCGGAAACAGCGTCTGCCGATCGGTCAGCGGTGTCCAATCGGTATAGTAGCCCTTCACCGGCCCAAGGTAAGGCAACTGCACCTGAAGGCAGCGACGGAAGTCCATCTCGTCGGCCTCGACAATGCCGGCGGTCGGATTTTCCAGCGCCCACACCATGCCTGCGAGCACGGCTGACGACACCTGCATGCCGGTGGCGTTCTGATAGGGTGCGAGATTGCGCGTTTCTTCGATCGAAAGCTGTGAGCCGTACCAGTAGGCATTCTTGCCATGGCCGTAGAGCAGCACGCCGAGCTCGTCGACGCCGTCGACGATCTCGTGCTCGTCGAGGATCATCCACGACGGCTGCATCTTGCCTTCCGCGCCGAAGATTTCGTGCAGCGACAGCACTGCGTCATCGGCTGGATGGTACGCATAGTGGCAGGTCGGGCGGTACACGACCTTGTCGCCCTCTCGCAACGTGAAATAGTCGGCGATCGAAATCGACTCGTTGTGGGTAACAAGGAAGCCGTATTGCGGCCCGGGTGTCGGGCACCACGAGCGCACACGCGTATTGGCGCCGGGTTGCAGCAGGTAGATCGCAGCGCCGCAGCCTTCTTTATGGGTGCGGCCGGTTTCCGGCATCCATTTCTCGTGGCTGCCCCAGCCGAGTTCGGCAGGCTGCAGGCCTTCCGACACGAAGCCTTCCACCGACCACGTGTTGACGAACATGTTCCGCGGCTTCGGGTTCTTGGAACGCTGGGTGTCGCGTTCGGCGATGTGGATGCCCTTCACGCCGACAGCATGGGCCAGCTTGCCCCATTCCTCGCGCGTCTTCGGCTCCTTGATGTTGAGCTTGAGATCGCCGGCCAGGTTGAGCATCGCCTGCTTGACAAACCACGACACCATGCCGGGGTTCGCGCCACAGGTTGAAACCGCCGTCGTGCCGCCGGGATTCTTGCGCTTGGCGGCAAGAAGCGTCTCACGCAGCATGTAGTTGGAACGCGCCTCCGGCCCCATGCTCTTGTCGAAGTAAAAGCCCGTCCACGGTTCAACCACGGTGTCGATATAGAGCGCGCCGATTTCGCGACACAGCTCCATGAGCTCAACGGACGACGTGTCGACTGACAGGTTGACGCAGAACCCCTGGCCGCCGCCCTGAGTCAGCAGCGGAGAGAGCAGATCACGATAGTTGTCCTTGGTGACCGCCTGCTTGAGGAACTTCACGCCATGCTTCTTGGCAAGCTCGCCGTCAGCATGCGGGTCGATGATGACGAAGCGCGACTTGTCGTAGTCGAAATGCTTCTCGATCAGTGGCAGCGTGCCTTTGCCAATCGAGCCGAAGCCGATCATGACGATGGGGCCGGTAATTTTCGCGTGGATCTGCGAGGCAGACGGGCTCATGGTTGCGGTCTCCGGGAGTATGGCCGCGAGAGTGCGGCGAGGCAGGTCTTCGATATATCAGGTCTTCGATGATCAGGTCTTCGATGATCACGTCTTCGATGATCAGGTCTTCGGTGGTCAGGCGCTGCGGCGCTTGGCCGTGACTTCGATTTCGATCTTCATCTCTGGCTTGTAGAGGCCTGCGACCGCGAGGATCGTTGCCGCAGGTCGGATTTCGGCGAGATGCTCACCACACACCGCGAACACGGCATCCGCGTCCTTGGGGTCGGTGATGTAGTAGGTGGCACGCACGATATCGGCCATGGCGAACCCGGCCTCTTTCAACGCACCTTCGATGGTTTTGAAGCAGTTACGTGTCTGGCTCGTGACATCGTCCGGCAGGGTCATGGTGGTGTAGTCGTAACCGGTGGTGCCGGACACGAACACGAAATCGCCGTCGACGACGGCGCGGCTGTAGCCGGCTGTTTTCTCAAATGGCGATCCGGTGGAAATCAGACGGCGGGACATATTTGACCTCTTGGAAAATGAAAAGCGGCATTGCGGGGCTTTGCTTGAGCCACGCAATGCCGCGTCTTTGGTATCAAATCAAGCTGCGTGAGCGGCCAATCGGCGGGCTTTCCCGGTGAGGCGCGCACGCGGGCGGCGCGCGGCCATGCCGGTCGGAACAATCATGCCCCATGCATCGTCGAACGCGCCGGGGCGCAGTTCCAGCGCAAGCAGGCGATCGCGCTCGAACGGGCCGGGCAGCGACAGTTCGCCGGTCTTGAGCGGTGAGAAGCCGAAGCGGGCATAGTAGGGCGCATCGCCGAGCAGGATGACGGCGCCGTGGCCGCGCGCTTTCGCGGCGTCCAGTGCGTACTCCATCAGGGCCGCGCCGATGCCGAGGCTCCGGCAGGATGCCTCGACCGCCAGCGGGCCGAGCATCAGCGCCGGGACGCCCCCAGCGCTGACGTGCCACAACCGCACGGTGCCGACCAACCGGCCCTGGCGCACGACCGACAGGGCAAGGCCTTCGGCGGGCGCGCGTCCGTCACGCAGGCGCTGACAGGTGCGCGTATGGCGGTTCGCGCCAAAGCAGGTATCCAGCAGCGCTTCACGCGCAACGACGTCCGAGGCTCGTTCCGCACGGATCGCGAACGGAGCGGCATCGGTGGTGAGGGCAACAGGGGTCGTTTTCCGAAAAGCAGTCATGGCACGTCAGTCCCCACTCCAACCGCCGTGAGGCGCGGAGTGTTGTCAGCAAAATCGCATGTGACGGGATGGGAGCCGGCACACCGGCTCCCGGTTATTCAGGTCTCTGAAAGGGGTTCTCGGGGCAGGCCCGAGGGAGCATCTCAGATGTGGTAGGTCTTCAGCGGCGGAATGCCGTTGAAAGCCACCGCCGAGTAGGTCGAGGTATACGCCCCCGTGCCTTCGATCAGCAGCTTGTCGCCAATCTCAAGCGTGATGGGCAGCGGATACGGCGCCTTCTCGTACAGCACGTCGGCCGAGTCGCAGGTCGGGCCGGCGAGAATGCACGGTGCCATGTCCGCGCCGTCGTGCGGCGTACGGATGGCGTAACGGATCGACTCGTCCATCGTCTCGGCGAGGCCGCCGAACTTGCCGATGTCGAGGTAGACCCAGCGATTCTCGTCGTCGTCGCTCTTCTTCGAGATGAGGACAACCTCGGTCTCGATGATGCCAGCGTTGCCGACCATGCCGCGGCCCGGTTCGATGATGGTTTCCGGGATCTGGTTGCCGAAGTGCTTGCGAAGCGCACGGAAGATCGACCGGCCGTACTGCAGGACCGGGGGAACGTCCTTGAGGTACTTCGTCGGGAATCCGCCGCCCATGTTGACCAGGGTCAAGTTGATCCCGCGCTCGGCACAGTCACGGAACACCGTCGAGGCCATCGCCAGCGCGCGGTCCCACGCCTTCACCTTGCGCTGCTGCGAGCCGACGTGGAACGAAATGCCACATGGCTCCAGGCCCAGACGCTTGGCGAGGTCGAGCACGTCAACCGCCATCTCCGGATCGCAACCGAACTTGCGCGACAGCGGCCACTCGGCACCTGCGCAATCGTAGAGAATGCGGCAGAACACCTTCGCACCGGGAGCAGCGCGGGCGACCTTCTCGACTTCAGCGGCGCAGTCCACCGCGAACAAGCGGATGCCGAGCGCGAAGGCGCGCGCGATGTCACGCTCCTTCTTGATCGTGTTGCCGAAGGAGACGCGATCGGGCGTCGCGCCGGCGGCCAGCGCCATTTCGATTTCGGCGACAGTCGCCGTGTCGAAGCACGAGCCGAGCGAAGCCAGCAGCGACAGCACTTCAGGCGACGGGTTGGCCTTCACCGCGTAGAACACGCGGGAGTCCGGCAGCGCCTTCGCGAAGGTCTGATAGTTGTCGCGCACGACTTCGAGGTCGACGACGAGGCAGGGCTCGGTGTCGAGGCCCTCGTTGCGGCGGGCGCGGAGGAATTCCTGAATACGTTCGGTCATAGCACTCTCCCAAACGGCCCTGCGACGGACCGTCCAAAAAATGACGCCGGATACGAGCGCTGAAGCCATGACGCGCGATGGAGGCGCGGCAATAGCCAACACTCAGATCAGACTGTGCTGCCGTGGATTGGTTGGGAAAGCTCCCGCCCGCACACCTGGCAATGAAGGACAAGCCTCTTCGGTAATCGCGCCGGCTGGTGGAAAGCCGGCAGAGACCAAAAAAGCCCGATCCGTCGTTGCTTTAAGTCGCGTCCCTCGTTGAGAGCGAGGTGCGCCGGTTCGCCTCCGGCTGTCAGTCACGGTTGCAAGGAGCGAAGTTACCTTCAACGGCATCTCTTGAGAGAGATGCTGGCCTCTTGATCTGGAGATCGCGAGACCCTCGGTTCTTCATCCCCTTGGCGGCTGTCCGGCCTCTTGTCCGGATACCTACCGACTGACACACGACCACAGGCACGTGCGAAATTGGGCAAGGGTGCAAATATGAGTTTTGACTCGGTGGCGCAAGACTTTTTTTGCTAACGCGCGAAGTTTCTCAACGACGT
Organism: uncultured Alphaproteobacteria bacterium; assembly: GCA_963751855.1. Taxonomy (GTDB): domain Bacteria; phylum Pseudomonadota; class Alphaproteobacteria; order Rhizobiales; family Xanthobacteraceae; genus Afipia. Next base: position 531,507 of record CAVVWF010000008.1, on the reverse strand, counting down.
GGTGGAAATGTCGCGCGCACATGAACAGACGTTGAGAAACATGAACGCGCGTTAAGTTTTGACGCGCGAAAAACCGTCAGGCGCGGCGTGTGAAAGGCTCGATGCGCTGTGCGCCACGAACGAAGCCGATCATGATGGCGACGCCGATCACGAACAGCACGCCCTGGATGATGTAAGCGCCGGTATCGCTGAGGCCAAACAGGATCGCGAGGGCCCAGCCGCCGGCAAACGCGGCGCCAAACACCTCGGCGCCGATCAGGATGGCGGCGCTGATGACGGTGATGACGCTGGGCCAGGCGATTTCGCGGGCGTTGGCTTCGAGCTTCTTGGCGTTCATGGTCTTGGGATCCAGTTGAGGCCGCAATCTCTGCGAAATTGGGCTCTCAATCAAGTGCGGATGGGCGCAAAAAAGCCCCACCGGATGGTATAGAGAAGACATCAGAAATCGCTGCAAATAAGGCTGCTCATGTCAGACGTGTCTCAATCGGCCCCCGGCACCACCAACCCGCTGCTGTCAGCCTGGCAAACCCCGTTCGAGACGCCGCCTTTTGACGAAATTGTGCCGGAGCACTTTCTTCCGGCCTTCGACAAGGCTTTCGCTGACCACACCGCCGAGATCGAGACGATCAAGAGAGATCCCGCCGAGCCGACCTTCGACAACACCGTCGCGGCGCTGGAGCGCTCGGGCAAGCTGCTCTCCAAGGTGTCCGCCGTGTTCTATGACCTGGTCGGCGCGCACTCCAGCCCCGAGCTGCTCAAGATCAATTCCGAGGTGGCGCTGAGGCAGGCGCGGCACTGGAATCCGATCACGATGGACGCGGCGCTGTTCGCCCGTGTGGCTAAGCTCCGCGACAAGGCGGCGACGCTGAACCTCACCCCCGAACAGGCGCGGCTGCTGGAGCGGACCTGGACCAACTTCCATCGTGCCGGCGCGGGCCTCGACGAGGCCGCCAAAAAGCGGATGGCGGAAATCAACGAACAACTGGCGCAGCAGTCCACGACCTTCAGCCATCATCTGCTGGGTGACGAGCAGGACTGGATCATGGAGCTGGGTAAGGATGATCTCGCCGGCCTGCCCGAGAGCTTCGTCGCCGCCGCCAAGGCCGCCGCTGACGAACGCGGCATGCCGGGCAAGATGGTGGTGACGCTGTCGCGCTCCTCGGCAGAACCGTTCCTGAAGGACTCCAGCCGCCGGGATCTGCGAGAGAAGGTGTTCAAGGCCTTCACCGCCCGTGGCGACAACGGCAACGACAACGACAACAGCGCGACGATCCTGGACGTGCTCAAACTGCGTGAGGAGCGCGCGAAGCTGCTCGGCTATCCGACCTTCGCCGCCTACCGGTTGGAGGATTCCATGGCCAAGACGCCGGCAGCCGTGCGCGGCCTGCTGGAGCGGGTCTGGAAACCAGCCCGCGCCCGCGCGATGGCCGACCGCGATGCCCTGCAGGCGCTCATCGCCGAGGAGGGCAGCAACTTCAAGCTCGCCGCCTGGGATTGGCGGTACTATGCGGAGAAGCTGCGCCAGCGCCGCGCCAATTTCGACGATGCCGCGATCAAGCCGTATCTCGCGCTCGACAACATGATCGATGCGGCGTTCGACGTGGCACAACGGCTGTTCGGGCTGACCTTCAGCGAGCGCAAGGACATTCCGGTCTGGCATCCCGATGTGCGGGTCTGGGAGGTCAAGGACGCCAAGGGTAACCACAAGGCGCTGTTCTACGGCGACTACTTTGCGCGGCCCTCCAAGCGTTCCGGCGCCTGGATGACGTCATTACGCGACCAACAAAAGCTCGACGGCGATATCTATCCGCTGATCATCAACGTGATGAACTTCTCCAAGGGGGCGAACGGTGAGCCTGCGCTGCTGTCACCCGACGACGCACGCACGTTGTTTCATGAATTGGGGCATGGGCTGCACGGCATGTTGTCGAACGTGACCTATCCGTCGCTGTCGGGCACCAGCGTGTTCACGGATTTCGTGGAACTGCCGTCGCAGCTTTACGAGCACTGGCAGGAGCGGCCCGAGGTGCTGCAGAAATTCGCCCGGCACTATCAGACCGGCGAGCCGCTGCCGGACGATCTGCTCAAGCGGTTCATTGCCGCGCGCAAGTTCAACCAGAGCTTCGCGACGGTGGAATTTGTGTCTTCCGCGCTGATCGATCTGGAATTTCACTCCCAGCCCGCCGCCTCGATCACCGACGTGCGTGCTTTTGAGACGCGCGAACTCGACAAGATCGGGATGCCCGCAGAGATCGCAATGCGCCACAGGCCGCAGCAGTTCGGGCACATCTTCTCCGGCGATCACTATGCGTCCGGCTACTACAGCTACATGTGGTCCGAGGTGATGGATGCGGACGCGTTCGGCGCGTTCGAGGATGCTGGTGATATCTTCGATCCGGCCGTCGCCAAGCGGCTTCATGACGATATCTATTCGTCAGGCGGATCACGCGATCCTGAAGAGGCCTACATCGCTTTCCGTGGCAGAAAGCCGGAGCCGGATGCACTGCTGCGTCGCCGCGGCTTGCTCGACGAACCTGAGGCGGCTTGAGATGACCATCATGCGCCGACTGATTCAGCTTTTATTCGTCGTCGCGACAGCGGCATTTGGCGCCGATGCGGCGAAGGCTCATCCTCATGTCTGGATCACGGCCAAGAGCGAACTGGTCTACGGTCCGGATGGCTCGGTCACCGGCGTGCGCCATGCATGGACCTTCGACGACATGTTCTCGACTTACGCATTGCAAGGCATCGAATCCAAGACAAAGGGTGCCTACACGCGGGAAGAGCTCGCGCCGCTGGCCCAGACCAATGTCGAAGTCGCTCAAGGAATATGCTTACTTCACTTTCGCCAAGATCGGCCCAAAGGGCAGTCAGAAGAAAGAGAAGTTCGGCGATCCGGTCGACTATTATCTCGAATACAAGGATGCGGCGCTGACGTTGCATTTCACCCTGCCGTTCAAGACGCCGTTCAAGGCGAACACGCTCGCGCTCGAGGTGTTCGATCCGTCCTATTTCATCGACTTCACGCTGAACGACAAAGAGCCGGTCAAGCTGGTCGGCGCACCGGCGAACTGCAAGCTGACGATCGATCGTCCGACGGACGGCAGCGCGCAGGCGCAAACGATGAATGAGCAGACCTTTCTGAACGGCGACAATTCGAACTATGGCGCGATGTTCGCGAACAAGATCTTGGTGGATTGCCCCTGATGACCAACATTCGTTGGACTTTGGCACGCGTCGCGGCATTGGGCTTTGCGGTGGTTGCCGCCGCTATTTTTGTCGACTGCGTGGTTCACGCCGCATCGGCGCAGAACCCGTTCGGTGCACCGCGCGGATCGGTGCCGGATTCGCAGGTCGGCGGCATCGTCGGCTGGCTGCTCGCCAAGCAGTCCGAGTTCTACCGCCAGATGTCGGGAACCATTCGCGCCGCGAAGACTGACGGCACTGCGGTGTGGACGTTGCTCGGCATCTCGTTCGCCTACGGCATCTTTCATGCGGCCGGCCCCGGACACGGCAAGGCGGTGATTTCGTCTTATCTCGTCGCCAATGAAGAAACGGCGCGGCGCGGGATCGTGCTGTCGTTCGCGTCGGCCCTGATGCAGGCGCTGGTCGCAGTGGCAATTGTCGGCATCGGTGCGTTGCTGCTTAACGTCACTGCGAAAGGCATGTGTGACGCTGAACGTGTCATTGAAATCGCGAGCTATGGCCTGATCGCGGCGTTCGGCGCGCGGCTGGTCTGGAGCAAGGGCGGTGGATTTTTCCGGGCGATGCGCTCCTGGCGCGGTGCCGCGATGCCTCAACTCGTCCCCGCCATGGCTCAGGCACGGCCATGACCACGCATCACGATCACGCGCATGATCATGCCCATACGCATGCCGCCGCCCATGCGCGAACGGCACATGTTCACGACGATCATGCGCACCAGCATGGTCATGACCATCATCACGAACACGACCATCACGAACACGACCACGATCATGCCGGTCACGTTCATGACGAGCATTGCGGTCACTCGCATGGCCCGGAGCCAAGCCAGCTTGCTGGTCCAGGCGGCTGGTCACGCGGCCTGGGCGCAATCCTGACGGTCGGCATCCGGCCATGCTCGGGCGCCATTCTGGTTCTGGTGTTTGCGCTGGCGCAGGGCATGTTCTGGGCAGGCGTCGCCGCCACATTTGTCATGGGGCTTGGAACCGCGATCACGGTGTCAACCATCGCGCTCATCGCCGTGTCGGCCAAGGGCATCGCTAAGCGCATGGCTGCAGGCCGCGACGGAAGCGGCGCGATCTTCCTGCGCGGCATCGAGTTCGGCGCGGCGGGATTGGTCCTGCTGTTCGGTGTCGGGCTGCTTGCTGGGTTATATTGCCGCGGAGCGCGTCACCTGCTTCTGATCGGGCTAGTGTGGTGTCTCGCAATTGCCGACCTGTCTTGCGGCGTTCTCTTTTCGGCAATTGCGAGACTAAACCACACTAAAATCATAAGTTTGCTAGTGTCCTTTTGTCTCCGAATAACCGTGCGGGCGTGCGGCAAATTAGTCGGTTATTCGGAGACAGGACACTAGCTTGACATCAATGCTTCAAAGCGCGATGCCACATCCATCATGACAACGGTCATTCCCCTCGATACACGACGCTCAGCGGCTGAGGCCGCGCCAGCACGCGTCGGTGTGCTGCTGGTCAATCTCGGCACGCCTGACACCGCCGACGCCCATGGCGTGCGGGTGTATCTGCGGGAATTCCTGTCGGATCCACGGGTGATCGAAAATCAGGGTTTGCTCTGGCAGTTGATCCTGAACGGCATCGTCCTGCGCATCCGTCCGGCCCGCAAGGCGAAGGACTACCTGAAGATCTGGAATTCCGAGAAGAACAAGTCGCCGCTGAAGACCATCACGCGCGCGCAGTCGGACAAGCTCGCCGCATCGATCGCGGACCAGAAGCACGTCATTGTCGATTGGGGCATGCGCTATGGCAACCCGTCGATCAAATCGCGGCTCGAAGCGCTGATGGCGCAAGGCTGCGACCGCATTCTGGTGATGCCACTCTATCCGCAATATTCGGCGTCAACATCGGCCACGGTGGTCGACAAGGTCGCCGTCGCGCTCAAGGACATGCGCGCGCAGCCGACCGTGCGCTTCACGCCGCCTTACTATGATGAGCCAAGCTATATCGACGCGCTCGCGGTTTCGATTGATCGGCATCTGGCGACACTGCCCTACAAGCCTGACACCATCATCGCGTCATTCCACGGTATGCCGCAGTCCTACATCGACAAGGGCGATCCGTATCAGCAGCACTGCGTCGCCACCGTCGAGGCGCTACGGAGGCGCATGGATCTCGATGACAAGAGTCTGATGCTGACCTTCCAGTCGCGCTTCGGCTATCAGGAATGGCTGCAGCCCTATACGGACAAGACCGTCGAACGGTTGGCGAAGGAAGGCGTGAAACGTATTGCGGTCGTCACGCCCGGCTTCTCGGCCGATTGCATCGAGACGCTGGAGGAAATCGTGCAGGAAAACGCCGAGATCTTCCACAAGGCCGGCGGTCAGGAGTTTTCCGCCGTTCCATGCCTCAACGACAGCGACGAGGGTATGGACATGATCCGGCACCTCGTGCTGCGCGAGCTTCAAGGCTGGATCTGAGTACGATCAGTTTAACCGATCGGCCGTGATCACCTTTCTCCTCGAACCAATTTGATCTCCCGGTAGACCAAGGACAGAGCAGCGGTCATACGCCCGTGCTAGGATCGCCGTGACAAGTCGTATTTCCGTCATGGCTTGCCACCCCTTGGGAGTTGTTCATGTCCGGTTTTGATATTTTCGCGATCGCGTTTGTACTGCTTGTCATTTTCACACTGTTCGCCGGCGTGAAAACCGTGTCGCAAGGCTATGACTGGACCATCGAACGGTTCGGCAAATACACCCGCACGCTGGAGCCAGGCCTCAACATCATCATTCCGTTTTTCGACCGCGTCGGCCGCAAGGTGAACATGATGGAGCAGGTGATCGACATTCCCGAGCAGGAAGTCATCACCAAGGACAACGCGACCGTCACGGTCGACGGTGTCGCGTTTTATCAAGTGTTCGATGCCGCGAAGGCAAGCTACGAGGTCTCGAACCTCAATCAGGCGATCGTCACACTGACCATGACCAACATCCGCTCGGTGATGGGTTCGATGGATCTCGATCAGGTGCTGTCGCACCGTGACGAGATCAACGAGCGCCTGCTGCGCGTGGTCGATGCTGCCGTGTCGCCATGGGGCCTCAAGGTCAACCGCATCGAGATCAAGGACATCGTCCCGCCGGCTGATCTGGTCGAGGCAATGGGCCGGCAGATGAAGGCCGAACGTGTCAAGCGCGCCGATATTCTTCAGGCCGAGGGCCAGCGGCAGTCCGAAATCCTGCGCGCGGAAGGTGCCAAGCAGTCGCAGATCCTGCAAGCCGAGGGCCGCCGCGAAGCTGCATTCCGTGACGCCGAGGCGCGTGAGCGCTCGGCCGAAGCGGAAGCCAAAGCCACGCAGATGGTCAGTGACGCCATCGCCAACGGCAATGTCGCGTCGTTGAACTACTTCATCGCGGACAAATACATCAAGGCGTTCGGCCAGCTGGCGGACTCGCCTAATCAGAAGATCATCATGCTGCCGATCGAGGTGACAGGCATCCTGTCGTCGCTCGGTGGCATCGCCGAGATCGCGAAGGCAACATTCGGTGATGGTGGAACGGCTGTTGCGCCGCGCCGTCCGTCGACGGTTCCGAACACGACGCCGACCAAGCCGGCTTGATAAGGTCGCATGCCATGGTGGACCTGCTGTCGCAGTTAGGGACGTGGAATTGGCTGATCCTCGGCGTCGTGCTGATGAGCATCGAGACGTTCGCGCCCGGCGTGTTCATGTTGTGGCTCGGCCTCGCGGCGCTGATTGTCGGACTGCTGTCGTTCGGCGTCGCGTGGTCGTGGCAGACGCAGATCATCGTGTTCGCGGTGCTGTCGATTGCGATGGTGCCGCTGTGGCGGCACTTCGCGCGCCACAACGCCAAGCCGACCGACAAGCCGTTTCTCAACCGCCGTGCGGAAGGCTTGATCGGCCGCGTCTTCACGCTCGAGAAGCCGATCGTCGATGGCGTCGGCACGGTGCGGATAGATGACACCATATGGCGCGTTGCCGGGCCGGACGCACCGTCCGGCAGCCGGGTGAAGAGTCACCCGTGCGGATGGCGCGAGCCTGACGGCCGGTCCTAATCGTCGAACCAGCAGCCTATGTCCTTTGCGGTGCGTTGGCATGGAAGCAGCCTGATTAGATCAAAGCGACTTTACCATCTTGCGTCATCCCCCGCCTCGCGGGGTTCACAGCTTGCATCGGTCACGGCTGCAATTTCATTGCCGAACTTAGCAGAGAATAAGCCAAGCTCGAGCAGGCGACGGATGCGTACTACCGCCGGTCTCGAGCTAAGGCGTGATGCTCTTAGGCAACGCCCGCGCGCAGAATGTCGTGCAAGTGCACGATGCCGACCGGCGTCCTGCCGTCGGTCACGATCAGCGCCGTGATCTTTGACGAGTTGAGGATTTCCAGAGCCTCGCTCGCCAGCAGGTCCGGACTGATGGTCTTCGGATTTTTCGTCATCACGTCATCGACGCTTGCGGTCATCAGATCGGGCCGCATGTGGCGGCGCAGATCGCCATCGGTGACGATGCCGACAATATCGCCGCGCGCATCGACGACGCCGACGCAGCCGAAGCCCTTGGATGTCATCTCCACCAGCGCGTCGGACATCTTGGTGCCGAGCGGCTTTACAGGCACTGAAGTGTCCTTGTGCATGAGGTCGCGGACGAATTTCAGCATCGCGCCCAACTTGCCGGACGGATGCAAGGTACTGAAGTCGAGCGCGGTGAAGCCACGGCTTTCCAGCAGTGCAACGGCCAGCGCATCACCGAGCGCGAGCTGCATCAGCGACGATGTGGTCGGCGCGAGATTGTGCGGGCAGGCTTCGCGTGCTTTCGGCAGCGTCAGCGCGATGTCGGCGGCTGCGCCGAGCGTGGATTCAGCGTCCGACGTCACCGCGATCAGGCCGATGCGGAAGCGGCGTGAATAGGTGATGAGGTTTTTCAATTCGGCGGTCTCGCCGGACCACGACAGCGCCATGATGACGTCGTCGGCGGTGATCATGCCGAGGTCGCCGTGGCTCGCTTCCGCCGCGTGGACGAAGAAGGCGGGCGTGCCGGTGGAGGCGAAGGTGGCCGCCATCTTCTTGCCGATGTGGCCCGACTTGCCGAGACCGGTGACGATCAAACGGCCCTTGGCGTTGCGGACGAGATCGACGGCAGCGGTGAAGGGGGCGCCCAGGTCGGCCTGAAGCGCGGCGGCGAGGGCGCTGACGCCGCTGGCTTCCGCGTCAAGGGTGCGCAGCGCGGATGCAATCGCAGGCGATGTCGAAGGGGTCACGGAAGCTGCTGCCCGCGGTTTTGAAGTGGCCATGAATCATTCCAGAGGGAGGGGCGCCACAAGCGCCACGTTGGCCGTTCCTTAGCACGCCGGCGTGCCCAATGCGACGCGCCAGCCCTCTCAACCCCCCATTAACCATACTTGTTTTAACTCTGTTAACGGCGTTTGCGGGCGCTGGGCGGCGGCGTTCCTCGTTGCAATCCAATGAATTTGTTGCGTTTTTTCGGAGTGAGTCCTGGCCGTTTCCGGGGCTGGAGAGGTTTTGAAAGTGCCAGGTCGGCAGCAACCGCGTGGGTTGTGGGACCATTGCTGGCGCGCGCCGGACAGGCGCGTGCTCCCGGCATGCTGCCTGCTGGCGACCATGCTCGTCGCCGCCACTCCGGCGCTGGTCCACGCCCAGGCGCTGACAGCCAACATGATGAACCCGGTGCAGGGCGGCTTTGCCCCGCCGGAACTGTCCCCGCTGCGACGTGCCTCCGACTCCGACGACGATCAGGACCGGCGCCGTCAATCGGGCCCCGCGCCATCGCGGATCGGTGCGATCCCGACCTACGGTATTCCGCCTGCGTCCGGGGCGTCTGACACCGGCTTCGATTCGCTGAACCGCACGCGGAAGAAGCCGAAGCTTTATCCCGGCGCGCCAAAGCCGAAATATGTCGGCCCGGGCAATTCCCCTTCGTCGGCCACGCCGAACCGGAATGCCAAGGTCGCGGCGCCCGTGTCGCCGTCGGTCGCCGGCACGTTGCCCGGCCAGCCGTCGCGTCGCCGTCTGAGGGTGGATGACGATCCGTTCGCCAATGTCGGCTTCCACACCGGCAGCTTTCTCAGCAAGGCCGCGGTCGAAGTCTGGGGCGGCTACAACACCAATCCTGGCCGCATCGATACGCCCAAGGGCTCGGCGTTCTACACCGTGGCACCTGAATTGCTGATCGCGTCGGACTGGGAACGGCATTCGGTGATCGCCGATCTGCGCGGCTCCTTCACCGGTTACGGCACGACGTTTCCGCCGCTCGACACCGGGCCTGCACCGGTGCCGACCAACATCGATGTGCCGGGCTTCGACGGCAAGATCGACGGCCGCGTCGACGTGCAACGTGACACCCGCATCAATACCCAGCTACGTATGCGCGTGTTCACCGACAATCCCGGCTCGCCGAACATCCAGGTCGGCATCGCGAAATATCCGCTGGCAACCGATATTGGCGCGACCGCCGGCGTCGAGCACGATTTCAACCGTCTGCAGGTCAACGTCGCGGGCCTCGTGGATCGCACCACCTATCAGCAGTCGCTGCTCACCGACGGCACCTCGACCACCAATGACGACCGCAATTTCAACCAGTTCGGCGGGCTCGCGCGCGTCAGCTACGACCTGATGCCCGGCCTCAGGCCGTTCGGCGAAGTACAGGCTGATACGCGCGTGCACGACACCAAGGTGGACCGTTCCGGTTTCGAGCGTGATTCCAACGGCGGTTATGTGAAGGCGGGTACGACGTTCGAGTTCTCACGCCTGCTCACCGGCGAAGCCGCCATCGGCTATTCGATGCGCACCTATCAGGACCCGCGCCTCGACAATCTGAAAGGCCTGCTTACCAGCGCCTCTCTGGTGTGGACCGCGACGGGGCTCACGACGGTGACGCTCGCCGCCACATCGTCGATTGATGAGACCACGCTGCCCGGCGTGTCCGGTGCGCTGTCGCATGATTACTTGCTGCAGGTCGATCACGCGTTTCGCCGCTGGCTGATCGGCACCGCGAAATTCGGCACCGGCACCACCGATTATGACGGCACGCGCTTTGACAGGCGCTACTTCGTCGAGGGTGATCTGATCTACAGGCTGTCGCGCACCTTCCAGCTCAAGGCGCAGGTACGCCAGGATTGGCTGGAAAGCTCGCTCGTTGGCGCAGGCTCGTCGGCGACTGTGGTGATGCTCGGCGTCCGCGTGCAGCGGTAGGGGGGCCATCGCGGCTGATCGCGGCAACGTGCTGTTCACCCCAGCGCAAACGAAATCCGGTAGCAGTACCCCGTCTCCGCAAAGGTCGGCTCCAGCTTCGCGTTCATCTGCTTGAGCGTGACGTTGATGAGCTTTGAGCCGAAGTTGAATTTGCTCGGCGCTGAGACCTTCGGCCCGTCGCGTTCGCACCAGATGATCGCCAACGTGCCGCCGTCGGTTGACCAGTCGATGCTGATGCGGCCGCTTGGTTCGGACAGCGCGCCATACTTCACTGCGTTGGTCGTCATTTCGTGGAACACGATGCGCAAGCCGCGTGCCTCGCGTCCGTTCAATTGCACATCAGGGCCAGTGAGAACGACGCGGTCCTGGCTGTAAGGTTCACGGACGGTGGCCGCGAGGAGATCGCGCAGAGATGCGGCATTGTCCGCCGGGTCATGCAGCAGGTCGCGATTGTCCGCGGCGGCGCGCATGCGGTTGATCAGTGTGTCGGCGACATCCTTGTCCTTGACCGTCTGTTGCACGAGGGACGTCATGACGGCGAGCATGTTCTTGCCGCGATGTTCGATCTCGTGCACCAGCAATTCGCGCTGCTGATCCCTGTCCTGAAGATCGAAGACATTGTGCCGGTGCCTGATGGCGAGCCACACCACCAGCAGGCTCGACAGCGCAAACAACACGAAGTTTGCGATGTTCACCGACGTGAGCTGGCCGAACGTGAAGGCTGGCGGAATGAACACCCACCATACCGCGACGATGGAGAGGGGAATCGCGAGCAGTCCCGCGGTTCGACCGCCAATTAGTGCGCAGATCAACACTGCCGGGAAAAATGTCGCGAAATACAGCGTCGATCCGATGAGACCGAGCAGGGCGCGCGCCAAGACGGCGACCGCGACACAGGCCAAAGCCAACGCGAGTGAGCCGAAAAAGCCGGGTTCGACTCGCCGATATGGGAAACGCCACCAGATTTTCACAACGAACCTGCCCTGACCGAAGCTTTCCATAAAACCGGAATGCGGGCTAGCGGCGTTTCGTCAGTGTCGGCAATTCGCGGGCAGTGTTCGGAACAACGCAATACAGCCTGCGAAAATCAAGTCGCGGGTTGTGCGATTGTGTCATGCAGATGAAACGCGCGCGGCGACCAGACTTGCGTCCGGAACCAAACATATCGCTTCGCTCAGGCGGCCATGAGCTCGCGGATGGTGGTGGTGATCTGGTCTGAACTGTAAGGCTTCGGCAGAAAGCGTCCGTCGTGCGGCAGATCGCCGTCCCTCAATCTGAAATGTCCCGAGGTTGCGATGATCTTGATCGGCGGCCAGCGGCCACGCACGGCCTGGGCGAGCCTGATCCCGTTCATGGATCCCGGCATATCAATGTCCGTGAAGACGATGCTGATGTCCGGGTGGGTTTCCAGCAAAGCAATCGCTTCGTCGGCATTTGCGGCTTCAAGGGCGCGAAATCCAGCATCCTCGATGATCTCGACGACGTTCATGCGAATGAGGAATTCATCTTCGACCACAAGCACGACGGGTGCCGCGGTCGCTGAACCTGCCATGGGGGACCCTTTCATGTCCGGCATCAATCGCCGATGCGCCTGATGGTTCCAAAAGAAACTTTGAAAATCAGATATTTAGATGCCTCGACAAGCTCCGGCAGGCTGCGTATCGTCCCATTGAATCCTTGAGCTTATTTTTCAATATGACGAATGACATCAAGGCCGACATCGACGCGGTCCAGCGCATCGATGCGGTTCCTCGCATATTGGACGCTGTGTGCGGTGTGACCGGGATGGGTTTCGCTGCGGTAGCGCGTGTGACCGAGGATCGCTGGATATGCTGCGCGTCGCGGGATGATATCGGCTTTGGCCTCGCGCCCGGTGGCGAGTTGAAGGTCGAAACCACGATCTGCCACGAGATTCGTCAATCGGGACAGGCGGTCATTATCGATCACGTCGCTGAAGACGGCGCGTTCTGCGGTCATCACACCCCGGCGCAATATGGCTTCCAGAGCTACATCTCGATACCGATTGCGCTGCCGAACGGTTCCCTGTTCGGCACGCTATGCGCGATTGATCCAAAACCGCATCGGCTGAACACGCCTGAGATCATTGGCATGTTTACGCTGTTCGCCGAGCTGATCGCGATCCATCTCGATTACAGTGATCGTCTTCATTCCACCGAAGCGATGCTGCTGGATGAGCAGCAGACCGCCGAACTGCGCGAGCAGTTCATCGCCGTGCTGGGGCATGACCTGCGCAATCCTGTCGCCGCCATCGATGCGGGGACAAGGATGCTGCTGAACACGCCGCTCAACGACAAGGCGCGTGGCCTTGTGATGCTGATGCAGAGCAGCGTGTTGCGGATGGTGGGCCTGATCGACAATGTGCTGGATTTCGCACGTGGCCGGCTCGGCGGTGGTCTCACCTTGAACCGTGACGCGTCCCAGCCATTGAAGCCGGTGCTGGAGCAGGTGGCCAGCGAATTGCGGCTCAATTGGCCGGAGCGCCCGATCGAGACCACGTTCGATTTTATCGATCCGGTGAATTGCGATCGCGTCAAAATCGCGCAGTTGTTTTCCAACCTGCTGGCGAACGCACTGACACACGGCGCCGCAGATCAGCCGGTGCGCGTTCGTGTGTCATCGGACGCCGATGTGTTTGCGCTGGTGGTGGCGAATGCCGGGGAGCCGATTCCGGCTGCCGCGATGGCGCGGCTGTTTACGCCGTTCTCGCGCGGCGCGGTGCGCCCGAGCCTGCAGGGGCTGGGCCTCGGCCTCTACATCGCGTCGGAAATCGCGCGTGCCCATGGCGGAACGCTCGACGTGGAGTCATCCGCATCCGAAACGCGCTTCACGTTCCGGATGCCGTTGCGGGTTTGACGTTGGCGCGGTGCGCCGCGATCTCAGAAATATTTCTTCATTTCCGCGCGCAATTCGTCGCGCAGGTCGTCGCGATCCATCGCATAGGCAATGTTGGCGGCGAGGAAGCCGGACTTCGAACCGCAGTCGTAGCTCTTGCCCTGAAACTTGAAGCCGTAAAATGGTTGCGACTTGGCAAGCCCGAGCATCGCGTCGGTGAGCTGGATCTCGCCGCCTGCACCACGTTCCTGCTTCTCCAGGACATTGAAGATTTCCGGCTGCAGGATGTAGCGACCGGTGATCGAGAGATTCGACGGCGCGACTTCCTTCTTGGGTTTTTCCACCATGCCGGCGAGTTCGAACAGGTCGCCCTTGGCTTTGCCGACGCCGACGACGCCGTACATGTGGACCTGATCCATCGGCACTTCTTCCACGGCCACGATGTTGGCCTTCTGCGCGCCGGCAGCGTTAGCTGCATCGATCATCTGTTTCAGGCCGCTCGGGCTTGTGCTTCACCAGCACGTCCGGCAGCAGCACGGCGAACGGTTCATTGCCGACGATGTCGCGCGCACACCACACCGCATGGCCAAGACCAAGTGGCGCCTGCTGGCGCGTAAACGAGGTCGAGCCTGCTTCCGGCTGGTCGCGTTCGAGGATGTGCATTTCCTTGAGCTTATTACGCTCCTTCAACGTGTCCTCGAGTTCGTAGGGGCGGTCGAAGTGATCCTCGATGACGCCCTTGTTACGGCCGGTGACGAACACGAGGTGCTCAATGCCGGCTTCCAGCGCCTCGTCCACCACGTGCTGGATCAGCGGACGATCGACGACGGTGAGCATTTCCTTCGGCATCGCCTTGGTGGCGGGCAGGAAGCGAGTGCCGAGACCGGCGACCGGGAAGACAGCTTTGCGGATTTTCATGAGGCTCTTTGCATGACGTGAGAGAGACGAGGGGCGGTACTGGAAAGGGTTTGCGTTCTGAAATTCTGGGGCCGACGATATGTTCCGTTGGTAGCTTGTTCGGCGCACAGAACAAAGGTGCAAAGCGGCGGATGTGTGATCGTGGTTTCCGTCCGTTCTTAACCTTACTGCGACAGTTGACGCGCCGACATTGTCGTACCACCCATGCTCTTTGGCCGTCTGGCGTGCGGGATGCGCCGCGCCTAGTTTTGCCGAACCCACCTTTGGCTCCGTCCCGGAGCCGCAGCAATCGTTGGCATTGAAATTCAAGGGAGAAAAGCGGATGGAATACCGGCGTCTCGGGGCTTCGGGCCTCACTGTCCCTGTGCTCTCATTCGGTACCGGGACGTTCGGCGGCAAGGGCGATTTCTTCGCCGCGTGGGGCAACACCGACGCTACGCAAGCGCGGCGCCTGCTCGACATTTGCCTCGATGCCGGCGTCAATATGTTCGACACCGCCGACGTTTATTCCAGAGGGGAATCTGAGAGCGTGCTCGGTGAAGCCATCAAGGGTCGCCGTGACAAGGTGCTGATCTCCACCAAGGGGACGTTCCGCTTCAGCGACGAACCGAACGATGTCGGTTCGTCGCGCTTCCATCTGCTTGCCACCGTGGATGCGGCGCTTAAGCGTCTCGGCACGGATTACATTGATCTGTTTCAGCTGCACGGCTTCGACGCGATGACGCCGCCTGAGGAAGTGCTGTCGACGCTCGACACGCTCGTGCGCGCGGGCAAGATCCGCTACGTCGGCGTTTCGAATTTCTCCGGCTGGCAGATCATGAAGTCGCTCGCCGTGGCGGACAAATACGGCTACCCGCGCTACGTCGCCAACCAGACCTATTACTCGCTGGTTGGGCGCGATTACGAATGGGAGCTGATGCCACTCGGGGTCGATCAAGGCCTTGGCGCGGTGGTGTGGTCGCCGCTCGGTTGGGGCCGCCTCACCGGAAAAATTCGCCGTGGTGCGCCGGCGCCGGAAGTCAGCCGATTGCCTGCGACATCGGAACGCGGACCGCAGGTGGCGGAGGAGCATCTGTATCGCGTGGTCGATGCGCTCGACGAGATCGCACAGGAGACCGGCAAGACCGTGCCGCAGATCGCGCTCAACTGGCTGCTGCAGCGGCCGACCGTATCGACTCTCATCATTGGTGCACGCAACGAGGAGCAATTGAAGCAGAACCTCGGGGCCATCGGCTGGAATCTGACCAAAGAGCAGGTGGCGAAGCTTGATGCAGCCAGCACTGTGCCATTGGCCTACCCGTACTGGCACCAGCGCTCCACCTTCCTGGAACGCAATCCGCCGCCAGTGTGACAGCGCCGGATGCCAGATTGCGTGGTTGTGTCGTCCTTGATCGGGCGCGAAAAAGTGCACACCTGTTAAGACGGTGGAAACCCCGTCTGGGCCTTCTAGTCACTGGGGTATTTTCCGGGGATACAGGCCGACATGAGGGTTTCTGAAACGATCAGCAGCAAATTGTCTGCGGGTGCGACGATGCTGGCGCTGTGTGCGCTGGCGCTGAGCGTATCCGCATGCATGCTCGCGGGCGGCGGCAGCCCCGTCGCCTCCGGTGGCGATGTGACCGGCTCGATCTCGCAGAACAATGCGCCCGCGCGTTCGGCCGCGCAGCCGCGCCGCATGGCGCAGGCCGGCTCGGCGAAGGAATGGAGCGGCGAGGATGGTGCGTCCGGTCATCCGCAGATGACGGCCGATGCCATTCGCCAGTCGGCCGCCAATTTCGACCAGTGCATTGCTGGTTTCTGGCCGGAAGTTGCGCGTCGTGGCATCTCGCAGGAGAGCTTCCAGCGCTTCACGACGGACCTATCGCCTGACCTGCGCATTATGGATCTTGTGGACTCGCAGCCGGAATTCACCAAGGCGGTGTGGGATTATCTCGACGTACTGGTGAATGATACGCGCCTTGCGCGCGGTCGCGAGATGCTTGCGAAGTACAAGACGACCTTTGACGCGGTCGAACAGGCCTATGGGGTGGATCGCTATATCGTTGCGGCGATCTGGGGCATCGAGTTCGAATTATTCGACGCAGGGCGGTGACCGCAGCGTGCTGAATTCGACGGCGACGCTCGCCTGCATCGGCCGCCGCCAGGCGTACTTCAAGGATGAATTCCTTGGCGCACTCGAAATTCTCCATCACGGCGATCTGACACCGCAGCAATTGCGCGGCTCATGGGCCGGCGCATTTGGCGCGACGCAGTTCATGCCGTCGGCGTTCAAGCGTTTCGCGGTGGATTTCGATCACGATGGCCGGCGTAACATCGTCGACGACGTGCCGGATATTCTTGCGTCGACATCCAACATGTTCAGGAAGAACGGCTGGGTACCGGGCCAGACCTGGGGTTATGAGGTCGAGGTCCCGCAAGGCTTCAATTATCTGCTCGCGGATCGCTCAAAGGGGATGACGGTCGCGCAGTGGGAGCACCTCGGCATTCGTCGCGCCGGCGGCAAGCCGTTCGCGCGCAACAGCGACAAGGCATTTTTGCTTGCGCCTGCAGGGGCTGAAGGACCGGGCTTCCTGATGCTGGGAAATTTCCGCGCCATCACGAAATACAATCCGGCGGAGGCCTATGCCCTTGCCATAGGGCACTTCGCCGATCGTCTGCGCGGTGGTGGTCCGCTGGTGCAGGCATGGCCGCGACAGGAACGCGTGCTGTCCCGCGCGGAGCGGCTTGAGTTGCAGGATTTGCTGGCGCAGCGTGGATTTTATCGTGGCGAGCCCGACGGCAACCTCGGCGGTCAGACCCGGGAAGCGCTGCGCAGCTTCCAGGCGTCCATCGGAGCGCCCGCGGACGGCTTCGCGTCCTCCGGTTTGCTGGACCGGCTGCGAAAACAATAAGGCGTCAGCGCTTTCGCGCGGCCTGAAAATAATCGATGAAGGCGCGCAATCCCGCGGACGGCAATCGCTGACGTGGATAATACAGGCAGATGCCTGCGAAAGACGGCGTCCACTCCTGCAATATGCGGACGAGCCGTCCCGATGAAATGTCATCCGCCGCCGACTTCTCTGTGACGAAGGCGACGCCTGCGCCTGCTTTTGCTGCAAGCAATGAGAGATCGGGACTGCCCAGGATCAGCCGCCCCGGTGGATCGATCTGAAACGCCTCGCCCTGATGTTCGAATTCCCAGCGAAAGAATGCACCACTGGGCAGGCGCGAGCGAATGCACTCATGCGTAAACAGGTCAGCGGGTGCCAGTGGCGTGCCGCGGCTTGCGAAATAGTCGCGCGTCGCCACCACGGCGAACGCTTCCTGCGATCCCAATGGAAGCGAGATCATATCCTGTGGGACTGCTTCGGCGATCCGCAAGCCGGCATCGAAGCCGCCTGCAACGATGTCAACCATGCGGCCTTCGCTGACGAGATCGACGCGCATATCCGGATAGGCGGCCATGAAATCAAGTACGATCGGAAGGACGCGCTCCGCGCCGCCTTCAGATGCATTCAGCCGCAACAGTCCGGCCGGGGTATCGCGAAACTGGTTCACGGTTTCGACGGCGTCCGCAATCTCGCGCAGCGCCGGCTGCACCCGCGCCAGGAATTGTTCGCCCGCCTCGGTCAGTGACACGCTGCGCGTCGTCCGGTTGAACAGCCGGACGCCTAGCCGCCGTTCAACGCTGGCGACAGAATGGCTGAGCGACGATGGCGCGACGGCCAGTTCCGCCGCCGCCGCGCGGAAGCCGCGATGGGCGGCCACGGCCATTAGGGCCTTCAATTCATTCAGGGCCAGGTCGATCATTGTTCGGTATTATCGATCAGTTCATCCAGTTTTGTCCAGATTATAACATCAATTGGTTGCCGCCATATCAAGTTCCCAACACAGGAGTTTGAAATGCCCCGCACCGTTCTGATCACCGGCTGTTCCACTGGATTTGGCGAAGCGACCGCCCGCTTGTTCGCCGATCGCGGCTGGAATGTCATCGCCACCATGCGCCGCCCCGAAGCGGGCGCCGCCCTGGCGAAGCTCGGCAATGTTCTGGTGACGCGTCTCGACGTGCAGGACCGGGCTTCGATTGATGCGGCGTTGGCGGAGGGGATCGCACGCTTCGGCTGCATCGACGTGCTGGTGAACAATGCGGGCTTCGGCCTGTTCGGTGTCTTCGAGACGACGGCGCGTGAGAAAGTACGGGAGCAATTCGACGTCAACGTGTTCGGCGTGATGGATGTGACTCGCGCGATCCTTCCGCATTTCCGCGCCAATCGATCGGGCACCATCATCAACATCAGTTCTGGAGCCGGCGTTTTCACGCTGCCGATGATCTCGCTCTATTGCGCGTCGAAATTCGCACTGGAAGGGTTTTCTGAATCGTTATCCTACGAACTGGCGAGTCTGGGCATTGTGGTGAAGATCGTCGAGCCCGGCGGAGTTACCAGCACGGACTTCGGCAAGCGCAGCGCAGAGGAGGCTGCGAAAGCCCTCCAGATCGCGGATTATGGTCCGTTCGTCACCGCCGCGCTTGAAACCTTCGACGGCTTGCGCGCGGCGCGCGCCGGTTCAACCAGCGAGGAGGTTGCCGAGATGATCTTCACGGCTGCGACCGATGGCACTGACCAGCTTCGCTACGTTGCAACTGACGATATCAAGCCGCTGGTTGCCGCCCGGCGCGAAACATCCGAGGACAAATACATGGCCTTCATGCGCGGACAGTTTATGCCGAAGGCAGGCTAGGTTATTCGCCCTCGCAGTTGATTTCCGGGTAAGGCGTGAATGGCCGGGAACAAGCCCGGCCATTCACGCTTGAGGCTCTTGACGGACACCCCGTTGGGGCCGTTTATGGCGCGCGATTTCGCCCCGTTCGGGCCTGAATCTGTTATTATTTTGCCGTTACGTTTATTGCGCCACCCTGTGAGACAGATGTCGAAACGGAAGCCATTCCTGCGCTTGTTCACCGAACGCGGCCCGCTCATCGTTCTGGCGGTCGCGGCATCGATGCTGTTCGGCATCGTGGCTCCTGCCTCGGCGCAGTTTTTCGATTTCGGCTTCGGTGGTTTCGGTCGTCGTCCGGCGCCACAGCCGCAACAGCGCGGTGGCGGAGGTGGAGGGTTCTTCTCGAATTTCGGCGATGCGTTCGGTCCTGGCCCTTCTCAACAGCAGGCGCCGCGCCCGCAGGATTTCTCCCGTGCTCCGGCGCCGGCCAAGCGCGAGGCGCCCGCCGAGCGCAACGTGCTGGTGCTCGGCGATGCGATGGCCGACTGGCTCGCCTACGGCCTTGAGGATGCGCTGTCGGAAACACCCGAACTCGGTGTGATCCGCAAGCACAAGACCGTCTCCGGCCTGATCAGGTATCAGCCCAAAGGCGAACCAGCGGATTGGGCTGCTGCGGCGAAGGGCATTCTCGCCACCGAGAAGCCGGACGTCATCGTGGTGATGCTCGGCTTGCATGACCGCATTCCAATCCGCGAGCCTGAAAAGAAAGCCGACGCCAAGACCACGGAAAAGACCGGCGACAAGGCTGACAAGAAGGGCGCGAAGAAGGACGGGGCGAAGCCCGACGACAAGGCGGCTGATACCAACTCCGACAACAAGACTGCGGACAGCAAGCCGTCCGACGCCAAACCTTCCGATACGGAAGTTGCTCCTGATGACGACGAACCGAGCATCGTCGCGCCGGAGAAGTCGGCGCGCTCGGGCAGCGGCACTTACGAATTCCGCGACGACCGCTGGGTCGAACTTTATTCAAAGAAGATCGAGGACATGGTCGCGGTGCTGAAGAGCAAGGGCGTCCCGGTGCTCTGGGTCGGGTTGCCTGCGGTGCGCGGTCCCAAGGCGACATCGGACATGCTGTTCCTCGACGCGCTCTATCGCGACGTCGCCGGCAAGGCCGGCATCACATATGTCGATGTGTGGGACGGCTTCGTTGATGACTCCGGGCGCTTCGCGCAGCAGGGTCCGGACTTCGAAGGCCAGATCCGCCGCCTTCGCTCCTCCGATGGTGTGTTCTTTACCAAGGCCGGTGCGCGCAAGCTTGCGCATTACACCGAGCGCGAAATTCGCCGCGTGCTGGGATCGCGTTCCGCGCCGGTGGAGTTGCCGACCGAACCTGATGCGAATGTCAGCCCGAACGTCACCCCCGACGCGGCAGGACGCCCGCGCCCGCTCGCGGGACCGATCGTGCCGCTGGTGGCCTCATCGGTCGGCGGAGATGAATTGCTCGGCGGCGCGGGCGCGCGTCCAACATCGGTCGATGCGCTTGCTTCGCGAACGCTGGTGAAGGGCGAGCCGTTGAGTGCGCCTGCAGGTCGCGCCGATGATTTCTCCTGGCCGCGCCGTGAAGTCGGTGCGCTCGCAGCGCCTGCCGGCGATCCGGCGGTTGCTGCGACGACGACGGAAGGTGATGCAGCAGCACCCGAAGCCGAAGAAGAAGCCAATGGCACAACCGGTCGCGCAGCAGGGGTTCTTTGATCCGGGCGCGCCACAACACAGCGCACCGCCACGCCAGCGCGTTTCGCGCGATGCTCCGCGCCCTCCGGGCAATGTTGGCGGATCGTCCTTCTTCCCGTGGTTCTCGCGCTGATCTCCTAAGCGCAAAATTCGTTCACCCCATTTCTTGATGGTGGCGCAGACTTGTTCCTGTTCCATCGATAAAATTCTGCGTGGTTCCGTTGTTATTTTTCCGGAACGGTCAAGGTGGTGAGCGGTTGGTCAACTTCATGAAATTGCACTGGAGGATGACATGAAAATTCGTACAGCGGTGACCGTTGCAGTCCTTGCCTTGACGCCGAGCCTGGCGTTTGCACAGGCCGCGACAATCGAGGGCGCGAACAGCGGCGCAGCCACAGGCGGCGCGGTGGGCGGTCCCGTCGGTGCAGCGGTCGGCGGCACAGTCGGCGCGGCAGTCGGTGCTGCTGTTGATATTCCGACGGCGGTGATTTCTTCAGTCACCGGAGCACCCGGACGATCAGTCGTCGTGCGCGAGCGCGTCGTAGTCGGCGAGCCACTGCCGAGCTACGTTGAACTGCAGCCCGTGCCGCGTCATGCGGAATATAACTACGCGGTGGTGAACAATCAGCGCATCATCGTTGAGCCGCGCACCCGCCGCGTCATTCGCGTCATCGAGTAATCCGACGAGATGACGCGAGGAAAAAGGCCCCGCCACCGGACGGGGCCTTTTTCTTGTGGCCGGGCCAGCATCAGAAGGCTGCACTTCCGGTTGGTGCAAAAATGCTCTAGGGAAACGCCGCCGGTCGTGCTCCTGGAATGCCATGTTCACATTCTCCACCGAAGACCTTCGCCCGCAAGATCGCTTCGACCATTGGTGCGAAGTACGCGGCAAAAGCCTGTTCGGCGTCACTATCGAGCTCGAGCCCGAACGGCGCGCGGATTTTCATGGCCGCTTTTCCGCCGTTGCGATCGGAAACGCCATGATGGCGGAGTTGAGCGCATCGTCGTATCGCGTGAGCCGCACCAATGCGGATATTGCTCGCATTTCGAGTGACAGCCTGTGCATCGGATTGCAGGAGCGCGGGCCGGGTCATCTGGACACCGGACGGGATCGCATTCATGGTGTTCGCGAGGGTGATTTCATCATCAATCATTCCGATCTGCCGTATATCGCCACACCGCAGCGCTCCGACGGCTTTCATTTCCGCATGCTGAAAATCCCGCTCACTGGCGATATCGCGCTTGGCGGGCGAGCGCATGATCTCGCGCCTGAGGCGCTCGCGAACGGCGCGGGTTTCAACAAACTGATTTCAGCCATGTTCACTGCATTGAGCGGCTCTCTGGAGGACATCACAGATCCGGCAAAAGACGTCGAACACATCGCGCGACTGTCTCTGATCGCGCGGGGCCGTCTGTCATCCGGCCTGCCGGAAAGCCGTGCGGCCATGCGTGCGGGATATCTTCATGCCGCGCGTGCGATTCTTGTCCGCGACCTGAATCGGCCCGATCTGGCACCCGCAGCGGTCGCGGCCGAACTCGCGATCTCGCTGCGGCAGTTTCATCTGGTGTTCGAACCGACCGGCCTGTCCTTTGCGCGCACGCTGGCGGCGACACGCCTGAAGCAGGCCCGACGGCTGTTGGAGACCATGCCGGCGCGGTCGGCGGCGGACATTGCTTACGCCTGCGGCTTCGACAGCACCGCGACGTTCTATCGGGTTTTTCGTTCGACCTATGGCATGACGCCGGGCGATGTCCGAGCTGCTTTTTTCAATGCGTAAACGGTAGGTGGCTGATCGAATTCAAATAAAGCCCCGCGCGATGGCGGGGCTTTTTCGTTTGACGTGAGTATTCGAAAGATCAGCGAGGCAGGGTGGTCGAGCCCATCAGGAACTGATCGATCGAGGCTGCGCACTGGCGGCCTTCGCGGATCGCCCAGACCACGAGCGATTGGCCCGCGGCGCATGTCGCCCGACGAGAACACCTTCGCGATCGAGGTCTGGTAGTCGTTGGTCGACGCGCGCACATTGCCGCGCGGATCGAGATCGACGCCCAGCGTCTTGAGCAGGCCCTCGTGCACCGGATGCACGAAGCCCATCGCCAGCAGCACCAGTTCGGCCTTCAGTTCGAATTCGCTGCCCGGCACCGGCTGGAATTTCTCGTCGACATGCACGCAATGCAGCTTCGCGACCTTGCCGTCAGCTGCCGGAGAACTTCTGCGTCAGCACGGCGTATTCGCGCTTGGCGCCTTCGGCCTGGCTCGACGAGGTGCGCATCTTCAGCGGCCAGTTCGGCCAGGTCAGCGCCTTGTTCTCGTGCTCGGGCGGTGCCGGCATGATTTCAAGCTGCGTCACCGACGTTGCGCCCTGGCGGATCGAGGTGCCGATGCAGTCTGAGCCGGTGTCGCCGCCGCCGATCACGATCACGTCCTTGCCCTTGGCAAGGATCTCGCGGACGCCGTTGAGCGGCTCGTTGCCGACGCGGCGGTTCTGCTGCGGCAGGAAATCCATCGCGAAATGGATGCCGTCGAGATCGCGGCCGGGGATCGGCAGATCGCGCGGCGCTTCCGCGCCGCCGGTCAGCGCCACGGCGTCGAAGCTCTTGAGCAACTCCTGCGGATCGGTCGCGCCGGCGTAGGCGCCGCCGACCACCGTGTTGTAGTGGAAGGTCACGCCTTCGGCTTCCATCTGCGCCACGCGGCGGTCGATGATGCCCTTTTCCATCTTGAAGTCGGGAATGCCGTAGCGAAGCAGGCCGCCGGCCTTGGCGAACTTCTCGAACACGTGAACGTCGTGACCGGCGCGCGCGAGCTGCTGTGCAGCCGGCGAGGCCTGCGGGTCCGGAGCCGACCACGGCGATCTTCTTGCCGGTCTTCTGTGGCGCGATTTCCGGCTTGCAGCCAGCCATTGTCCCAGGCGCGATCGACGATGGCGCATTCGATGGTTTTGATCGTGACCGGATTGTCGTCGATGTTCAGCGTGCAGGACGCTTCGCACGGCGCCGGGCAGATGCGGCCGGTGAACTCCGGGAAGTTGTTGGTCGAGTGCAGATTGCGCGACGCTTCTTCCCAGTTGCCGTTGTAGACGAGGTCGTTCCAGTCCGGGATCTGGTTGTTGACCGGGCAGCCGGGCGTGCCGGGCTGAACCGAACCGGTGCCGTGACAATATGGAATGCCGCAATTCATGCAGCGCGCGGCCTGATTGCGCACGTCCTTCTCACTCAGCGGAATGACGAATTCCTTGTAATTCTTCACCCGCTCCGCGACCGGTGCGTACTTGCGGTCGCCGCGCTCGATCTCGAGAAAACCTGTAACCTTACCCATTAAACCCGAAGCCCCGACAAGGAGAATTCAAACACCGATTTGCTCATGCACCGATCGCGATTTTCGGCTCTTCCGGCTCGCGCGATTTCATCTCTTTCAGCGCGCGGCGGTACTCGACCGGCATGACCTTGCGGAACATCGGCAGATATTTCTTCCAGTTCGCGAGGATGTGCTGCGCCCGCGCCGAGCCGGTGAGCTTGGCATGACGCGTGATCAGAATGTGCAGACGTTCGACGTCGGAACCGAGCAGGTTCGCGAACACGTCGACGCGCCCGTGCGCCTCGAGATCGCCGGTGTGGTGATAGGCGTTCTGGTTGATCAGCTCTTCCGAAAGCACCGGCTCAAGCTCGACCATCGACATGTTGCAGCGTTTCTCGAACGTGCCGTCCTCGTCGATGACATAGGCGACGCCGCCCGACATGCCCGCCGCGAAGTTGCGGCCGGTACGGCCGAGCACGACGACGATGCCGCCGGTCATGTATTCGCAGCAGTGATCGCCCGCGCCTTCGACCACGGCGACCGCGCCGGAGTTGCGCACGGCGAAACGCTCACCGGCGACGCCCTGCAGATAGGCTTCGCCTTCGATGGCGCCATAGAGAACGGTGTTGCCGACGATGATGGACTCTTCCGGCACGATGCTGGAGATCTTCGGAGGCCGCACGATGATGCGTCCGCCGGAGAGACCCTTGCCGACATAGTCGTTGCCTTCGCCTTCGAGATCGAAGGTGACGCCACGCGCCAGCCACGCGCCGAACGCCTGGCCCGCCGTGCCCTTGAGGCTGACGTGGATGGTGTCGAGCGGCAGGCCGTTCATGGCCGTAGGTCTTTGCCACGACGCCGGACAGCATCGCGCCTGCGCTGCGGTCGGTGTTGTGGATTTCGGCCGAGATCTTCACCGGCGCGCCGCGGTCGATCGCCGCCTGCGCTTCCTTGATCAGCGTGCGGTCGAGCACGTTCTCCAGATGATGGTCCTGAGCTTCGGCGTGATAGATCTTCTGGCCGGGCAGCGCCTTCTGCTTGAAGAACAGCTTCGAGAAGTCGAGGCCCTTCGCCTTCCAGTGCGCCACCAGCCGGCGTCTGGTCGAGCATCTGGCTCTGGCCGACCATCTCCTGGAAGGTGCGGTAGCCGAGCGAGGCCATGATCTCGCGCACTTCCTCGGCGACGAAGAAGAAGTAGTTGATGACGTGCTCGGGCTGGCCGGTGAAGCGCTTGCGCAGCACCGGGTCCTGCGTCGCGACGCCGACCGGGCAGGTGTTGAGATGGCACTTGCGCATCATGATGCAGCCGGCCGCGATCAGCGGCGCGGTCGCGAAGCCCATTTCGTCCGCGCCGAGCAGCGCGCCGATCACGACGTCGCGTCCGGTGCGGAAGCCGCCGTCGACCTGCACCACGATGCGGCTGCGCAGACGTTCGCGCACCAGCGTCTGGTGGGTTTCGGCGATGCCGAGTTCCCATGGCGAACCGGCGTGCTTGATCGAGGTGAGCGGCGATGCGCCCGTGCCGCCTTCGAAGCCGGAAATGGTGACGTGGTCGGCGCGCGCCTTGGCAACGCCAGCGGCGACGGTGCCGACGCCGATTTCCGAAACGAGCTTCACCGACACCTGACCGTCCGGATTGACGTTCTTGAGATCGTAGATGAGCTGCGCGAGATCTTCGATCGAATAGATGTCGTGATGTGGCGGTGGCGAGATCAGGCCGACGCCAGGTGTCGAGTGGCGCACCTTGGCGATGGTCGCGTCGACCTTGTGGCCGGGCAACTGGCCGCCTTCGCCGGGCTTCGCGCCCTGCGCCATCTTGATCTGCATCATGTCGGAGTTGACGAGGTATTCCGTCGTCACGCCGAAACGGCCCGAAGCAACCTGCTTGATCGCCGAGCGCATCGAGTCGCCGTTCGGCAGCGGCTTGAAGCGGTCCGCTTCCTCGCCGCCTTCGCCGGTGTTGGACTTGCCGCCGATGCGGTTCATGGCGACCGCGAGCGTGGTGTGTGCTTCACGGGAAATGGAGCCGAACGACATCGCGCCGGTGGCGAAGCGCTTGACGATGTCCTTCGCCGGTTCGACTTCATCGAGTGGCACAGGCTTGCGCTTGTCGTCCTCGGCGGTCTTGATGCGGAACAGGCCGCGCAGCGTCAGCAGACGCTCGGACTGTTCGTTCAGGACCTTTGCGAACGACCGATAGCGCTCCTGCGAGTTGCCGCGCACGGCATGCTGGAGCAGCGAGACGGTTTCGGCATTCCAAGCATGCTCTTCACCGCGTGAACGGAAGGCATATTCGCCGCCGACATCGAGCGCGGTCTTGTAGACCTGCTCGTCACCGAACGCTTCGCCGTGACGGCGCGCGGTTTCCTCGGCGATCTCCGCAAGTCCAACGCCTTCGATGCGCGTATGGGTCCCCGCGAAATACTTCGCGACGAAATCCGCCTTCAGGCCGACGGCGTCGAAAATCTGCGCGCCGCAATAGGACTGATAGGTGGAGATGCCCATCTTCGACATGACCTTGAGCAGGCCCTTGCCGATCGACTTGATGTAGCGCTTGACGATTTCCTTGTCGTCGAGCTTGGCGGGCAACTGGTCCTTCATCGCGATGATGGACTCGAACGCCAGATACGGGTTGATCGCTTCCGCGCCGTAGCCTGCGAGACAGGCGAAGTGATGCACTTCGCGCGGTTCGCCGGATTCGACCACGAGGCCGACCGACGTGCGCAGGCCGACGCGGATCAGGTGATGGTGCACGGCGGCGCAAGCGAGCAGCGACGGAATCGGAATGCGGTCGGAGCCTGCGGCGCGGTCCGACAGGATAATGATGTTGACGCCTTCGCGCACGGCCGCTTCGGCGCGTCCGCACAGCTCATCGAGCACCTGTTCCATACCTGCAGCGCCGAGGCCCGCGTGGAACGTGGTGTCGAGCGCGCGCGACTTGAAGTGATTGTCCGCCACTTCCGAGATCGAGCGGATCTTCTCAAGGTCGGCGTCGGTCAGGATCGGCTGGCGCACTTCGAGGCGCTTGGTCTTCGACAGGCCTTCGAGATCGAACAGGTTCGGGCGCGGACCGATGATCGAGACGAGGCTCATCACCAGCTCTTCGCGGATCGGATCGATCGGCGGGTTCGTCACCTGCGCGAAGTTCTGCTTGAAATAGGTGAACAGCGACTTCGGCTTGTTCGACAGCGCCGACAGCGGAGTGTCGGTGCCCATGGAGCCTGCGGCTTCCTCGCCGGTGGACGCCATCGGCGTCATCAGGATGCTCAGGTCTTCCTGACTATAGCCAAACGTCTGCTGACGATCGAGCAGCGACAGGTTGGAGCGCATCGCCTTCGCAGGCGCTACGGCCATGTCCTCGAGCACGATCTGCGTGCGGTCGAGCCACTCGCGGTATGGATGGCTCCTGGACAGCTCCGCCTTGATCTCGTCGTCGGGAATGAGGCGGCCCTGTTCGAGATCGACCAACAGCATCTTGCCGGGCTGGAGGCGCCACTTGGTGACGATCTGATCTTCCGGAATCGTCAGCACGCCCATTTCGGACGCCATCACGATGCGATCATCCTTGGTGACGAGATAGCGCGCCGGACGAAGTCCGTTACGGTCGAGCGTCGCGCCGATCTGGCGGCCATCGGTGAAGGCGATCGCAGCCGGACCGTCCCACGGCTCCATCAGGGCGGCGTGATATTCGTAGAACGAGCGGCGCTTCTCATCCATCAATGGATTGCCGGCCCATGCTTCCGGAATCATCATCATCACAGCGTGCGACAGCGAGTAGCCACCCTGCACGAGGAATTCGAGGGCGTTGTCGAAGCAGGCCGTGTCTGACTGGCCTTCGTAGGAAATCGGCCAGAGCTTGGTGATGTCGTCGCCGTAAAGCTCCGAGCTTACGGACGCCTGACGCGCCGCCATCCAGTTGACGTTGCCGCGCAGCGTGTTGATTTCGCCATTGTGCGCGATCATCCGATAGGGATGCGCCAGCGACCACGCCGGGAAGGTGTTGGTGGAGAAGCGCTGGTGCACCAGTGCCAGCGCGGACTCAAAATCCGCCTCGTGCAAGTCGGGATAATACTTGCCGAGCTGGTCGGCGAGGAACATGCCCTTGTAGACCACGGTCCGGCACGACATCGACATCGGATAGTAGCCTGCGAGAGAACGCTCGCGACGTTGATAGATCGCGTTCGAGATCGCCTTGCGCAGGATGTAAAGGTGACGTTCGAAATCGTCTTCCGACTTGGTGTCCTTGCCGCGTCCGATGAACACCTGCATCACATTTGGTTCGGTCGGCTTGACCGTTTCACCGAGCGACGAATTGTCGGTCGGCACTTCGCGCCAGCCGATCAGCTTCAGATGTTCTTTCTTGATCTGATCCGCGACGATGCCCTGGATCACTTCACGCCATGGCTTTTCGCGCGGCATGAAGAGTGAGCCAACAGCGTAATCGCCGGGTTGCGGCAGCGTGAAGCCAAGTTCCTTGGCCTTGCGCGCGAAGAACGCATGCGGAATCTGCACGAGGATGCCCGCGCCGTCGCCGGCACGTGGATCGGCGCCGACAGCGCCGCGATGCTCGAGGTTGCAAAGAATGCTGATCGCATCGCTGATGATCTGATGCGATTTCTTGCCCTTGATGTTGGCGATGAAGCCGACACCGCAGAAAGTCCTTTTCCAGCGCCGGATCGTAAAGACCTTCGGCTGGCGGGCGCCATGTATGTTCGCGCGGTTTCAAGGCCTGGTCCGCCATCGGCGCATCCACCTTGATGTCGTCACGCTCGAACTCTGACCCGCTCATTCTTTTCCCCACGCTTCTTTGGAAGCCGTCTATTTAAACCCATTTTGGCCGCAGCTTCGACGCTCGCGGCACCCTGAAGGCCACCGCTCGCGTCTGACGAGCCTCGCTTAAGAAATGGCAGCTCGCTAGCGCCGTCTCCGGCTCACATGCGGCCTGCTTACTGGCCGATATTGCGAGAAACTCGCAAATATCGTGCCGGGCTTTCCCCGGAAATTGGGACAGTGATACTGTCCTAACCACGAGATTGCCAAACTTTTTCCTATCACACAAGCGCGCGTGAGTCCCTGCCAGCATTGCCCAAATCAGCTATCTGGTGCCTCATCACGCCTTGCGAAAGAGACAAAACCGCCGCCGCGCGGTCCAAGCTCCGCCCAATTCCGACAAGACATTTGTCTCAGACCTTAACGGTCTGGGACGGTCGTAGTCCGTTCTTCTTGGGGGCACTAAGGGAGCGTTGAGTGATGCGGTTGTTCTCGGGGAAACAATTGATATGGCGGGCCATTGCGGCCGGGGTAATCGCCGGAGGCACCCTTGCTGCGCAGCCTGTGTTGGCTGTGGACGACTTGCCGGTGGTGGATGATATTCCGATGCCGTCGCCGCCAGTGGTGGAACATGAGGCGGCACCGCCGCCATACTATCCTCCCGCACCCTACGCGCAGAGGCCCTATGCGCCGGGTGTTTACCGTCGTGACTCCTATGCGGCGATGCCGCCTGTCCGGGTTGAGCGATCGGGACTGTATGGACGGCCGGTGCTGCCGCCCTATCAGGTCTTCGCCGTCCTGCGCTCATCGGGTTATTCGCCACTCGGCCCCGTCGCCCGGCGCGGCTGGATCTACACGGTCGCGGCCGTTGGTCCCCGCGGCGAGGACGGCCGTCTGATCATGGATGCCCGCACCGGCCGGATCATGCGGTTCATTCCCGCGCTTGCCGTGGATGAACGGCTGAACGCGGAAGTCGCCGCCTACGGGGGCCCCCCTGGACCACCGCTTTATCAACAGGATTACCGCCGCGCGCCGCGTCCGCCCGCGCCGGTTCCACACGGGGCTCAAAGCGGTGCGCGTGGTGCGGCCCCGAAAGTCGCGAGCCGGGCGCCATCCACGGCCCCGCTCCCAGCTGCTAAGCCGGATGATGCGGCGAGCGCAGCGAAAGCCGCGGTAACACCCGCCCAGCAGCCTGCCGAAGCCTCGCCGGCCGTAACGCCGCCCGCGGAAAAGACCGCGGAAGTCAAATCCGCAGCCACGGCGGGAGCGGTAGCGCCACCAGCTTCACAACCGTCCGCTTCGCCACAGCCTTCAACCCTGAAATTGTGGCCGACGCAGGCGATGCCTCCGGTGCAGTCACTCGATTGATCTTTCCGTCTGGGACGGGGAAGACAGGTGCGGCGCGTCGCCCTCGCCTTTGGCGAGGGCGACGCTGCTGTCAGGCAGCTCTTACGGGCAATCCACCAACGTCGCGCTGCGGACGTAGCGGGCGTAATTGAATTTGGTGCCGCGGCTGGTGCCGAACTCGGGACTGTAATTGAGGTCATAGCGGCAGCCGGCCTTCATGGCTGCGTAAGCACTGCGCGCGATCCTGTAGTCGGCGGCAGGCTCGGTTTGCAAACGGACCTCGTCCGCTGCCTGCACCGGCCCGTTGTCGGGACCAAGATAAGTCACGCGGTGGGTGTAGCCGACGATCCAGGTGATCGCGAGGAGACTGATGATCAGCGCACCAACGATTGCGAGATAAACCACCCCCTCGCGATATTTGGCTGCCGGTGAATAGGAATTGCTCATGGTGGTTTTGTCGGTGGACGCCGGACCGGGGTTCGAATAGCCCCTTGGCGCAAAAAAAAGCGCCCCGGGGGCTCGGGGCGCTTTGTAGTTTACAGGAGGTTATCAGCTGATGGATTAGGCTGCGGCCTTCTCAGTCACCTGAGGGGCGGCAGAAGCCGACGTGGCGATCGGGATCCGGCGAGGTTTCGCGGCTTCGGGAATCTCGCGGACGAGATCGACATGAAGCAGCCCGTTCTCAAGCGAGGCGTTCTTCACCTGCACAAAATCGGCAAGCTGGAACTGACGCTCGAAGGCGCGCGACGCGATGCCGCGATAGAGCACCTCGGCATGGCCTTTGCTGTTCTCGTTCGCGACTTTCTCGCCCTTGATCGTCAGCGTGTTTTCCTTCGCGACGATCGAGATTTCATTCGACGAGAAACCGGAGACCGCGACACTAATTCGGAAATCGTTCTCGCCGGTGCGCTCGATATTATAGGGCGGATAGCCCGGCGTGCCGTCACCGTTCGCTTGATCGAGCAGCGAAAACAGACGGTCAAAACCGACGGTGGAACGATAAAATGGGGTGAGATCGAAAGTACGCATGGTTTAGTCCTCCTAATGAGCGACCAGCGCGTTCTTCAAGCGTCACGGATTCATCCCTGAAACCGGTCTCGCATGCACAACGCGCCACTCTTTGGTTCAAAGAGCAGACAACCCGCCATTGGGCCGGGTTTTCGTTCTGCGTGCAGCCTAGAGAGGCCTGCACGAAACTGATATGGGAGGGGGTCTTTGGGCGTTCAAGAGGGATTCGACCTCTCTTTTTTGTCCTTCGTTTCCTGCCGAATTTCACCATTCATTTGCCCGCTGGCCCCGCCCATGACACTCGTCTCCACGCCTTCCAATCCCGTGCCCGACAATGTCGTGAGCGGCACCATCAAGACGCCTGACGGCGCCGAACTGCGTTTCGCGCGCTGGCATCCGCCTGCCAACCGGAAAGGTACGGTTTGCGTCTTCACTGGGCGCGGTGAGTGCATCGAGAAATATTTCGAGACGGTGCGTGATCTGCGTGAGCGCGGCTTCGCGGTGGCGATGATCGACTGGCGCGGGCAGGGGCATTCGTCCCGGCAATTGCGCGATCCGCGCAAGGGCTATGTGCGCCGCTTTTCTGACTTTGAAATCGATGTCGAGACCTTCGTTCAGCAGATCATGCTGCCGGATTGTCCTCCCCCTTACTTTGCGCTCGCGCATTCGATGGGCGGCGCGGTGCTGCTACGCGTGGCGCGTTCCGGCAAGCGCTGGTTTGACCGTATTGTGCTGTCCGCGCCAATGATCGATCTGCCCGGCCTGAGCATGAAAGCGCCGACACGGACGCTGGTGCGTGGTCTGCGCTGGCTCGGTATGGGTGGTAATTATG
The DNA here is from genome assembly GCA_963751855.1 of uncultured Alphaproteobacteria bacterium. Classification (GTDB taxonomy): domain Bacteria; phylum Pseudomonadota; class Alphaproteobacteria; order Rhizobiales; family Xanthobacteraceae; genus Afipia. The sequence continues at coordinate 499,668 of CAVVWF010000008.1, read as the reverse complement.
TGCCCGGCGGGAATGGCATGCTGATCGGAACGAACGGTTTCATCGGCAATCCCCTGACGTCCGATCCCGTCCGCTATGCGCGCAATGCCGCAATCTTCGAGGAAGATCCAACCCTTGGCATCGCATCACCCACGGTGGCGTGGGCGGACTCCGCGTTCAAGGCGATGATGGACTTTCGCGCATCGGACTATCCGTCGCGCATTCGTCAGCCGATTTTGATGCTCGCCGCCAGCAACGATACAGTCGTCTCCACCGCGGCGATCGAGGAGTTTGCTTATCACCTGCGCGCGGGATCACATCTCGTGATTGCAGGCTCCAAGCACGAAATTCTGCAAGAGCAGGACCGCTATCGTCAGCAGTTCTGGGCGGCGTTCGATGCCTTTGTACCGGGCACACCGCTGTTCAATTAGTGGCCAGTGTCTTGGTCATGTAAACGCGCTTCAGACCCTTCTCTTCGCCGCGATGGGTCTCGACGAATCCGAGATATTTGTAGCGAGCCTGATTCTCGGTCATCAGTTCGTGGGTGAACAGGCGAATGGCGTTGTAGCCAGCGGCTCGCGCCTGCTCTTCGGCGAATGCGATGAGCCGATTGCCGTATCCTTTGCCCTGCGCATCCGGACGAACCGCGACATTGTCGAGCAGCATCGTTCGTTCTTCGGGAATGAGCACGACGAGACCTTCGATCTGTACACCATCCTCAAGGACATAGACGCGGCCCTGCGCCACCAGCGCGTCGTAGTCATCGAGCATGGGACCGGGCTCGCGTCCGATGCGCGGCAGATAGCCGACATAGGCCGCATGGACGATTGTTGCTACAATTGCGGCATCTTCAGCGCGGGCGAGACGAATCATGGTGGCCGCCTGCTGTTGCATGATGTTCAGTTTATCGCATCAAACAGGTTGCCGGTGAAAGATGCTAGGTATCCACGGACTCTGGTTGTTCATCCTCTCCGGTCTGCTGCTCAACATCACACCTGGTCCTGATACCGCCTATATCGTCGGCCGCAGCATTCAGTTGGGTTGGCGCGGCGGCACGGCGGCGGCGCTCGGCATCTGCTGCGGCTGTCTCGTGCATGTGTTCGCGGCTGCGATCGGTCTGTCGGCGCTGCTTGCGGCATCATTGTCCGCGTTCTCAGTCGTGAAGCTGATCGGCGCGGCTTATCTCTGCTACATGGGCATCCGCATGGTGCTGTCGGCGGGGCCGGTGGCGGTTGTGCCGGATCAATTCGAACCAGTCAGTCTGCGCACGGTGTTCTGGCAGGGCGCGTTGACCAATGCCCTGAATCCCAAGGTGGCGTTGTTCTTCCTGGCGTTCCTGCCGCAGTTCGTCGCCGTGGACTCATCCCACAAGGCGCTAGCCTTCGTGTTGCTCGGTATCCTGTTCAACATCAACGGCACGTTGTGGAATCTTGGCATAGCCGTCATCGCCGCGAAGGCGGCGCATCGCGTGCGAAAGTCCAGGCAGGCATTCGCCTGGATCAATCGCACGCTGGGGGCGCTGTTCGTCTATCTCGGTTTTCGCGTGGCGATGATCGAGGCGCGTTAGTTCGTCTTGCGGGGCGTGGCAGGCTCGGCTGCGGCCTGTGCCGCACGGCCGACGCTGACGCTCAGGAGACCTTGGCCCCAGATGCGTTTGGCGACACGCTTTGTGTCCTCGAGTGTCACCGCATCGACAATCGCATTGCGCTTTTCGATGTAGTCGATGCCGAGGTTATCGAGCTGATACTGCACCAGCGCGCTCGCGATTTTTGAAGAAGTGTCGAGCGCGAGCATCTGCGAACCCTTGAGATAGGATTTCGCCTCATCCAGTTCCTGCTGCGTCGGACCCTCGCTGCCCATCCGTGCGATTTCACTGGTGATGGTATCGAGTGTCTCGGTTGCCTTGTCCGCGCGGGTCGCGGTGCTTCCGGCAAAGATCGACGACTTGTTCATCCAGATCAGGGATTGCGACACAGAATAGGCAAGGCCACGCTTCTCACGAACTTCCTTGTAGAGCCGCGACGACAGGGTGCCGCCGCCCAGAATGTGGTTCACGATATAGGCAGCCATGAAGTCCGGATCGTTGCGTGCAATGCCGGGGCCACCGAAGTTGATGGAGGTTTGTGGCACATCCAGTATCGCGAATGCATGCTGCGGCGGCTTCGCGGCTTCGACTGTCGGCACCGGTGTCAGGCTCGCCTTGGCGGGCAGTGCTCCGAATGTCGTATCGAGCAGCTTGCCAAGAGTCTCGGCGTCGATGTCTCCGACGACTGCAACCTTCAGCGTGTCTTTCGCCAATACGCGGCGTGTATAGTCCTTGAGATCCGCCGCCTGAATGGCGGGAAGGCTTTCCAGCGTACCATTTGGCTGCCACGCATAGGGATGCGACCCGTACGCCTGTTCCCAGAAGCGATGACCTGCGATGGCGACGGGATTGGTGGTTTCGCGGCGCGCGTTCGACACCATCTGCGAGCGAACGCGTTCCAGCGGTTCGGCATCGAACCGCGGAGAGGTAAGCGCCATCCGCAACAGGTCGAAGGCTTCGCCGCTGTCTTCCTTGAGCATGCGCATCGAGCCGCGGAAATAGTCACGAGTTCACTGAGAAATTCATCGAGATGGCGCGCCGTTCGAGCCGCTCATGAAACGCGTTGGAATCGAGATCGCCGGCGCCTTCATCGAGCATGTTGCCGGCGAAGCTACCGACGCCGGGCTTGCCCGCGGGGTCCTGGGTGGAACCGCCGTTGAAGGCATATTCCATCGCCACGAGGGGCACGGTGGCATCCTGAACAAACCAGGCTTCAATGCCGCCAGGCGAGACCAGCCGCTGGATTTTCGCAGCGGCCGATGCCGGAACAGATGCCGCGAGAAGTGAGGTCGCAGCGATAAAAAACGCGCCCGCGATGCGGGGCAGGTTGCGGCGTGTGGTGATCACGAGCGTTTCTCCTCACGCTTGGCAGTGGTCGCTGTGGTGTCCTTGATCAGATAGCCGGTGACCGACCGCTTCTTCTCAAGCCAGGTCCGGGCGGCGTCGCGCACCTGTTCGGCGGTCACGGCACGCACGCGATCCGGCCAGCTTCTGATGTCGTCGACGCTGAGGCCGACAGTGACTGCCGCGCCGTACCAGCGCGCCAGTGTGGTCTGGCTGTCCTGGGCGTAGATCGCTTCGGCGATCATCTGCGTCTTCACGCGCTCGAGATCTGCAGCCGGCACCGGGTTCTGTGCAAGTTCGGCAATGACCGCGTCGATGCCCTGCTCAAGTTGCGAAAATTCCACACCGGGTTTGGGCGAGGCGGAAACTCCGAACTGTGTCGGGTCGATGGCTGTGCCCTGGTACCAGGCACCGGCGCTCACCGCGAGCGGCTTGTCCACCACCAGCGCGCGATAGAGATAGGAATTGCTGCCGCTGCCCATCAACTGCGCGAGTACTTCGAGCGCGGCGCTCTCCGCGGGCGGGGCGGTGACGCCGGACGGCACGAGATAATAACGGCGCATGGTGGGCTGTTCGACGCGTGGGTCAGCCAGCGTCACGCTGCGTGGTCCTGCTGGCGGCGGTTCCTGCGGCCGGATGCGTTGCGCTGGAATGGACGGTTGCGGTGGCACCTTGCCGAAGGTGGCCTCAATGGTGGGGCGGATTTCGTCCGCGGTCACATCGCCAGCGATCACCAGCGTCGCGTTGTTGGGTGCATAGAAGCGCTTGTAGAACGCCAGTGCGTCTTCGCGATTTAGCTTCTCGATCTCTCCGCGCCATCCGATCACCGGACGGCCGTAGGGATGATTGAGATATAGCGCCGCCATGATCTGTTCGGTCAACCGCGCATCGGGATTGTTGGCGACGCGCATGTTGTACTCTTCCAGCACGACGTCGCGTTCCGGCAGTACATTTTCATCCTTGAGTACGAGGCCGGTCATGCGGTCCGCCTCGAACGTCATCATGGTGGCGAGTTGGTCACGTTGCACGCGCTGAAAATAGGCCGTGTAGTCCGTGGAGGTAAAAGCGTTTTCATTGCCGCCGATCCGCGCGATGACCTGCGAGAATTCACCGGCCGGATGGGCCTCGGTCCCTTTGAACATCAAATGTTCGAGGAAATGCGCCAATCCGGACTTGCCGGCGGTCTCATCGGCAGAACCGACTTTGTACCAGATCATCTGCGTTACCACCGGCGTGCGATGGTCCGGGATGACGATGACATTTAGCCCGTTATTGAGCGTAAATGTCGTCGGTTGTCCGGCGGCTGTTTGTGCAGTGGCAGGATACGCAACTGCAGGCGTGATCAAAATGCCAAGCGCCGCGGCGGCTCGGACAACGAATCGGCGAGAGGATGTCATGTCTTGTTCCCGGACTGCGGACGCACCGCTGGGACAAGTTCAGGGCCGCAAGAGGCGGCGTTGCGAGGCCCTGAAACGATCGCGCTTAGACGGATCGCAGTCATTCGGTAACGGCAATCAGCCGGGTAGCGATCGGAATCAGTTCCAGGTTTTCTCGCATTTCCCGGTACCGGAGTCGCAGGTCTCCTTCGGAGCGGCCTGTTTGCCGTTTCCTACACCGTAGGCGAAATTCGACGAAGGCGTCTGGTACCCCGTAGGCGGCTGCGTGAGTTCGCTGCGCTCCGGTTCGCTGACGAACTTCTCGGATTCAACCTTCTTGCTTGAGAACGGGTTGGAGAACAGCCCGCCGGTATATCCAAGCTCCGACGGCAGCATCATAAGAGGCTTGTCTGAGCCGTTGCTTCCGGGAGAGGAACTGTCGACGGTGCGGTCGCTGCCACGCGGAGTCCGCGTTGCGAGTTCGCTCGGCATCAGCGGCTTGCGTGCATCCTCGGGGCTGATCGGCTTCTGCTTGGCCGCTGCGCGCGCAGCCTTGCGCTCCGCTTCATCCGGGTCTTTCGGCCAGTTCGGAGCGAGCTTTGGCTTGCCGGTTTCGGGTGGCGGCAGCGCAATCTTGGAAGGAACGACCAGTGGCGAGCGTTCGCGGTAGTCGATACCGCTGTCTTCGATTCTCTTGGCACCGAGACCGCTCATGAGGTTGTCCATGAGCTTTTGCTCGAAGGTGCGATCGTCGGCCTCGTCGTCGTCCTGCGCCCGGACAGGGCCTGCGCCCAGCACCAAGCCGACGCCAAGCAGGACAGCTGCGAACCGGAGCACGCGTGCCTGTGGTTTGAATGAATAGGGTTTCGATGAAATCTGCACACCTGAACCGTTGCTGTCGGTCTCACGCATTGCGTTCATCCTGATCCGTTGTCTTGTATGGCTGCAGGTCCTGCCTGCGCTTCGTAGCCAGCCGTATCCGCTGTTATGAGGGCCTTTTTGCGGCGCCGGGGCTTACAAATGAGTCATACAGGAGGGCGGCCACCCCGGCAACGATGGCGACGTCGGCAAGGTTAAACACGTACCAGTTGTAGGTTTTTCCGCCGATTTCGATGTGAAACAGCGCAAAATCGACCACCGCGCCATAGGCCAGCCGGTCGATTCCATTGCCGATGGCACCCCCGATGATGAGTCCCAGGCCGATGACGGCGAGGCGGGTGCCTGAGCGCGCCATCCAGACCGCCAGCACGATCACCGCCACAGACCTTGATCGCCAGCAGGACGGCCTGACCGACCGGCCCTGAATCCTGGAACCAGCCGTAGCTGATGCCGGTGTTCCAGGCGAGCACGAGATCGAAAAATGGCGTCACCGTCACCGCGCCTCGGCGCCCGAGGTCGAACACGTTGAGCAGCCATAGCTTCGACGCCTGATCGAGCAGCAGCGCGGCAACCGCGGCGATCAGCCCGGATCGGAGGAGGGGGGACATCAAACGCCTCGTATTCGCGTCAGGGAATTGCCCTTCGTCATGCCCGGTCTTGTGTCGGGCATCCACGTCTTTCTTGTCGCGGCCGTCTTAAGGAGGCGGATGACCGGGACAAGCTCGGCCATGACATCAAGGACTAAGCAAGTCCCAGCGCCTTCCATTCCCGCAAGGCCTGGGCATCGCGGGGCGACACATCGGGGTATTCCGGATCGTCACCGACCGTCGGCAGGATCTTCCACGAGCGTGCGCATTTGGTGCCGATGGCTTTTTCCACCACCACGGCCACACCCGGCACGTCGCTCAGCGTGAACGCACCTGCGGGCGCATCCTCGTTGGACACCATCGCATTCGAGGTGATGCACACTTCCGCCAGATCCAGATCGAACAGTGTGGCGAAGATCGCCTTGTCCGAGACATAGACCAGCGGCGAGGCTTCCAGCGACGAACCAATGCGCTTGGCCGCGCGTTCGACCTCGAGTGCACCGGTGACCACACGGCGCACGTCGCGGATGGTCTCCCACTTCTTGGCGAGAGCGTCGTTGCGCCAAGCCGGCAGTACATTCTGGAACAGTTCGAGATGCACCGAGACGGTGGCGTCGCCGTAGCGCGACATCCACGCCTCTTCGGCGGTGAAGCTGAGGATCGGCGCGAGCCAAGTCGTGATGGTGCGGAACAGATAGTCGATGACCGTCAGCGCCGACTTGCGCGCCACCGACGACGGCGGATCGCAATACAGCGTGTCCTTGCGGACATCGAAGTAGAACGCCGAGAGTTCGGTATTCATGAATGTGGCCAGCGTCGCGACCACGGTCTTGTAGTCGAAGTTTGCATAGGCCTGCCGTACGACCTCATCAACCTCTGACAGCCGGTGCAGCATCAGCCGCTCAAGTTCCGGCATGTCGTCGGCCTTGATCCGGTCGTTGTCGTGGAAATGCGCGAGGCTGCCCAGCATCCAGCGGATGGTGTTGCGCAGTTTGCGGTAGGTCTCGATGGTGTTCTTGAGGATTTCCGGGCCGATGCGTTGGTCATCGGCATAGTCCGTTGCACAGACCCACAGCCGCAAGATGTCTGCGCCCGATTGTGCGATGACCTTCTGCGGCTCGGTGGTGTTGCCGAGCGACTTCGACATCTTGCGGCCGTTCTCGTCGAGGGTGAAGCCGTGGGTCAGCACCACATCGTATGGTGCACGTCCGCGCGTGCCGCAGCTCTCGAGCAGCGAAGAATGAAACCAGCCGCGATGCTGGTCGCTGCCTTCGAGATACATCACGGTGTCGCGGCCGCCGTCGACCTTGCGCTTGATGCCGGCGAGGCCAGGGAAATGCACCGGATCTTCCAGCACGAACGCATGTGTGGAACCGGAGTCGAACCAGACGTCGAGAATGTCGTCGACCTTCTTCCATTCCTCGTTGGCGTGCGTGCCGAGGAAACGTTCGCGCGCGCCTTCAGCATACCACGCGTCGGCACCTTCCTGTTCGAACGCATCGGCGATGCGCTTGTTGACGGCTTCGTCGATCAGGACTTCGGCCGCGCCGTCGCCCTTCTCGCGTACAAACACCGCGATCGGCACACCCCAGGCGCGCTGGCGCGAGATCACCCAGTCGGGGCGGCCTGCGATCATGCCTGTGATGCGGTTCTGACCCTGTGGCGGCACCCACTGTGTGACGGAGATCGCCTGCAGCGCGCGGGCGCGCAGCGTGTCGCCGGACTTCGCTTTGCCATTGTCGGCGATGTCCTTGTCCATCGCGATGAACCATTGGGGCGTGTTGCGGAAGATCACCGGCTTCTTCGAGCGCCACGAATGCGGATATTGATGCTTGAGACGGCCGCGCGCGAGCAGCATGCCGCGTTCAAGGAGTGCCTTGATGACCGCCTCGTTGGCGTCGCCCTTCTCGCCCTTGTCGTTGATCACGCGCTTACCCGTGAAGCCCGGCGCCTGGTCGGTCAGAGCGCCATTTTCATCGACCGTGTAGGGGATGGTGGCGTTGATGCCGCGGGCTTCGAGTTCGCGTGCATTCGCCGTCCAGATGTCGAAGTCCTCGCGGCCATGGCCCGGCGCGGTGTGCACGAAGCCGGTGCCGGTGTCGTCGGTGACATGGTCGCCGGGCAACAAAGGCACGATGAACTCGTAGCCGCCGTCCAGGCCTTTCAGCGGATGGCTGCACTCGACCGCGTCCAGAATGTCGGCGGAGACATCACCAGCCTTTTCGTAAGACGTGACGCGCGCCTGCTTGAAGACGTCCTCGGCAAGCTTGTCCGCGAGAATGAGAAGGTCGCCGGTCTTCGCCCAGTTGTCGGCGGGTGCATCGGTAACCTTGTAAAGACCATAGGAAATCTTGGGCGAAAAGCTGATGGCGCGGTTGCCGGGCAGCGTCCATGGCGTCGTCGTCCAGATCACCACCGACGCCTTCGCGAGGCGGCCATGCGCGGCATTTACCGGAAATTTCACCCACACGGTATCGGACGTGTAGTCCTCGTACTCGACTTCGGCTTCGGCGAGCGCCGTCTTTTCGACCACGCTCCACATCACCGGCTTGGAACCGCGATACAACGTGCCGTTGGCGGCGAACTTCATCAGCTCGCGTGCGATCTGCGCTTCGGCAAAAAAATCCATGGTCGCGTAACGACCGTTCCAGTCGCCGATAATGCCAAGGCGCTTGAATTCCTCGCGCTGCACGTCGAGCCATTTGTTGGCATAGGCGCGGCATTCCTGACGGAACGCGATCATCGCCGCGCCGTCCTTGAAGTTCGGCTTCTGCTTGCCTTTGGAGCGGTAATTCTCTTCCTCGATTTTCCATTCGATCGGCAGGCCGTGGCAGTCCCAGCCTGGCACGTAGTTCGAAATCGTGGCCGAGCATCTGCTGGCTCTTGGTCACCACGTCCTTGAGGATCTTGTTGAGCGCGTGGCCGATATGGATACTGCCATTGGCGTAAGGCGGGCCGTCGTGCAGCACGAACTTCGCGCGATCCTTCGCGGTTTCGCGCAACTTCCTGTAAAGGCCGATCTCGTTCCACCGCGCCAGAATTTCCGGTTCGCGCTGGGGCAGGCCCGCGCGCATCGGGAAATCCGTCTGCGGCAAATAGAGGGTTTTGGAATAGTCGGTGGCGTCGGATTTGGGCTTTTCGGTCATGGCGGGGTGAATAGCGCGTTTTGGCCGGAAGGGGAAACCCGGTTCAGGGAAAATGCCGAACCAAAAGGAACGGAGTTCAGCTTCCGGTCCCGATACGACGGGCGGGATTTCCCGCCACGGTCTGGTTTGGCGCGACGTCACGGGTGACCACGCTGCCGGCTCCGATCACGGCCCCGTCACCGACGGAGACCCCCGGCAGGATGATACTGCCGCCGCCGATCCAGACATCTTGGCCGATACGCACCGGACGGCCAAATTCGAGGCCGTCACGCCGCGTTTCCGCGTCTCTTGGATGGTCGGCCGTGTAAATCTGCACCGCAGGTCCAATCTGGCTGCGATCGCCGATGGTCACTTCGACCACATCGAGGATGACGCAGTTGAAATTGAGAAACACGCCGTCCCCGAGACGGATATTGTAACCATAGTCGCAAAAGAAGGGCGGGCGGATCTCGACATTCCTGCCGACGGCGGCGAATTGTTCGGCGAGCATTGCACGCAGTACGTCGGGCGGTGATCCTGCCGCAGTGTTGTAGCGCGCCAGCCATGCGGCGGCGCTGGCCAGATCCGCAATGATCTCGGGCGCATCGGGTCGATAGAGCTCGCCCGCAAGCATTTTCTGCTTTTCGGTTTTGCTCAGCCGATCTCTCCAAGTTCGGGAAACGCATCCGGTGCGGCTGCCAGTGCGGCGCGGGCTTTGGCGCTGTCATCGTCCATCTGGCGGATGAGTGGTTCGAGACCGTCGAACTTCAATTCGTCGCGAATGAAGGAAATGAACGCAACGTCGAGCAGCTGGCCGTAGAGGTCGCCCTTGAAGTCGAACAGGAAAACTTCCAGCAACGGCGCGCCATTGTCGAAGGTCGGACGGCGGCCGAAGCTTGCGACACCGTCGAAGCGTTCTGTTCCTCGTCCGACGCGAACGGCGTAGATGCCGTGTCGAAGTCCACAGTTCTTGTCGAGGCGAATGTTGGCGGTGGGATACCCGAGATCACGCCCGCGTTTCTCGCCGTGAATGACTTCACCGGTAATGAACCACGGTGCACCCAGCATAGCGGTCGCATCGGCGATTTGTCCTTCGGCCAGCGCCATGCGGATGGCGCTGGAAGACACCGGACGATCGAGAATGTCGACGTGCGGCTGGATGTGCACCTCAATGCCAAGGCGCGGTGCTTCGCCGGCGAGCAGCGATGGCGAACCGCCGCGGCCCTTGCCGAAATGAAAGTCGTAGCCGACCGAGATGCCGCTCACTCCGAGGCGGCCGATGAGATCGTGATTAATAAAGGCTTGCGCCGATGTTCCGGCGCGGGCGGCGTCGAACGTCATGACGACCGCGCCGTCGAGACCCGTCTTCGCCAGCAGTCGCAGCTTGGCGGTCTCATCCGTTAACCAGAATTGCGGGGTGTGGGGACTAAAAAAATGCCGCGGATGGGGCTCGAAGGTCACCGCGAAAGCAGGCTTTTTCAGCTTGCGCGCCATATCGACAGCGGCGGAAATTACCGCGCGGTGGCCAAGATGCACGCCATCGAAATTGCCAAGCGCCACCACGGCGCCTTTGACGATCTCGCTCGCGGGCGTAGTGTCGCGAATAATTTTAAATGTCGTCGTTTTCATATTGGAAAGGACGTTTGCATGAGGTTGGCCCCGACCGTGACCCCGGGGTGGAGTTGAAGTCAAGAGATGGCCCAACTTGAAGCAACTTGCTGGTTTTCTGACACGTCCGATTAACGGGCTGTTTAAGCCCGGCTGCTACGGTCGGCCAATCAACGCAGATCGGCAGAAGCTGATTTGTGACGTGTTCAAGACGCAAGCCGGTTGCTGCGTTCGAGGGAGAAAATCAGCGATGGCCATGGATTTATCGATGTCGGTTCTGGTGGTTGACGACTACAACACCATGATCCGCATCATCCGCAATCTTCTTAAGCAGCTCGGCTTCGAGAATATCGACGACGCCAGCGACGGCTCGGCGGCGCTCAGCAAGATGCGCACCAAGAAATATGGCCTGGTGATCTCCGACTGGAACATGGAGCCGATGACCGGCTATGACCTGCTCAAGGAAGTTCGCGGCGACCCCAATCTCGCCACCACGCCTTTCATCATGATCACGGCCGAGTCCAAGACCGAGAACGTGATCGCGGCCAAGAAAGCTGGCGTGAACAATTACATCGTGAAGCCGTTCAATGCGGCGACATTGAAGACCAAGATCGAAGCCGTGTTCCCGGACAACGTTCCGGCGTAACCGCTCCTAGAGACGCCTCCAAGCGTTGCACCTGTCTCAAGGTGTCTGATGCCCGGCCTCGTGCCGGGCATTTCTTTTGGATGTCTTTGTAAAATAGCCGAGGGACAGAATTCCCGCTCAGGAATTTACCACTGCAAATCGCGCGTCAGGGCGCGAGGTGGTTTGGCGTCGCCGAACAGCCGTCTGATCGCGAACTCGTCGATCTCCTCGACGTCGGCGAAATCGGCAGAATGAATGCCGCGTGTGACGAACAGGCAGTCGAGCCCCATGGCATTCGCACCTGATAAATCGGTGCGAACCGAGTCACCAATGGCAAGAACGCGGTTCAGGGGTGTCGGCGCGCCGCGCTTGGCTGCCGCAAGTTCAAGCGCGCGATCGTAGATCGGGTGATGCGGCTTGCCGTAAAAAATCACTTCGCCGCCAAGTTCGCGGTAAAGCTCCGCGATGGCGCCCGCGCAATAAATCAGCCTGTCACCGCGTTCGACAATAATGTCCGGGTTGGCGCAGATGAAGGTCAGATTCCGCTCGCGAGCCTGCAGCATCATCTCACGATAGTCTTCCGCGGTCTCGACCTCATCGTTGAACGGGCCGGTGCAGAGGATGTAGTCGGCTTTCTCAAGCGGGGCGAAGGTGACGTCGAGCTCCCGGAAGATCGGGTTATCGCGCTCCGGGCCGATCTGAAACACCGACTGCTTCAGGTGAGACGCAACGTAATTCCGCGTCAGATCGCCTGACGACACGATCGCGTCGTAGGTGTCGTCGGAAATCTTCATCCTGCGCAACTGGCGCTGCACGGAATCGGCTGGCCGTGGCGCGTTGGTGATCATGATCACCGTGCCGCCCTGCTTGCGAAAGGTTTCAAGTGCTTGGCAAGGACCGGGGAAACCGTTCAGCGCCGTCGTGAATCACGCCCCAGATATCGCTGAGGATCACGTCGACGTCGGTGGTGAGATCGCGCAGATGGTCAACGAAACGCAACGTGCTGACGGCAGGAACAGTCATGAAACCCAATCAGGTGAGCGCGGAGGCGCGGCGCACCAGCGCGGCATTGCCGGTGACGCGAGGATAATCGGCCGGTTCGGCTGCTTTCTCCGCGCCGGCTTTTTCGGTCTTGGTTGCGGCTGAAGTGACTTCAGCCACGCCGATGCGTTGTACCTTCCGGACGCAGCGGGCGGGGCGGGGAGAACAGGAAGCCCTGGCCGAAGCGGACGTCATAATCGAGCAGATCGACCACCGCGCGCTCGCCTTCGATCCGCTCCGCGACAAGATCGATGCCGAAGCGTCCGAGCAGGTTGGACAGATCGGCGGCGTGAATATCGGCCGATGACAGCTGCTTCTGGTCGAGCAGCAGTGTCGCCGGCACCTTGATGAAGCGCACGCCGCGATCGGCAAGTTCGCGACCGATCCACCCGCAGGTCGGTGACGTTGTCGATCGAGAACCCGTAGCCGAGACGTTTCAGCGTGGCCAGATGCTCGCTTTCCACCGGGCCGAGATGGCGGAACGTGCTCTGCTTGAATTCAAGCACCAGCGACGGCGCCAGCGCGCGGTTGGCATCGAGGAAGTCGAGGCACTGGCTGAATATCGGTCGGGTTGCTCAACGTCGCGCCGGAGACGTTGCAGAAGATACCGACGTCCTTGCTGCGGACCATCAGCCGCCGCAGCACCTGCACGCAACGGAGCAACACCAGGTTGTCGATCTGCCCCATCAGGCCGGCAGCCTCCGCGGGGCCGATGAAGGCACCAGCGGTGAGGACCTGCTCCTTGTCGTCGCGCAGGCGCGACATCGCTTCGTAGAAACGCACCTTGCGCTGAGGCAGCGTCACCATCGGCTGCAGGTGGATGTCGAGCGGTTGGCCTCGATGGCGTTCTTCACCGCCACCAGCATCTGGGCATTGTTGACGTTGGCAGGGCGCGGGCGGTGTTTCAGCGGGCTTGGAAGCCTCGACAGTTTTGGATGGTTCAAGCGGTTTGGTGATGCTCGACGTACAACGTCTGGGGCGGTTTGCGGGAAGGACGAGGTTTTCGCCGCGTTGGGGCTCGTTACGTCCGCCAGAATCTCGTCATGCGTGGCGACGGAGTCGGCCAGCTGCTTGAGCAGCGACCCCAGTTCGCCGATTTCGTCCGATACGGTGTTGACGCGTTCCTGGCCGCTGGTGTCTGCCGCGATGAGGCGGACTTCGATCGAGGTCATGCGGCGTCCGAACTCGGCGACCTGGCGGGCGAGGTCCGCGGTGCCGCGCGACAGATCGGCGATCTGGCTGCCGACATCGGTGCGGTCGCGCAGCCGCATCGACACGGCGTTGTAGAGGATCAGGAAGGTGAGGGCGGCGAGCGCGACGATGGCCGATTCAGTGCTGTTGAGGCCCGCCACTCCGTACAGCAGCAGGCCAGAGCGACGCAGCGATCAGCACCATGCAGATGGCGATGAAAATCGTCGAAATGCGAATCATGATGCGTGCCTGAACCCCGAACAGCATATGTTTAGCATCAGTTCGATTCGAGGCGAAATCTTATCTGCCGGGCCATGGAACAGATTTGGTTCCAGTCGTGGAGATTTCGCTCCTCATCGTCGATCGGTTCCAATCATCCACATCTTTGTTTGCCGCCAAAGACGCAAATGCCCAGCGCGGAGGCTGGGCATCACGTATTGGAGACGTTTCAGACGCGATTTCAGGCGACCGCGCGAATCACCTTGGCGACCTTGTCCATGATCTCGCCGATCTGGCTCTCAGATGACGATCAGCGGCGGTGTCAGAGCGATGGTGTCGCCGGCAACGCGGATCATCAGGTCGTGGTCGTGGAATGCGGTTTCGAGCGCTTCATAGCCGCGCAACCCCGGCGCATCCTTCTTCGGCGCCATGTCGATGCCGGCGGTGATGCCGACGGTGCGAATGTCCACCACGTTCGGTTCCTTCCGGAGCTCCATCACCGCGTCGGCCCATTTCGGCTCCAGCGCCGTGGCGCGCTCGAACAGGCCTTCCTCGCGGTAGAGGTCGAGGGTTGCGAGACCGGCCGCGCAGGCCAGCGGATGCGCCGAATAGGTGTAGCCGTGGAAGAGTTCGACCGCGTGATCGGGACCTTTCATGAAGGAGTCGTAGATCGTGTCGCGGATCAGCACGCCGCCCATCGGCACGGCGCCGTTGGTGATGCCCTTGGCGAAGGTGATCATGTCCGGCAGCACGCCGTAACGTTCAGCCGCGAAGGCATAGCCGAGCCGGCCGTAGCCGGTGATGACTTCGTCGAAGATCAGCAGAATGCCGTGCTTGTCGCAGATCTCGCGCAGCCGCTTGAGATAACCCTTCGGTGTCGGCAGCACGCCGGTCGATCCTGCCATCGGCTCGACGATAACTGCGGCGATGGTGCTCGCGCCATGGATGCCGACAATGCGCTCCAGTTCATCAGCAAGATGCGCGCCCCATTCCGGCTCGCCCTTGGTGAAGGCCTGCTTTTCGCGGTCATAGGTGGTGGGCAGATGATCGACGCCCGTCAGCAGCGAGCCGAACATCTTGCGGTTGTTGACCATGCCGCCGACCGAAATGCCGCCGAAGCCGACGCCATGATAGCCGCGCTCGCGGCCGATCAGCCGGGTGCGTCCCGCGTCGCCCCGACCGCTATGATAGGCGAGCGCGACCTTCAGCGCGGTGTCGACGGCTTCCGAACCGGAATTGCAGAAGAAGACGTGTTCGAGGCCCTTCGGCGCGAGCGCGGCGATGCGGCTGGCCAGCTCGAAAGCCTGCGGATGGCCGAACTGGAACGGCGGCGCGTAATCGAGGTTCGCGGCCTGCTTGGCGATGGCTTCCGAAATCGGGGCGCGGCCATGTCCGACGTTGGAGCACCACATGCCGGCTGTACCGTCGAGGATGCTGCGGCCATCGGTGGTGAAATAATGCATATCCTTCGCACCGGCGAGCATGCGCGGCTTGCGCTTAAAGGAGCGGTTCGAAGTGAACGGCATCCAGTAGGCGTCAAGATCGTTCGGAGTCGCGACAGTCGGGCGAGGGTGCTGAATATTCACTAGGTCTTCCTTCCGAAGAACTTTTGGGTGGTGGCCACGGCGCGGTGGACCGTAGCAGCTTCTTTCATGGACCGAAACGCGTTGATGCGTCACTTTGAGAGCCGGCAAAATGCAAAAATAGCATAGGAAATTTATGCTGCTACAGGTAGTATATTTTAAATGTTCCCTTATTGATTGTGAATTAGGGATTGCCTCAAAGGCGCGTTTTCGCCTGATCGTGCGAACGTCTGCATCATCGCTGAGCTGGCATCGAGTGGCGCAAATTCGGTGGCGCTAATCAGGTGATGATGACGTGCAAGCTTGCCGCTCAGGCACCCGGCTGATAACCCGATGTCGATTTTGTAAGTCAGCACTGACTTAATATGCCGTGACGCCGAGCAACATGTCCGAAAACAAACCCAAAAAGCCTCAAAAACTCAAAGCCCGCCTCCCGCGCGGGCTGGTGGACCGTACGCCGGCCGAGATCGCCGCCACGCGGCAGATGGTCGAGACAATCCGCGACGTCTATGAGCGCTATGGCTTCGAGCCGGTGGAAACGCCGGCGATGGAGTACACCGACGCGCTCGGCAAATTCCTGCCGGATCAGGACCGGCCCAATGAAGGCGTGTTCTCGTTTCAGGACGACGACGAGCAGTGGATCTCGCTGCGCTACGATCTGACCGCGCCGCTGGCGCGTTATGTCGCCGAGAATTTCGATGCGCTGCCGAAGCCTTATCGCAGTTATCGTCATGGCTATGTCTATCGCAACGAGAAGCCGGGCCCGGGCCGCTTCCGCCAGTTCATGCAGTTCGACGCCGACACGGTTGGCAGCGCTTCGCCTGCCGCCGATGCCGAGATGTGCATGATGGCCGCCGACACCATGGAAGCGCTGGGCATTCCGCGCGGCTCCTACGTGGTGAAGGTCAACAACCGCAAGGTGCTCGACGGCGTGATGGAAAGCATCGGTCTCGGAGGTGGTGAGAACGCGGGCAAGCGTCTCACGGTGCTTCGTGCCATCGACAAGCTGGACCGCCTTGGTGTCGAGGGCGTGACGCTGCTGCTTGGTGAAGGCCGCAAGGATGAAAGCGGCGACTTTACGAAGGGCGCGGGATTGAGCGCAGAGCAGAGCGCGATCGTGCTCGAAAGCCTCAATGCGGAAAGCGCCCAGGCCGAGTTCGCCGAGTCTGAGGCCGATCGTTCGCCCACGTCGCAATTGTTCAAGAGCGATGCCTATCGTCAGGGCCGCGCCGAACTCGACGAGATCGCGAAATTCATCACGGCGGCCGGCTACCATGCCGACCGCATCAAGATTGATCCGTCCGTCGTCCGTGGCCTCGAATATTACACCGGCCCGGTCTACGAGGTTGAACTGCTGCTCGACACCAAGGACGAAAAAGGCCGTCCGGTCAGATTTGGTTCGGTTGGTGGCGGTGGGCGCTATGACGGCCTCGTCTCGCGCTTCCGTGGCGAACCTGTGCCGGCGACGGGATTCTCGATCGGCGTGTCGCGCCTGCAGGCCGCGTTGACGCTGTTAGGCAAGATCGACACCACTCCCGACCATGGTCCGGTGGTCGTCGTGGTGATGGATCGTAACGAGATCGCGCAGTATCAGAAATTCGTCGCGACGTTGCGCAACGCGGGCGTCCGCGCCGAACTCTATCTCGGCAATCCGAAGAATAACCTCGGCGTGCAGTTCAAATACGCCGACAGGCGCAATTCACCCTGCGTCGTTATTCAAGGCGGCGACGAGAAGGCGAAGGGCGAAGTGCAGGTCAAGGATTTGATCCTGGGCGCAGAGATCGCAGATCTTTCCGGCGACCGCGATGATTATCGGCAGAAGCAGGCCGAGGCGCAGTTCGCGGCAAAGGAAGAAGAGCTGGTCGAGGCGGTGCGCAAGGTGCTCGCCCGGCATAGCGTCACCTGGGCGAAAAAGTAACCGCACCAAAAACAAGAACAGTGCGCTGCGCTGCATTGTCCGTACGGGCAGAGCGCAAGGTGATTGACAAAATTCTCGATGGGCTAAAGTTTCACACGTAAGCGGCCACATCAAGTGATCGCATTCAACTGGAGGAAGAGATGCCCGAGATTACAGTCAACTTGGCGGCCGGCCGCACTGACGAACAGAAGAAGGGCATGATGCTCGACATCACCCAGGCGCTGGTGAAGAATCTCGGTGTCGATGCCGACGCGGTGGTGATTCAGATCAACGAGGCGCCGCTCAACAACAAGATGAAGGGCGGCAAGACCTTCATTGAGCGGCAGAAAAAATGAGCGCGGAAAAAGCCGGCTCGGGCGCGCTCGATCGCGTCTCGGTCGGTATGACCGGCGAAAAGATCGTCACCGTCACGCACGATATGACGGTGGCGCATTTTCTTTCGACCATGCCGGCGGTCTATGCCACGCCGATCATGATCCTGCACATGGAGACGGCGTCGACCTCCGCCATCGCGGCGCATTTGCCGGACGGTTATGTCAGCGTCGGCATGGAAGTGAACGTCCGGCACCTCGCGGCGACGCCGGTTGGACGCACCGTCCGCATCACGGCGCGCGTCATCCAGGTCGACCCCAAAAGCGTGTTGTTCGAGGTGGAAGCCTGGGACGGTGACCGCAAGATTGGCGATGGCACCCATCGTCGCGGCGTCGTCAATGTTGCCGCGTTCGAAAAACGGTTCGGGGTCGGCTAGAAGGCTCTGCCCCATTCACGGATTTCTGATCGCTTTGATTGGGTGTTGATTGTAGATACGTCTAGAAGAGACGCTAGGGTTGCGCGGCTTTGACGGAGACTTCCGATGCGAAAATTATTGATCGCTGCTGCCATCGTGCTGGTGTCGGCGCAGGCTCACGCACAAATGGGCGGCGGTGGCAAACATCGCGGCGGCGGCGCTCAGACTTCGCCCGGTGACTCGGACAAGCAGAAGCGCATGGCCAAGGAAGAGGCTGCAGCCAAGGCCGCGATGAAAACGGTGCCGGACTCGAAGGAAAAATACGATCCCTGGAAGATCGGGAAATGATTTTAGGGGGCACTAGGTTTACCCGTCGCACCGCTCTTACTGCGCTTATTGCTTCGGCAGCATGCTCTTCAGCGCCTGCATGTCCTTGATGTTGATCTTGACGCCACCGGGCATGATCATGTCGCCGGCTCTTTGATCCGCTGCGCAAGCGCCTGCCCACCTGGCTTCCATCAGTGTCACGGATTTAGCCGGCACGCCCGCCGGGGCGCCGGTGTTCTTCGACGACACTTTTACAGTGTAAGCCGAGTTGAAATCGCCGCTGATTTCGGTGTGTGAGACCGAGGTCATGCCGCCGACGTTGCAGGTCGCGTCGATAACCATGCCGGTCGCCGTCTTCTGCATGTTCCGGTTGGCGCACATGTCCTTCGCCATCGGGCTGAACGACGTCACCATATCCTTGTCGGTGGTGGCGTCGGTGCATTGCTGCACGGTCATTGCGGGCAGTTGCGCGCTGGCGTTGACCTTGATCTCCCACAGTCCGGGCTTGCGGTTTGGCATCTCGAACGGTTCTGCCATCGCGAACTGACCGAAAGCGGTCGTAAGCAGCAGCATCGAGAGCGCTATACTGGTACCGGCGATGCGACGTTGTTTTCGTGCCATCACCGGGTGCCCTTAAATCGTGTTGCGAACTCAGTAAGCCACGCGCAGAGGGTGGCTCAGGTCGCCCGGGCGCACCCAGACGCAGGCAAAGGAAATGTAGCCGCCATATTGGGCATCCGTGCTCAGGAGTTTCACGCCCTTGCCGTAGCGGGCGCAGTGATTGACGGCGAGCGCCTTGACGTCCACGCCCTCCTTATAAAGCGAATAGGAGATGATGCCGCCGGTGTCGTTGCCCTTGAAGGGAGGGACCGTGTCGACCAATCGAGCCAGTCTGCCCGCGCCGCACCGGACGCAGCGAGTACGCATGTCGCAGCCAAAATCGCCAATCCTGTGGTCCGCATCGTCTTCTCCAATCGAAATCTACCCGAGCCTTGTCCCGCGAA
This sequence comes from uncultured Alphaproteobacteria bacterium, assembly GCA_963751855.1. GTDB lineage: Bacteria > Pseudomonadota > Alphaproteobacteria > Rhizobiales > Xanthobacteraceae > Afipia. The sequence continues at coordinate 480,550 of CAVVWF010000008.1, read as the reverse complement.
TTCGGAGGTTCGCCGTTATGCCCCAAATATCGGGCGCGTATTGTGACGGCAAAACCGGTATCCCATTTTGCGCAATACACCCAAGGACCATAAGGCGGGCGGGCCGACATGGAAAGAACGCGAGCGCTGCTCAGCAGGGGATGGCTGACAAGTGTTGCCGCGCTGCACTTGACCGCTGCCGGCTTCACGGCACTTTCCGCCGCAACAACATTCGGTGGATCGCGCCATGCGCCACCTTTTCTCGACAGTCCGAAAATTCAGCTCTCGCGGCCATTCTGGGCGCGGTTGTCGGATTTCATGGCGCTCAGCCCGGCGGCTGTACAGGCCGCCAATGTGATCGAGCGGGGCATCTGGCTGTCCGGCCCGCGTTACGACGGCGAGATGGGTGCACTGCTATCAGGCGCTCCAGACCATTTCCCATCAGTTCGCGGAAAAAGAGAGCAAGTTCTGGAATTCCAGCCTTGAAATCACCGGCTACGCGAACGTGCATGAGGTCGCTTTTCACCCCTGGGCAAACGACAGCATTCCGCGCCGTTTCTGCACCGCCAGCGCCATGCTGAACGATGGCCGCGCGCGGCAGGTGCATTACTCCGTCATCGAAGACGGCGGCTTCGCCGGATTCGATTCGGGAGTCGAGTGGTGCGTGGTCGGCCTCGATCGCAACTGGGCCTACAACCCGTCCTGCCGGGCAGCGAAGCCCTAAGCTTCCCAATCGCTTTGCTCACGATGAATTGCCTCGCCCGCTCCATTGTGGTGCGGCGATTTTTGTTCTCTAAATGTTCTTGAAAATTGTTCCAGGGCTGACTAGGCTCTCATGACGGTGAGAGTCCGCAGGGGCGTGCAATGACCGGATCGATGACCGGTTGGGGCTCTGATTTGCGCGAATTGTCTACAAGGGCCGACTTCTCGGGTGTCAACTTTGTTCAAGACTGGTTGTGTCATGCGATTTGCCGGACCGGCACGTATCGCCGCTCTGCTGCTCGGCTTTGCCATCGCCAGTTTGGGCGGCAGCGGTTCCGCATCGGCGCAGGATCATCGCCAGAATGCGCCGGGCGAATTCGATTTCTACGTGTTGTCGCTGTCGTGGTCGCCATCGTTCTGCGAGGCGGCAGGCGAGCGCGGCAATTCCAACCGCGGCGTCCAGGCCCAATGCGCTGGGCGGCCTTACTCCTTCGTGGTCCACGGGCTGTGGCCGCAATACGATCACGGCTTTCCGAACTACTGCCAGAGGCCGGCGCCGCGTCTTGCGCGCAACCTGATGACGTCGATGCTCGATCTGATGCCGGCGCCCGGACTGATCTATAACGAATGGGACAAGCACGGCACCTGTTCCGGGCTTGGCGCGCGCGCTTATTTCGAGACGATCCGCAAGGCCCGCGCTGCCGTGAAGATACCCGCCGAGTACCTCGACCTCGCGGAGACGCACACGGCCACCCCCGCTGCAATCGAGGAGGCCTTTATCAAGGTCAATCCGGGCTTGAGCAGTTCGGCAATCGCCGTGACATGCGACAGCCGGCGTCTCAGCGAAGTGCGCATCTGCATGAGCAAGGACCTGCAATTTCGCGCATGTGAGGAAATCGATCGTCGTGCCTGCCGCCGTGACAGTGTGGTGATGCCGCCGGTGCGCGGCGGGTAACTGCGCGTCCAAAGGCCGTTAACTTGGTTCTCTGTAACGCTCCCACCAACCGTTCCGGCATGCGGGATGGGGGATAGGCTGGTTTTCACTGCGCGGGAGCATACCCGCGGGACAGTGGATTGCACGTTACTTGCGTTACTTTCATCTCCTGATGTCGTAACTGTCGTGGCATGAATTATCGCCATGCATTCCACGCCGGAAATTTCGCCGATGTCGTCAAGCACATCGCGCTGGTGCGCATCATTACTTATCTGCATGAGAAGCCCGCCGCGTTTCGCGTGATCGACACTCATGCGGGCGCGGGACGTTACGACCTCACCAGTGAGGAAGCTGAACGTGGCGGCGAATGGCGCACCGGCATCGCGCGGCTGATGCAGGCGCGATTGTCGGACCCCGTGATGGCGCTGGTCGCGCCGTATCTCGACATCGTGCGCGCCTTCAATCCACAGCGCGATCTCACCGCCTACCCCGGTTCACCGCTGATCGCCCGTGCTTTGCTGCGTCCGCAGGATCGGCTTGTTGCCTGCGAGCTCGAACCGAAGGCCCGCAAACAGTTGATCAGGGCCTTGCATAACGATCCGCAGGGCCGTGTCGTCGATCTCGATGGCTGGACGGCATTGCCTGCCTTCGTGCCGCCGAACGAACGGCGCGGACTGGTGTTGATCGATCCGCCATTCGAGAACCGCGATGAATTTGCACGGCTTGCGGATGGGTTTGCGGCGGCGCACGCGAAATGGCCGACCGGCATTTATATGCTGTGGTATCCGGTGAAGGAGCGTCGGGCGACGGAAGCGCTGGCCGATGGTGTTGCACGCATCGCAAATGCGGGTGGCGGCGGAGACGCGAAATGTTTGCGGGTCGAATTCAGCGTGGCGCCGCAAACGCCGGACGCGGGCCTGGTCTCGACCGGGCTTTTGATCGTCAATCCCCCGTGGACGCTGGCTGCGGAATTGAAAGCGATCCTGCACGAACTGGAAAAGCCGTTGGGGCAGGGCGGGGCCGGGCGCTTCAGGGTGGAGCCGCTCAGGGGGTGATCAATGCCATCCCCCATTTGGGTGTGCCCGGAATTTGCGCACCTAAAACGGGACAAAAGCGCCGTAGTCAATCTGACAAGAACCGTACTATGCTGTTCATGTGATGGCTGGCTTTACGTCCCGCACCCGCAAATGGGGGCGGCGGAATGAAGAGGCCTCGAGCGTACCCCGGTTTTTCCGGGCTGCTCCCAGGCCGATGCTTTCCGGCAGGTGAATGTCCGGTCTGGTCGGTGCGTGTTAGCGCATCGGCGGAGCAATGCGGGGAGGAGTTTCCCGATGGCCATGACGGGGACGGTCAAGTTTTTTAATGCGGAACGTGGTTATGGATTCATCAAGCCGGATGACGGCGGTCGTGATGTCTTTGTGCACATCACGGCGGTCGAACGCGCCGGGCTGAAGAATTTAGCCGAAGGACAGCGCATCACGTTCGAGGTCGAGCCCGATAAAAAGGGCAAAGGACCGAAAGCGGTCGATCTGGTGATTTCGTCCTGAGCCTGCACTAACGCGGGCACGATTGCAGTTAGTGCCGCGTCATCGCGCCGATGACGCATGGCATTTTGTACGATGGCAACCGTAAGCCATCATTGCTGGGCGTCGGACTGTTGCACGCCACTGCTCTAACAAAAATCCCGGGCGGAAAGCCCGGGATTTGAAATCACGAAATCTGCCCGGCCGATCAGAAGCGATAGTTCACGCCCACGCGCACGGTGTTGAATTCGTAGCCGTTCGACAGACCGGTGATCGCGAAGTTTCTGTCGGACAGGTCCACGTAAAGATATTCGATCTTGGCGGACCAGTTCTGGGTAAGCGCGACTTCTGCGCCGACGCCGACTGTCCAGCCGAGCCCCGTATGGGTTTCCGAGAAATGATTTTCGCCCTTCAGGCCACCGAACGCGAGACCGCCGGTGCCGTAGAGCAGGATGTTGTTAAAGGCATAGCCGATGCGGCCGCGGGCGGTGCCGAACCACGGGTTGGAGAATTTCCAGGTCGCGAAGGTATCGTCTGCTGAATTGATCTGGAGGTCGCCTTCAACGCCCAATACCAATGCGCCGGACTGCCAGTTGTAGCCGGCCTGAATGCCGCCAAGCACCCCTGCCGGTTTGGCCGGATTGTTGGTGATGTCGCCCCAGCCGTAGCCGAGATTGCCGCCGATATACGGGCCGACCCAGCTGTTCGCGAGGGGCTGGCTCACCGTGTAAGGCTGCTGCGCGTAAGGTCGGCGGCCATACATGTCGGCTGCCTGTGCGGATACCGTCATACACATCGCGGCGAGAATCGCTCCGCCAAAAGCCGTTTTATTCATCGTTACTTCCCTCACGCACGCGCCCGACGTTGTCGGGTTATTTCATCTGCAGAACGCAGCCAGGCTGCCGCGCGGTGGGTCCGTCATGGTTACGGATTTCCACCTTTTCTGTGTAAAATTTATCGAGAGTTTTACGTTAAACGCTCGTTAACAAGGGTTGCCGCCCCATTAACGTCCCTAAGAAAGTGTTAAGAGCCTCTGCGGCGCAGCCGCTCCGCGCCGTGTCTTTGCAGGCTGTCTTTGACCGGCGTTGGGCACGACATTGGCTTTTCCGTGCCCGCCATGCGCTGGATGAATCCGCTCGCAGCACCTAAGTTCTGAACATGACTCACGACACCACTGATCCGTCGGCGCCGAAGGACCCGGCGTTGAAGACGCAACCGCAGGACCTTTCAAGGAACCTGCGCGGTCAGGATGTGGATCCCGCCACGATTTCCGCCGATGTGACCTCAGCTGATGAGGAGGACGAGGGTCGTCTTCCGGAACAGATCGACGAGACCGACGAGCCTGCGTCGGAGGGCACGCTCGCCGTTGGCCGCGCGGCGATCGAGCACGCGGTGAAGCACGCGCCGACATCGCCCGGTGTCTACCGCATGCTGAACGCCGCGAACGATGTGCTTTATGTCGGTAAGGCCAAGAGCGTCAAAAAGCGACTGTCGTCTTATGCACGGCCCACCGGTCATCCCGCTCGTATTGCGCGAATGATTGCGGCAACAGTCGCAGTGGAGATTATTTCGACTGCGACCGAAACTGAAGCGCTGCTGCTTGAGGCCAATCTGATCAAGCAACTGCGTCCGCGCTTCAACGTATTGCTGCGCGACGACAAGTCGTTCCCCTACATTCTCATCACCGGCGATCACTGGGCGCCGCAGATTCTCAAGCATCGCGGCGCTCAGACGCGGCCGGGCCGTTACTTTGGGCCATTCGCATCGGTGGGCGCAGTCAACCGCACCATCACGGCGCTCCAGCGCGCCTTCCTGGTGCGCTCATGCACCGACTCGTTCTTCGAGAGCCGGACGCGGCCGTGCCTGCTGTACCAGATCAAGCGTTGTGCCGGCCCCTGCACCGGCGAGGTCGATTTCCCCGGTTACACGGAACTGGTGCGTGAAGCGCACGACTTCCTCTCCGGCCGCAGCCGTGCGGTGAAGGAACAGCTCGCCGTCGAGATGGAGAAGGCATCGCACGATCTCGAGTTCGAGCGCGCCGCGCTTTATCGTGATCGCCTTGCAGCGCTCTCGGCCATTCAATCGCAGCAGGGCATCAATCCGCGCACCGTGGAAGAAGCTGATGTGTTCGCCATCCATCAGGAGGGCGGCTACTATTGTGTCGAGGTGTTCTTCTTCCGCACCGGACAGAACTGGGGCAACCGCGCGTACTTTCCGCGTGCGGACAAATCGCTGCTGCCGGACGAAGTTCTCGGCTCGTTCCTGTCGCAGTTTTACGATGACAAGCCGCCGCCGAAACAGATTTTGCTCTCGCATCGTGTCGAGGATCAGGACCTGCTTGCAGAAGCGCTGGGCGTGAAGGCGGGATTCAAGGTCGAGGTGTCGACGCCGCAGCGTGGCGAGAAAAAGGAACTGGTCGCACACGCGCTGACCAATGCCCGCGAGGCGTTGGGTCGCAAGCTGGCCGATACCGCGACGCAAGCGCGGCTGTTGCAGGGGCTTGCCACCACGCTTGGCCTGCCGCGCGTGCCACGGCGTGTCGAGGTATACGATAACAGTCATATTCAGGGCACCAACGCGGTTGGCGCGATGATCGTCGCCGGACCGGAGGGCTTGCTGAAAAACCAGTACCGGAAGTTCAACATCAAGTCGCAAGGGCTGACGCCGGGCGACGACTACGCGATGATGCGCGAGGTGCTGGAGCGCCGGTTCAAACGGCTGCTGAATGAGGCGCCTCAGGGCAACGATCCGGCGTCCCCACAGGAGGTGGACGACGCCGTGCCGCAATGGCCAGATCTTGTCATCATCGACGGCGGTCAAGGTCAGCTCAACGCGGTGCGTGCGATCTTCGCGGAATTGAACCTGACCCAGGTATCGCTGATCGCGGTGGCCAAGGGACCGGACCGCGATGCGGGGCGCGAAACCCTGTTCATGCCGGATCGGCCGTCGGTCAAGCTCGAACCCCGCGATCCGGTGCTGTATTTCATCCAGCGGCTACGCGACGAGGCGCACCGTTTCGTGATCGGATCGCACCGCAAGCTACGCAAGAAGGACATTCGCGAGGCCGGTTTGCAGGAGATCCCCGGCATCGGTCCCTCCCGCAAACGGGCCCTGCTTCATCATTTCGGGACGTTAAAGGAGATCGAGCGGGCCTCGTTAGCCGATCTCGGCAAGGTTCCCGGTGTCAGCGCGGAGAGTGCACGCAAGATTTTCGATTTTTTCCACCCCAATAGCGGCTAGCGGATCATTTTTCGGCAGGAATTTGCGCGTAGACACGTTCTGAATTTAGACCTGTCTAAAATGCCGTTGCTGACTGTTGACGCGGGCGCTTTCGCAGTATTGGTAACATCATGACCAGTGTCGCCGCCAGAAAACCAGCGAAACGATCGCTGTCCTTGCCAAACATCCTCACCTACTCCCGGATCGTGGCGGTCCCGGTGGTGGTGGGTTGCATGTATGCGCAGTCGATTCTCGGCGGCCCGTTGTGGCTGCGCTGGGTCGCACTCTTTATCTTCATTGCGGCTGGGGTAACTGATTTCCTTGACGGCTATTACGCGCGGATGTGGGACCAGCAATCGGCGTTCGGCCGAATGCTCGACCCGATTGCGGACAAGCTCCTGGTCGCATCGTGCCTCCTGATGCTGGCAGCGGACGAGACCATCCGCGGCTGGTCGCTATGGGCGGCGATCGTGATTCTCTGCCGCGAGATTCTGGTGTCGGGCCTGCGCGAATATCTCGCTGCGATCCGCGTCAGCGTACCGGTGTCACAATTGGCGAAATGGAAGACCACGGTCCAACTCGTGGCCATTGGCTTTCTGATCGCCGGTGAGGCGGGTGAGGTGGTCCTGCCGCAGACCATCCTGATCGGAATTATATTGTTGTGGATATCGGCAATCTTCACCATCTACACGGGGTGGGATTATCTGCGTGCGGGAATCCATCACCTGACCGAGGAGGACCGATGAAGGTTCTCTATTTCGCATGGGTGCGCGAACGTGTCGGCAAGACCGAAGAAACGGTCGAGCCGCCGGCAAGCGTGCGCACGGTCTCTGATTTGATGCAGTGGCTGGTGGGACGCGGCGAGGAGTATGCCAACGCCTTTGCGTCGCCGCGCACGATCCGCGCTGCGATCGACCACAGCCATGTGAAGTCTGATGCCGCAATCGCAGGTGCGCGCGAGATCGCATTCTTTCCGCCAATGACCGGCGGCTGATCCTCAAATGACCGTTCCGGTGACCATCCGCCTGCAGGCCGCCGATTTCGATATCGCGGCGGAAATTGCAGCGATGACCAAGGGCCGCACCGATATCGGCGCAGTGGTGAGCTTTTCCGGAATTTGCCGTGGCGGTGTGGGGAGCGATACCATCACCGCGATGACGCTTGAGCATTATCCGAACATGGCCGAAGCCGAGATCGCGCGTCACGTGGACGAGGCGAAAGCGCGCTGGCCGCTGACTGGTGTGACAGTGATCCATCGTTACGGCCGCGTGGTGCCGGGTGACAATATCGTGCTGGTGCTGACCGCTTCGGCGCATCGGCAGGCCGCGTTTCACGCCGCGGAATTTTTGATGGATTATTTGAAAGCCAACGCACCGTTCTGGAAATCCGAGGAACGCGCGGGCGGTGACGTGTGGGTTGACGCGCAGGCCCATGATGACGATGCGGCGGCGCGCTGGAAGACTTGAAAATACAGAAGATATTGATGGCAAAAAAATCGAAACCCGTTGCCGCGAAGGCGTCCGCAAAGCGCGCCGGTTCGCGTCCCACTGCGAAGAAGTCTATTAAGACTGCGACAGCGCCGAAGGTTAGGCCGGGCGAACTGCTGACCTTGCTCGATCTGGTGCGTTATGCCGTGAGCCGGTTCACCGAAGCCCAGATCGTGTTCGCCCACGGCACCACCGATCCAGTCGCCGAAGCGGCGTTTCTGGTGTGCGAGGCGCTGCATCTGCATCCCGACCAGTTCGAGATGTTCGCGACTGCGCGCGTCGCCTCGCATGAAGCAGGAAAGATTCTCGATCTCATCGCGCGGCGTATCGAGACACGAAAGCCCGCGGCCTATCTCGTCAACAAGATCTATATGCGCGGGTTGCCTTTCTACGTGGACGAACGGGTGATCGTGCCGCGTTCGTTCATCGGCGAGTTGCTGGATTCCTATTTCAGCGGCCAGACCGAGGACGAGGGCGGCTCGCTGATCGAGGATCCGGGCTCGGTCGAACGTGTGCTTGACCTGTGCACCGGTTCCGGCTGTCTCGCCATTCTCGCGAGCCAGACCTTCTACAACGCCAGCGTTGATGCGGTTGATATTTCAAAGGATGCGCTCGCGGTGGCTGCGCGCAATGTCTCCGAATACGGGCTGGAGGACCGCGTCTCGCTCTTTCAGGGCAATCTGTTCGATGCGGTGAGTGACGTGCAGTACGATCTGATCATCACCAATCCGCCTTATGTGGATGCAGATGGTATGGCGGGCCTGCCGCGCGAATGCCGTCACGAGCCGGCCATCGCGTTCGATGGTGGCGTCGATGGTCTCGACATTGTGCGGAAGATTTTGAACGAGGCGGGGCGGCATCTCACGCCGCAGGGCGGTTTGCTCTGTGAGATCGGCCGTGGCCGTGAATTGCTCGACGACGCTTTTCCGCATTTGCCTCTGCTTTGGCTTGATACGGAAGATTCCGAAGGCGAGGTGTTCTGGGTGCCGGCGGAAGCGCTCACATAGAGTCCGATCCGGTCTGCGTCAGTTGACGCCCGCCGGTGTCCACTCACCACTTCGCAGACCTCGGCGTAACAATCTTCGTGGCAAATCCTCCTTTGCCAGTGTAACGGGGCAGCATGCTCTTCAGTCCTCCCCAGGATGCGCTGTCGCGTGCTGCCTGGCTCGGTGAATTCCGGGCGATGCTGTCGCTCGGCTGGCCGCTGGTTCTCACCAATCTCGCCCAGATCGCCCTGACCACCACCGACATGATCATGGTCGGCCGGTTAGGATCGTCCGTACTCGCGGCGGCGGCGCTCGGCGTGAATCTCTATTTTGCCATCCACATTTTTGCCATTGGCCTTGTCTCGGCGACCTCACCGATGATGGCGGAAGCGTTCGGTCGCAAGCGACGCGTTGTGCGCGACGTGCGCCGCACGTTTCGCCAAGGATTGTGGACCGCGGTGATCGTCTCACTGCCGAGCTGGATTGTGCTCTGGCACAGCGAGGCGATCCTGCTCTGGTTCGGTCAGGAGCCGCAGCTTGCCGCCGACGCACAAGCCTTTGTTCGCCATCTGCAATGGGGTTTTCTGCCGTTCCTTGGTTTTGTGGTGTTACGCGCCTTTGTCTCGGCACTGGAACGGCCGCTCTGGGCGTTGATCGTGACCGTTGCAGCGATCCTGTTCAATATCGCGGCGAACTGGCTGCTGGTGTTCGGCCATTTCGGCCTGCCTGCGCTCGGGCTGAAAGGATCTGGCCTCGCCACCTCGCTCTCGAACATGTTCCTGTTCTGCGGGCTTGCACTGGTGGTGATGCTGAACCGCCGGCTGCGACGCTACCATTTGTTCGGGCGCTGGTGGCGGCCGGACTGGCCGCGCCTGGTCGCGCTGTGGCGGCTTGGTTTGCCAATCGGTGCCACCATTGCTTTTGAGGTGACCGTCTTCAACGCTGCCGTCTTCCTGATCGGACAGTTCGGCGCGACGGCCATCGCCGCGCACTCTATCGCTATTCAGATCGCATCCGCGTCGTTCATGGTGCCTATGGGCCTCGGGCAGGCAGCGACAGTGCGCGTCGGCCGGGCCCAGGGCGCGCATGATCCGGATGCAGTCACGCGCGCGGGCTGGACCGCATTCGCCTTGGCTATGGCGTTCATGGCGACGATGAGTGTCGTGATGCTGACCATGCCTCGGCTCTTGATCAGCGTGTTCATCGACACCGCCGATCCCACCAACCGGGTGGTGGTGAACACTGCCATGACGTTCCTGTTTTGCGCCGCCATCTTCCAGATCGCGGACGGCGCGCAGGCAGTTGGGGCCGGCATGCTGCGCGGCCTGCGGGACACCCGCGTGCCGATGGTCTACGCCGCTCTCGGTTACTGGGGCGTGGGAATGCCGATGAGCCTGTTCTTCGGATTCAGAATGGGCCTCGAGGGCCTCGGGGTCTGGATCGGTCTCGCCACTGGTCTGGCGGTGGTGGCCTGCGTGATGATGGCGCGCTGGATCAGGCGCGACCGTCTCGGCCTCGTTGCGGCACGCTGATGCTGGACTCAGCCAGCGTGCCGCATACTTGTGTAAGGCGTTCTTACGCCGCTGCCTGCTTGCCCTTTGGCTGCACTTCGGCGGTGTAGTCGTTCATCAACTGCTCGCTGATTGTGCCGGGCGTGAACTTCCAATCCGCAATTTGCGAAACCGGAGTGACTTCGGCAGCAGTGCCGGTCACGAAGCACTCCGAGAAGCTGTCCATTTCTTCGGGCATGATGCGACGTTCGATCACCTCGATGCCGCGGCGCTTGGCGAGATCAATCACGGTCGCGCGGGTGATGCCGGCGAGGAAGCAGTCCGCGATCGGCGTATGGATCTTGCCGTCCTTGATGAAGAAGATGTTGGCGCCGGTGCACTCGGCAATACGGCCCTGCCAGTCCAGCATGAGGGCGTCGGCATAGCCCTCGCGCTCTGCCTTGTGCTTGGAGATGGTGCAGATCATGTACAGGCCGGCAGCCTTGGCCATTGCCGGGATCGTCTTTGGGTCGGGCCGGCGATAGTCGGCAAGACCGATGCGGATGCCCTTGAGACGCTCGGCGGGGCTGAAATAGCTCGGCCAGCTCCAGCAGGCGATCGCGAGATGAATGGTGTTGCTTTGAGCCGACACGCCCATCATTTCCGAGCCGCGCCAGGCAATCGCACGGACGTAAGAGTCCGGCAGATTGTTCTTCTCGATCACCAGCTTCTTGGCGGCGTCGATCTCGGCGGCTGAATAGGGAATCTCGAAATCGAGCATTTCGGCCGACTTCTTCAGGCGCTCGGAATGCGCGGTCCCCTTGAAGATTTCGCCGCCGTACGCGCGCTCGCCCTCGAACACGGAGCTCCCGTAGTGCAGACCATGGGTCAGGACGTGGACATTGGCGTCGGCCCACGGCACCAGTTTGCCGTCATACCAGATGACACCATCAATTTTGTCGAACGACACTCCCATCGCTTTATCTCCAGATCGGCCGGTCCCAGAGCCGGCGGTGCGCCCTTTGTTTTACGTGGGCGATTAAGTCCAGTATGTTTCGTGGAATGTCTATCGACAATCGCACGGCGAGAAAATTCGCTTTGGAGGTAGCCGGGGTCTGGTGTTTTCAGGCTTTTCCGAAGCGCTGCAGGTGACGAAATATCCGAATATTTCGTGAAGCTTGGGTTTTTTGTAACATTGAAACCGAAATATGTCAATATGGCTGACATAAATTTCAACGCGCCCCACACAGGGCAGACCCTCGCAGAGGGCGGGGCTTCCGGCCCCGCGACGCCCTCCGACCAGCGCTGGGACATCATCGAGCTGTTGTTTTTTGCGTACCGGGACTTCGTCGGGGATGCGGACCACGTTTTGGAGGAGTTCGGCTTCGGCCGGGCCCACCACCGCGTGGTGCACTTCGTCACCCGCTATCCGGGACTGAAAGTGGCCGATCTGCTGGATGTGCTCCGGATCACCAAGCAGTCTCTGGGCCGCGTCCTCAAGCAGCTTCTCGATGAGGGCTATATCGTCCAGAAGGCCGGTGACGCCGACCGCCGGCAGCGTCTTCTTTTCGCCACGGCCAAGGGCGAGGCCCTTGTGGCGAAACTGGCCGGCTTGCAGACCGCCCGCATCAACCGCGCGCTGGAGGGTATCAGCCCGGCTGGGGTGGATGGGACGCGTCAGTTCCTGCTCGCCATGATTGACCATGACGATCCCGACAAGGTGCTGGACGTGATCCTCAAGAACAGCCGCAGAGCGGCGAGAGACGTGCGATGATCGACGCCGCGATAACGGAACGCGTGCGTGTCGAGCCCGCCGACGATGCGCCGCACCTGCTGCTGGTCGATGACGACCGTCGTATCCGCGACCTGTTGTCGCGGTTTCTTGCTGGTGAGGGTTATCGCGTCACCACCGCGAAAAGCGCTGGCGCCGCCCGTGCGAAGCTGGTCGGCCTGCATTTTGATCTCCTGATCCTCGACGTGATGATGCCGGGGGAAACCGGATTCGACCTCGCACGCTCCATCCGTATCGACTCTGCAGTCCCAATCATCATGCTGACGGCGCGGCACGAAGCGGAAAGCCGCATCGAGGGGTTGCAGATCGGCGCCGATGACTATGTCGCGAAGCCCTTCGAGCCACGCGAACTGGTGCTGCGTATCGCCAACATCCTCAAGCGAGCGGCGCCGGCCGCGACGCCCGCTGTGGAATCGGTCGCATTCGGACCTTATATCTACCATCTCGAACGTGGCGAACTGCGCGACGGTGAGAATGTTATTCATCTGACCGACCGCGAACGCGACATGCTGCGCATTCTTGCCGCTGCGCCCGGGGAAACCGTGCCGCGTGGTGCGTTGACCGGCGGCGACGGCAACACCAACGAGCGCGCGGTGGACGTGCAGATCAATCGGCTGCGGCGCAAGATTGAACGCGACCCAGCAAATCCGCTGTTTCTGCAAGCCGTGCGTGGCATCGGCTACCGCCTCGTTGCTTCGCCTTGAGCCGCCCGGACACACTGTCATGAGCACGCTCGATACTGGCCTCACCATTATCCGCACCGCATCGCGCCGCGTGTCTCTCGCGAGCGGGTGGATGGGGCGCTGGTTCAAGGAGATGATGCCGAAGGGGCTTTATGCCCGCGCGCTGCTCATCATCATTGTCCCGATGGTGATCTTGCAATCGGTGGTCGCGTTTGTGTTCATGGAGCGGCACTGGAACACGGTGACGCGGCGTCTGTCTCAAGCTGTGACGCAAGACGTCGCCTCGCTGATCGACATCTACAAAACCTATCCACAGGACAAGGATCGCACGCAGCTGCGCAGGATCGCGCAGCAGCGGCTCGGACTGGTGGTGGACTTCCTGCCTGTCAACGATATGCCGCCGCCGGGACCGAAACCGTTCTTCTCGCTATTGGATCAAACGTTGTCGGTGCAGCTCGGCCGCCAGATCGGACGGCCGTTCTGGATCGATACCGTGGGCCGTTCGTCACTGGTGGAAATCCGCATCAAGCTTGATGACTCGGTAATGCGGGTGTTCGCGCAACGCAGCGCGGCGTATGCCTCCAATTCGGAAATCTTTCTGTTCTGGATGGTGGGCACGTCATCGATCCTGCTGATTGTGGCGGTGTTGTTCCTGCGCAACCAGATCAAGCCGATCTTGCGCTTGGCGGATGCCGCGGAGAATTTCGGCAAGGGGCGTGAAGCACCGGACTTCAGGCCACGTGGCGCGCGCGAGGTTCGCCGCGCGGCGCAGGCGTTCATGGAAATGAAGGCGCGTGTCGAGCGCAGTATCGAGCAGCGCACCGCAATGCTGGCTGGCGTCTCGCACGACCTGCGGACCATCCTCACTCGCTTCAAGCTGGAACTCGCGCTGATTGGCAACAGTCCGGAGGTGGATGGTATGCGCAAGGATGTCGATGAGATGGGCGGCATGCTGGAGGCGTATCTGGCCTTCGCACGCGGTGACGGCGGCGAGCAGGCACGGCCAACCGACATGGAACAGGCGCTGGAGGAGTTGCGCAGCGAGGCCGAACGGCAAGGGCATGTCGCCACTGTGACGTTCCACGGATTACCCGTGGTGACGGTCAAGCCCGCGTCATTCAAACGCTGTCTGGCCAACCTCGTGTCGAACGCCGCGCGTCATGCCGACACCATTTCGATCACCGGCCATCGCGATCATCGTTATCTGACGGTGACGATCGATGATGACGGTCCGGGCATTCCACAGAACATGCGCGAGGAAGTGTTCAAGCCGTTCCTGCGTCTTGACGATGCACGCAATCAGGATGAGGGCGGTACGGGGCTTGGGCTCGCTATTGCCCGTGACATCGCCCGTTCCCATGGCGGCGATATCACGCTCGGTGACAGCCCGATGGGTGGATTGCGCGCCGGCGTGCGCGTGCCGGTATAGTCTTGTTTGTCACTGCCCCGGTTAAAGGGCGAGGCTGAGGACTACTTTGCCAATTCCTTCGATCGCTTGGTTGCGGCGGCGACCGCGCGCGTGAGCAGTGGCTCGAAGCCATCCGCACCCATCAACACTTCGAGTGCTGCGGCGGTGGTGCCGCCGGGAGACGTGACGTTCTTGCGCAGCGTGGCGCTGTCCAGATAGGAACGATGAAGCAGTTCGCCCGAGCCTGCGACGGTCTCACGGGCGAGCCTGGTGGCGAGCGCTGACGGCAGTCCTGCTGCGATCCCGGCGCGTGCGAGTTCTTCGGCAAGCAGGAACACATAAGCAGGACCCGAACCTGAAACAGCTGTCACTGCGTCCATCAGCGTCTCGTCGTCGGTCCATTCGACCGCGCCGACGGCGCTCAGCATGGCATCGGTCGTCGCTCGCTGATCCGGTGAAATGTCTCTTTGAGGCCACCGCGACCGTAATGCCGCGCCCGATGGCGGCGGGCGTGTTCGGCATGGCGCGGATTACCTTGCCGCCACAGACTTCCCCGATTGTTGCGATGGTCGTCCCCGCCATGATCGAGACCACGAGTGTGGAGGGCGAGATGAATGATTTCAGTTGCGGGCCGGCCTCCGCAAACATTTGCGGCTTCACCGCGAGGACCAGCACTTCGACGGTGCCGATGTCACTCGCGGTCGGATTGAGGCGGACGCCGCGTGCCTCGAAGCCACGCGTCTCGTCCGACGGGTTCGGCTCGACCACCGCGACGCGCTTGGCATCGAGCCCCTGCACGAGCCAGCCCGACAGCATGGCGCTGCCCATTTTTCCCGCGCCGGCGAGAAGGATGGTACCTTGAAAGTTTTTCAATGCGTCGGCGGATGATGTTGTCATCGGACTCGATACTCGTGTCGTCCCCGCGAAGGCGGGGTCCAGTATGACGAGTTTTGTATGTTGTCAGGCGACTTACAACAAGACGGCATTCGCAGGTGACGAGCCGGTGGTCTGGTCCGCTTGCGCGGGGCGGCCTCTGATCAGCGCGGCTAAAGGAGCTTCTTGACGAAGAAGCGGCGCGACCCGCGGGGATGGTCGTCGACGGTTCCGAAAAGTTCGTAGCCCAGCTTTCGGTAAAAACCGAGCGCCTGGAATTCGTACGTGTCGAGCCAAACGCCGATGCAGCCGCGTTCGCGCGCGATCTGTTCTGCGCGGGACAGGATATCGGAACCGAGATTCTGTCCTCTGAACTGCTCCGGTACGACGAACAGTTCAACCACAAGCCAGTCGTAGGCCGTCTTGCCCCACAGTCCTCCGACAGTATTGCCGACGTCATCCTGAATCAGAATGGCGAGTGGCCGGAAGCCCGATGGACCAGCCATCTGGTCGTTGAACGCAACCAGCGCCTGAGTAATGGCATCGCGATCCGCGGTGCTCGGCGAGTCCGTGACCAGGATTGTCGGGTTGCTCATGCCAGTCTCATCAGCGCTTAGGCTTCACCAGCCGTATCGAACAATGCCGCGCTCATGGCCTCGGCGGCCGTCTTTCCAGCCCATACCACAAACTGCAGGGCGGGATAATAGCGCTCGCAGGCATGCAATGCGCCTTCCAGCATCATCTCGCACTGTGCCGGCGAGGCGAGCATGCCGCCTGGCAGGATCAGCGCTTGCCGGTACATGATCGAACCAGTGGCGATCCAAACATCGAAATGGCCGATCCACAATTGTTCGTTGATCGAGGCGATGAGACGCTGCGTCTCCGCTCGCCGGAGCTCCGGAATTTTCATGTCGAACGTACAGGCAAGATGCAGCGCGTCGATCTCGCCCATCCAGGTGAACGACAATTGATAGTCGGTCCATTGCCCCCGGGTGAGGATGGTGACTTCGTCCTGTCCCGAACGTTCAAATGTCCAGTCATTGGAGGACGCGATGTCCTCGATGACCGCGAGCGGGCTGTTCTGCGAATCCGTTATGATGTCCAGAAGGGACATGCTGCTTTCATCCTGTGTTTTTGTGGGATGGAACGCGAAACGAAACGCCAGAAACGCGCGATCACCGTCGCCGCAAGGGAGCCGCTTTACGGAGCGAGATGATTCAAACCTGAATCGTGCACCGGACCGTCAACCTCGTGTGACAGGATTGATCAGTGATTTGCGGAATCCGCGCAACGCCACGCCGAATCCCGTCCACAGGCAATCACCAGAAATCAGTCTTTCATCAACAGGTAGAACGTGGCTGCACTGCACGCGACGAGAACAAAACGGAATCGGATTTCTCGGGGCGCGAGTTTGGGCGGCGGAATTCCCGCGGTGCGAGTTTGATTTTAGGTGGCGCCGGTGGATACACTTGCCGCGTCAACGCGGGTGGGTCGCCGCCAAAGACTGCGCCATATCGCGCAAGGGCAGCTTATTCAGGGTGCTAGTCCACGAAACCCCGCTTTCGCGGGGCGGCGCAGGTAGATTTGCGCTCAGGAGGGGGGTCAGTCGAACAGGCTCGACACCGACTCTTCGGACGCGGTGCGGCCGATGGCCTCGCCGATCAGGGCGGAGATCGAGATCGTCCGGATGTTGCTGGCCTTGCGCACGGCTTCGGTCGGCTGGATTGAATCCGTGATCACCAGTTCTTTCAGTTTTGACGAGGTAATGCGTGCAACCGCGCCGCCGGACAGAACACCGTGAGTGATGTAGGCGTAGACGTCCTTCGCGCCGTTGGCGAGCAGGGCATCGGCCGCGTTCACCAGCGTGCCGCCGGAATCCACGATGTCGTCGATCAGGATACAAGTGTACCCGGCCACATCGCCGATCACGTTCATGACTTCGGATTCGCCAGCACGTTCGCGGCGCTTGTCGATAATCGCCAGTGGCGCGTTGATGCGCTTCGCAAGGCCGCGCGCGCGCACCACGCCGCCGACGTCTGGCGACACCACCATCAGATTGGCGAGATCGAACTTCTCCTTGATGTCGCGCACCATCACCGGCGAAGCATAAAGATTGTCGGTGGGAATATCGAAGAAGCCCTGGATCTGTCCGGCGTGGAGATCGAGGGTCATGACCCGGTCGGCACCGGCGTGAGTAATCAGGTTCGACACCAGCTTTGCGGAAATTGGCGTGCGGGGACCGGCTTTGCGGTCCTGCCGGGCATAGCCGAAATAGGGGATCACGGCGGTAATGCGGCGCGCAGAGGCGCGGCGCAACGCATCGGTGATGATCAGCAATTCCATGAGGTGGTCATTGGCGGGATACGAGGTCGACTGGAGAATGAAGACATCCGAGCCGCGCACGTTCTCCTGAATCTCGACGAACACCTCCATGTCGGCGAAGCGCCGCACGCTGGCTTTTGTCATCGGCACATTGAGCCACGACGAAATGGCTTCGGCCAATTCGGGGTTCGAATTGCCGGCTACGAGCTTGATGGAACCGTTTTTCGCTGAAATGGCAGCTTCTCCTCGTGACATGGGGGAAACGCTCTTCAACATATCAGCTACCTATGGAACTGGATTATCCGCGTTTTCCGCGCGGCGAGGTGATAACAAGGACCTAACGAGGCTGGCAATACAAAGCCTGGTGTTTTCCTGCAAAAACCGGGGCTTCGGGGCCTTGCATCCTTAATGGGCGCTGAAGGCAAGGGCAGTGGTCTCGGCGGCCGGTTCAGTTTGGTCTGAATCCGCCTGTGCGATGGCGGGTCCCGAAAGAGGCGCTGCCGGAGCCGGGGCTTCCGGCGTCGGAGCGGCGGCTCCGCTGATGACGTTGCTGAGCCCACTGAGGCCTGCCTGCGCAATCCGGCGCATCATTTGGTCGTCAGCCGCAGTCCAGGCATCGCGGCCGGCCTTGCCGACGGCTTCCTCGCCGCTGAGGCGCAGGGCGCGCTGTTGGTCGCGATCGTAGACGTCCCAGACCCAGGCGATGGTGGTTTTACCGCGTCCAACCTGCGCGGAGAGATAGCTACGGACACGGTAGGCGGCGCCGGCCTCGCGCGAAACCACATTGAAGCTGCGACCTGCGGATTCCGTCTCCAGCGCGCGCACCAGGCGATCGAATACCTGTGGCGGCGGGCCATCGACCGACTCGAAGGCGACCGTGGGTCCGAAACCTGAACCGGTCGCTACTGGCCCTTGTCCCGTCGCCATGCAGCCTGATGTCACGCAAAGAAGGGCAAACAACACAGGGAGCCTCAGGCAACCCAGCAATGCCCAAATCTTCGTTCTAGCCACGGAATTCATGCCTGCCCGTCGTTCGATATCAGCTGTCCGCGGGCTCAAACCCGATCCCGCAGGGCGGGCGGAGCGATATCGTTAAAATGCATTAACGTCTAGGGCAGAGACGTGTCTCTAGAGTTTTCCGTTAATAAATAGCTCGTGAAAAGCTTAGAAAAAACAATGAGTTTATGAGTTGTAAACCATCTTTTTTCATAAATGGCAGCTTCATTTTGGATGGCTGCCGCACTGCTCTTGGCGAGACCGAAGTGGCCGTTAGCCGTCCAGCACGATGGCGTGGATGTTGCGGCCGTAATCCGGCTCCTTGCGATGAACCGAGCGGCGATAGCTGAACATGCGCTCGTCGGCATAAGTGCAGACATCGACATCGTCGATGATCAGGATGCCTGCGCGTTCCAGTCGCTGCCGGATGTAGCCGGCAAGGTCGAACATCGAATGGCCGGCGCGCGGCGACGCAATGAAGAATGCTGAATTGTCAGTGTCGGCTTCGGTGAAGCGTGTAACGAATTCCGCACCGACCTCATAGCTCTGCTGCCGGATCAGTGGGCCGATGGCCGCGATGATGCTGCCGCGCGCCGCGCCGAGCCCTTCCATGGCGCCAATGGTTGATTTCAAGAACGCCGCCGAGCGCGCCCTTCCAGCCAGAGTGGGCGGCTCCGATGACACGCGCGTGCGGATCGACGAACAGGACGGGTCCGCAGTCGGCCGCAGAGACACCAAGCGCGAGGCCGGGAATTTTCGTCACCATGGCATCGACGCGTGGACGTGATGCGGTGTCCCACGGTCCGGTCGCGATCACGACGTCGGGCGAATGAATTTGAAATGCGGTGAGAAAATGCGCCGGCTCGATATTGAGTTCTTGAGCCATGCGCCGGCGATTTTCCGCGACGTTCGCAGGATCGTCATTTGAGCCGACGCCGCCGTTGAGACTGGCATAAATGCCGTTCGAGACACCGCCCTCGCGGGTAAAGAAAGCATGACGCACGCCCGGCACGGCGAGCAGCAAAGACGATCCGAACTTCATGGCTTGAGCACCCCATTGAGGGTGCCACCGCTTGCGGGCTCGTGATCCGACAGTGCGGCGAGCACCTCGATCGAAGGATGCGAGATACCCAGCACCTTGAAGAGCGATCCCATTCCTTCCTTGCCCGACCCTGTCAGGCGCTTCAGCGCAGAAGAAATAATCGCCGATTGTTCTGGCGATGCGTTCTTCATCAGCGTCTGTGCCCGGGTTTCAATGCCGAGCCGGTTGAGGAATCCGCCTTGCTCCACGGGTCCATGTGCACGAGCGCCGATATCTTCGGAGGCACGCGCCAGTGCCTCGAAGTCCACATGTGCAGTCACGTCGGCATCGCCGGGATGCTGCAGCGGGTTAGCGAATGCATGCTTGGCGACGGCCTGGAAGGTGTCGCCGGCGTCGCTGCGGAGGTGGCCGTAATCGATGATCAGCGCCGCGCCGCCATGATCGCGGACGCGCCGCGCGATCGTCATGATGTCGGTATTGGGACGCCACTCGAAGATCGCGCCGTTGGGTGCTGCCCGCACATGCGGTGGCAGCAGGACCTCGAAGCGCGGTATCGGGTCCTTCGCGACGCCGTAGGCGAAAATATCGTCATCTACTTCGATGACGCGTTCGTGCCAGCCGGTTTCCCTTTTCACCGCCTGATGGATTGGCAGCGCATCGAAATACTCGTTGGCGAGAATGATCGCTGGCCCTTCCGGAATTTTGTCGATGCTTTCGTACCATTCGACAGAGGCGGCCTCGCTGAGCTTGATCCGCTGCTGCTCGCGCAGCGCAGGACTTGCCTCGACCAGATGCACACTGATCGCGTCATGGAAGGCCGGCAGAATACGGATCGCGCGCAGCGCGTCCGCCATCATGGTGCCACGGCCAGGCCCCAACTCGATGAACATCACATGCTCCGGCATGCCCATCGCGTTCCATACCGACGCCGCCCACAGGCCCACCAGTTCGCCGAACATTTGGCTGACTTCGGGCGCGGTGATGAAATCGCCGTCCCGGCCGAGTGGATCGCGCTTCAGGTAATAACCGTACTGCGGATGTGTCAGACACATCTGCATATAGCGCGAAACCGGCATCGGGCCGGTTTTGGCGATCTGGTTGCGGATCAGGGTTTCGAGAGGACCATAATCAGGCACGGCGATCTTTCAGGGCAATGACTGCTCAAGCAATCATGCGTTGGCGGTGTTACGCTTTAGTTGCTTCTGCACTGGTCGTTCTGGGACCGCGCCGCCATGCGGCCAGCATGAACGCGATGCCCGCGATAATCATTGGAATCGACAGTAACATTCCCATCGTCAGTCCGCCCCACAGAAAACCGAGCTGCGGATCAGGTTCGCGGAAGAATTCACCGGTAATGCGGAAAATGCCATAGAACATCGCAAATGCCCCGATGATGAAGCCTGGACGTTTCAGCGCACCGGCGCGAATCAGCGACGCCAGGATAATGAACAGCACCACACCTTCGAGCCCGGCTTCGTAGAGCTGGCTTGGATGGCGTGGCAGCGGACCGCCATTAGGGAAAACCATCGCCCATGGCACGCTCGAGTCCGCGTGGCGCCCCCACAACTCACTGTTGATGAAGTTCGCCAAGCGCCCGAGCAGCAGGCCGATGGGCCCGACCGCGCAGGTCACATCGCCAAGCGATAAGACAGAAATGTTACGCTTCCAGCCGAACAGCAGCACGGCGATGACGCAGCCCGTGAAACCGCCATGGAACGACATGCCCCCCTTCCAGAGTTCGAAGATTTCAGCCGGGTGCTGGGCGAAGTAGGGGAAATTGTAGAACAGCACATAGCCGGTGCGGCCGCCGAGAATGATTCCGAGCGTCACCCACAGGATGAAGTCGTCGAAATCCAGCACGGTAAACGGCACCTTGCCGGCCCACAGCCGTTCGCTGCGAATGATTTTGCGCGCGTAGATCCAACCCAATACAATGCCGCCGATATAGGCGAGTGCGTACCACCGGATCGCAATCGGCCCGATGGCAATCGCGATGGGATCGAAGACGGGAAATGTGATGGTAAGCATCATGGATGAGACAGTTCCGGCGAGGGATGGCGGGCGGCTCGGATTTGGGCTTCTTACATCTTGCGTCGCGGCTGCGCTATCACCATTGTCTCAACGGCCGCACGCGGCAAATCGTCTTTTGGAGTTTGATAATGACGCAGACCACCAACCGGTTTTTTGACGAGGTTGCGCGCCTGATGAACGATGCAGCAGGTGCCGCGCAGGGCGTGAAGCGTGAAATGGAAACAGTGGTCCGCGGTCAGGCGGAACGCATCCTGCGCGATCTCGATCTGGTCAAGCGCGAGGAGTTCGAGGCGGTCAAGGATATGGCCCGGCTTGCGCGCGAAGAGAATGACGCGCTGAAGGCACGCATCGAGGCGCTGGAGAAGAAGCTCGGTCCTGTCGTAGAAACATGACGGCCAAGCCCGAGCGCGATCTCCCGGTCAAGGCGTTTGCGTCGTTGCAGGCGTGGCAGACTTGGCTCGAGGCGCAGCCTGCAACTTCTGGCGGTGTGTGGCTTAAGCTCGCCAAGAAGTCGGCAAAAGCCGCGAGCGTGTCGCGCCAGGAAGCCATCGACGGTGCGATCTGTCATGGCTGGATCGATGGCCAGCTCGACAAATTCGACGCCGATTGGTGGCTGGTTCGCTTCACGCCGCGCAAGCCGAACAGTAAATGGTCCGAGAAGAACCGCGACTGCGCGCTGGCGCTGATCAAAGAGGGGCGCGTGACGGCGGCGGGTCTGCGCGAGATTGAGCGGGCGAAGGCAGATGGCCGCTGGGACGCCGCCTATGCACCGCAAAGTACGGCAACGATTCCGGACGATCTTGATGCGGCGCTGGCGCAAAACAAGAAAGCCAAGAGCTTCTTTGCAACGCTCGACAGCACCAATCGCTATGCGATCCTGCATCGTGTCCATACCGCGAAGAAAGCCGAGACACGGGCGCGCCGCGTCGAAACATTCGTCGCAATGTTAAATCGCGGCGAAACGATTTATCCACTCAAGGGCGCTGCCAAGCCGAAGTAAAGAGCCCAGCGGTTCAGCCGTATTGCGCGACGCCATTCCCGAACGACCAGTTTTCCTTGGCGACTTCCACCAGATTGATGACGACATCCTCACGGCGTATCTTGAGTTGTTCGTGCAGATCGTCAGCGATGCGTTTGTAGAACGCCTTCTTCATGTCGATCGTGCGCCCCGCGTTGAGCGTGATCTGAATGAAGATGATATCCCTGCTGTAAGCGATGCCGAGATAGCTTTCGGGAAAATTCAGGTCTCCCGGGGCGTGTTCGGTGATGACCTGGAATTTGTCGTCCTTCGGCACGTTGATAACTTCAGTCATCGCCTTGTAGATGATTTCGCCGATGGCTTTGCGATGGTCAGCCGTTTTTCCCTTGGCGAGATCAATGCGGACGAGAGGCATGGCAGCGCTCCTGTGTTGACAGCTGCCGATGATCTTTGCGCGTGATCGTGAGTCCGCAAGATGCTGGACACGCAGAGCTGATCGGCATGTCCGAAAACGGGCGGCGAGGGTGTTTCCTATATCCCGAATGCCACCGGTCGGAACGCCTGCAGCAGCGCACTGTCGAGCTTACCGTTCATGAGTTCCATGACTCCGAATGCCTGATCAGGAGTCATCAGGGGCATGTCGTCGTGCGGCTCCATCAGCATCGCATAGGTGTCCACCAGCGTGATGATGCGGACGATGTCGCTGATGCGATCGGTAAGGAGACCGTCGGGGTACCCGGTGCCGTCGAGCATCTCGTGATGATGCAGGACCACATCGAGCATCTCGCCGGGAAATCCGCCCTGCTTTTTCAGGGCATCGTAACCGAAGCGGACATGCTCGGCCATGATTGCGTTTTCCTCGTCGGTGAGGTCGCCGGTCTTCTCGAGGATGATTACCGGAATGAAAGCCTTGCCGACGTCATGGACGAGTGCAGCGCGTGCAACCCGGCGCTGGTCTTCATCACGCATGCCAAGATATTGAGAGAAGGCAACTGCATAGCCCGTCACAACGAGCGTATGACGATAGCTGCGCTTGTGATGTTTGTTCACCGCGGCGAGCCAGTCCTTCAGCGAGCATCGCTTCAGCGCTTCAATGATCTGCGCTTCGGCTTTCATCACATCGTCGAATGTCAGCGGAGTACCGGCTGGAAGCCGCTGGAAGATTTTGATCATCACAGCCTGTGCGGCGGCGACGCCCTTGGCGAGAATTTTCGCTGCACTGGTGTGTTCGTCTTCCGGCCTCTCAGGAAAAGCGTGCCGGATACGATGCAGGATGCTGTCGGGATCGAACGGCCGCTGGATCGTGTCGGTCGCACCAAGCGCCCATGCTTGTGCCGACCCGTGATGCAGCGAATCCGCCAGCACAAACAGCCGCGGCAACGCCTGATAGGCTTTGCGGGTCAGTTTGGTGCGAACCCGTTGCACGGCTTCGACTGAGGTCAAATCGATATCGACGACCACGCCGGAGAAATCGCTCGCCGGGTGATCGGGGAGGTCGAAGATAGAAATCGTTTCGACGTTGCCGGCATTGCGCAGGATGTCCGCGAGTTCTTCGCTTTGATCCTCGATGTCCGATGCGAGCAGCAGACGTCTCTTTTTTTGAGATCTTTCCGCCAGGGCCATTTCGTCCTCTTCCGGGCGTTCGGTAGTTACATCCCAGAGTAGTAGCGAAAAACTTGTTCTCGACCCTTAACGATTATCGTTAAGAGAATTCCAGGCTCCGTTCACGCAACCGTGGCTTTCCTTCGCACAAAATTTAATGAAGTTTAAATCGAAATCAGGCGGGTCGCTGTCTGCTTAATGCCGAGTAAATGAGTGCGTACCCGTTAACCATGTCACGTATCCTTTCAATTCAATATTTGCGCGCTGCTGCTGCCCTGATGGTGGTGTTTTTCCACGCCGAAGGCATGGCGCTTGAATACTTCAATGTCGGGTGGCCCTCGTTCGGCGCGGCCGGTGTAGATATTTTCTTCGTCATCAGCGGCTTCATCATGTGGATTACGACGGCGCCGGAGCGGATGACGCCGTCCTCGTTCATCGTGAACAGGATCGTCCGCATTGTGCCGCTCTACTGGCTTATGACGCTGTTGCTCTATGGCGGCTGGCTGATCTTCCGTGATCCGGCTTTGCTGCCGCCGGTCGGAAATCTCGTGCAGTCGTTGCTGTTCATTCCGTTCGTTTCCGCGCGGACGGGAGAAATCCAGCCGCTGCTGATCACCGGCTGGACGCTGAATTACGAGATGTTCTTCTATGCGGTGTTCGCCTGCGGATTTCTGGTCGCGCGCCGCTATCGCATGCTGTTCATCGGCGTGGTGCTGGGCTCGCTAGTGGCGGTGCGGCTTTTCGCTTCGCCGTCGGGGCCGTTGGCGTTGACCTACACAAGCCCGCTGCTGATCGAATTCATTCTTGGGTGTCTTCTTGGCGTGATGTATGAGCGGAAGGCGCTGCCGCGCCCTGCGATCGCCGTGTTTCTGCTCGTGGCCGGCAGCGTGCTGCTGTTGAGTTCAGGAGTGGTCTCGGCCGCGAATATCGGCGGCGGGCGATTCATGCGTTGGGGCCTGCCGGCATTTCTGATCGTCATCGGCGCGCTCAGCCTTGAACCATTTTTGAAGAAATCGCGCCTGCCCGTGCTATTCGGCGATGCGTCTTATTCGATCTATCTCACCCACAGTGTCGTTCTTTCGACGCTCAAGAGCGCCGTGTTGATGGTGGGAATTGGGGCGGCGTCGTCAGTGACTGGCGGATTCATCATCGCCGGCTGTGTCGCAAGCATTGCAGTGGGCGTGCTGGTGTATTGGTTCGTCGAAACGCCGCTTGTCACGCTGTCGAAGCAAGTGGCTTCGACAATTCGTAACAGGACCAGGGCATCGGTGCCGTCCGCAGCGTGAGCGCATCGATGGCTCGGATCGCCTAGCAACCGAGCCATCGTCTAAGGCCGAGCGGCTATGCGGCCTGATCGGCGCGACGCCAGACCGGAAACGGATCGCGGCAGTTTCGCCCACGCCTCGACATCCATCGCACCTGTTTTGCCCGAGGAGATCAGGCAGTCATTGAGGCGACGTGTGAGTTCGGCACGGTCCATTCCACTGCC
The DNA here is from genome assembly GCA_963751855.1 of uncultured Alphaproteobacteria bacterium. Taxonomy (GTDB): domain Bacteria; phylum Pseudomonadota; class Alphaproteobacteria; order Rhizobiales; family Xanthobacteraceae; genus Afipia. The sequence continues at coordinate 455,013 of CAVVWF010000008.1, read as the reverse complement.
GATGAAGACGATTTCCTGCCGGCGATCGCCCCATACCTCGGACCAGTTCTTGTCGATGGCCGCGCGCCATTCGGGATGATCCGGCCAGCGCTCTTTCGGAATCGCGGCCCACCAGAATCCCATGGCTTCGTTGCGCACGATGGCGCCGGCCTGGCTTAATTCGCCGACCCACTGCGGTCGCGTCGCCAGCCAGAAGTGGCCCTTGGTGCGGATCACGCCTGGCCAGCTCGATGTAATGAAGGCGTGAAATTTCTGCGGGTCGAATGGGCGGCGTGCGCGGTAAACGAAATTGCTGACGCCGTATTCTTCCGTCTCGGGCACGTGGTTGGCGAAACCGTAAAGTTCCTTGAACCAGACCGGGTGCTGCTGCGCCTTTTCAAAGTCGAAGCGCCCGGTGTTGAGAATCTTGTCCAGCGGCACCTTCGAGAAGCTGGCTTCGATGATTTCCGCTTCGGGATTGAGCGCCTTGAGGATACTGCGTGCGGTCTTGCGTTGTGCCGGCGAGGCGTCATCGATCTTGTTGAGCACAATCGTATCGGCGAACTCGATCTGATCGACCAGCAAGTCAACCAGCGTGCGCTTGTCATCGTCGCCGAGGGATTCACCGCGATCGCGCAGGAAATCGTGCGAGGCGTAATCGCGAAGCAGGTTCACGGCATCGACGACGGTGACCATGGTGTCGAGCTTTGCGACATCGCCGAGACTTTCGCCGTCTTCGTCGCGGAAGTCGAAGGTCGCTGCGACGGGCAGCGGCTCCGAGATGCCGGTGGATTCGATCAGCAGATAGTCAAAACGTCCGTCGTGGGCGAGCTGGCGGACTTCTTTCAGCAGATCGTCGCGCAGAGTGCAGCAGATGCAGCCATTGGTCATCTCGACCAGCGTCTCGTCAGTCCGCGACAGGTTCGCACCACCATTGCGGATAAGGTCCGCGTCGATGTTCACCTCGCTCATGTCGTTCACGATCACAGCCACCCGTAGGCCCTGCCGGTTGTTGAGCACATGATTCATGAGGGTCGTCTTCCCAGCTCCGAGGAAGCCGGACAGCACGGTGACGGGCAGTTTTTTCATGGGAATCGAACAACCTTTTCAATGCGATGCGGGAGAGGCGCCGGGGCGGCATGGGACTATTTCCGATATTGTTATGTTATAACATAACAATCAATAGCGAGGTGAAGCAAGGCACAACAATGTGAGGCAAGGAAGCGCCGGGCGGTCGGCAACGCCGCGGTGCCGTCGATCAGGATTTCTGCGGTGTTTGGCTCGTGTAGACTTCGGGAGCCGGATCTCAGTGGGTGTCCACCGCCGTGATCAATGACTTGTCGAACCGATTTGCCGGATTTGCCAGAACCGCAGCAGCCGCTGCGCGTTCGACTTCGAGAGCCGGGCAAAATCAGCTTCAAGCTTTTCGTGATGATCGGTCGTGCCGCCAGGCGAAATTTTACATTCCAGAATTGCGCGAAGTGTCTCCCAGCAACAATCAGCCGCCTTGCATGGAATCAGAAGGCCCTCGTCTCGCGGACTTTCCATAAGGGGCTTGATGACCTCGATCGGTGCCGACGACAATAATGCGAGCGCCGCTACGGTCTCCTCGTATTTCCGCGCCTGCGCAAATTTCACCAACGCTGCTTCATCCAGCTCACCCCGTTCCTTCAGCAACTCCACGAAGCGCTTCGCAGCCAAGAAGTCTCGCGGTTTTCCGGCCTCGCGATCGACTTCGTCCACCGCGATTTGCAGCGCGCGCCGGACTTCCTCCTGAAGTTCAGGTGGGGTTCGCGAAAAGAGCCGCGATCGAACTGCCTCGGTTGCCCGCAACAGAAGCTCCTTGAGCACGCTAAGCGGGAGATCGAGGCGCAGGCCTGTCTTTTCAGCGAGGCTGTCGTCGGTCTCGGACGCTTTCAGGAGAGCTGCAAAGCCGTGGTCGGATAGTTTCGCGCCTGAATTGATGGCGACGCTATGAATGACGGCGCGATTGCCCCGATCCAGGAGCACGTCCGTGATGGCTGGCTCGATGTGGGCGCGTCCGGAAATGGCAAACAGATGTGCCTGGCTTTTGGTTTTCGCGATCTCAACGAGATCGTCCGTTGTGAGGCGGCTCGTGATCGAAAGCACTGGCCCGGCGACCGCGATTTCGTAATGCCCTGCCAATTGGCGCGTGAGGCTGATCGGTGCATTTCCGATGGACGCCAGCCGGGCGCCGACTTCGACCAGAGCTCTGGTCTCGATCTTGGTAATGAGGTGACAAAGGACCTGATCGAAGACGCCGACTTGCTCGTCGTTGAGCCGATTGGCGTCGTACAGAAAGAGGTCCGTGACGCGCCTGAGCATGGTGACGCGTCTTTCCGCCGATCCGCTGCGGAGGGCGGTATCCAGTTCATCAAACAGGGAGGCTTCGGCGTTCTGCACGGCAACGACCCCAATAAAATAAAAACGAAAACGCTCCTGTCGGCACTCCGGGACGAATGAAAAGTTCCACTTTAAAAATGCTGGCGGAATGAAAACCGCCTCGGTGCCAACAATGGACCTGCAAAAACGGGAGTTATGGTACGGACCAAATGGAAGTTTTTCCTTAAGGGCCGTCGCGGAGTTAAAAGGCTGAATTAGCTATCGGGCGGTCGCTCCACGCTGCCCGGCGACCGCCAAAATCGCCTTTTTCAGCCCAAAACCGCCGATAAAATCAGCGCATTTCCTTGTCTTTTTGGCCCTTTGGCGCTAAGAACCGCCACGTCCGCAGCCCCCGCACCCCTGGAGGCTTGCTGCGGCGGAAAACCGGGCCGCTTTGCGGCCCTTCACTTTTCAAGCTTTAAGGAAACTCGACAATGGCGACCGTCAAGGAATTGAAGGCGACCGCGCGTCCGAAGGCCGGCAAGGGGGCCGCCCGCGCAGAACGTCGTGCTGGCCGCGTGCCAGCCGTGATCTATGGTGACAACCAGCCCCCGCTGACCATCTCGCTCGATGACAAGGCCCTGCGCCTGAACATCTTCGCGGGTCACTTCCTCACCACGCTTTTCAACATCGATCTCGACGGCAAGAAGCACCGCGTGATTCCGCGCGACTATTCGCCTCGATCCGGTCAAGGACTTCCCGCTCCATGTCGACTTTCCTGCGCCTCGGCGAGGGCGCAACCATCCGCGTCAGCGTTCCGCTGCATGTGACGGGTGCTGAAGTCTCGCCGGGCGTGAAGCGTGGCGGCACGGTCAACATCGTCAACCACACCGTCGATCTGGAAGCGGATGTCGAGCACATCCCGCAGTTCATCGAAGTCGACGTCTCGAAGCTCGAAATCAACAACTCGATCCACCTCAGCGACGTCCAGTTGCCGAAGGGCGTGAAAGTCGTTTCGCGCGACGACCAGACGCTGGTCACCGTTGTGCCGCCGTCAGGCTACGGCGAAGAGACCAAGGCTGCTGGCGGCTGCGGAAGGCGCTGCTGCTGCTCCGCGGCTGGTGCTGCTGCTCCCGGCTGCCGGTGCGAAGGCCCCTGCGGCTGCTGCGGCCAAGGCTCCTGCAGGCGGCTCCCGCAGCCAAGGCTCCTGCGGGCCGACAAGAAGAAGTAAGCGACCGCGAGAACCCGCGCCATGCGCCTGTTCGTCGGACTGGGCAATCCCGGCACGAAGTACCAGGGCAACCGGCACAACATCGGGTTCATGGTTGTCGACGAGATTGCACGGCGTCACGGTTTCGCACCGTGGCGCCGTCGCTTTCAGGGCGAGACCTCCGAAGGCACGCTCGAGCGGCGAACGCGTGATCCTGCTCAAGCCTTCAACCTACATGAACGAGTCCGGTCGCGCGGTGAGCGAGGCTGCGAACTTCTTCAAGCTCGGGCGTCGGCGACATCGTGGTGTTTCACGACGAGATCGAATTGCCGCCCGCCAAAGTGCGCGTGAAGGTCGGCGGTGGCATCGCGGGGCACAACGGGCTTCGTTCGATTTCGGCGCATGTCGGCAACGACTATCGCCGCGTGCGGCTCGGCGTCGGGCATCCGGGCGTCAAGGAACTCGTGCATGCCCACGTGCTGAACGATTTCGCGAAAGCCGAGCGGCCGTGGGTCGAGGCACTGTGCGACGTCGTCACCGACAATGCGGCTTTGCTGGTGACCGACAAGGACTCGTCGTTTCAGAACAAGGTGCATCTCGCGATGCAAGCCAAGGGGTTTGCATCGGACAAGGACAACGGCGGCGACAAATAGATTCGCGCCTTTCAGATCAGAACAGATCATGGGATTCAAATGCGGCATCGTCGGACTGCCCAATGTCGGCAAGTCCACACTGTTCAACGCGCTGACGGAAACGGCGGCGGCGCAGGCGGCGAACTATCCGTTCTGCACCATCGAGCCGAATGTCGGCGCGGTGGCCGTGCCTGATCCGCGCCTCGACAAGCTCTCCGCCATCGCCAAGTCCGCTGCAGATCATTCCGACGCAACTGACGTTCGTGGACATCGCTGGTCTCGTGCGCGGTGCCTCGAAGGGCGAAGGCCTCGGCAACCAGTTTCTGGCCAACATTCGCGAAGTCGACGCGGTGGCGCACGTGGTGCGCTGCTTCGAGGATTCCGACATCACCCATGTCGAAGGCAAGATCGCGCCGTTGGCCGACATCGAGACCATCGAGACCGAATTGATGCTGGCCGATCTCGACAGCCTCGAGAAGCGCGTCGACAACCTGAGCAAGAAAGCCAAAGGCAACGACAAGGATGCCAAGGAGCAACTCGATCTGGTCGAGCGCGCGCTGAAGCTGCTTGCGCGAGGGCAAGCCGACGCGCGGCATGGAGCGCAAGCCGGAAGAGGAGCGCAATTTCCGCATGCTCGGCCTTCTGACCTCGAAGCCAGTACTCTATGTCTGCAACGTCGAGGAAGGCTCCGCTGCCAACGGCAACTGCGTTCTCGCAGCAGGTCTTCGAGCACGCCAAGAAGGAAGGCGCGGTCGCGGTGGTGATCTCGGCGAAGATCGAATCCGAGATCGCGACGCTGTCACGCGAAGAGCGGGTGGATTTCCTCGACACGCTGGGGTTGGAGGAGGCCGGTCTCGATCGCCTGATCCGTGCCGGTTACGAGCTTTTGCATCTGATCACCTATTTCACGGTCGGTCCAAAGGAAGCCCGCGCCTGGACGATCACCAAAGGCACCAAGGCGCCAGCGGCCGCCGGCGTGATCCATACCGATTTCGAGAAGGGCTTCATCCGCGCCGAAACCATCGCCTATGACGACTATGTCGCGAACAACGGCGAAGCCGGCGCGCGCGACACTGGCAAGCTGCGGCTGGAAGGCAAGGAATACGTCGTCGCCGATGGCGACGTGATGCACTTCCGATTTAATAACTAAGACAACGAACGCGTTGCCGTTGAGGTTATCGTTACCGGGTTTGCCCCGGCACTCCCTCTTCTAATTTCGTTCACGATGCATGCGCGGATCAAATCCGCGCATGATATTCGGTGCGTTGTGCGGCTCATCCGCTTCGAATCGCTCAATAGTGCTGCCGGTCTTGTCCCTGGTCCCGGATCGCTCCGAGATGCTCGTTGATCCGGAAAATGATCAGGATCAGTTCCGCTGCGATGCGCGTGAAAATGATTCCGACCGCAATGCCCGCCAGTGCGGAGAGCAGCAGGATGAAACCGCCGAACGGACTCACCGCCATCAGCGTCAGCGCAGAAAAGATGCTGGAGATTCCGAACAGCCCGATCAACGCTACGACGAGCCAGTAAAACGATTTGATGATCGTGGGCGCGATGAATCTGTCCCACCGGAAGAGATCCTGAAAATGAAACATGGGTTATTCTCCAGTTGACCGTAAAGCTAAAGCTGAATGAGGAGTGCTTGGGAAAGAGCCGCAAACCATCAGGGTTGGGACGGGCGCCTCATCCGCCGGAAATTTTGTCATTTGTTGCATACCGCGAAAACATGCGAAACCCGCATTAGAGGATTCTAACGGGGACGCGTAGATAGCCTGCATGACTTGAGCTATTGACGAATAACGGCCAAACTCCGCCCTTTCCACAACTTGATCAAAAACAATGAAACTCACCTTTGAAGATTTTCAGCCCGGTCCATTTCGGCACCTTCGGCCCTCATCATGTGTCGCGCGAGGACATCATCGCGTTCGCCACTGAATTCGATCCCCAGCCGATGCACATCGACGAGGAAGCTGCCAAGCATTCGCTGCTCAAGGGGCTGTCCGGCTCCGGCTGGCACATGTGCTCGTTGCTGATGCGGATATGCTGGGATGGCTTCATTCATCGGGTTGCTTCGGCGGGCTCGCCGGGGGTCGACGAGGTTCGCTGGGTGTCGCCGTTGCGGCCGGGCGATGATCTGACCGTCACGGTCGAGGTGATCGAGACGCGCGAATCGAAGAGCCGCCCAGAGCTCGGATTTGTTTCCATCAAGAACGATATGCGCAATGCATCGGGACAGACACTGATGATCGCCACGCTTCCGATCATGGTGTTGAAACGTACTGCAGTCGGCATGAATTGAGGGCGGGCGATGCCATATTTTGAAGACGTCAAGATCGGCTATAGCCGCGACCTGGGATCGTTCACTTTTACGGCTGACCTTATCAAGACATTCGCCCGTCAGTTCGACCCGCAGCCGTTTCATCTTGATGAGGAAGCGGGGCGTAAATCCGTGTTCGGCGGTCTCGCCGCGTCGGGCTGGCATGTCGCTGCGATCTACATGAAGCTGACTGGTCGCGAGTTTCAAGCGCGAAACAGAGGCGATGATTGCCCGTGGCGAGAAGCCCGTTGTGTCGGGACCGTCGCCCGGATTTCGCGAAATGAAATGGCTGAAGCCGGTTCTCGTCGGCGACACGCTGACATACACATCGGAAGTGATAGAGACCCGTGCGCTGGAGTTCGCGGCCACAATGGGGCATCGTCAGTTTCCAAAATGCCGGCATCAACCAGCGCGGCGAGTTGGCGTTTTCGTTCACCTCTTCGGTATTCCTTCCAAGGCGCCCCGCGACGTGATGGATGGGGCTCGGCAGCCGGTTATCGGCTCCATGCAACCGCGAGGATCGTGATCACCACGGCCAGCAGCAGGATGAAGCGCAGCAGGATCGTTCGCAGCGATTGAGGCCGCGGATTGCCGCCCATAATGGGATCAGTTTCGTTCGGTCGGATGGTTGTCACGGACATGTCCCTTGAGACCCTGGTAAATATGAGCCGGGTCATTGGGTGGTCGCATCCGGATCGCGCGAGGTTCAGGTGCACATGAAAAAATCTGCCGCCTTTCCTTCCGGAAAGGCGGCAGATTTGATGGACTAATGACCTTGCAGGCGGGCGAGATTACTCCTCGCGCGGCAACTCCGGAGCAGCACGTTTCCATTGCTCAAGATTGTCTGCGATCATGCGCGTCGACTTCATCGCCGTCTGGCTAAGTTGGGCGTAGGCCGCGAGTTCACGCTGCACGCGTTGACCTTCATTGTGCATGAGGTTGCGGAGGCCTTCGAGTTCGGAGATCAGCGTTTCGATCTCCTGCAGCGATGCACCGGCAACGCGCTGGATCAATGTGTTGACGTTGGTGACCGTTGCCTCGGCAAGGGAATCCAACGGCTCTGCGCCGCTCAGCGGGCTTGCGGTTGTCGAGGGCCTGCGGAGATAAGCAATGTCCTTGCGGACGAAGTCGCGGATTCCCGCTTCAACATCGGAAACGGCGGCGAGGTTCTTGTCCTCATCCGTCAATTCTGGCTTCTCTGCCTGAATGTTCATCGGCTGTCCCTTTCGCTGGATCATGAGTACGAGCATGAAGTTGCCCGAAAATTGCTGCGCATTTTCGGCACTATGCCCTGGTGGTGAGCGAGCGGTTGTCCCCCGCACGAAAATTACCGTTGCCCATCAGTCCAGCCGATCATGACCGCATCGCGGCCAATATGAGGCAAGGAAGCATTGATTCTACCGGCCAGATTGGGAACAGGGTAAATGAAATCTACCAGGTGCGTTTGAAGCCGGCGGTCAGGCTGCTGTTGGCAACGCCTTCCGGGGTCTGGCTGATCGCCCCCGTGACGCTGACGCCCCCGAAAATCTGCTGCTCGGCGCCGATCCTGCGCAGCCATTTGTCATCGGTGGTTGAATGCGTCTGTCCGGCAATGAGGCTTGTGCCGGTCTCGGCGAAGCTGACCTTCGCGGATTGGTCGAGCTCGTAGCTCCGGACCGAGTGACCCAGCCCGAACACCGGGACCAGAGCCTGCTGGGTGACATTGTATCCGTTCTGCAGGGTCAGCGAATACTGATCGCTCCATAGCGGCAACGATTTGCTCAGCGTCGTTCCGAACTTGCTCTGGTCCTGAGTAGGGTCGGTCCGCGCTTCGATAGCGGTCTTGTCCCAGATGAAGCCGAGGCCGGGCGCGGTCATCGCAGCCCATGCACTGCCGGATGATTGCGACGATTGATTTTCGATTTTCTGATTCAGCGCCTGCCATGACGTGGTCGGCATCTGCGTCGTCACATTCATATCTGCGCCGATGCGCGTATCCCAAAATGGCGTGACAGGCTGCTTGATCGCGACCGCGGCGGAGCCATCTGGATTGTTCGAGCGGGTCCAGGACCAAGGGGCTGCTGCATTGGCAACGGCGGCCTTTTTCTGACCGAGATTTGCCTGCTTGCCGCTCAGTGGAACGGGGTCCGTGTTGAGAGCACTCCAATCGGTATCAGCCGGCTCCGTGGCTTCGGGGGCGGTTGGGGTTTCACCAAGCGAAGCCTCATCAGATGACGCCTCATCCGAGGAGGCTCTATCGAGGGAGGCCTCTTTAGGGGAGATTTGGGCTTCAGTCGCTTTAATCGCAGCCCAGGGGTCTACGGTCTGCGCGAATGCAGGCGCTAGGACACACACGCTAAAACATGCAGCGAGTGCGATTCCCGGCAGGCGAAGCGACGGCGGTCGGATTTGCGAAGCGGTCATTTCCAGCGGCATTCCACGTCGTACCAGTACGGTCGCAATCAAGTCAGATTTCGAACGGTGCTGGTTAATATCACCTTTCGATATCGCCACGACGCACGCTTTGCGACCACCTGCACAAATTTTGGTGACGCTTGGCGATCGGTTCCAAGTGTGTTTGTCGCAATTGCGGCGAAGACCGTTCAACGCCAGGACGAGGGCCTCGCGAGGCGAGGCCGTGCGGTATTCCGGTCATGTCGTGATTTGGAAGTTCGATTCCGAGTTCGGAACGGACTTACGCGATCTTCGGCAGGTGAATTTGCCGGCCCAAAGACTGTTCGACCAGATCGAACGTATCGATGACCGCGTGCAAGCTGGTCAGGCGTCCGGCCTTGAAATGTGCGAATTGCGCGACACGCACGCTGATCGGCCGGCTGGAATTAGCGGGCGTCAGCGAATAACGCATCAAGGAGGCCGCCGAACTCCTCGGCGAGCATGATTGCCTCCCGGTCGAAACGATGGAGACGGACAGCGTCGCCAATTTGCCGGATGGTCTCGATCACGGCTCGCTTGCCGCGTCGCATTCCGAAGAACGGGAACATGTCGATCGGGCCATAGATTGCCCAATCGATATTGTCATCGAGAACTGTCTCTAGCTGATCGATCTGACGTTCGCTGAACGCGCGATGCAACGCGCGCGAAAAACGCCAGAGGCTATGCTCTGTCATTTAGCCGACCCCAAAATTTCATTAGCAACAGCAAATGGCGATACGGCGTCATCACTGGCGCCGCGCCGGAATGCTGAATTCCCACCTTCAATTTTGAGTACGTGTTTTGTGGGCGTTGCACAATCGTCTTTATTGCATTGCACAAATGCCGAAAAGTAGACGTTCTGCCCAAGCTGCAACCATTCGTTTACAATGCGCAGAAAGGCATCACATCGAGTCAGCGGTTACGCTCGATATGGAGGCAGGCGCGTGATGCGGCGGTGCCGGCCCACAAGGCACCGATAAACCCGCCGACCATGGCGCCAATCGGGGTGAACACGAAGAACACCGTCATCGCCGCATAGCCCTCGAAATTGCCGGGCTTGAAAATGTTGATCCACGCAACGCCTGTGAGAAGGCCCACCGCGCCGCCGACAAGCAAACCTCCGATAGCCCCAAGCACGGCGAGAAACGCAACTCTCATGTCAGCGCCTTTTGTCATCCCGTTTGCAATCGATCTTGGTCGCGGGAATAACGAAACACGTTCACGGGGAACGATGATTTCGGGCGCTGCAACAACGCGCATGAATATGCTTATTCGATACTGGATATGCCTGGACGATACTTTGTTTGATCGCATGTCCATCTGCAGAGAATGCGTTGGTGGCCGTTAAGCGTGTTTCGCACGGCTGAATGAGCCGGTGATAAAATTGCTTCTACTTGCCTTCGACCGCAGTTCTTACACCCGCTGCGAAATTGCCGGTTAGGTCGCGGCCCAGGACCTGCTGAAGAAAATCGAACGAGTTGAAAAACGACTGGTGCTCCAGGATAAGTCCGTCGCGTAAGGTATAGAAGTCGCCGACCGTAAGCTGGACAATGCGCTGATCGCTGCGTTTGGTGAGACTTACGTGAATCAGCGTTGCGGCCCGTTCACCATCCACAATGACGGATTGCAGCGCATAACGCCGCGCAGAATAACGCTCCTGCTGGATGCGGATTGCTTGCGTGACCCATGCTTTGCCTTTCTTGAGGCCAAGATGCGGGAAAATGTCCACAGGCGCGTGAATGATGGAAGTGAAGCCTTCATGGCAGCATGCCTCTAAGCGCGGCGCGTCACCCGCATAGAAAGCGTCCAGAAAATCCAGCACGCATTGCCTGGACTGATGATCGGGCATTGATGTCTCCACAGCGAGGCGGTTCCTAAATGGGAACCGGATGTGGAGCAAGCCGTACGTCATGCGAGGGTTACCGGAGTCCTTCCGGGATCAAACACTTGTTTGAGGTGGCATATGTAAAGCTGTAAAGCGTTTCACATGATGGCGACGTGATATTTACGGATAGATAACGCTCCAGTCGCTTACCTGCGGCCGCGCACGGCGCATCAGTGAATTCGACGATGAAACGATGAGGTTGCCGGTGATCGCGGCAAACTTCGGAGGCAGCGGATTGGCGATGCCGGGTTCGAAATGAATGGCGAGTTTGCAGCCGCCGGATACGTCCGCAAGTTTCCCCTTGAGGCCAGAGACGCCGCCGCTGCCGATGCCGCCGAAGCCCTTGATGCTGAATGTGCCGCCGTTGATGGTTTCAAGATCCTTTACCGGTAGGCCGTTGCGGATGCCGTTCGGTCCAAGCCACGTCGATGGCGCGGTGATCACGATCTTTTTCGGCTTCGTCCGCGCTTTCATGTCGTCCCAGTAAAAGACTACGCGTTTGGTCGGATTATCATCGAAGATCACCGTGGCCTTTTCCTTGCTGCCTTCTGCCCCTTCGACCTCCTTGAACGCGACATTGGGTTCGCCGAACTCGGTGATCAACCGTGCGTGGCTGGTGTCCTTTGCGAACGGACCGGTACAGGCCAACACGGGAGCAGGCGGCGCATCCTTCAGATTGTTGAGCGATACATCCTGCGCGGGCTTGTCCTTGGCTGCCGATTGAATGGCTTCTTGCTTCTTCCGGAAAAACTGTGCGTTCGCAATGTCCAATGGAAAGGTGAACGCGAGCAGCGTGGTCAGAATGATTGTTCGCAAATGCATTGCAGGAAATTCCATGAAGTCCGGATCATGATGCACCGTCAACGGGTGGCCAATCCGGAAACTATTCCAGTATCGCGCCGCCAGGATTCCGTCGGCGCGATACCAGAACGCATTTAGATGAAGGGTATAAACAACTGCTGCGCAAAGCTCGCAATGCGGACCGGCGCATCATTGTGCGAGCGTCTCAGGTCTTCTTGCCGCCCGGGGCGCTGGACATCGGGGGTTTCGCGAATGGTGAAGGCGTCGCGCCACCCTTCTTGATGTTCTTTTCGGCTTTCGGCTTTTTCTTTTCCTTACTGCTTCGCATCTGACCCTTGGCCATGATGATCTCCATGTCGTGCGCCAAAGCGGCGCGCACTACGAATAGCAGATATCGCGTGATCTGTCTTGGGCTGTGGCGCTTCGAGGCGGCGAAACCAACAGGCGCGCAATCCCCTGGCGCTTCATTCCGCTAGATGCGCCGGGGAAATCTTCATTATCAGTCGAGCTCGTGCTTCACAGGCGCTGATCACGTCCGTATCGTCCGGAGCTAAGGAGGGCAGACATCAACGCACCTCCATCGGGAGGATAAACGTGAAGCGTATTGCACACCTTGTCGCGGCTGGAATTCTGCTTTCTCTGAATCCGGCATTGGCCCACACGCCGTCGCAGCCGCCGCATCAATCGTTCGCCGAGGGCGATCTCAAATTGGAGAGCGGCGAGGTGATCAAGGATTTCTCGATTTCCTACGTCACGCATGGAACGCTGAACGCGGCAAAATCCAACGCGATCCTGATGGTCACCGCGATTTCCGGCAATCATCATCGGCTGGATTTCATGATCGGACCAGGCAAGGCGCTCGACACGGACAAGTATTTCATCATATGCACCGACGCGATCGCGAACGGTCTGACGACGTCGCCGAGCAATTCCAGGCTTCAGCCGCGGATGCAGTTCCCGAAATTCACCGTCCGCGACATGGTGGAATCGCAATACCGCCTGATGAAGGAGAAATTCGGCATCGATCATGTCGTCGCGGTTGTCGGCCCGTCGATGGGCGGCATGCAGACGCTGCAATGGGGCGTCAGTCATCCCGATTACATGGATTCTCTGGTCGCGATGGTGCCGCTGGCGAAGACGCCCGGCTGGACCGTCGCCGTGCTGGAAGCCACTCGAAAAGCGATCATGACCGATCCGGCATGGAAGGACGGCAACTACGATGCACCGCCGGAGAAGGGCGTGCGGCTGTGGCGCGATATCCTTCAGCTGCTGGCGGCGCGAACACCGGACATGTACAGCGCGCAATTCAAGACTGGAACGGACGCGTTGCCGTGGATGGAGCAACAGGAGACCGCTTTGCTGAAAGCGTTCGACGCGAACGACTGGATCTACCAGACCTGGGCCTACGAGAAGCACGATGTTGGCACCTCGCCCGGATTCAATGGCGACACCGCGAAGGCGCTGGCCTCGGTCAAGGCAAAGACGCTGATCCTCACCGGCACCAAGGATCTGCTCAATCCGGAATTCGAGCCGATCGGGATGGGCAAGAACATTCCCAACGTGACGATGAAGACGATCAGTCCCGGCACGGTGACCGGCCATGCCTCGGCCAGTGGCGCGATCCCAACCGACGTCGAATTCCTCAACCGCGAGGTCGGCATGTTTCTCGCGGGCGTGACAAGCAACGACAAGAAGGCCGATTAGCTTCGCGCGTACGCGCTAATACACCTTCGCTCCGGGCGCGACGATGTCGCGCCCTTCGCTGTCCTTGCGCCACGCTTGAAGCATCGCATCACCGCTTCTTCCACCCGCCGCGCTTGCCCGGTGCGCCGCCGGTGGAGCGGCCGCTGTGTTCCTGGCCGCCTTCACGCATCGACTTCGGTTGGTAGATGCGGCTTTCAGTGCCTGGCCCCATCTCGTCGAGATCGGGCTTATGCACGCGTGACTTGCTTTGCTTCGGGGGAAGATTTGCGGCGTCGCCGTACTTCTTCTTGCCTGCATAGGCACCAGCCTTGCCAGCAACGACGCGCTGTTTGGCGGTCGGATCATCCACCACGGCCAGCTCGGTCGCGCGGAGTCGCTTCGACTTCGTCGCGCAGTCGTGCGGCTTCCTCGAAGTTCAGGTCGGCCGCTGCCTCGCGCATCCGCGTTTCGAGATCGGCCAGCACCGCCTCGAAATTGTGACCGATGGCGATGACATCGTCGGCCATGCCGCCGTCGCCGACTTCGACCAGCACATGGTCGCGTTCGTAGACGCTGTTGAGAATGTCGCCGATGGATTTCTTCACGCTCTCCGGCGTGATGCCGTGTGGCCTCGTTGTAGGCGACCTGTTTCTCGCGGCGGCGGTCGGTTTCGGCGATCGCGCGCTCCATCGAACCGGTCATCCGATCGGCATAGAGAATGACCTTGCCGTCGACGTTGCGCGCGGCGCGGCCGATGGTCTGGATCAGTGACGTCTCACTGCGCAGGAAGCCTTCCTTGTCGGCATCGAGGATGGCGACCAGCGCGCATTCGGGAATGTCGAGACCTTCGCGCAAGAGATTGATGCCGACCAGCGCGTCGAACGCGCCGAGCCGCAAATCGCGGATGATCTCGATGCGCTCGATGGTGTCGATGTCCGAGTGCATATACCTGACGCGAATTCCCTGCTCATGCAGATATTCAGTGAGATCTTCCGCCATGCGCTTGGTCAGCACAGTAATGAGCGAGCGGTAGCCTTGGCGCGCGGTCTCACGCACCTCGCCGACGAGATCATCCACCTGGGTGCGGGCCGGACGGATGTTGACCGGAGGGTCGATCAGGCCGGTGGGCCGAATGACCTGCTCGACGAACACGCCGCCGCTCTCATTCAGTTCCCACGCGCTTGGCGTCGCCGACACCGCGACGGACTGCGGACGCATCATGTCCCACTCTTCAAAACGCAGCGGACGGTTGTCCATGCAGGAGGGCAGGCGGAAACCATATTCGGCGAGCGTTGCCTTGCGGCGGAAGTCGCCGCGGAACATGCCGCCGATCTGCGGAACGGTGACGTGGCTTTCGTCGGCGAACACCAACGCGTTGTCGGGCACGTATTCAAACAATGTCGGCGGCGGCTCGCCCGGCTTGCGGCCGGTGAGGTAACGCGAATAATTTTCGATGCCGGCGCAGGCTCCGGTCGCTTCCATCATTTCGAGGTCGAACGTCGTGCGCTGTTCGAGGCGCTGTGCCTCCAGCAGGCGACCCTGCGCGTGGAGTTGATCGAGCCGCCATTTCAGCTCGCTCTTGATGCCCTTGATGGCCTGGATCAGCGTCGGCCGCGGCGTCACATAGTGCGAGTTAGCGTAGACCTTGATGAATTCGAGTTCGTCCTGCTTGTGGCCGGTAAGCGGATCAAACTCCTCGATGGTTTCGATGGTGTCCCCGAACATGTTCACGCGCCAGGCGCGGTCTTCATAGTGCGCCGGGAAGATGTCGATGGTGTCGCCGCGTACACGGAACGTGCCGCGCGTAAAATCCGCCGACGTTCGCTTGTATTGCAGCGCCACGAGATCGGCGATGAGCTGGCGCTGATTGATGCGTTCGCCCTTCTTCATCGCGAAGGTCATCGCGGTGTAGGTTTCGACCGAGCCGATACCGTAAATGCACGACACCGAGGCGACGATGATAACGTCGTCGCGCTCCAGCAGCGCGCGCGTCGCGGAGTGGCGCATGCGGTCGATCTGTTCGTTGATCGACGAATCCTTCTCGATATAGGTGTCGGTGCGCGGGACGTAGGCTTCCGGCTGGTAGTAGTCGTAATATGAAACGAAATATTCTACCGCGTTGTCGGGGAAGAAGTTCTTGAACTCGCCGTAGAGCTGCGCGGCCAGCGTCTTGTTCGGTGCGAGAATGATCGCCGGGCGCTGCGTCTTCTCGATCACCTGCGCCATGGTGTAGGTCTTGCCGGAACCGGTGACGCCGAGCAGCACCTGCGTGCGGTCGTTGCGCTGGATGCCTTCGACCAATTCCTTGATCGCGGTTGGCTGGTCACCTCTCGGTTGATATTCAGACTTGAGCTCGAAGCGCAAGCCGCCTTCGGATTTTTCCGGGCGTGGCGGGCGATGCGGTGCCCACACCATCTGGCTGCCGTCGTCCTTGCGAAATTCCGGACGGCCGTCGCGGATGAGGTCCTCCAGTGCATCGGCGGTCGCCTTGACGCCGAGCGATTCCATCTTGTTGCGCGCGGGTCGGAACGAGTCGTCGTCCTCGACATCATAGCCGAGCTGCTTCGCCAGTTCGGGATCGAGGGTCGGGATGGTGGCGCTGGTGCCGTAATTGGCCTGCGGTGCCTCCTCAAATCCCCGATGGGCTCCGGGTGGCTGTGGATGGGACTGCAGCGGTGTCGGGCGCGGGCCGGTATCATCGCCGACGCTTTTGGGCGTCGAGGCGCGGGCGCGATGGATTGCGGCTTCGCCGCCGGCGCGGCGATCCTTCGAATTCGATGGTGGCGGCTGCAAGCCGGTGGACGATCCCAGCCCGCTTTCGCCGCGGTTGATTGCGGGGTTCAACAGCTCCGCCAAAGCGGGGCCGATCGGTTGCACGTCGGGCCGATGCGCTTTGGATTTTGGGGTTTTAGAGGGTTTCTTTGGGGTGCCGGGAGTCTTTGCCATGGGCGGAATATGGGGCGGATCGGCCTGCTATGAAAGGGTTTCGAAATCCTTGTTTACTTGCGAAATCACACACGCACTACGCGTTCGCTGGACGCAGGCGCCTCAGAAAATCCGGCAAATTCCCGTCGACCCAGCGGCGGACGGCGTCTTGATGGCGATGATAGTAAAGGCCGAGCGCGATGATGCCCACGCCGATCAATGACAGGGCGAAGGGGAACAGCAGCGAATCCTTGAACACTTTCTCGGCCAGATCGCCCAGATAAAATGCGATCCCGATCGTTCCGAACACCGCGAACACGCGGCGCCCCAGAAACACTGCGAGGAACAGGAAGCCGGCATTCATCGCGCAATAAAGTGCTTTGTCGAGCGTGGTGCCGTTGGAGGCCGCGGTGATCCCGCCCCAGAATGTCATCACGCCGAACAGATAGAGCCAGAAGGCGAAATCGCCGGTGCGCTGCCGCGCGTTGACGATGACGGCAACGATCAAAATCCCAAGGCCGAACCAGATTGAGACCTTGCGCGAAACCTCCCAGCTGCCGAGTTTCGCGTCGGTGATCCAGGGCACGATGTCCATCGACAGGAACCACAGCGCGAAGGCGGCAATGAAGACGATGAATGGAAAACGGTAGAAGTGCAGCGCCAGCGCCGCCGCGGCGACCGCAGCGATCTCCATGAGCACCCAACTGCCTTTGATCCAGACATAGAATTCGCGGGCTGAGCCCGGGTTGCCGAATTTGCCCCAGAGGCCGAGCGCGTCCTGTACGCCGAAAACGGCGAGCGGCGTCATTGAAACCGCAACGGCGATTAGCAGTCCGCCGGGGGTGGTTAGTTTTTTGGTGGCCCATAGGTAGTGCCCGGCCGAGGCGAACAGCACGGCATAGATCAGCGCGGTGACGGTGAGCGCCCAGCCGCCCATTTGCGAGAACGCCAACGTGCTGAACAGACCCATTGCGGTGATGACGACCAGCGCGCCCGCATACCACAACACGTGGACGACATCGAATTTCGGACCTGTGGGCGTTGCTGACGGGCGCATTTGCAGAAAAGTCAGAAGATGCTGAAGCTGATCTGCAGAAATGATTCCGGCGCTGGATGCCGCACGAAGATCATCGTTGGAGTAAGACATCGTGTTTCCCCGACGCGCACGGAACGTGGCTGGTGATTTGTCTCATCAGACGACGCAAGGTTCAAGCGGGGCAATCATTCCGTGCCGGAATTGGCGCCAGAAAGACAATCCCATCGCTTCGCCCGACAAGTTCGCGATAAAAATCACGTCTCAGGGCTGATAGAATAGGGTGTCGCGCGACCGATGCCGGACATCGCGCATAGCCCGAGGAGCGTCACGTCATGTTGTCGCGTATTGCCAGTGCCCTCGCTGTTATGCTGTTCGTCGGTGTTTCTTATCTGTCTGGCGCTCTCGCCCAATCCAACGATGCTGAGCCGGCCACCCGCGCGCTCAATGATACGTTCCTCAAAAACCTGCCATTCGGCGATCGTGCGGACTTCGAGGATGCAAAGCGGGGTTTCATTGCCACGCTGCCGGACGGCATCATTCCTGGTCCCGGCACCCGGCCGGCGTGGGACAGCAAGCAATACGATTTCCTGAAAAGCGATCAGGTGCCGCCGACAGTGAATCCGAGCCTGTGGCGGCAGGCACAACTCAATGCCATCAATGGTCTCTTCAAGGTAACGGAGCGCGTCTATCAAGTGCGCGGGCTGGATATCTCCAATCTGACCATTATCGAAGGCGACAGTGGCCTTATCCTGATCGATCCGCTGCTCGTCCAACGAGACCGCGAAGGCGGCGCTCGATCTCTACCTGAAGAACCGCCCGGCCAAGCCGGTGATTGCGGTGATCTACAGTCACAGCCATGTCGATCATTTCGGTGGGGCAAAGGGCGTCATCAGCGAAGATGACGCGAAGCAGGGCCGGGTGAAGGTCATCGCGCCGGACGGCTTCATGGAGCATGCAGTGGCCGAGAACGTCATCGCAGGTCCAGCGATGACCCGTCGCGCGCAATATCAGTTCGGCAATGCGCTGCCGGTGGGTGATCGGGCGCAGATCGATACGGGCCTCGGCAAGGCGCTGTCGAGCGGAACGGTGTCACTGATTCCGCCGAACGATATGATCAAGCAGGCGTACGAGACCCGCAGCATCGACGGCGTCGACATCGAATTCCATCTCGTGCCGGGCTCGGAAGCCCCCGCCGAGATGATCATGTATTTCCCTCAATTCAGACTGCTGAACATGGCGGAAGATGCCACCCACAACATGCACAATCTCTACACGATCCGTGGCGCGGAAATTCGCGACGGCCGCCTGTGGTCGAGGTACCTTGGCGAAGCGATCGAACGCTACGGTGACAAGACCGACGTAGTTATCGCGCAGCACCATTGGCCGGTTTGGGGCAACGACCGCATTGTCGCGTTCCTTACAAAACAGCGTGACCTCTACAAATTCATCCATGACCAGTCCGTGCGGCTGCTCAACCACGGTCTGACGCCAACGGAGATCGCGGAACAATTGAAGCTGCCGCCGTCACTAGCGAACGATTGGGCGGCGCGCGGTTATTACGGCACGCTGAGCCACAACGCCAAGGCGGTCTATCAATTCTATCTTGGGTGGTACGACGCCAATCCTGCCGATCTCAATCCGTTGCCGCGGGCCGAAGAGGCCCGCAAGCGGGTGGAGTATATGGGTGGCGCCGATGCCGCGATCAGACGTGCACGCGATGACTTCAAGGCGGGGCAATATCGCTGGGTGGCAAGGGTTATGAGCGACGTGGTGTTTGCGGATCCGGCGAACAAGGACGCGCGCACGCTGGGCGCCGACGCACTTGAGCAACTGGGCTTTCAGAGCGAAGCGGCGACATGGCGCAATGCCTACCTGCTCGGCGCCCAGGAACTGCGCAATGGCGTAGGAGATCAAAAGCCGTCGGTCACGAGCGCGGATCTGCTGAAAGGTGTCTCCATCGATCTCGCGTTCGATTACCTCGGCGTCCGTCTCAACGCTGCCAAGGCGGAAGGCAAACGCATCGTCATCAACTGGACGTTCACCGATTTGGGCCAGAGCTACGTCATGAACCTGGAAAATTCCGCGCTCACGCACACCTCGGGCAAGCTGTCGGACAGGGCGGACGCCAGCGTGACGCTGACCCGCGCCGCGCTCGACGCCATTACGCTGAAGCAGAGGACGTTCCTTGGCAGTCTTGTGACTGGCGATATTTCGGTCGGCGGCAATCCTCTCAAGCTGCGCGAATTGTTCGCCATGTTCGACGAATTTTCGCCGAGCTTCGAGATTGTCGAACCGAAGAAGGGCAAGGTGGAATGACGTTACCGCGCGCTCATGGTCAAAAAGACTATCGCTTCGCCTGGCCGCGCAAATTTGATCGGATCATTTCAACCATCTTCTCGGCCGATGTACCCGGTGGAAAGAAGCCGAGATACTTGCCATCGCGATCCATCAGATAGACGAAGGCGGAATGATCGATGGTGTAGTCCATTTTGCTTTTGTCGAAATCCACTCGCCTGTAATAGACCCTGTACGCCTCGGCGGCCTGTGTGACGGCGGCGGCATTTCCTGTCAGCCCGATCAAGCGCGGATGAAACAGCGGAACGTACTGCGAAAGATGTTCCACAGTGTCGCGCGCGGGATCGAGTGTGATGAACAGCGGCTGCACGTCCTTCGCATCCGCACCGAGCTGATCCATTGCTAACCCGATCTGCTGAAGGTCGGTCGGGCAGATGTCCGGGCAATAGGTGAAGCCGAAATAGATCAGCATGAGCTGGCCGCGGAAATCCGTATCGGTGCGGTCGCGTCCGGTGTGATCCGTGAGCGCGAACGCGCCGCCGATCGGCTCCTTGTTCCACATCACCGCATCCATCAACTCGGCGGCAGACCGTGACGAGGTCTGCGCCGATGATGGCGTGGTGCAGAGCAGCAGCAAAGCAGCAATGCGGCCGCGGCAACTGCTCCCCGCATGGTCATGCGCTGAAGATCAGACGGCTGCCGGTCGAGACGTTGATAACATTGTCCGGCATCTGGGCGCGGGCCTCGAGCAGGAAGTTCAGGCCGCTGCAATGCATCGGGATGACCACATCGGGCTCGAGCGTCTTGATCTCACCGACAATCTGCTTGAGGTAATCGGCTGGTGCCGGCCCCAGATGGAAGCCGCCGACGATGGCGTGAACCTTCTGGATGCCGGAGACTTCCTGCGCCTGCCGTACCGAGTTGACGATGCCGACATGGCCGCAGGAACTGATGACGACGAGTCCCTTGCCGCGGATGTTGAAGCAGGTGGCGTGCTCGTGGACATGCTCATCGGGCACGATCTTGCCTTGCAGCTCCGCTGCGGTGTAGTGGCCGTAGTCGCAAGCGGGTCCATCCTTGCCCGGCGTGTAGTCGACGAACGTGTTGGGCAAGACCTTCTCGACGCTGTTGCGCTTGATCTTGCCGGTGGTGAAGGCATGGCCTTCGATCACTGTCGGCGTTTCACAGAGCACGGTCTGGACTTTCTGTGCAGCAATCTCCCGGCGGTCAAGAGTTCCGCCCTCGCCATATTGGCCGGTGGAGGCGCGGCTGACGCGGTGGCAGAAATTATCTTCGCCGCCGGCATAGAGTTTGACGTCTGGCGGAAGCACGCTGCGATATTTTTCGAGAAAGCCGATCAGTCCGCCGTAGTGGTCGATATGGCCATGGCTGACGATCAAAGCATTGAGTTTTCCCGGATCGACATTGAGCAGGCCGATATTGTTGATGATCGCCGGTGACGTGTAACCGAAATCCAGCAAGATGTTGCGTTGTTCCTGCGCACGCTGGGATTCCAGAAACAGCGAGAGGCCCCATTCGTTGTGAAGCACGTTCCGAGCGTCGGCGCTGCGGGCCGGTCCCGGTCCTTCGTGGACCACGCCGTTCACGGTGCTGCCGCGCAGAAACTGGTCGTGCTGCTGATCGACCAGAACGCGGATCGAGAGTTTATCGATAGTCGGCACCTCTATCGGCGCAGCGCTGGCGATCCCGACGCAGGCGAAACTGCCAGTTGCGGCGACGCCCGCGAGAGCCGTGGATAATTTCAGGAAATCCCGTCGTGCAAATTCCGTCGTCATTGCTGCCTCCTCTTGATCCGGTGCGATTGCGGTTCCTCGGAACTCTAGCGGTGGTGCAGGAGAGGTACGGTTCTTTGTTTTTCAAAACGCGATGCAAGTCTTCCACCTTGGCCGGATAGGGCGAATGAATTTTTCTTGAGCGGTGCTGGCGCCATTGACTTCAGGATGCGAAATCGCAAGGTTCATGCAATCGCATTCAATTCCGGAGCGGGCTCCGGCTTTCTGCCAAGGATGAAAAGATGGTTGCACGGAAACTCTTCGAACTGGTCGGCAACGATCCCGAACGCGTGTTTAGCCCTTATTGCTGGCGTACGCGGATGGCGCTCGCGCACAAGGATCTGAACGCCGAAACGATCCCGTGGCGTTTCACGGAGAAGGCGGCCATCAAGGTCCATAACTCCGACAAGGTGCCGGTGTTCATCGATGGAGAAAAATCGGTCGCGGATTCCTGGGAGATCGCGAATTATCTCGAGGACACCTATCCCGATCGGCCTTCGTTGTTTGGCGGTGAAGGCGGCCGGGCCATGGCGCGAATGCTCAACAGTTGGGGCGACGTGATGGTGGGAAATCTCGCATCCTTTATCGTCACCGACGTCCACGGGCGCTTGTCGCCAGTCGATCAGGCGTACTTTCGGACAAGCCGCGAGGCGCGTTTCGGCAAGTCGCTGGAAGACGTCGTTGCGGATCGCGACGCTCGGGTGGATGCGTTTCGGAAATATCTTGATCCGTTGCGGATCACCTTGCGCAAGCAACTCTTCGTTGGCGGTAATGCGCCGAACTACGGGGACTACATCGTGTTCGGGCAGTTCCAGTGGGCAAGGGTGGTAAGCTCGTTCCAACTGCTGACGGAAGATGATCCGGTCTATGCATGGCGCGAGCGATTGCTCGATGCTTTCGATGGCATGGCGCGAAAATCCCCGCACTACGCAGCGTAACGAAGCCGGAAAATTTACAATTGTCGTTCCCGCCAAGGCGGGAGCGCCTCTAACGATAGCAGCCCTATGTATCTGTCGCCGCGAGTTTTGCGGCCTCCGCACGCAGGCAATCGCGGCACAGGCAATCCTCGCTGCTCACGGGCATTGGCAGCTTCGCGGTCTCGTCAGCGCACCAGCAGTCCCCGGACAGATCGCAACTGAACGCAGTTCCACAGCGGGCGCAATTCAGGGCGCGCGACTGAAACGGCTTTTCTAAAGAATTTGTCATCAGGCAAATCCGAACTCTGCCGGGGCTTTCACGTGCTGTTCATCGGGGCAGCGTCTTCCGGCGCGCCGGTGATGTATAGTGAGCCTGGATTTCGGCGAGATCAACCGAGAGAATGCGGATGGCGCGCGATCCGCAAGCCGACACACCGACCTGCGTAGCGTCATCAAGGGCGTGCTGCGTGACCATCTCGGGATCGGGATCGCACGCTGGCGCAGACGTGTTTCCGGATAGTGCAGCGGTGAAGGCGGTATCGGAACTGATCGTCTAGGGCGGGCCGCCCCTGTTCACACAGGGACGGCTTAATCACTCGGTGTACGTCAGCCGCTGGTGATCGTATCAATCTCGGCCATGTCTTCGGCCGTCAGCTTCCAGCTGATCGCCTTGGCGTTCTGCTCGACCTGCTCGGGCTGCGATGCACCTGCGATCACGCTTGAAACCTGCGGCCGTGCAGCGAGCCACGAGAACGCGAGTTCGATGATGGTCTTGCCGCGCGCGTCCGCGAAGTCCTGCAGTTTCTGCACAATGCTGAAGTTCTTGTCGGTCATGTAGCGGTCGCGCAGGTAACCCACTTTGCCGAACCGCGAGTCCGCGGAGGGCGTTTCGCCGCGCTTGTATTTTCCTGTGAGCAAGCTGCTGGCCAGCGGGAAGAATGGCAGCAGTCCGAGATTATAAGCCTGCGCGGCCGGCAGCAGGTCCTTTTCGATATCGCGAACGATCAGACTGTATTCGTCCTGGCACGACACGAAGGCGTGGGTGTTGATGCCGCGCGCGGTGAACTGCGCTTCGGCGATACGCCATGCCGGGAAATTCGAACAGCCGATGTAGCGTACCTTGCCCTGACGGATCAGATCTTCAAGCGCACGCAGTGTTTCCTCGATCGGCGTCAGCGGATCGAAATCGTGTTGCTGGTAGAGATCGATGTAATCGGTCTTCAGTCGGCGCAGGCTGTCTTCGACCGCATTCATGATGTAACGGCGGGAGGCGCCCTGCCTGGTGCCGTCATCGGCCATTTCCTTGGAATACTTCGTCGCCAGCACGATGTCCTTGCGCCGGTCGCCGAGCACCTGTCCGAGCACGTTCTCCGACCCGCCGCGGCCGGCATAGATGTCGGCGGTATCGAACAGGGTGATGCCGAGATCGATGGCCTTGTGAATGATCTTGCGCGATGTTTCCAGATCGGTGCGCTGGCCGAAATTGTTGCAGCCAAGGCCAACGGCCGAGACGCGGAGGCCGGAGCCCCCGAGGTTTCTTGTTTCCATGATCTTTCCTGTCAGGTTTGTTCGAGGGCAGGGAGCGACGACGATGCCGTCTCGGGAATTGATACCGGTTGCGAAGGTGCGCGCAAGGCGCGTGCGGTCATCCGGCGGACAGACGTTTCCGCGTCGCGTGCGATCTGCTTGCGATCGGCGCTCATGCCATAGGAGACCGGCTCGCCCCAGCTTACGGTGATGTCCACGGCGCCTGATGCCAGCACATTCAGCAGGTGTGGCACCAGATCGGCCTCGCCGTACCATGCTACTTTGTCACGCAATGCGCGCCCGAGCGGGACGCCGCCGTAGCGGACATAGGCGAGCGACACCGGCTGCACGATGACGCGATCGTGATGGGCCGCATCACCAATGGCGTGATGCACCGCGCCGATCAATGCCGAACGAAACGGCAGGATGCGGATGCCGTCGCTGGACGTGCCTTCAGGAAACAGCACAACGGCATCGCCGCCGAGCAGGCGATTGGCCATGGTGCGGGTGGCTTCACCCGTTTTGTGGCGGCGCTCACGCTCGATGAAGACGGTGCGTTGCAGTTTGGCGAGCCAGCCGAACACCGGCCAGTTCGCGACTTCGGATTTCGCGACGAACACGACAGGCGCGATGGCGCCAAGCACGCTGATGTCGAGCCAGGACGCATGATTGGACAAGATCAGCAGCGGGCCGTCCGGCGCGCGCTCGCCCACCTGCGTGATGCGAACCCCGATCAATGCGCAGGCAACGCGATGAAACAGATTGGGGACGCTGCGTTGCAGGCGATTGTTGAGCAGAATACCGGCGGCCTGAAACGGCAACAGCACCAGAAACAGCACGACCAGGAGGAGGACGACAGGAATAGTGCGGATCATGGATGGATCGTTGGAAAGAGGAGTGGCTTGAATGGCGACGAGACCGAGTTATAGCGAGTTGAGTCCGGGTCACGGAAGCGGAAACCCGCGACTCTCCGCAGCCTCGCAAACCATTCGCCAAATTTGAACAAAAAAATGCGGCCCCGGCCGGTTTGCGGCACAAAGGGGGATGTGCGACCGGGGACCGCTTGAGCGCGTGATCCGCGACGGGGGGAAGCGGACCAAGCGCTCCCGGACGCTAACTTGGGGGCATTACAGACCTGTGACATCTTTATTATGTTACGGGCGCGGCTCGATCCGCCGTCTCTGTTTTCGCGAGGATGAATCCAAAGCATACACAGGTGGTGGCTCCCCGCTGGCGCCTTGATCCTGTGGCAGCCTTGCCGCCCCTGAAGCCTCGGTTCAGAACTCTCATTCACCTGCTTTCCTGAAAGGTCATCTATGCCCACAGCCGTCTCGCCCTTCGCGCTGCCGATCTTCATGTTGCTTGCATCGAACGTCTTCATGACCTTCGCCTGGTATGGGCATCTCAAGTTCAAGACGTTCTCGCTGCCACTCGTCATCATGGTGAGTTGGGGGATTGCGTTCTTCGAATACTGGCTTGCCGTGCCGGCCAATCGCTGGGGCAGCGCGGTCTATTCAGCGGCACAGCTCAAGACCATCCAGGAAGTCATCACGTTGGTCGTATTCGCCGGATTTTCGGTGCTGTACTTGAAGGAGCCGCTGGGTTGGAACCACGCCCTCGGCTTCGCATTCATCGCTTTGGGGGCTTTCTTTATCTTCCACAAATGGTCATAGAGCGGTTTCGAGATACCGAAACGGAGACTGAGACCATGACGGCGGTGACCAATACTTCTGTAGTCGGCGATAGCGCAGACCGTCGACGACGAATTTGGGCCATCTTCGCCAGCTCCTCCGGTAACCTCGTCGAATGGTACGACTTCTACGCTTATGCATTCACGGCGCTGTATTTTGCGCCGGCATTCTTCCCGAAGGGTAATCAGACCACCCAGCTTCTGCAGACCGCGGCGGTGTTCGCTATCGGCTTTCTGATGCGGCCGATCGGCGGCTATATCTTCGGCTTCATCGCGGACAAGTATGGCCGCAAGACCTCGATGCTGATCTCGGTGCTGATGATGTGCGCGGGCTCGCTGGCCATCGCACTGCTGCCGACCTACGCGACCATCGGTACCGCGGCGCCTGTCCTGCTGCTCATCGCACGTATGGTACAGGGCTTGTCGGTTGGCGGTGAATACGGCACCAGCGCGACCTACATGAGCGAGGTCGCGCTGCCGGGTCATCGCGGCTTCTTCGGATCGTTTCAATACGTGACCCTGATCGGCGGTCAGTTGCTCGCGTCGCTGGTGGTTCTTATCGTCCAGCAGACCATTTCGGATGCGGATCTGCGGTCGTGGGGGTGGCGGATTCCGTTCTTCATCGGCGCGGTATGTGCATTGATCGCGCTGTTCCTGCGGGCATCGCTAACCGAAACATCTTCCGCCAATACCCGCGCCCGCAAGGAAGCTGGATCGCTGTCCGAGATCTTTCGCAATCACACCCGCGCGTTTCTGACTGTGCTCGGCTACACCGCTGGCGGTTCGTTGATCTTCTATACGTTCACCACCTACATGCAGAAGTATCTCGTCAACACCGCACACATGAACGACCGTACGGCGAATGTGGTGATGACGGCGGTGCTGTTCACCTACATGATCATGCAGCCGCCATTCGGTGCGTTGGCGGACAGATGGGGCCGCAAGACATCGATGCTGCTGTTCGGCGGCCTCGCGATGCTCTGCACCGTGCCGCTCATGTATGCGATCGGTAGTGTGACCAGCCCCTATATGGCTTATTTCCTGATCATCACAGCGTTGGCGGTCGTCTCGTTCTACACCTCGATCAGCGGCCTCGTGAAATCCGAGATGTTTCCGCCGGAGGTGCGCGCGCTGGGCGTCGGATTGTCCTATGCGATAGCCAACGCGATCTTCGGTGGCTCTGCTGAATATGTCGCGCTCTGGTTCAAGAATGCCGGCGCGGAATCCAACTTCTATTGGTATGTGACCGGCATGTGCGCGATTGCGTTCATCGCCGCAACGATCATGCCGGATTCGCGAACCCACGGTTATCTGCGCGGCGACGGGACCGAGACGTAAACGGTTTCGCTCATGGAAAAAGTGACGAGACGCGTGGGGCGTCCGTCACTTTGTCAATCTTGAGGTGGCTGGCTGAGGGAATGGCCAGCGCCGGCTGATGCCGCGTCTGTGTCATGATCAGGAATAGCGCGACCACGACGATCGCGAGCGTCAGCGATACCGAGACGACGACGAGTGGTGTCTTCATCCATGTATCTCCGCGCATGTGTTGATCATGCTCCGTGAAGCCGACCACCTTCGCGAGAGCAATCTGGCCTTCGCGCGAGACCATGCCAAACAAATCGCAATCGGCGGGTTTGATTCCGGTCCAGCCGGATCAGACCCGAGGCGGTCGCGGATATTGTTGTGCGCAGGGGAATGGTGCTGCGCTTCAGCCTGCAACCGGCATGGCCGTTGCGACCTTGATCGTCAGGAGCGTGACGGCGACAATCAGGCACAATGACAGCGAGGCCACCGCGAGCGAGGCCGCGACGGCATTCGACAGTTTTGACGACGCAACGCGTACGGAACGGAGCCCGAAACCTAATCCTGAAATTGGCGACCGGGTCATGGTCGTAGATCCTTAAATAAGGCGGCGAATCACCGCTGTCCCGAAATGTGTCAGGAATCGCTGTCAAGATTGGGGCGCGGGCCGCTCAAACGTGGCAAGAAGATGGCGTACAGTGGCGCCCGGTGCGTTATGCCCGGATTCCCCGCTATTCCTGCACAGATTTGGGATCAGGCCTCGGCGGTCAGGTCAGTTTCCGTGCCAGGCACGGTACCTGGTGCCGTAATCTCTGCCGGGCTCCACTTCATCGAAACAAACCGCGGCTCCGCTTCAACGCGTTTCAGCCAGGTCCGTACTGATGGATAGCCGCTCAGATCGAAGTCGCACTGGTTGGCCGCGTGGGTGTAGCCGTACATCGCAATGTCAGCGACGGTGAGGTGGCCTGCCGCGAAATAGTCGTGGGTCTTGAGGTGGTTTTCCATCACCCGCAGCGCGGCATAGCCGCGCTCCATCCAGTCTTCCAGCGCGTGTGTCTGCAGGTCGCGTCCACCCCGCACTAGCACCAGCCAGAAATAGGCGGCGCCGACGCTCGGTTCCAGCGCGTGCTGCTCGAAGAACATCCACTGTAATGCTTCAGCGCGGTCGATGCGGTCTTCCGGTGCCAGCGACGTTCCAACGGCGACGTACCACAGGATCGCATTCGACTCGGCCAGATAGCGACCGTCCGCGACTTCCAGCAGCGGCACCTGGCCGCTGGGATTTTTCGCCAGGAATTCCGGCGTGCGGCTTTCACCGCGCAGGATGTCGACCTCGATGGCTTTGTAGGGCGCATTCAACAGCGCCAGCGCAAGGCGGACCTTGTAGCTGTTGCCGGAGCGCTGCATCGAGTAGAGTTTGTACATCGCTGGTTCGCTTGCTTAAATCTGACGATCTCAGCCAGACAATGATGCGCGCGGCGATCCGCTGCAAGTCCCGCTGTCTGGAAATAGTTGAATTCCCTCGTTCTGCGGCAACGTATGCAAAACAATGCTACGCCGGCACGCGAAGAGCTCAGATCACACCTGTGCGAGTTGCCGGTTGTGAGGGTTCAATCTCTTGCGATTGCCTGTCGTCGACTTCGGAAATTGTGTCCCGCGCGATTGAAGCTGTGGCGGCCACACGTCCTCCGGGTTCTGCCGTATCTCCTGGTGATAACGCCGGAAAAATAGCGGGCACCATCGATGAGAATCGATGCGATCATCGCTCAGCGTTGAAAATCTGCGTTTTTCCGGGATTCCAGAAAGATCGCGCGGCATCTTGCGATGCAGCGGCACCCACCTTAGTGTGCATTTCCGCCCATAAATCGACTCGTAAGCCTGACCGCCTGCGACGTTTGCAAGGAGATAACCATGTCGTTTCTGTCCGCTGCGCTCGACCGTGTGAAGCCGTCCGCGACCATCGCGGTCACGGATAAAGCACGGCAGCTCAAAGCCGCGGGCCGGAACGTCATCGGCCTCGGTGCAGGAGAGCCGGATTTCGATACGCCCGCCAACATCAAGCTTGCGGCGATTCATGCCATTGAAGCCGGCAAGACCAAGTACACGGCGGTGGACGGCATTCCCGAGCTGAAAGAGGCGATCATCGCCAAGTTCCAGCGCGAGAATGGTCTGACCTACAAACCGAACCAGATCACGGTCGGTACCGGCGGCAAGCAGGTGCTCTACAATGCGCTGATGGCGACGATCAATCCTGGCGACGAGGTTATCATTCCCGCGCCGTATTGGGTCAGCTACCCGGAAATGGTAGCGCTCGCCGGTGGCGAGTCGGTGCCGGTGGTCTGTACCGCGGAGTTCGGTTTCAAGCTGCAGCCGGATGCCCTGGAGCGTGCGATCACGCCAAAGACCAAGTGGATCATCCTGAACTCGCCGTCGAACCCGACGGGTGCAGCTTATTCGCGCGCCGAACTGAAGGCGCTGACCGACGTGCTGGTCAAGCACCCGCATGTCTGGATCATGACCGACGACATGTACGAACACCTTGTCTACGACGATTTCGAATTCAGCACCCCGGCGCAGGTCGAGCCGAAACTGTTCGACCGCACGCTGACCGTGAACGGCGTGTCCAAAGCCTATTGCATGACCGGCTGGCGGATCGGCTATGCGGGCGGTCCGCAGCCGCTGATTGCCGCGATGGCGACCATTCAGTCGCAGTCGACGTCGAATCCGTCGTCGATCGCGCAGTGGGCGGCAGTCGAGGCGCTCAATGGACCAGCAGGACTTCATTCCCGCGAACAACACCGTGTTCAAGGAGCGCCGCGATCTGGTCGTGGCGATGCTGAACCAGGCCGCCGGCATCAATTGTCCGCGACCGGAAGGCGCATTCTATGTCTATCCCTCCTGTGCGGGCACCATTGGCAAGACGGCGCCATCGGGCAAGAAGCTCACGACCGATGAAGATTTCGTGACTGAACTTCTCGAGACAGAGGGCGTTGCGGTGGTGCAAGGCTCCGCGTTCGGGCTTGGCCCGGCCTTTCGAATCTCCTACGCAACCAAGACGTCGGACCTTGAAGAGGCCTGCAAGCGCATCCAGCGGTTTTGCGGAAACCTGCGATAGGCTTCGCCGCAACACTGACTAGAAAAAGTCTTAGGTCGAGAGAAAATAAGGAAAGCGCCATGTTTTGGACACGGCGCTTCCCTTTTGTCCCGCCGTCAAATCAAACAATACCCGGAGTTTAAATTCCATGCGTCTTTCTACAGTAGTCGGCGCCGCCTTCGCGGCGCTCGTAGCATCTTTCGCTTCAGCTCAGGCCCAGGAGCAGCGCGTTCAGATCGGCGTTATTGAGTGCCACGGCGGCCAGAACGTCGGCATGGTCATCGCGTCCGCGACGACGCTCGAGTGCGTTTTCCGCGCCGAGGGCCGTCGTCCGGAGCCTTATGTGGCGCATGTGACCCGCTTCGGTGTCGATCTTGGCATTACCGCTGAAACCAGCCTCGCTTGGGCTGTGCACGCGCCAACCCAGCGTATCGGCCGTGGCGATCTCGCCGGCAATTATGGCGGCGTGGGCGGCAACGTCTCGTTCGGCCTCGGCGGCGGCGGCAACCTGCTGCTCGGCGGTTCGGCAAACTCCTTCGCGCTTCAGCCGCTCAGCCTGCAGGGCCAGACCGGTGTGAACGTCACCGGTGGTATTGTTGGTCTCGATCTGGAGCCGGTCGACCTTGCTCCTCGCCGACATGCCCGGCATCATCGCCGTCATCACCACCATCACTAAGTACGTAACAACGTGAAAAAGGCCCGCTGATGCGGGCCTTTTTTTATTGCGCTTTCAAACCGTCGAAAGCGGCCCCCAATTGAACAATTCCATGCGGTATGACTAGATAGCTCGTCTTTCGCTTTCGCGGCGACCCAAGCTTTTTAATCGCCTGTTCAGTTCTCGCCATTCAGCCGGAGATCATCTCATGCGCCGCCTTTCAACCTTTCTGGGTCTTGCTACAGCCGTCCTTGCAGCTTCGATCGGGTTCGCCCATGCGCAGTCAGGGCGCACGCAGGTGGGCGTGCTCGAATGCCGTGGCGGTCCGAATGTCGGAATGGTCGTCGGTTCTGTCACCAATCTCGGCTGCGTTTTCAGGTCCCAGGGACGCCCCGACGATCTTTACACTGCGCAGATCACCAAGATTGGTATTGATCTTGGCATCACCAATGAGACGCGTCCTGTCATGGGCTGTCTTCGCCCCCACCGTGCAGCTTGGCATGGGCGACCTGTCGGGCAACTACGCCGGCGTCAATGCCAGCGCCGCGGTCGGCGTGGGTCTTGGCGGCAACGCGATGATCGGCGGTTCAGCAAATTCCTTCGCTCTTCAGCCGCTGAGCGTCCAGGGCCAAACCGGCCTCAGCGTTGCCGGCGGTGTGCAGAGCCTGGAATTGCGTCCCGGCCGCATCGGGCGATAATCGTCATCCGATATATTTTCGCGAGAAGGTCCGCCTGACGGCGGGCCTTCTGTTTTGGATTTCCCGCGGAGCGGAACTGCAAGTTTTGGTGATCAAGTCATGTTGCGAAGCGGAATGTTTCCCGCTTGCCTTCGTCGCATTGCCCTGAGACGATCACCGTGCCGACCCGCATGAGCGCATTCTGCAAAAGTGGGAACCGGTATGAGTGGAATGCGCGCAACAGTTGAAGTTAAGGCATTTCCGGCGAACCGGAATCCACTTCGCCGGGATTAGTTCGAGGCGGGCCGAGCTCCAGAACAGGAGACGGCAATGGGACAAGACCTGAGAAGTCCCCGTGGTCCCCGGTGCATCGCGCTGGTGGGCCCATTCCAAAGTGGCAAAACGACTCTTCTTGAAGCAATCCTCTCACGCACTGCGGCAATCCCAAAATCAGGCACGGTGGAACAAGGCACAACCGTCGGCGACGCATCGGCCGAAGCGCGCCGCCATCGCATGAGCACCGGACTGACGGCTGCGACCACTACTTTCATGGGCGACAGCTATACGTTCGTTGATTGTCCGGGATCGGTGGAATTCGCGCACGACATGCGCGCGGCGCTCCCTGCGGTCGATGCCGCAGTCGTGGTCTGCGAGGCCGACGAGCGCAAACTGCCGCAATTGCAGATCGTCATGCGCGAACTCGAAGATCTCGGTATTCCGCGTTTTCTGTTCCTCAACAAAATCGACAAGGCGACCAATCGTATTCGCGAAACGCTTGCGACATTGCAGCCGGCGTCACGCACGCCACTGGTGCTACGGCAGATTCCCATCTGGAAGGGCGACATCATCGCGGGCTTCGTCGATCTCGCACTGGAGCGCGCCTTCGTCTATCGCGAGCATATGCCGTCTGAAGTGATCGGCCTCGAAGGCGGCGATCTCGACCGTGAAAAGGAGGCGCGGCTCTCGATGCTGGAAAAGCTCGCCGACCATGATGACCGGTTGCTCGAACAATTACTTGAAGACATCCCGCCGCCGCGCGATGCGGTGTTCGATGATCTGGCGACCGAACTGCGCGACGGGCAGATATGCCCGGTGCTGCTCGGCTGTGCGACGCGTGAGAATGGCGTGTTGCGGCTTCTGAAGGCATTGCGTCATGAAGCGCCCGGCGTGACGGAGACGGCAAGACGTCTCGGCGTCTCCGATGACAAGACGGCACTCGCCTACGTGATGAAAACCAACCATCTCCAGCATGGCGGCAAGCTATCGCTGGCACGCATTCTGCGCGGGCAGATCGCCGATGGCGATACCGTACAATCGTCGGGAGGAGGTGTCGGCCGCGTGTCAGGGATATTGGCGGCGAACGGCGGCAACGACACCAAGCGGTACGTCCACAGAAGCAGGCGAAACGGTTGCGCTTGGCAAGCTCGATCCCGTGAAGACCGGCGACACGTTGACGACAGCGAAGACAGCGCCCGAAGCGCTGTTGAATGTTGTCCCGGCGGCTCCAGTGTTGGCGACGGCTGTGGCCGCGCAGGACCGCAAGGATGATGTCAAACTCGGTCAGGCGCTGGCGCGGCTGAACGAGGAAGATCCGTCGCTAAGCATTGTTCACAATCCACTGACCCATCAAATGGTGCTGTGGGGCCAGGGGGAGATGCATCTGCGGGTGGCGATCGAGCGTTTGCAGGATCGTTTTGGCGTCACGATCAAACAACATGCACCGCCGGTCGGCTATCAGGAGTTCGATCCGCAAGACGATCACACAGCGCGGACGGCACAAGAAACAATCCGGCGGCCACGGCCAGTTTGGCGATGTGGTGCTGGAGGTGAAACCGTTGCCACGCGGCAGCGGTGTCGCGTTTCACGAAAAGATCGTTGGCGGCGCGGTGCCGAAAAATTACATCGGTGCGGTGGAGGAGGGCGTCGGCGATGGCTTGATACGCGGGCCGTTGGGTTTCCCGGTGATCGATGTCGAGGTGACGCTGGTTGATGGCTCCTATCACAGTGTCGATTCTTCCGATCAGGCGTTCCGCACTGCCGCGCGTATCGGTGTTAGCGAAGCGTTGCCGCACTGTCAGCCGGTGTTGCTCGAACCGATCCATATGGTGGAGATCGTCTGCCCGTCGGATGCGACGGCGAAGATCAATTCAATTCTCTCGGGTCGGCGCGGACAAATTCTCGGCTTTGATACCCGCGAGGATTGGTCTGGCTGGGATTTGGTGCGGGCGATGATGCCGGAAGCGGAAATCGGCGACCTGATCGTGGAATTGCGGTCGGCAACGGCCGGTGCTGGCGGCTTTACGCGTCAGTTCGATCATATGGCGGAGGTGACAGGCCGCGCGGCGGATCAGATCATTGCCGCGCATCGCGCTGCGGCGTAGGAATCTCTTCGAAATTTGCTTGCGACAGGTGTGAAAACGGTTTTGGTGATGTTTTTTACATCATTGAAGCCGTTTTTTACTTGAACAGTTGTTATAAAAAGCGGAACATTCGTTGTGATTACGTCATCGCAGATGCGCGCGGCGCGCGCCCTTCTGGGCATCGATCAGAAGACCCTGGCCGACCTTGCCGGGGTGTCGCTTCCAACCATCCAACGGATGGAGGCAAGCGACGGCAATGTCCGCGGCATCGTCGATTCGCTGACCAAGGTGGTAGATGCGCTCAACCGCGCCGGCATCGAACTGATCGGTGATCATGCGCGCAGCGAGAGTGGCGGGCGCGGCGTGCGCCTGAAAGAGCCGCCTCCGCAGCGTGGCGAGCAGAGTTAGAAGCCGGTCTTTAGCGCCGGCGGAGACAGAGACGGGGCGGACGCAGGCGCAAGAAAATGGACGCATCGAGCCGACAAACGAGTTCTCAGCCGACATTCGCCGAACTGTTCACGCCGAAGCTCATCACTGTCCTGCGCGAAGGCTACGATCTTCATGCCTTCCGAGCCGATGTTGTGTCGGGTCTCACTGTCGCCATCGTGGCGTTGCCGCTGTCGATGGCCATTGCCATTGCATCGGGCACTACGCCGGACCGCGGACTTTACAGCGCGATCTTCGGCGGCTTCCTGGTGTCGCTGCTCGGCGGCAGCCGCTTTCAAATCGGTGGGCCGGCGGGTGCCTTCATCGTCCTCGTCGCCGCGTCTGTGACGCGCCATGGCATCGAAGGCGTATTGCTTGCGACTATGATCGCAGGGGTGATCTTGATCGTCGCCGGATATCTTCAACTGGGCACCTACATCAAGTTCATCCCCTATCCTGTTACGGTGGGCTTCACCGCCGGAATCGCCGTTATCATCTTCGCCAGTCAGATCCGCGATCTGCTTGGCATCACGCTGATTGGGAAGGAGCCGGGCGAACTAATCCCTAAGCTCGAGCTGCTTGGCCAAGCTATCGGCACCACGAACGCCTCGGCGGTGGCGATTTCGGTGGTGACCATCGCCATCATTGCGGGCCTGCGGCGCATTCGGCCGACTTGGCCCGGTATGTTGATCGCGGTCGTCGCCGCCAGCGTTATTGCAGCGTTCCTGCATCTGCCGGTGGAAACGATCGGCACGCGTTTCGGAGGCATTCCGCAATCGTTCCCGCTACCGGGGTTGCCGCCGATCACGCTCGCGAAAATTCAGGAGGTGTTGCCGGACGCCGCCGCCTTCGCTCTGCTCGGCGCGATTGAATTACTGTTGTCTGCCGTAGTTGCAGACGGCATGAGCGGCCGCCGACATCGCTCGAACTCCGAATTGGTGGCACAGGGTTTTGCCAATATCGGCTCGGCGCTGTTTGGCGGCATCTGCGTCACAGGGACCATTGCACGCACCGCGACTAATGTCCGCGCTGGTGCGCGCGGGCCAATAGCCGGCATGTTGCATTCACTGTTTTTGCTGGCCTTCATGCTGCTCGCCGCGCCGCTGGCCAGCTATATTCCGCTGGCGACGCTCGCCGGTGTGCTCGCCGTGGTGGCGTGGAACATGGCGGAGAAGCACGAATTCGCCACGCTGATCCGCTCGTCGTGGGGCGACGCCGTGGTGCTGCTGGCGACCTTCCTGCTCACGGTGTTCCGCGATCTCACTGAAGGTATCGTGGTTGGCTTCGCGCTCGGCGCGCTGTTGTTTATCCATCGCATGTCGCAGACAACGGGCATCGAGAGCTACGCGTCACTCTCTGTGGACGACAAGGCGGACCGCGCCAATGGTGACCGCGAGCGCTACGATGCGACTCTCGCCGCCGATCCGGACATCATGATCTATCGCATCACCGGCGCGTTCTTCTTCGGCGCAGTCGCGGCGGTGGCGTCGGTGTTCGACCGTCTCTCCGGCTACAAGGCGCTGGTGATTGATTTCGCTGCCGTGCCCTTCCTTGATTCCACGGCCGCTAACGCCATCGCCCAGATCGCCATCAAGGCGAGACGGCACGGCATTCGTGTCTTCATCACTGGCGCCTCGGCGCCGGTGCGCCGTACACTGCTGTCCTACGGCGCCCGGCCGCCGCATGCACGCTACCGCAGTGACATCGCGAGTGCGGTATCCGAGATCAAGCGATTGACAGCGGACATCGCTGCGTGATTTGACGCAGCCATCAACGGAGCCCGTGCTGATGAGCCTCACCCCTGCCGCGTGTCTGATCGGATGGCCGGCCGCGCACTCGCGCTCACCGCTCATTCATAAGTTTTGGCTGAAGACATTCGAGATCGATGGCGACTACCGCATCGAAGCGATCGAGCCTGCAGCCTTTGCCGATTTCATCGGGAGTCTTGCGGTGCGTGGATACAGTGGCGCCAACGTCACCATTCCTCACAAGGAACAGGCGCTCGCACTGTCGTCACCTGATGCACGCGCACAGGCGGTGGGAGCCGCGAACACGCTTTATTTCGACGACGGTACGTTGCGCTCGACCAACACCGACGTTGAAGGCTTCATCGGCAATCTCGATGCCAGTGCGCCGGGCTGGGACGCCACTGAAGATGTGCTGGTGCTGGGCGCGGGCGGATCGGCGCGTGCTGTCATCTTCGGTTTGATTGAGCGGGGCATCAAGCGCGTGCATCTCTCGAACCGCACAGCGTCGCGTGCGCAGTCGCTCGCCGGTCAATTCGGTTCAACCGTACATCCGTTGGCATGGGAGCAGATCGACAGTGTGTTGCCGCGCGCGGGGCTTTTGGTCAACACCACATCGCTTGGCATGAAGGGGCAACCTTCGCTCGATGTGGACATAACCCTGCTTCCGGCTCATGCGACGGTGGCTGATCTGGTTTATGTGCCGCTCGAAACCGAGTTGCTAAAAGCGGCGAATGCACGCGGTCTCAAGACCGCCGACGGTCTCGGCATGCTGCTGCATCAGGCTGTGCGGGGTTTTGAACTGTGGTTCGGCAAGCGCCCGCGTGTGACGCCGGAACTGCGCGCGCTGGTCGAAGCTGACCTGACGCGGACCTGAAAAGTGTCCGCACGGCAAAAATAGGGTTCTGCTCGATTCAGTGAATTGTCACCGCCAGCGGCAATGGCGCCCGCCGTGCCGATCGCGCCAGCAGTGACGGCCGCCGCGCTTGAACGTCGGTCCGCCGACAACGGCGCCGACAACGCCACCGGCGACCGCGCCGATTGGGCCTGCGATAAGTGCCCCGGAGCCGGCACCGATCGCTGCGCCGCTCAAGGTGCTGTTGCTCTGTGCGAGCGCCGGAACGGCGAAAGAGGTGGACGCAAGCAAGGCAGACACCAGAACGATGCGACGCATGAGGTCTCCTATTCCGGATCACGTTGGGATATCTGACGGGGAACCGTCGACGAAAGGTCCAGTCACAGGCGGACTGTCCCGGAATCACGTCGCAGTCACACATGCGTGAGAGGCGAAATAATGTCGCCGGCAAAGCGTAGATCAATGTGGGGTTCCTTTGGAGAAAATATCATGTCGTTCAATCGTCTTGTTTCGTTCCGCGCTGTTGCTGTCTCCGCGCTGGTTTTGTCATCGTCCTGCTATGCCATCGCGCAGCAGACTCCCACGACGCGGGTGCGGGGGACGATCGAAAGCGTGGACGGCGAAACGCTTCACATCAAATCGCGCGAGGGCGCCGAGGTGTCGGTCCACCTGCCGCAAAGCGCGGGCGTCGCCGGCGTCGCCAAGATGTCGCTCTCCGACGTCAAGGTCGGCTCTTATATTGGCGTGACCACGGTGCCGGGCTCAGATGGCAGTCAGAAAGCCGTCGAGGTCCACGTCTTTCCGGAGGACATGCGCGGCACTGGGGAAGGTTCGCGGCCGTGGGATCTGAAGCCCAACAGCAGCATGACCAATGGCGCTGTGGACAGCAGGACGGTGGCCGGAAATGACGGGCATACGCTCACCGTGAAATACAAGGACGGCGAGAAGAAAGTCTCGGTGACGCCGGAGACACAGGTCGTCACCTACGTCCCGGCGACAAGGTCCGATATCAAGCCGGGAACACCCGTGTTTGCAATCGCTACCAAAAAGCCGGACGGTTCGCTTGAAGTCGCGCGTCTCAGCATCGGCCGCGATGGCGTCGCTCCGCCGATGTGATCGCTACGTAACTTTTTATCGTTGTCAAAACAGAAATCCCGCCACGAGATATCGTGGCGGGATTTTTGCTTGATACCGATTTTGCTCTTAGCTGCGCGGGCTGCTGATCGCGTTGCTGTGCAGGTAATCCGTCAGCACACGGCGGTCGATGTCCTCGATGCGGTTGACGCCGCACAGGCCCATTGTGGTGCTCAGTTCCTTGCTGATGATATCGATGGCTGTCGCGACGCCGTCCTGACCGCCCGCGCCGAGACCGTGGACGTAGGCGCGGCCGATCATGCAGGACTTCGCGCCGAGCGCGAGCGCGCGCATCACATCCTGACCCGAGCGAATGCCGCCATCGAACAGGATTTCGGTCTGCGCGCCGACCTCCTGGACGATCTCCGGCAATACCGAGATCGATGACGGCGCGCCGTCAAGCTGACGGCCGCCGTGGTTGGAGACCACCATCGCCTCTGCACCGGTCTTCACGGCTTCCTGCGCGTCGGCGACGTCGAGGATGCCCTTGATGATGAGCTTGCCCGGCCAGATGCTGCGGATCCATTCGACATCCTTCCAGTTCAGCGACTGGTCGAACTGCGAAGCGATCCAGACCGAGAGCTGGTTGACGTTGCTGCCCTGCATGGCGTCCACGAGATTGCCGAAGGTGCGGCGCTTGCCGCGCAGGACGCCGGAAACCCAAGATGGCTTGGATGCAAAATCGATGAATTTGCTAAGCGTCCACCGAGGCGGCACGGTCATACCGTTCTTGATGTCGGCGTGGCGCTGACCGATCACCTGAAGATCGACGGTCAGCACGAGCGCGCTGCACTTGGCCGCGATGGCGCGCTCGATCAGCGCTTTCACGAAGCCGCGGTCCTTCATCACATAGAGCTGAAACCAGAACGGCTTGTCGACATTCGCTGCGACGTCTTCGATCGAGCAGATCGACATTGTCGACAGGGTATAAGGAATGCCTGCTGCATGTGCCGCACGGCAGGCATGGATTTCACCGTCGCTGTGCTGCATTCCGGTCAGGCCAATTGGTGCCAGGATGAGCGGCAGCGCTGCCGGTTCGCCGAGAATGGTGGTGTTCATCGAGCGTGCGGCGACATCGACCAGAATGCGCTGACGAAATTTGATCTGTTCCATGTCGCTGCGGTTGGCACGCAGGGTTTCTTCCGCATAAGAACCCCGGTCGGCATAGTCAAAGAACGCCTTCGGTACGCGGCGTTTGTGGATCTGCCGCAGATCCTCAATGCAGGTGATATTCTTCATAGAGACGCTTCCTCAAGTCATTGCGTTCTTTGTTGCCGCAATCATCTATCATGGTAGTCGCGAGCGCAAATGGTCGCTGTTGGATGGAGGATGTCATGGCCGATCAGGACCATGGTCCGGAAGCTGGCAAAAAGGCGGATGCCGAGAAGCGCAGGCTGGACGAGGCTCTGGACGAAGGTCTGGAAGAGACGTTTCCCGCTTCCGATCCCGTCAGCGTGACCCAGCCCGCTCCTTCAAAGCAGGATCAGCGCATTGAGCGCAAGAGGGCTGACAACCGGAACACCGATCGAGATTGAACGTTGTCCTGCGAACCTAACGCAGGAGGGCGCAATGGCGGTAGCCGATACCAAGGCCGGAGACGATCAGGCTAAGGACGATAAGGCCTCCAAGAGCCACAAGGACAAGCTGGATGACGCCCTCAACAAGGGGCTGGAGGAATCGTTTCCCGGTTCGGACCCGGTCAATCTGACCCAACCACCCCCGTCGAAGCACGACCAACACGTCAAGCGGAAGGGTTAATCCACAGGCGTCAAGGTCGCGAAGCTAAGCTTGAATCAATAAAACTCCTTATTTATCAGATGCATGCTTGTCGTCGACCTCGAGGCCGGCGGTAATGATTCATTATATTTTTTGAAGAAATTTGTATCCGGGAGGCTTTATAGTTAGCTCCGCGCTAGATTAGGGCGCTCGCCATGGACGTTTCAGGCGTTTAGGAGCCTTGGCGAAGCAGGGGACATAATGGCTCGCAAATATTTCGGCACCGACGGCATTCGTGGCCGCGCCAACGGTTTGATCACACCTGAACTGGCTTTGAAGGTCGGGCAGGCGGCGGGGCTGGTGTTTCAGCGTGGGGATCATCGCCATCGTGTTGTGATCGGCAAGGACACCCGTCTGTCGGGCTACATGATCGAAAACGCTATGGTGGCTGGCTTCACGTCAGTGGGGATGGATGTGCTGCTGCTCGGCCCGATGCCGACGCCGGCCGTCGCCATGTTGACCAAGTCCATGCGTGCCGATCTCGGCGTGATGATTTCCGCCTCACACAATCTGTTCGACGACAACGGTATCAAGCTGTTTGGTCCGGAGGGCTTCAAGCTGTCCGACGAGGTCGAGCACCAGATCGAACAGTTGATGGACGATAATCTCGACAAGCGGCTCGCCCAGAGCGCCAGTCTGGGCCGTGCCCGCCGCATCGACGGCGTCCATGACCGCTACATCGAATTTGCCAAACGCACGCTGCCGCGCACTTTGAGCCTGGACGGACTGCGCGTGGTGGTCGATTGCGCCCACGGCGCGGCTTACAGGGTGGTCCCAGAAGCGTTGTGGGAACTGGGTGCCGACGTCATCTCCATTGGCGTCGAACCGGATGGTTTCAACATCAACAAGGATTGCGGATCCACCTCGCCTGAGGCGCTGTCGCGCAAGGTCCGTGAGATGCGCGCCGATATCGGCATCGCGCTCGATGGTGATGCCGATCGCGTCATCATCGTCGACGAACGTGGCCATCTGGTCGACGGTGATCAGTTGCTCGCCGTTATTGCGCAGAGCTGGAAGGACGATGGGCGTCTCGCCAAGCCTGGCATTGTCGCTACCGTGATGTCGAACCTCGGCCTCGAGCGCTATCTCCAGGGGCAGGGGCTCGAGTTGCTGCGCACGCCGGTCGGTGATCGCTATGTGCTCGAACGCATGCTGAAGGGTGGGTATAATCTCGGCGGCGAGCCGTCGGGCCACATCATTCTGTCCGACTTCACCACGACCGGCGACGGCTTTGTCGCTGCGTTGCAGGTCCTTTCGGTGGTGCAGCGGCTCGGCCGCCCGGTTTCCGAAGTGTGTCACCGTTTCGAGGCGTTGCCGCAGATCCTCAAGAATGTGCGTTATCGCACGGGCAAGCCGCTCGACAATCCGGAAGTCAAATCAGCCATTATCGATGCTGAGAAGCGGTTGAACGGCGCCGGCCGCCTGCTGGTCCGCTCGTCCGGCACCGAGCCTGTGATCCGCGTGATGGGCGAGGGTGACAATCGCGATCTCGTCGAGGAAGCAGTCGACATGATTGTCTCCGCGTTGGGACTTGCTGCCGCAGCCTGATCAATCCGGCAACGCTGCCATGGTCAATTGCGACTGGCGGCGTTGTCGCTGAGTTCGTATTTCAGCCGCATTCGATTTCGATTGCCCGGGAATCTTTCGTGAACAAGCCTGTCATTCTTGCCGAAGATACCCTCGTCGCGCCTGTTGTCGTGGACGGCGCGGATGCGCTGAAACCTGTGTCAGCCGGACCGGCATTCACGATCATTGGCGCCATCGCGGTGTCGCATCTTCTCAACGATCTGATGCAGTCGCTGATCCAGTCGGTATATCCGATCCTGAAAGAGAACTACGCGCTCGACTTCGGCCAGATCGGATTGATCACATTGGCCTTCATGTTTACGTCGTCGCTGCTGCAGCCTTTTGTGGGGGCCTACACCGACAAGCATCCGAAGCCGTTCTCTCTTGCGCTCGGTATGGGTTTTACGCTTGCCGGGCTTCTCCTGTTGGGGTTCGCGCATCATTACTGGGTGATCCTGTTGGCAGCTGCGCTGGTCGGCACGGGGTCGGCAATCTTCCACCCTGAGGCCTCGCGCATCGCGCGCATGGCCTCCGGCGGGCGTTTCGGCATGGCGCAATCGACATTTCAGGTCGGCGGCAATCTCGGCACTGCGATCGGTCCCGTGCTCGCGGCGCTGATCATCGTGCCGCTCGGTCAGCCGTCTATCGCATTGTTTTCGGTGGCCGCAGCGCTTGCGATCGCGATCCTCATCTACATCGGCCGCTGGTACAAGCCGCGCATCATGCCGCGCAAGGCGTCGCAAGCTGTAAACTACGCTGACGCGCCATCACCACGTCGCACGCAGGTCGCGCTTGTCGTGCTCATGGTGCTGCTGTTTTCCAAGACGTTCTATATGGCGAGCATCGGCAGCTATTACACGTTCTACCTGATGGACAAGTTCGGCATCGCGACGCAGGCGGCACAGCTCTATTTGTTCCTGTTCCTGGGTGCTTGCACGGTGGGCGTATTCTTTGGCGGCCCACTCGGTGACCGCTTTGGCCGCAAATATGTGATCTGGTTCTCGATCCTCGGCTCGCTGCCATTCACGCTGGCGCTGCCCCATGCTGGTCTGCTGGGAAGCGCGATACTGAGCATGCTGGTCGGATTCATCATGTCGTCGGCGGTACCGGCTGTGATCGTCTACGCACAGGAGTTGATGCCGCATCGGCTCGGCATGATCTCAGGATTGTTCTACGGCATGACGTTCGGTTTCGGCGGCCTCGGTGCTGCGTTGCTCGGCGAAGTCGCGGACCTGAAGGGCATCGACTTCGTGTATCAGCTTTGTGCATTCCTGCCGG
Organism: uncultured Alphaproteobacteria bacterium; assembly: GCA_963751855.1. Taxonomy (GTDB): domain Bacteria; phylum Pseudomonadota; class Alphaproteobacteria; order Rhizobiales; family Xanthobacteraceae; genus Afipia. The sequence continues at coordinate 412,699 of CAVVWF010000008.1, read as the reverse complement.
CAATCGGTCTGCTTGCGGTGTTCTTGCCGCAGATCAAGCGAAACAAGCTTTGATGTAGCAACGCTACGCCTCATGTGGGGGAGCCGCGCATAGTGCGGCGTTTCGACATGATAGTTCGCGTTTCGATCGCGATGCGGTGTTCTTCACAGTGCGCCGCTGAATGTAAGTCATCACAGACACGCACACACATTCTCTCTGTTAAGCGCGAGCTTAGCAGTGCATCGCGTTCACGTTTGAAGCCGTAGCGCATGCAAGAACGCTCTTCAGGATGACGTGTGTCGCGATTGCGCGCGCACAAGACGCTCTGTTCTCATCATCAATACATTGTTCATCAATGCGACGCGACGCGCTGTCGGCGTTTCGCAAAGGTTAACCACGAGTCTTAACGCGGTTTAAAATTCACAGTTAAGAATTAGGGTTAAGTGGCGCTTAAACATTTAGTGCGATGGTCCGCTTGTGAGTTTTGTGTGTGAGGCCTTTTGCGTCGTCCTGCCTCACCGGACGAAAGGACCGATCAATGCGTAAGTATCTTCTCGCCGCTGCCGCGGCGTCTGTCATGTCGACGGCTGCCGTCGCCGCCGATATGCCCATCGCTCCCCCGCCAGCCTATGCGCCGCTGCCCGTCGAAGATTTCGGCGGCTGGTATTTGCGCGGCGATATCGGCTTCAGCAATCAGCAGGTGAAGCGGCGGGACAATGCGTCATACGATGGGCTTCTTTCCCTGGAACAGCGAAACGGATTCGACACCGCGGGAATCTTCGGCGTCGGCGCGGGTTATCAGTTCAACAACTGGTTTCGTGCGGACGTCACCGGTGAATATCGCGGCAACGCGAATTTCCATGGGCTCGATCTGATCAGCTACTCCGACACGGGCGTTTTGCAACGTGGCAGTGACACTTACTCCGGCAGCAAGTCGGAATGGCTGGTTCTTGCCAACGTTTATGCTGATCTCGGCACCTGGTGGTGCGTAACGCCGTTCATCGGCGCCGGCGTTGGCGCGGCGCGCAACACCATTTCCAATTTCACTGACATCGGCATCAACGGCACAACTGCCTTTGGCACGGTGCCTGGTCTGGCCTACGGAGATACGGCATCCAAGTGGAATTTGGCCTGGGCGTTGCACGCTGGTTTGGCTTACAGGGTTTCGCCAAGCCTGACCTTTGAACTGGCGTATCGCTATGTGGATCTCGGCGATGGCCTCACTGGCGATTTGATCGACAAGGATGGCAACAACTTCCGTAACAACCCGATGCATTTCAAGGACATCACCTCGCAGGACCTGAAGTTCGGCGTGCGCTGGAACCTCGATCCGACTCCGGCTTATGCGCCGCCGGCGCTGCCGCTGATGCGCAAAGGCTAATCGCACATCATCGATGCGAGTTATTTCAACGGCGCGGATTTTCCGCGCCGTTTTCTTTTGCGCGACGATGCGCTGCGCGATAACGAATGATTAGGGTTAACGCGGCATCATCAAACACAGTTAAGTATTGGTGACGGAGTACTGTGATGCGTCGGTTCGCAGTGGCGATGATGTTGGCCGGAGTCGTGCAAGGTGCACAGGCTGCGGATATGCCCGATCTTCCAATTCTGCGCGGCAGTCTCCTTGATGGTCCGCGTTCTTACGTGAACTGGCAGGGCTTCTATGTCGGCGGGCAGGGAGCTTATGGCTCATCCGATCACAATTTCAACGGCGCCACGAAAGACATCGCTTGCGCAGCAGCTCGCGCTCACCATAATTGAACAAGTCTTGGGTGTTTCCGGCTGGCCGGTGATCGGCGGCAAGGTGTCCCACCAGAGCAGCGCCTTCGGTGCCTTCGGCGGTTACAACTCGCAATGGGATGATATCGTCCTCGGTATCGATGCAAGCTACATGCACGGTAATTTCGGCGCGCGGAGCCGCCGGTAACATGGCGCGCCAAATCACATCCAACAACATCCGTTACACTGCTGATGTGGACATCGGCTGCCTCGATCAATTTCACCGATGTCCTCACCCTGCGCGGCCGTGTGGGGTATGCGTGGAATAGCTTCCTGCCTTATGCATTCGGCGGCGTCGCGCTTGGGCTCGCGGACAGCAGCAGGTCCAGCGTTATCAAGTCCACTGGCACTTATGTGGGCGCCGCAACCGCCGACGATCCAGGACTACAGCTGTGACCTACAGCGATGTCGACAACAAGCATGGTCGGCTGATGGTGGGATACACGTTCGGCCTTGGCACGGAGATGATGTTGTTCGGTGGACTTGTTCGCACGCGCCGAGTGGGAATATGTCCGGTTCACCGGTCCGATCGATACCAACATCAACACGGTGCGCGGCGGCCTCGGCTACAAGTTCTGATTAGCGTCGCCATCCGGAATTGTTTCTTGCGGCCTCTGTCGTTGACAGGGGCCGTTTTGCCTGTTGGGCTATGGCTCTCGATCAGGGAGGCCGCTATGAAAATCTACGGCGATTTGAAATCCGGGAATTGCCTGAAGGTGAAATGGGTGAGCGACTATCTCGCGCTGCCATACACTTGGGTCGACATCGACACCATGAAGAGCGAGAGCCGGACGCTGGAGTTCCTGAGGCTCAACGGGGCGGGGCAGGTGCCGGTCGTCGAGCTCGATGATGGCCGCGCGCTCGCGCAATCCAACGCCATCATTCGATATCTTGCGCGCGGCAGTGGTCTCATTCCCGCGGACAGTTATGCTGCCGCGAAGATGGATGAGTGGCTGTTCTGGGAACAATACAGCCACGAGCCCAACATCGCGGTGTGCCGCGCCCAGATGATTTACCTCGGAAAATCGCTCGGCGAACTCGATCCGGAAAAGGTCAAACGCGGTTATGCGGCGCTAGCGCTGATGGAACACCAACTTCACAAAACGCGATTTCTCATCGGCGATATGTTTTCGCTCGCAGACATATCCCTGTTGGCCTACACGCGCGCGGCGCATGAAGGCGGTTTTCATCTCGATGGCTACGCAGCCGTGAGGCGCTGGATTGGCGAAGCCGAACATACGCTTGGACTTTAATTCAGGACTGCATACCGGACTTGTGATCCGGAACGCGCGAAGTTTCTTGACGAAATTCCGAACCTTCCTTATTCACGACGGCGGGAAACCTCTCCCCACCGAGAGGCAGCTATCTGGAAGGATAGATTATGACTGCAGCGAAGCCCGCTTCGCGGCCTAATGTGCCGCATTTTTCCTCCGGCCCCTGCGCCAAGCGCCCCGGCTGGTCTCCCCAAAATCTCAAGGACGCAGCCCTCGGCCGTTCGCACCGTGCGAAGGTCGGTAAGGCGAAACTCAAGCTCGCGATCGATCTGACGCGCGAAGTGCTCGAGGTTCCCGCCGACTACAAGATCGGCATTGTGCCTGCGTCCGACACCGGCGCCGTCGAAATGGCGCTGTGGTCGCTGCTCGGCCCGCGTCCCGTCACCACCATCGCCTGGGAATCCTTCGGCGAAGGCTGGGTCAGCGACATCGTCAAGGAATTGAAGCTGAAGGACGTCGTCAAGCTCAATGCGGGCTATGGCGAGATTCCTGACCTCAGCAAAGCTGATCCGAACTCCGACATTGTGTTCACCTGGAACGGCACCACCTCCGGTGTGCGCGTGCCAAACGCGGACTGGATCCGCGCGGATCGCGAAGGCCTGACCATTTGCGACGCGACATCGGCAGCCTTCGCACAGCCGCTCGATTGGCCGAAGCTCGATGTCGTCACGTTTTCCTGGCAGAAGGCGCTCGGCGGTGAGGCTGCGCACGGCATGCTCATTCTGTCGCCCCGCGCCGTTGCCCGGCTAGAGAGCTACGTGCCGCCGTGGCCGCTGCCGAAGATCTTCCGCATGACCAAGGGCGGCAAGCTCAACGCCGGCATCTTCGAAGGCGAAACCATCAACACCCCGTCCATGCTCTGCGTCGAGGACTATCTCGATGCGCTCGACTGGGCGAAGTCCGTCGGTGGCCTCAAGGCGCTGATCGCGCGCGCGGATGCCAGTACCAAGGCGTTGGCAGACTGGCAGGCGAAGACGCCATGGGTGGATTTCCTGGCGAAGGACGCCGCGATTCGCTCCAACACCTCTGTGTGCATGAAGGTGGTTGATCCGGCGATCACGTCGCTGTCGGCTGATGCTCAAGCGGACTTCGCCAAGAAGCTCGTCGCCGCTGTCGAAAAGGAAGGCGCCGGTTATGATCTCGGTGCTTATCGCGACGCGCCTCCCGGCCTGCGCATCTGGTGCGGTGCGACTGTTGAGGCCAGCGATGTCGCTGTGCTGACGCAGTGGCTCGATTGGGCCTTCGCTGAGACCAAGGCCTCGCTCGCCAAGGCAGCGTAACGCGAAGTCGTGCGGATCGATCCGCACGACGTTATTTTCGCAGGTCGTCCATGTTCCAGCCCGAGAACGATATCGAACGTGCGTTGATGCGTGCATCAGCAGAGTTGGCCGAAAGGCCAGACTTCATGCGCGCATTGATGGATGCTGAAATTTTCGTCGTATTGCTTCCCGAAACTGGCGCTCTGGTGCCGGATACAGATGGCAAAGCGACGGTTTCTCAAGATTCCCGGCTGACCATGGCAACGGTCACGCGTGGGGAGAAAGAACTGTTACCGTTCTTTACGACGCCATCGCGCGCACGGGGCTTTTTCAAAGGCGATCACATCGTTGCGCCGGACAGAACTCGCGATCTTTTCAAGCGCGCTCGTAACGCCGCATTCGTCCTCAATCCGGGATTTGACTACGGCAAGGAATTTACCCGCGACGAGGTTCAGCGGCTGCTGGCGGGCCAGTTCGTTGATGGTCCGCAGACCACTGTGATCGAAAAGCCAGAACAGGTGTTGCTTGCTCACCCCAAGGAAATTCCTGGTGCCTTGATTGCGGCGCTGGGGCGCGAACTCGGCGCGCTCAAGACCGTGCGAGGCGCGTGGCTGATGCTGGCGATGCGCAGCGGCGAGTCCGACCAGAGCTGGATGCTCGGTATCGACCATAACGGCGAATGGCAGGATATCCGCGCCGCCATCGGTCGCGCCGTGACTGGCAACATTCTCAATGGCCGTCTCCTCGACGCTATGCCGCTCAACGACAGTTCTTTCTCGTCAACTCTTCGGACAGGAATCCCTGTCACCGCCGAAAAGCGCGGTTTCCTCAGCAAATTGTTCAGATAGGTACATCATGCCCGCACCCAAAGTTCTCATTTCCGACGCGCTGTCTCCCGCCGCAGTCCAGATCTTCAAGGATCGGGGCATCGAGGTCGACTTCCAGCCGGATCTCGGCAAGGACAAGGACAAGCTCGCCGAGATCATCGGCAACTATGACGGCCTCGCTATCCGCTCCGCCACCAAGGCGACCGCGAAGATTCTCTGAAAAGGCGACGAAGCTGAAGGTTATCGGTCGCGCTGGCATCGGCGTCGACAACGTGGAGATTCCTGCCGCCACCGCCAAGGGCGTCATCGTGATGAACACGCCATTCGGCAACTCGATCACGACTGCCGAACATGCGGTCACGCTGATGCTTGCGCTCGCCCGCGAAATTCCGCAGGCCGACGCTTCGACCCAGGCCGGCAAGTGGGAGAAGAACCGCTTCATGGGCGTCGAAATCACCGCCAAGACGTTGGGCGTGATCGGCTGCGGTAATATCGGAGCCATCGTCGCAGATCGTGCGCTCGGCCTGAAGATGAAGGTCATCGCGTTCGATCCGTTCCTGTCGCCTGAGCGCGCAAAGGACATCGGCGTCGAGAAGGTCGAGCTTGACGACTTGTTCAAGCGCGCCGATTTTATCACGCTGCACACGCCGCTGACCGACAAGACCAAAAACATCATCGACGCGAACTCACTTGCCAAGATGAAGAAGGGCGTTCGCATCATCAATTGCGCACGAGGCGGTCTGGTGGACGAAGCCGCGCTCGCGGCGGCGCTCGACTCCGGTCATGTTGCTGGCGCGGCCTTCGACGTTTTCGTGGAAGAACCCGCAAAGACCAACGTGCTGTTCGGCCGCGCCAACGTGATCTGCACGCCGCATCTCGGCGCCTCGACCACGGAAGCGCAGGAAAATGTCGCGCTTCAGGTGGCCGAACAGATGTCGGACTATCTGCTCACCGGCGCGATCTCGAACGCCGTCAATTTCCCGTCGATTACCGCGGAAGAAGCGCCGAAACTGAAGCCGTTTATCGAACTGGCGGAAAAGCTCGGTTCGTTCGCGGGCCAGTTGACCGAGACCGGCATCGTCAAGGTGCAGATTACTTATGAGGGCCACGTTGCCGAAATGAAGATCAAGGCGCTGACGTCGGCGGCATTGACCGGTCTGCTCCGGCCGATGCTGGGCGATGTGAACGTGGTGTCCGCGCCGGTTGTCGCCAAGGAGCGCGGCATGGTGGTTGATGAAGTCACTCGCGCCGCCCAGAGCGATTATGAAAGCCTGATCACGGTGACCGTCATCACCGAACGGCAGGAGCGTTCGGTGTCGGGCACCGTCTATGCCGATGGCGCGCCTCGTCTGGTCGATATCAAGGGCATCCGCATGGATGCGGAGTTCGGCAAGTCGATGATCTATGTCACCAATGAGGACAAGCCGGGCTTCATTGGCAAGTTTGCTTCAGTGCTGGGTGACGCCAAGATCAACATCGCGACCTTCCATCTCGGCCGCAACAAGCAGGGCGGCGATGCCATCGCACTGGTCGAGGTCGATGGTACGGTGCCGCCGGATGTTCTTGCCAAGGTGGCGACATTGCCGCAGGTCAAGCAGGCCAAGACGCTGACCTTCTGATCGCGACGAAATCTAATCTATTCGGTCGCAGCATCGCGTGATGACGTGAGATTGTTTGTCAATCAAACGAGCTGGAGCTCTGCTCCGGCTCGTTTTGTCTTGAGGGAACTTTTTTTAAAAAGGCCCGTGCGAATTTTGGGTAACAAAGCCTAAAGACAATCTGGTTATTTTGTGACGAAACCTGCCATGGCGCGTCCGCGCCCGTGTCCCCCCGGAGACGTCGCCGTGAAGTTCATCAACAATCTTCCCATCACAGCCAAGCTCGGCATTTTGGTGGGTGTTACTCTACTGGGCCTTGTCGCCGCCGGCGCGTTTGCCGCCAACACTATGCAGAAGTTGATGCTGGATGCGCGGATCGAGCAGACCCATGCCATCGTCGAGACCGCACGCAATATGGCGCTTGGGCTGCAGAAGCAGGTTGAAGCAGGTCAGCTCACCAAGGATGCTGCGATCGCTGAATTTGGCCGCCGCGCCCAGGCGATGACCTACGATAACGGTAACGGCTACCTGTTTTCCTACACGATGGATGGCGTGACCATTGCAGCGCCGGACCCGAAGGTGATCGGCACCAACCGTCTCGACGTCAAGACCAACGGCCGTGCGCTAACGCGCGAACTGCGCGATGGTGTTGCTGCCAAGGGCGATGTCACGCTGAAATATGAGTACGTCAAGCCAGGCGAGAAAGAACCGATCCGCAAGATGTCCTATGGGGTCGCCATTCCCGGCTGGAACCTGTTCGTCGGCACCGGTGCTTATCTCGATGATCTCGACTCCAGGCTGATGCCGGTCGTCTGGACGCTCGGCCTCGCCATTCTGATCATCGGTGCATTTGCGGGGGTGATTGCCTGGTTGATTAGCCGCAGCATCACCCTTCCGTTGGGTCTTTTGGGCGGGCGTATGAAGACGCTGGCCGACGGTGAACTGAAGCAGGACATTCCTGGCATCGATCGTCGCGACGAAATCGGCAAGATGGCGACCACGGTGCAGGTCTTCAAGGATAACGCGGTTCGCATGTCCGAATTGGAAAAGGCGGAAGAGGCAACGCAGCATCGCGCTGCAGCCGAACGCCGTGCTGCGATGGAAAGCCTCGCGAGCGATTTCGAACGCAGTGTCAACGGCATTGTCCGGTCCGTTGCTGCATCAGCTGCCGGAATGCAGACGACGGCACAATCCATGACGTCGACCGCAAGCGATGCCAGTGCGCGTGCGGCGACGGTCGGCTCGGCCTCCGAAAAGGCGTCCACCAACGTCAGTACTGTTGCGGCGGCAGCGGAAGAATTGTCGAGCTCGGTTGCTGAAATTTCACGACAGGTCAATCAGTCGAACGAGATCGCCAGCAAGGCCGTGGGCGATGCTGAACGCACCAACGCCACGGTACAGGTGCTCTCCGCTGGTGCGGAAAAGATCGGTGAGGTGGTGCAGTTGATCCACAGCATCGCGGCCCAGACCAATCTTCTCGCGCTCAATGCCACGATCGAAGCCGCCCGCGCGGGTGAAGCCGGCCGAGGCTTCGCGGTGGTCGCGTCTGAAGTGAAGGCACTCGCGAACCAGACCGCCAAGGCGACTGAGGAAATCTCCGCTCAGGTCGCCGCCATGCAGGCGACAACCAGCAATGCGGTCCAATCTATCGGCGGCATCACCGAAACGATCTCGCGGATGAGCGAAATCACAATGAATATTTCGAGTGCGGTGGAAGAGCAGGGCGCAGCTACCCGCGAAATCGCGCGCAACATCCAGTCGGTCGCAGCCGGATCGAACGAGATCAGCGATCACATCGGCGGCGTCAGCTCAGCCGCTGCGGCCACCGGCTCGGCAGCGTCGGATGTGCTTTCCAGTGCACGCGAACTCGACAACCAGTCCGGAATGCTCCGGTCAGCCGTGGATGAATTCCTGGGCAAGGTTCGCGCGGCGTAACGGTGCGTCCGCTGAATACGAGTTGTTGATTCAAATGGAATGGCCGGGCTTGACCCGGCCATTCTTCGTTTGAAGCTTCTGAATAGATTGCCGCTGGTTCAAGCCCGCAATGGCATCCGCTACTGCGGCTCGATACCGGCGTCGTTGATCAGGCGTTTCCACACCACGAGCTGGTCTTTCACGAAGGCGTCGAATTCCTCGGGCGTGCCGGAAAAGGCTTCCATGCCGCGGTCGGCGAGTTGCTTCTTGATGTCGGGACGTTCGACGATCTTGCGGATCTCGCCGTTCAGTTTTGTCACTACATCCTTTGGCATGTTGGCGGGACCGAAATAGCCCTGCCATGAGGTGACGTCGAAGCCCTTCACGCCGGCTTCGTCCATAGTGGAAAGATCAGGCAACAGGGCGGAGCGATATTTCGTCGTCACGGCAAGCGCTTTCAGTGCTTTGGCGTTCACATGCGGAAGAGCTGTCGGTACATCGACGAATATCATGCTCACGCGCCCCGCGATGACATCGGTGAGGGCCGGTGGCGAGCTCTTGTAGGGAACGTGGAGAAGATTGATTTCCGCAAGACGAGCAAATGTCGCACCGGAGACGATCGCGGACGAGCTGCCGCTGGCGTAGGAGTATTTGCCCGGCTCCTTCTTTGCGAGCGCAATCAATTCGGCCACCGAATTGGCGGGGATATCGGGATTGATCACCAGCATGAAGGGCAAATCGCCTGTCCGCGCGATCGGAGTGAAATCCTTGACCGGGTCATAGGTCAAGTTTTTCAGAAGATATGGATTGGCGGAGTGGCTGGTGTTGGTGGTCACGAAAAGCGTATAGCCATCCGGCGCGGAGCGTGCCACGAAGCTCGCCGCGATGGACCCGTTAGCTCCGGCTTTGTTGTCGATCACCATGCCCGTGTTGAGCGCGGTACCGAGTTCCTTCGAGATAAGTCGCGTCGTCGTGTCGGTACCACTTCCAGCTGCGAACGGCAGCACCAGCGTGATATTATGGTTCGGATAATTTCCGCTCTCCGCCAGCGCCTTGTCGGCGGGAAGAATGCCGAGCGTGGCGAGCGCGCATATTGTGGTGATCGACGACAAAGTCGTTCGTAGAACGTTCATTCCATTTCCTCCGCCCGAGTTTCTATGATCATCGAGCCAGCCGCTGGCGCGGATGGCTGAAGCTGTTCGGTGCGGCAGCTAGATTGTGCGAAGTCGGGAGGAAATGCGAGTGGGATTGGCCGCGCTCAAATGACAGCGCGCGGTTAGCGGGATGATTTAGCGGAGCGGAGCCGCGGTTGTTTTCTGGCGCGATGCAATGACGATACCTGCGACCACCATGATATAGCCGATCAAATGAAACAGTTCCGGCTTCTCGCCGAGGAACACGATCGCCATGACAGAGCCGAATACTGGCACCAGGTGAAAAAACGGTGCGGCGCGATTCGGACCGATCAGTTCGATGCCACGGTTGAAGAACAGATAGGCCAACGTCGAGGGGAAGATCACGACGAAGATGATCGTGGAGACCGTCAGAGCATCGAAAGTCAGCGTGTTGCCGGTTGAAATCTCCCATCCGACCAGCGGCAGCAGCATCACCGCACCGCAGCCGGTGGTGAAGGCAATCAGCGACAGCGGGTTGGTGGCAGGCCGTCGCGGCATCAGCGCCGAATAAAGCCCAAAGACAGACAGCGCTGCGGCGAACATGATGTCGCCGATGTTGAATTCGATGGCGGCCAGCGTGGCGATGTTGCCGCGCAGAATGATCACCAGCACGCCGGCAAGCGAGATCACGATTCCAATTGTCTGCGCCCATGAGAGGCGGACGCCGAACAGGATTAGTGACCAGAGCGCGACGAACAAGGGTCCGGATGATTGGATCAGCAGCGCGTTCAGTGCCTGCGTATGCTGCAAGCCCCAATAGGACAGCGCATTGTTGACCGCGAAACCTGTCGCCGACAGCATCATCAGCAACGGCAGGCTCAACCGCATGGTCGGCCAGTCGCGCCGCAAATGCGGCCATGCAAACGGGATGACGACGAGAAAGGTGCCGGCCCAGCGAACGAATGTCAGCGCGAACGGCGGCACATGCCCTGCAACATAGCGGCCGAGAACAATATTCCCGGCCCAGAACAGCGCCATCAGGCTTAGCAGCAGATAAGGTTGGTTGCTCAGTCGCGAGGCGAAGGATGGCTGGAGCGAAGACGGATCTGCGGCTGTCATATTATTCTTGTGATGAAATTGCTGTCGAGTTGTGCCCGTTTTTCCGCACCGGACAAGTGACAATACCGGATTGCTACGATGCGCTATCGGCAGTTCGTCCTTGTTTCAAGCTGCGTGATTAGTTTGTGCCGGCCGGCGGCTCGGCGCTTTTTGCAGATGTTCGCCGTGCCGCAATGAACACGCCCGCGAGCACCAGCGCATAGCCAACGAGATGGAACGGTTGCGGCCGTTCGCCAAGAAAGATGATGGCAAGGATCGATCCGAAGACCGGCATCAGATGAAAGAACGGCGCAGCGCGGTTTGCGCCGATCATTTCCACGCCGCGGTTGAAAAACAGATAGGCCAGCGTCGAGGGGAAGATGGCGACATAGGCGAGCGCGAGCCCATTATCGACGGTTACGGCGGGCGTTTGCCCGGAGGCGATTTCGATGGCCACCGCAGGAATGAGAAGGATTGCTCCGCAGCCGGACGTGAAACAGAAAAACGCCGTGGGATTCATGTTTGGCCGCTTGGTGCTGAGCACGGAGTAGATGCCAAAAATGATCAATGCCAGCGTGAAGAACAGGTCGCCCTTGTTCAGGTGAATGGATGCCAAGGCGAAAGGATCGCCGCGCGACAGGATGGTGAGGACCCCCGTCAGCGAAATCGCGATCCCGGCGGCCTGTGGCCACGTGATTCGAATTCCGAGCAGGATCAGCGACCACAATGCAACGAACAGCGGTCCGGACGACTGGATCAGCAGGGCGTTCAGCGCCTGGGTCGATTGCAGCCCGAGATAGGCCAGTGCGTTGTAGCCGGCGAGGCCGGTGAGGGACAGGAAGGCCAGCAAGGGCAAGTTTTTGCCGACGACAGGCCAATCGGTCCGAAGGGAGCGCCAGGCAAAGGGCAGGGTGATCAGGCAGGCGAGCCCCCAGCGCAGAAACGACAGGGCCATCGGCGGGAAACTTGACGACACGAACCGGCCTAGGACGATGTTCCCGGCCCAGAACAGCGAGCAAAGGGACAGCAGCAAATAAGGCCGCTGCATGATCCACGGAGCGTCCGGTCGGGGAGCGGGAGCGTTCATGTTTCCGGCAGGATTGAGGTAGGGGCGGTCAACGATCCGGTTACCCGGATTTTGTTGGGGATATCAATGATTTGCGTTACATTCGGCGAGGGCGTCAACAGCCGTTCTTGCTTGCGTCCCATGCGCGCATCCGTTATCCGATGACATGCCTCGCATGCGAGCGGCCCTGGCTGCAAGGCGCCGGGTCTTCGGCGGATTTGCGGGTTGCAGGAGAATATCTCGAAATGGCCAATGTTGTCGTCGTCGGCGCCCAGTGGGGCGACGAAGGAAAAGGCAAGATCGTCGACTGGTTGTCGGAGCAGGCTGACATCGTCGTTCGCTTCCAGGGCGGTCACAATGCGGGCCATACGCTCGTTATCAATGGCAATACCTATAAGCTGGCGCTGCTGCCGTCCGGCGTGTTGCGACCATCGAAGTTGTCGGTGATCGGCAACGGCGTTGTGTTCGATGCCCAGGCGTTTCTCGCGGAAGTCGAGAAGCTGAAAGGCCAGGGCGTGGCGATCTCGCCGGACAATCTGCGCGTCGCCGAGAATGTGACCCTGATTCTACCGCTGCATCGCGAACTCGATGCCGTTCGTGAAAATGCGAGCAAGGCGACGGCAATCGGCACCACGCAGCGCGGTATCGGTCCGGCTTACGAGGACAAGGTGGGCCGCCGTGCGATTCGCCTGATGGACCTCGCCGATCCGCAGACACTGCCGCACAAGATCGATCGCCTTCTTGCCCATCACAATGCGCTGCGGCGCGGGCTGAACATGCCCGAAGTCGATGCGGCTGCACTTCTCAAGGAATTGACGGAAGTCGCCCCTCGCGTGCTTCCGTTCGCGGATTCAGTCTGGAACCTGCTTGATCACAAGCGCCGCGAGGGCAAGCGCATCCTGTTCGAGGGTGCGCAAGGCGCGCTGCTCGATGTCGATCATGGCACTTATCCTTACGTGACCTCGTCCAACACAGTGGCGGCACAGGCCGCGACTGGAACGGGGATGGGGCCGAGTGCCGTGGGTTACGTGCTTGGCATCTGCAAAGCCTACACCACGCGAGTCGGACAGGGGCCATTTCCGACCGAACTCACCGACGAGATTGGGGAAGAGATTGGCCGGCGTGGCAAGGAATTCGGTGTCAACACCGGTCGTAAGCGCCGCTGCGGATGGTTTGACGCGGTGTTGGTGCGGCAGACGGCGCGCACAAGCGGCATTCATGGGCTGGCGTTGACCAAGCTTGATATCCTCGACGGCTTCGATGAAATCCAGGTTTGCGTGGGCTACATGCTCGACGGCAAGGAGATCGACCATCTCCCCGCCGGTGAGGGAGCCCAGGCGCGCGTTACCCCGATCTACGAAACTATCGAAGGCTGGAAAGAGCCGACCGCGAATGCCCGCTCCTGGGCAGATCTGCCGGCGCAGGCCATCAAATATGTGCGTCGGGTCGAAGAACTTGTCGGTTGTCCGATAGCCCTGCTTTCCACAAGCCCCGAACGCGAGGATACTATTCTCGTGCAGAATCCGTTTGAGGCGTAAGATTGGTGGCGGGGAACCGGTTTTCCGACACGATCATGTTTTTTAGGTAACAGGGTTTTCGACGAATCCTGCAGACTGGACGAGGATGGCTGACTACTACCCGCTGATTGCCCGTGCCATCGCCGGACTGGACCCCAGTGCTCCCGGCGAGAGCCGTCGTGCGCTTTATGAGCGGGCACGAACGGCGCTAATTGCCCAGCTTCGCAGTGTCGAACCGGCTCTCAGCGAGGCCGAAATTACCCGCGAGCGGCTCGCGCTCGAAGACGCGGTGCGCCGGGTCGAGGCCGACACTGCCAAGCGAGCCATCGCAGAAGGGGGGCGTCCGGAACAGTCGCGCGGTCGCAGCGAGACGCCGCCTGCGCAGCGGGAGCCCGAATCTCCCTCCGAGCCACCGCCGCGGCGTGAAGGTTCGCGCCCGGGCGATGCGTTGAGAGAAAGCGCGCGCACCACACGACCGGCTCCTCCGGCCCCGCGGCCATCGCGTCCCGGTCCGGACGGTTCGCCGGAGCCGCGTGCACCACGAAACCTGCGCGCTGATCAGCCAGCACCGCGTCCCCAGGCGCCTCCGCCGGGCTCGCCCAATGCGATGCGAGACACCCGGCCGCGTGACCCGCGGGCGGATGAGGCCCGGATGCCGGATTCCGCGCAGGACTTCCGCGGAGGGGGCGCGCCCTCTGGTCCCCGCGGCATGCGCGATTTGGTCACAGATGCGGACGACCTTGGCCGCGCCACGGCGCAGGCCAACCGTTCGGCGCGACGAACCTACTCCAATGTTTCCCCACCGCCGGACGAACACGATCCACGTGGCGGAAGCGGAGCCGCGCCTTACAGCTACGATGAATCGGTTGAGGACGCTGGACGCTACCAGCCGCAGGCCGGCCGCCCGCGTAGCCACATTCCAGTCATCAAAGACGATGATGAGAAGCCAGCGCGTCGTTTCCCGGTCAAAGCCGCGGTCGCCGTCATTGCGGCTCTCATCCTGATCGGTGGCGGGTTTCTATTCTACCAGAAGGTTTATCCATCTCTTCGCGCGATGCTCAAACCGACGCCGGTCGCGGAAGCGCCCAAGGATAATGGGACGCGTCCTAAGATCGCCGACCGTGTCGGCCAACCCGGTTCGACGCAGATTGCTCCGGTGGCGCAACGCGTCGTGCTCTATGACGAAGATCCGTCGTCGCCACAGGGTAGGCAGTATGTCGGTTCGGTGATCTGGCGCACTGAACCCGTCAAGACGCCGGCCGGTCAGGCGCCTGACATCGGTGTTCGTGCTGACATCGAAATTCCGGAACGCAAGTTCAAGATGTCGCTGTCGATCCGCCGTAACAGCGACGCTTCGCTGCCCGCGAGCCATACGGCCGAGCTGACATTCGTGCTGCCGCCGGATTTCGGGGCTACCGTCGCAAACGTACCGGGCATCCTGATGAAGTCGAACGAACAGGCTCGCGGCACACCGCTGGCGGGCCTCGCAGTCAAGGTGACCGATGGCTTCTTCCTGGTCGGATTGTCGAATGTTGAGGCCGACAAGTCGCGCAATCTTCAGCTTCTGAAGGAACGGTCGTGGTTTGATATCCCGCTGGTGTATTCGAACCAGCGCCGTTCGATCATCGCCATTGAAAAGGGCGCGCCTGGCGAGCGTGCATTCAACGAAGCCTTCACTGCCTGGGGTGAATGAGCGTGATGCGGTGGTTCAGGCGGACCATGCGCAGAAAAATATTGGGGCGATGACACGATGAAGATCACGCTTGCTGGCTCGCGCCACTTTGGCGTCGAGACATTGAAGATGTTGCGCGGCCACGGCGTTGACATCGTTCGCGTCGTGGTTGCCGACGGGGACGACAGGCTCGCTGCTGCCGCGCGCGACGCTGGTATCGAAGTGGTGGTGCAGGCTGAACCAAAGACCATCGTGCCATCGGAGATCGCGCCGGGTACGGATCTTATCGTCACTGCGCACAGCCATGCGCGAGTCAGCCACGACGCGCTGAAGGTCGCGAAGCACGGCGGCATTGGCTATCACCCGTCATTGCTGCCGCGGCATCGGGGCATCGCCGCGGTCGAGTGGACGATCAAGGAAGGTGACCCGATCACAGGCGGCACGATCTATCATCTGTCGGACCGGCTCGATGCTGGCGCGATCGCGATGCAGGACTGGTGCTTCGTGAAGAAGGGCGAGACCGCGCGTGAATTGTGGGAAAGGGCACTGGCGCCACTGGGGCTCAGGCTGCTCGCGCAGGTGATCGATCATGCGAAAGCCAACGGCGGTCTCCCGGCCAAGCCGCAGGACGAGCAGTTCGCCACTAATGCGCCCAGGCTTGACGCCGGCGCTACGCATGCCGCGCCCAAGCGTGCAGCCTCATCGCATTCGTAAAACCCGTTAGCGAGTTTCACGCGATTATCGTCCCCGCGAAAGCGGGGACACAGGCATTCGATATCGATGAAAAGGGTAAAGCAGGCGCCCATCGGCGTTGCTGATCGCCCTTCCTGCGCAAGGAAGAGCGAAGAAAACTATTACGCTGCGGGTGTCTCGCCCACGCGAACCGCACGCGACACCAGAACGCCGGCATCGGTCACACCGTGGGCCGCTTCATGTACGATCGTTTGCGCCATTTTCGCTTTCGTTGCAGGTGTGCGATTTTCCATCGCGATCTGTTCCACAGCGACGTCGAGAATTTTTCTAAGGGTGGCAACATAATCGGGATCGAATTTCTCCGGCGAGCGGTTGATCATCTTCGTCTCCTGATTTTTGCACGATCCGCCGGCATGAATTTTTGACGGCGGGATCGTACGCACTTCCGATAGTTAGTGCGCGATCAGCAAAATCGGATTCCAATTTTATTGCCAATCGCGCTCGCTCAATGAGCGTGCGGACTATGCTTTCGTATTAGGGCAGATGTGAGTCATCTGCGTGAACAGACGTGCGCATACGTCGATGTGACTGTAGAATTGCTCCATTCACATTTTCTTCAGGGGTGTGACGTTCGCGAAAATCTTGGTGATTGTTCGTGGAACCGTTCTACATCTAGTGACGTTGAATCGACATTCTGTGCTTAACCGTGCATGACTTCACGCGGCTGTCAGAATCGGGATTCAGGCTGGACAAAAAGCCGCATAGAACTCCCGAACTTATCAATCTCATCAAAATAAATTCAAGGAGTCGCAATGGCTGAAGATCCCTCAGTGCCTGTCGATCCACACTATCTTCCCGTCGAAGGCACGATGGATGCGCCAATCATCTTCTTCGAGGTCTGTCCGACCTACGGCAACAATAGCGGCTTGATCAATATCATGCTCGCGACCGGTCTTATCGAATCCGCGCCGCATGGAAAGGTAAAAAGCCGCGTCAAGGCCGTGGCGCATCTGCGTATGACCACCGCTGCTGCGGTGAATTTGCGCGACACGTTGAACAACGCGCTGTTGATGGGCGCGCCGGCGCAAAAAGTGGAAGGCAAGGTGAACTGATTCCGGACGCAAGGCTCGCTGCGATTCACGAGGCAGGACATTTTCCTGAATACTTGGGTCGGTTCGCGCGCGTGAGGTCCGTCGTGCCGGTAGAGCAACGCCCGCCCAAGCGAACGCGCTAGCCCACCACCGAAATGCCGAGAGACCGCAGAATGGTCACTTGCTGGTCCTGGCTGATGATCATCCCGGAAAATGATCGCAGTGCTTCAAGATTGAATTCGTCGAAGGTCGCATAGGACAGTATGGCGCGATCCAGCGTCGCCAGTGACAGATCGATATTGTTCAGCGCGGAGCCGGCGAATGAACAGCCCGTCAGGTCCGATTTTGCAAAAGACGCTTCTCTCAGATCGCATTTCTCGAATTTGCTTTCCGACAAGTCCCGTCCTCTGAAGGCGGCATATTGCAGCCGGCTATTGGAGAACATGATGCCGCCCATGATCAGCCGGTTGCTGACCCTTCGGTGCACATCGGCGTCGAACAGCAGGCCCATCGCAGAGCATGTTTTGAATGCCGTCATATAGGCGATGCATTTGGAAAACGTATTCACGCCGAGATGGCAGTTTTCGAATGTCGCTTCAGAGAAGTTGCACAGGGTCCAGGTGCAGGCGCTGCTGTCTGTTCCCTCGCTGAATTTGCAATCGATGAATGTCGTCTCCTTGAAACTGCAGTTCGCGAACCGGCAATTGACAAAACGCCCGCCGGTGATGCGCGATTGGTCGAACACGCAGTCATGGAAGTCGCAACCCTCGAAATTGACGTTGTGCAAGGTGAATTCGAGAACGTCTTCCTTGTCGAACCGCAGTCCGATGACAGGATCGTCGGACTGGAAGATCTCTTCGATCGGTTTCGGTGATCGTTTGGTCTCTCGTTTGTCGTCCATCGACCGTCTGTCCGCTCGCCGTGTGAACGTGGGTGATATCAATGGATTCGACGGGAGGGTAGTGGATCGCTATTCGCCGCGGTCACGTTTCTACGCGTCGATGCAGAAGCTGAAAAGGCAGACCCTCCGTAATCGAACTTGCGAAATCACTCCGAGATTTCCGGGCGTTGTGTCAGGATGCCAGCCTGATGCAGACGGGTTTTGATACTGGCATCATGCAGTATTTAGAGTGATTGCACAGGTGATTGATGATTTCTCATATCTCTGTATTTCGCCACTTCGCGATGCGCGCGATGCCGACCCTGGCTCTTGCGCTGTTGGCGTGGCCGCTGGCGGCGCAGTATGCTCCACCGAGCAAGCCTTTCCTGGAGAAGAACGGATTTTATCTGGAGTCCGCCGGATTTCGGGTGCGCTTCGCCAATGACGAAGCCAGCCGGCGCGCGCTGAATGCGCTGCCGCCGCATCGTTTCGTGATGCATAAGGCAGGCGGCACAGTGCACTATGTCTATGCCGATCCGGGCCACTGCAAGTGCATCTTCAGCGGCAGTGTCGACAACTACAAGAATTATCGGGATATCCTCGCGCAGCCGCTGCCGGGGGTGGATGACGTCTCGCCGGATTACAAGTCGCAGGCCGGTGCCCTGCTGATGGATGAGCCTGTCTATTTTGGCGCAATCGACAATGACGACAGTCTTGCCGACTACTTTAGGGATTATCTTTGACGTGTGATCGCCTTGGGCGTGCTCGATCCGAGCCGCGAAAAGCAAGGCCCGGGAGACCGTGAGGGGACAACAAAAAGCCGGCCCGAAGGCCGGCTTTTTTTATTCTGTGAAGTGCGCGATCATTACGCCGGTTCCAGCACAGGTTCCTGCTTGGCGATCGCAGTCTTGACTGCAGCCTGCACCTTCTCGAACGCGCGGACTTCGATCTGACGCACGCGTTCACGCGACACGCCGAATTCGGCGGCGAGGTCTTCCAGCGTCATCGGTTCTTCGGCCAGACGTCGCGCCTCGAAGATGCGGCGCTCGCGGTCGTTGAGCACACCCATCGCGCCGGTGAGCGCATTGCGACGATGATCGAACTCCTCGCTCTCCGCCATGATGGCTTCCTGGTTGGGCGAGGTATCGACCAGCCAGTCCTGCCATTCGCCGGGTTCGCCGTCGTCGCGGATCGGCGCATTGAGTGACGCGTCGCCACCGAGGCGGCGGTTCATGTCAATGACGTCCTGCTCGGCAACGCCGAGGCGGGTCGCGATCTGCTTCACCTGATCGGGGTGCATATCACCCTCTTCAAGCGCGGAAATCTTGCTCTTCGCCTTGCGGAGATTGAAGAACAGCTTCTTCTGGTTCGCGGTGGTGCCCATCTTCACGAGCGACCACGAACGCAGGATGTACTCTTGTATCGACGCCTTGATCCACCACATTGCATAGGTGGCAAGACGGAAGCCCTTTTCGGGCTCAAAGCGTTTCACCGCCTGCATCAGGCCGACGTTGCCTTCAGAGACGACTTCGGAAATCGGCAGGCCGTAGCCGCGGTAGCCCATGGCAATCTTGGCCACGAGTCGCAGATGGCTGGTGACGAGTTTATGCGCCGCATCGCGGTCATCATGCTCGCGCCAACGCTTGGCCAGCATGTATTCCTCCTGCGGCTCAAGCATCGGGAATTTGCGGATTTCAGCCAGGTAATGAGAGAGGCCGGATTCTCCGTTGAGAACCGGAAGAGTAGCGGCACGGGCCATGTTGCGCCCTCCAGTGTTCAGGCCCCCGACAGCGGCGAGCCAGGCAGGCCTGCTGCTGTGTCAAAGCCAGCGGCGCTGCAATGTTCCGCCCGGGACGATCCCGAGCGCACGTGCAACATACAACAAACCGGACCGCATGGGGAAGAACAAAAAGGGGTCACGTTCTTGTGACCCTGGTTAAATATCTGTAACCATGCGTCTTTTTGGCGCGCCCGAATTAGCTTGTGCTACGGAGGGCCGCCTCGAGAAGAACCAAATCCTCCGGCAGCGGCGATTCCCAATGAAGAATTTCTCCCGTCGCCGGATGTTCCAGAACCAGCAAATATGCATGGAGGGCTTGTCGCCCTAAGGCGCTGAGCGCCGCCTGGCCTTGTGGGCTGAGCTGACGAGCTTTGGTCTTGAATCCGGCGCCGTAAACCTCGTCTCCCAGGAGAGGATGGCCGAGATGGGAGAGATGGACGCGGATTTGGTGGGTGCGGCCGGTCTCCAGCTGACAGGCAAGCAGCGAAGCAACCGGCTTGCCGTCCTGGCCAGTGAAGGTTTCCAGCGTTTCCCAATGGGTCACGGCGTCGCGGCCGCCTTGGCGGACTGCCATTTTCTCCCGGTTGTAAGGGTGCCGGTCGATCGGCTGGTCGACGGTGCCGTGCTGGCGGCCGGGCGATCCCCACGCGAATGCCATGTAACCGCGGCGCATCTCTCCGGTCCGGCCGTGGTCGGCGAATTGCGCCGACAGCGACTGATGCGCGCGGTCGTTTTTCGCCACCACCATCAGGCCCGTGGTGTCCTTGTCGAGGCGGTGCACGATGCCGGGCCGCCTGACGCCGCCGATACCTGAAAGGCTGGCGCCGCAATGAGCAATCAGCGCGTTCACCAACGTGCCGGTCTCATGGCCGGCGGCGGGATGGACCACAAGACCCTTCGGCTTGTCGATGACGATGATGTCGTCGTCCTCGAAGACGATATTGAGCGGGATGTCCTCGCCTTCGGGCTCGGCTGCGGCGGCAGGGGGCACGTCGATTGTGATCGTATCCCCGGCATTGACATGATAAGCGGGGTCGCGAACCGGGTTGCCGCGTGACGTTCACCTGGCCCGCAAGGATCAGCGCCTTCAGGCGCGAGCGGGACAGGTCCGGGCTGCGCACAGCCAGCACGCGATCCAGCCGCCGCGATCCTTCATCGCCTTCCACCGTCACTTCATGGCGGTTCGTCTCGTTTTCAAAGAGAGTCTTGCATGACTGAAACTGTTGCGCCCGATCCGACCCCCGATCAAGCTGCCCTGATCGCGCGGGTGCGCCGGATGATGCTGATCGCCGGCCTGACCACTGCGGTCGGCGTGGGCGCGTTGCTGATCGTCATCGGCTACCGTCTTTTCCGCACCGAGGGAAGCGCCCAGGCCTTGGATTTCACCGCGACCCTGCCAAAGGGTGCGCGCATCGTCGCCACCGGCACCGCCGGCGACCGGCTGGCGGTGACCCTCGATATTGGCGGCACAACCGAAATCCGCACCTATGACGCAAAAACCCTCAAGCCGGTCGGGCGGCTGAAATTTGCCAACGAGCCGTAGAGCCATGTTCCGATGACTTCGGAACCCAGGTTTTATTTGCGCTTGTCCGCATCCGGCTATTTTCGTGCGGGAAGGTAACCACTTCGCCAGAAAGCGATCCGAAAGGGCGGGATTGCCAGCACACATCTTGCGGCAGCGACATTTCGAGGCTATCCCTTGCCCGCGCTTGCTCCCTTCGTCTAGCGGTTAGGACGCGGCCCTCTCAAGGCTGAAACAGGGGTTCGATTCCCCTAGGGAGCGCCAAGGTCTCCAGACTTCCGCGAGCCTCTCGCATTGGGCATATCTCAGCAGTTGAAAATAACGTCTCCGATGCGTTGGACGCTTTCCAAATCCAACTGGACCGGCAGAGCACCGCATATCCCAAGTTGGGCATCGAGGTGATGAGGGCGTACGTGCGCGCTTTGTAGGCTATCGCTGGATGGGCTCGGCACAACGGGCCTGTGCTTGAGGACGCTCCTTGGAGCGATCCTCTTTGAGGAAATGCGGCTCGACGAAGAGCAGTCCCAACGCGAACCATTCGAAGTTCGCGACGTGGAAGCCTATCTCGAATTCACGCCTGATTTTCAGCAGCGAACAGTCGCCTAGACTGGTTCACGGGTCCGATTTTATCTCGCGTTGCCATCATTACTCTCCACAATCTTCAGATTTGGCGGACGGCATGCGTTCAACGCATCAATGGTGTGTGCTGAGTACTGGCGCTCGATCTCGAACACCTGTCCGGGCTTTAACACGACAAACCTGTCCCGAGACACTTTTGCCGTGTCGAGCGCAATCGCCAGATCGCTCGCAGGCGCGTCGATCGCTTCATCGGTCAGCTGAAATGTGCCGTGATGATGGGCCAATGCTACGTCCGCACCACAATCTTCCAGCGCTTTCACCGCGTCCGCTGGATTCATATGAACGTCCCGCATGAATTTACGCGGCTCATAGGCTCCGATAGGGAGAATTGCGGTCCGCAAAGGACCAAACTTTTCACGCACCAGCCGGAAATAACGGCCATCGCCATAGCCTGAATCACAAACCACATAGATTTTGCCGGCGGGTGTCTCGATGACGAAACTCGCCCATAAGACTTTATTGCGGTCAAATGGGCCTCGTGCGGACCAATGACGTGTTGGCACCAAATGGACTACGACGCCGTTTCCGATTCGGCGCATGTGCCCCAGTCGTATCCCTCCGCTTGGATAGCTGCATCGAAATTTTTCATCGTTACATCGTTGCCGAATGGCGTGATGACGCGCGGCGAGAATTTTGACGCCAGCCGCGACAGAGTGCGGAGATCGAGATGGTCGTAGTGACCATGCGATACGAGCACCGCATCGATGGGCGGCAATTTATCAAAGGGAATTCCGGGTTCATTTACGCGCTTTGGCCCGGCAAACGAGAACGGCGAGCATCGCTCGGACCAGACTGGATCCATCAGGATGTTGCAGCCGGCCGTTTGAAGGAGCCAGCTTGCATGGCCAACGAAGCTGAGGCGCGCTTTGCTACCATCCACGCTCGGTGGCGGCGTATCAGAAAAATTGCTCGGTGCCTGCTTGGGCCATCTCGCCGGCTTGCGGGTGATTCTCCAGCGCAAAATGGCTGCGAAGCTTTGAAGCGGAATACCGTCGGGATCGAAAAAGTGCTGACCATCGAAATGATCGGAAGCCGGACCTCGATAAGGTTTCATGCGTGGGGCCAACGTGCGGTGTCGTTGCGCAATCCTGCTATTGCCCTTTTGCGGGTCGCATCTGCGACGCGGCTTGTTCCAGCAAAGTCGAAACCGCCGCTTTCGCAGAAACGAAGGACGAACTGTCGTCAGACACATGAGCAAGAAGCAAGGCCCCTTGAAACAGGACATTGATCTGCTTTCCGAGCTTGGCTGACTGGGCAAACCCTGCTCGCTTGCAAAGCCGAATAAATCGTTCCTCGACCTTTGATGCTGCACTCCTTCCCAGTGCAACGATACCCTCGTGTTTTCCGATATACTCTTGCGACGCCTTATTCCCAAGCATCCGCGTGTGGGATTTTCATCGATCATTGCTTTCGCGGGCGTCGAAGAACGCCATGATCTGCTTCCTTGGATCCTTGATCGCGGCCACCGGGTCAAAGAGTTCGTGCATGATGAACTCACCGTAGTGGACCAGGACGGCTTCGATCAGCTCCTCTTTTGATGAGAAATATTTATAGAGGGTCCGCTTGGAGATGCCGCTC
The DNA here is from genome assembly GCA_963751855.1 of uncultured Alphaproteobacteria bacterium. Classification (GTDB taxonomy): domain Bacteria; phylum Pseudomonadota; class Alphaproteobacteria; order Rhizobiales; family Xanthobacteraceae; genus Afipia. The sequence continues at coordinate 389,418 of CAVVWF010000008.1, read as the reverse complement.
CCGGCCATAGCGGTGTCAATACCTGTCGCATGAAACCCGCCTTCGTAAAATCGGTCGAATGCCCATTTTACGATTTCCCGTTTCTTTTCTTCGGCCTGCGCATTCCCAGCCATCATCGCACCTTCACAAACATTTGGAGTGAACTAGCAAATCCGTTGACGAATAGACAATTCGGTTTCTGAGTCCATGTAAACAGTTCTGTTTACTTGCACAATGCGCTGAACACGTGGTGCTGCTGCTGCAGTGAACGTTCGTGTAGCAGAGGTCGGTCGTGCGCGATGCGGTGGCCGCGCTCGACGCCGTGCAGCTAAGCGTTTAGGCTAGCGTGTCTGTGTCAATGCGAAGACCGGGATTGCAAGTTGAGCAATACAGACGTCGTTCTCGACAACGCGATATGGTTCTCCCTTACGACTCGGCATTCTAACATTGCCGAAGGAAAGGGAAGGGCTCGTCGTTATCCGATCGGAGTTTCGCCACTCGGCGCGATCCAGGACGCGTCCGATGCGAGCTTTGACGCCCTTGCCTCGCTGCTTCAGCCGGATGAGGAAATCGCTCTGGGCAGCCCGACTGAAATCTTGCCGGTCGGCGGGCTTGAGGCTTTTGCGCGCATGACACTGAGGCAGATGGTGAGATCATCTCTTAGTCGTCCAATTGCAGCACAACATGTGATCCCGCTCGGCGCCGCCGATGTGGCCGACATGCTGGCCCTCGTCGAAATCACAAAGCCTGGTCCCTTTCGTAGTCGAACACACGAGATGGGCCAATACTTCGGGATCCGAGCTGGACGGCCGGCTTGTCGCAATGGCGGGAGAGCGCCTGCGCCCCGTCGGATATACAGAGATAAGTGCCGTGTGCACTCATCCCGACTATCGGGGACGAGGATATGGACGAGGTTTAGTCGAAACGCTCGTGCGAAACATCATCGACCGAGGTGATGTGCCTATCTTGCATGTGGAAAAGGATAATCGAGCAGCATCCCTTTACGAAGAGGTTGGATTCTCGATACGGCAAACCATCCATCTTGTTGGTCTAAGGAAACCAAACTCTATCTCTTCATAGCCGCGACGTCCCGCGAATGGCCGACTGTTGGGCTCGACTACGCTGAGACGCCGCAACGATGTCGGCGTGGCTCACGCTGCCTACTCCGGTGACTTAACATCGTGCAGAGGGTCCCCCGATATGAGAACAGCATTTTCCGACGTCAAGAAGATCAATGCGCGGCGTGGCGCGGATATCTTGCTCGAAATACTCTGCAGCGACCGCGTCGAATACATATTCGGCAATCCGGGGAGGTCGTGACCTTCCAACATCGGCGGTGCGCGTAAAAAGCTGCGATACCTTCGGTAAGATCTAAAACTAAATTGTGATCTCAATCACATAAGCGTTCGCGGTTTTGTTCTGAATGCGCGCCAAGCTTCCCGCGCCGATCGCCGCGCCGGAAGCGCACGCTTAACGCCCCGCCACCATCGCTGCACTTAGCGTGATGGTCAAAACCAGAAGCGAGACACTTGCGACCGGCCATCGCCGTAGAACAGCGTCCGCTCGCTCGATCATCTTGCCCCATACAACGGCTGTATGTGCTGTGCCATCGATTGCCACCGCGATGTCGCCTTCAGGCACGCGCGGCAACCGATCACCCCAACGCCAGAGGCCGACTGCTAATGCACCGCCCAGCAGTACTGGCCAGAACGCCTCCCAAACTGCAGCCGGCGCAACCGCATCTTCCAAGGTGCCGATGGGGACAGTCTCATACACGATCCAGGGTACGACGACCGACATCAGCGCCATGAACAGCCAAGGCCACACAAGGCCAATTGGCGCTGCTGCATCCTGTCTTGCGGTTGTGGCGAGACGGCGCAGGAAATGCAGCATCAAGAGAGTCGTGCCGGCGGCCGATAGCGTTGCGAGCATGCTCGCCAAACCATCACCGAAGGAATCTTTAACGGCGAGTTTCGCCAGTGCGCCACCGGTGAACGGAAGGCCACCGAGGCCAAGCGCGATGACGGTCGCAGGCAGCAGCACCCGGAGTGGCCGCGCGCTGCCGGCCGCGATCACGCCAACAGCCAGAAACAGCGCCCCTTTGACCAGGACGTGATGTGCCGCGTAGAAGGCCACCACGAGTGCGGTGTCAGGATTCCCGGCACTCAGCCCCCCGCCAATGACAGCGATGATGAATCCCATCTGACTGACGCTTGAGTATGCGAGCACTACTTTCGGATTGGTCTGTGTGATTCCAATCGCAACGCCATAGAAGGCCGCGAATAGTCCTGCAGTCACGAGCCCTATGCTCCAGTTGGGCAGCACTTCGCCGAGCGGAAGGACGCGGATGAGCCCGAGAATGCTCGCTTTAACAATGGCACCACTCAGTACCGCCGAAGCAGGTATCGGCGCGGCGCGGTATGCAAGCGGCATCCAGAAATGCAATGGGACCAGGCCTGCCTTCGTTCCGAAGCCCGCGATCAGCAATGCAAGGATCAGGTTGCGTTGTGGTGCTGTCGGCAATGCCGCGGCGGCGTCCCGGATCAGCAAGCTGTCCGGCATGGATGCAGCGAGAAGCACGAAAGCGCCAAGCAGAAAGGCCTCCGCCAGCAGTGCGAGTCCCAAATAAATGGCGCTAGCGCGCCAAGCGCGCGCTGTTCCATCTTGAATAACAAGACCGCCGGCTCCAAGCGTGAGCAGCGCGAGCAGAAAATAGAAGCTCACCATATCGGCTGCGAGGAAGACACCGATGCAGCCTGTTAGCGCCATCAGCCAGCATACGGCGAAGCGCGCGCGATCCGGCTGACCTTGTAGATACTGCGAGGCATATGCCCCGGATGCGATCCACAGCAGCGCGGCAACGCCGAGCAGTATCGCGCCGGGGGTATCGAGACTGAAGGTGAGGCGCAGGCGTTGTGCTCCCAGCACAAACGGCGGACCGTTGTTTGCAAATAGCGCTGCAACCAGGGCTGGGATCGGGGCCAGCGCCAGCAGTGACAACATCCGCTCACGTGCAATCGGCCAGAGGCAAGCAAGCAGGAGGCCGAGCGGTACGACTAAGGCTGTGGCTGTCAGCAATGTTTTCACGTCGATCATCGCGATCCAACCAATGCTGTTCCGGAGCGTCCTATCTGAAGTACATCGGCGGGGCCTAATGCCACGAGACCAAGCAGCAGCGAACACAGCGCCAACGAAAGCGCAGCGGCTTCTTGATATCTCGGCACCGTAACGTCCAGCTTCAGAGGCTCACGCGCCGGAGCCATCGCATGCCAGAGGACGAGAAATACGTAGCCGCTCGTGAGAAGACCGCCTGCCAGCATGGTGACGGCCCACCACCACTGTCCGGTCGCCACTGCTGCGCTAAGCAGGAGCCATTTTGCCCAGAATCCCCCGCTCGGCGGCAGTCCAATTAAGCACACGCCCCCCAGCGCGAACGTGAAGACGGTCATGGGAAGCACGCGTGCGATACCGGCCAACCCGGCGATGCGATCGTGCCCGAGTGCCGCGTAGATCAATCCTGCTGCCATGAACATGGCGGCTTTTGCCGTTGCGTGCGAGATGGCTTGCAGAATCCCGCCGGTCAGTGCGCTGTTGCTTTGGAGCGACAATGACGCTGCGTTGAAGGCAAGCGGAAACATCAGAAACAGGTAACCGATCTGTGCAACCGTTGAGTAGGCAACCAGCAGCTTCAACCGCTGCTGACGCAACGCAAGTACGTTTCCAAAAAGGATTGCCGCGGCGCCAAGCGTCCCGAGTATCTGCGTGCCCGCCTGACCAGGAAGCTGCGGCATGACATCAAACCAGATACGCACCACGACGAAGAAAGATCCCTTTACGACTAATGCCGACAGTACGGCGCTGGCGGCGGCTGGTGCTCCGGCATGGGCAGGCGGGAGCCACAGATGCAGCGGGAAAAGCGCGGTTTTAGCGAGAAGACCCGACGTCATGATCGCGGCTGCAGCAATCGTCGCCGGATCGGCGTGGACCCGTTGCGCCAGGAGTGCGATATCGAGTGTGCCGTAGCTTCCGTAGAGCAAGGCCGCGCCGACCAGGTAGAACATCGAGCCGAGGATCGCGAAGAGCAGATAACGCAATGCTGCCTGCAGCGTTTCCGCGCGCCCGTCGAGGCTCACCAGAGGAACAGCGGCGAAGGTCAATAGCTCTAACGCGACGTACAGCGTGAAAAGGTCTCCGGCCACGAAGGTCAGGTTCATTGCGCTCCAGATTCTCGAGCAGCAAGATCCAGAACACGAATGGAGCACGCGTTTCGACAGATCCTGGTCTGGTATGGAAGTCGCCTTGGGCAAACACGCCGACGGCAAAGATCACGATCGCTGTCGTGAGCATCATCGCGGCTGACAATCCATCAGCGCGCAGTGCGATGCCGAGCGGCGGGTTCCAGCCGCCAATGATGTAGGTCAGCGAATGTCCGTTTCGCCAGATCTCAGCAAAAACGACGGCGGCTATAACAAGGCCGCTCGGCAGAACAACGGCGGCAAGTCGTTCGGGAGATCTCCCGCCAAGTGCAAGCGACAGCAGAATGCCAACGACCGGCAAAATGATCGTTAGAATGAGAAGAGCGCCGCCCATCGTCGTTGCGTCTGCCAGGGCTGCGGCGTTCGGCATCAGCTGTCGCCTCTTTCCGCGCTTGAAGCCCCTGGTGGTTCGTCGTCAAGCCTAGCTTGACCTGCTTCCTCGAAGAGCCGGAGCACCAACGCTACAGCCATAGCGGTGGCGGCGAAGGCGACGACGATTGCGGTGATCACCATTGCTTGCGGGACCGGATCACCTCCGAGCCCCGCGGCCGCTCCCCTTTTGGCTATCGTGCCGAACAGCAGAAAGATGCCTGTTCCTAGAACATTCAGCGCCAGAATTTTGCGCGGAGGCTCGGGGTCTGTGATGAGCCCGAACAATCCAACACCCACGAGCGCGGCGCCGCAGAGACCGAATAACGTTATGGCATTCATGGCGGCCTCCGCTCTGGCGGTCCGGCAGCCAGCATCCCGAGCGCGACACCGATCGAAAGTGTCAGCGTGGCCTCGATGGTGACGATCAGGGGTTTTGCGTAGCCTGCAGGATAGGCGAGGAAAGCACCTGCCAGCACAAATCCTGCAAGCCCAATGGCGAGAAAGATTGCCGGTCCCAATGACAAGCAGGAGCCGCAACCAAAACTGGCCGATCGATGGAACATCCTGCAAGCCCACGACCATGACAAGGATCCACATTGCGGCGAGTATTGTGCCGCCTTGAAAGGCGCCACCCGGGTAATTTGCTCCGACCCATGACATATAGATGCCGACGACGATGCCGATCGGCGGCAGGAGTTGCGCGAGAAACGTCAGCGTGCTGTTCGGTTGCGCGAAGACGCGCAGCGCAGGAATTCCACCCCATGCACGATCCGGCGCCATCGACCAGATGCCGAGCAAAGCGAGCAACAGAACAACCTTCTCGAGCAATGTGTCGAGCGCGCGGTAAGCGAACAGCACACCAGCGACGGGATTGCCTAAGCCGGTTTGCGCCAAGTTCTCCATTACCATCGGCGCAAGCGTCGGGATGGTTTCCGGCGGGGACAGGACGGCGATTGCCAAGACCGCCGAAACCATAGCGCAAATGACCCCCGCGACGAGACGAGTTAAACCGCTGGTCTGAATGTTATTGATACGTGCAGTGCGCAGCCGCGCGTCTAAACCCAGCAGCAACATGCCGGTCAAGCCGCCGATCGCCGCTTCGGTCAGCGCAACGTCAACAGCAGACAGTCGGACCCAGATAATTGTCAGCAGTAAGCCGTAGACGACGAACCCGATGATGGCCGCAAAGTTCTCTCGCACGACGATCGTCCAAATACCAATCGCCAGGATCAGCGCGACAAGGCCGATATCGAGAGCAAGGGACATCGTCATTCTTGCAGCCTGGTCTGTCGGACTTCGCGCGCAATAATTTGCGTGGTAACCGCGCCCGATACTTGGACGAGCAGCCATATGCTGATGAGTTTCAATCCTCCAACTGCTCCATTGGTTAGCGGCAACAGGCCTAGAACAACCAGACCAAGGCCCAGATTGTCCACTTTGGTCAACGCGTGAAGGCGCGTGAGCGTGTCCGGGAAGCGAAGCAAACCGACCGTTCCCGCCAAGAAGAAGAGGGCTCCGGCCGAGACAGCAACAACAGTGAAGATATTCAGTACGAGATTCATTGGTGCTTTGTTGCCTCCGAAGCTTCGCCTCGCAAAGTGGACGCGCTCCTGACGAAGGCAACTGTGGCGAACGCAGCCAAAAGCGCCAACAGCAGCGCGACATCGACAATCGAGGGTGTTTGGGTCGCGATGGACAACAGGAGAAGGATTGCTACTCCGCCGGTCCCCAGCAATTGCGCCGCCATAAGGCGATCAGCCTCGCGCGACCGGCGTAGGATGCCAAACAGGCCAAGCGCGACCATCCCCAATACGAAGCCAGCGGCACCGAAAAGAAAACTATCCATGGCCCTGCGTGCCCCCAAGTGCTTGCACAAAGAGAGCTTCCTCCGCAGCAATCTGCTCCACCACGGGCTGAGTGACATCAAGACAGTGAACGGCAAGTCCGCGGTCTTCAGAGGCTCCGGACGGGAGCGTGCCGGGCATGAGGCTTGTTATTGCGCAAAACGTCTCACACTTCGTTCCTGGTGATAGAATTGGATGATAAATCACGAAGCCGGGTCGCAATGACAGTCGTGGATCGAGCGCGAGTCGGGCGACATCGATTCCTGCGATGATCGACTGACAGAAAAAGCGCAACACGAGTCTCGGCAAGTTTAGCCGGACGCACGTTCCATTGCTGCTGTGGCATGAGACGCAGGCTCGCCCAAGTTGCGGCGATGGCAGCGACGACACCTGCCGGAACATCGGCGGCTTGGGCATCAGTCAGCACGAGCCAGAAACCGAAGAAGGCGATGCTTCGTAAAAACGCGCTGAACAATAAGCTGGCTGGGGCAAGGTCCGAGTTCGTCATCGCCACTCCTGACCGTTTTCTTTCAGAGCCTCGGCTCACTCAGCTTGTTCAGCTGCACAGCCTGAGGCGAGCGTGCCCATCAACGCCAGCCGCACCTGTTGCGCCCGCGGTGCTGCCAGCAGGTCCAACGACTTGGCGCCGATTTGGGTCGCGACGGCGAGGACCCCAGCGGCGATGGTGTGGTCCTCGGGGATCAACCGTTGTGGCCTGAACGTTTCTGACGAGGCCCTCGGATTTCTCCGCGTTGGCGGTTGTCAACGTCAATGCTTCTGCGGAGCTGTGCACGATGAGGCCGATGGAAGCAACGCCCGCGGCTGCGATGACGGCGCCAGGCAGTATTTTACTGAAAAATGTCCGGCGGCTGATTGCACTCATATGTTCGACCCTTCCTTCAAAACGCGTCGACGTCTTGTGGTTGATCGCGGTGAAGAAATTTCGCCGAGCCTCGGTGGCAGTTGGCGTTGTCCTAAGAATTAGTTCTAAATCTAATTACTCCAATGACTTTGGCTCGCAGAGAGAACGGTCGCGATGCAAGACGTCCGGCAATAAAAGGTGAGATGTCCCTCGCACGCTGGCGTATCTGGATTTGAGTGTCGAAACTGAAAGAATGGTGCAGCGCCTGGAGAATGGGAGCCTGTGTGCAAAGGTGATCTGCGCATAGCGACCAAGGCAAAGCCATCCGGTCGCACGACAGCAGCTATTGGGATATTTGCTTCCAAATAGAGCTGATCGCTCGTCATTCGTCTCTCCATCAACGATGGCTCAGTACGAATATCCCTTCGAATTGTATTGAAGATGGCCAAGGTCGCAAGTCAAAATTATCCCGCTATGTCTTGCAGCGCAGTATGATGGATGGCTCTGCGGTCTCTCGAGCGGATCGCTTTGAAGGGGCCGTCTGACACCGACAACTGGAGGTCGGACGTGGTAGCTTGTCGCCAGTCACGATATCTTGTTCCGGCGAGCAGGAGGGATGGTGATGAAGAGAATTCTTGCGTACGCTCTCCTGATCTTGGGTTTTGGTCTTTCGAGTATGCCAGGTCGCTCGCTAGCTCTGGCGCAAGGCGCCCCCATTGATAGCGTCGGCGATCAGGCTGGTCACAGATCCCGCCATGAATTTGATCGCCGGGAAGCCATTCATATCGCAAGGCTCAGTGGAGTTGCTCGGGTGCGCAACGTTGATCGACGTGGTCGATACTGGATCGTGATGGGCGAACCTCGCCGCGGGCGTGACCTTTTGAATGTTCGCATCGATGCGCGAACGGGGCGTGTCGTCGGAATGAATTGTTTGCGCAGTTAAATTTCGAGTTTTCGTAGGCTCTGGTCGCGTAAATCGGGATGTGCATTCCCATTAACTTGGTGCCGGCGAGCGAGCTTCGATGGATTGCTGCTTTCCGCCGAACCAAGCGACGTAGAGGGTCGGCAGGAAAATCAGCGTGAGAATAGTCGCGACGAGCAACCCACCCATAATCGCATAGGCCATCGGTCCCCAGAATACCGTTGGCGCAATCGGGATCATACCGAGGACCGTCGACACGGCTGTCAGCATGATAGGGCGGAAGCGGGCGCTGCTGGCGTCGATGGCTGCATCCCAGACACTTTTACCTTGCGTTCGCTCGGCTTCGATCTGTCCGATCAGGATCACTGCGTTCTTCGTGATCATTCCGATCAAGGCCAGAATGCCGAGGATCGCCACAAAGCCCAACGGTTTGCCAGAGAGGAGAAGCGCGGCCACGACGCCGATCAAGCCCAATGGCGCGACGCTCAAGACCAGAAACAGCCGCTGAAAGCTGTGCAACTGGGCCATGAGGACTGTGAGCATCAGCAGTAACATCACTGGTACTACGGCGATGACGGAGGCCTGGGATTTCTTGCTCTCTTCGACCGTGCCGCCCACCACGACGCGATATGAGCGCGGGAGGTCCTTCGTCAGTGCTGCGACCGCCGGTGCCAATGCAGTGATCACAGTCTCCGGCAACGCACCCGGAACCACGTCAGCTTGCACTGTAAGTGTGGGCACGCGATCACGTCGCCAAATCAGGGGATATTCCTGCTGATACTCGAACGCAGCGAACTGGCTTAGCGGAACTGTCTGTCCGTTCGGCAGAGGGACCTGCAAAGTCCGGAGGTTCGCGAGCGAGACGCGTTGTTCATCAGTCGCGCGCGTAACGACATCTATTAAATAAATATCGTCGCGCACTTGAGTCACAGGTGTCCCGGAAATCACAGTGTTGAGGACCGCCGCGACTGCTTGCGAGCTCAGGCCCAACAACCTTGCTTCATCTTGATCGATGCGGATGCGAACCTGGCGAGCCGGTTCCATCCAGTCAAAATTGATCTTCTCGGCTTGCGCGTTCGTCGCAACGATCTGGGCGAGCTTCAGGGCGATCTCTCGAACTTGAGCAATGTCGGGGCCACTGACGCGGTATTGCAAAGGCCAGCCCACCGGTGGTCCGAGTTCGAGCGGAGATATGCGAGTGACTGCGCTCGGAAACTCATTCGCCAGGAATTTCTCCAGCTTGGCACGAAGGCGCTCCCGCGCGGCTACATCCTTTGCAACGATCACCGCTTGGGTGAAGAAGTCGTTCGGCAGTTGCACGTTCAGCGGCAAATAGAAGCGAATGGCGCCGCGCCCCACATAGGTGCTCCAACGCGCGACATCCGCGTCCCCCTTAAGGACAGCATCGAAGCGCTTTGCTGCCGCCTCGCTGGCATAGATCGATGCGTTCTGTGGAAGACTGAGATCGACGAGAAGTTCGGGACGATCGGACGACGGGAAAAACTGCCGGGGGATGAGCGGAAGCGCAAGAAAGGACGCTGCAAAGAACGCCAGTGCGAGAATGATCGTCACCCATTTCGCTCTCATGGCCGTGGTGAGAAATCTGCGATACCATTGAGAAACTTTCCCCGGGCCGGAGTTTTGGGTCGTGCTGGGAGGTTTCAGGATGATGACGCCCAGCAGCGGCGCAAAGATAACGGCGACGAACCATGACACGATCAGTGCGATGCTGACGACAGCAAAGAGGGAAAACGTGTACTCGCCCGCGGAACTCGCGGCGAAGCCGACCGGGACGAAGCCTGCGATGGTGACAAGCGTTCCGGCGAGCATGGCAAACGCGTAGGTGCGGAATGCGAATGTCGCAGCTTCGACTTTGCTGTCGCCTTCGGCCAGTCGGTTCAGTGTTGCATCCGTGGTGGTCATCGCATCGTCAACGAGCAACGCCAGGGCGATGATCAGAGCGCCGAGCGAGATGCGCTGCATGTCGATCCCCGCCATTTTCATGATCGGGAAACACAATGGCCAGCGTCAAAGGAATGGAGAGGGCGATGATCAGGCCCGGGCGGATGCCGAGACTGATGAAGCTCGTGACGAGAATGATCGCAATCGCCTGCAAGAGCGACGTCATGAATTCGGAGATGGCGCCATCGACCGTGACTGCCTGATCCGCGACCAATTTCGGTTCGATGCCAATCGGCAGGTCGGCAGTGATCTGCGCCATTGCTTTCTTGATGTTTCTGCCGAGGGCGAGAATGTCGCCGCCGTCGCGCATGGCGATCGCGAGGCCAATCGCCGGCTCGCCATTGACGCGAAACATTGGCTGTGGCGGGTCGGCGTAGGCGCGACGAACCTGCGCGATATCGCTGAGGCGAAGGGTGCGTCCGCCGACGACGAAATTGACGTTCGCGACATCCTGCTCGGATCGAAATGCCCCCGACACCCGGAGCGAAAGGCTTTCATGGCCCGTTTGAATCGTGCCGGACGGTCGTACGACATTTTGCGCCTGGAGTGCGGCAATCAGCGCAGCACGGTCAATACCCAGCCCGGCGAGCTCCTTCATCGAGAACTCGACAAAAATCCTCTCGTCCTGGGCTCCCAGCAATTCGATCTTCGATACGTCTTTAACGAGAAGCAGCTTCGAGCGGATATCTTCAACGTAATCGCGAAGGTCGCGATGAGTGAAGCCATCGCTGGTGAAGCCGTAGATAATTCCGAATGTATCGCCGAAATCGTCGTTGAAGCCGGGCCCGACGATGCCCGCAGGAAGGGTGTGGCGAATATCACCAACGTTCTTGCGGACCTGGTACCAGGTATCAGCAACCTCCTTCGCGTTGGCACTGCCCTCGAGGTTGACAAAGATCGTCGTAACGCCGGCACTCGTATAGCTGCGCAAAAAGTCGAGGTGAGGCGTTTCCTGAAGCTTGCGTTCGATCCGCTCCGTGACCTGCTTGAGCGTATCCTCGACGGTTGCACCAGGCCATGCTGCCTGGACGATCATGGTCTTGATGATGAAGGTCGGATCCTCGCTGCGGCCGAGGCGGAAATAGGAAAAGACACCCGCGACCACGGCGACGATCATCAGATAGGCGACAAGCGAGCGGTGCCTCAGCGCCCATTCTGAAAGATTGAAACCCGTCATGGCGCAGATCCGAGTACGCGAATCTTCTGGCCCGGGTGCAGGGCTTGCACACCTGCCGTGACGACGACTTCGCCGGTATCGAGCCCTTGGGAGACCGCCACCTGGGCCTGATCGAAACGCAATACGTCAACATTCCGCATCGAGACGGTATTGTTCGCTGGGTCGACAATCCAAACCGCCGGTTGCTGATTTATTCTCGTCAACGCCGTTGCCGGGATTTCGATGATCGGGACAGCCACCGTCTCCAGGCGCCCGGTCACGGTCGCGCCGAGGCGCATCGCTGCCGGAGGATCGGTCAATCCAACCTTCACTTCGAACGTTCGAGTCACAGGATTCGCCTGAGGGGAAACCTCACGGATGCGTCCGCGCGCGGTCACCGTCGGGTCGTCCGTGAGACTTACGGAGATTTGAGGATCGCTTGGCGCGGTTCGAATGATTTGGGACGGAATGTCAAAGATTGCATCACGCCCGTCCTTTCGTGCAATTCTGACGATGCTTTGTCCTGCCTGAACGACTTCACCTGCTGAGGGACCCGTGGCCGTCAAAACCCCTGGCGCGTCTGCCTTGAGTTCGGTGAAGCTGACCAGATCATGCGCAATCTTGAGCTGGGCCTCGGCGGCGTCAACCTGCGATTGGGCGGTCTGTTGCGCCTGTTTCGCTTGATCGAAATTCGCGCGGGTCGTCCAGCCTTGCCCCAGAAGTGTTTCCTGGCGCTCGAAATGATTGCGTGCCTGGGTCAACTGGCCCTGAGCGGCGGCGAGGCCTGCCTGGGCTTGTCGCAATCCGTTCAATTCGTTTTGCGATTCAAGGCGTGCGACCACCTGTCCGGGCTGGACTTGATCTCCGAGCTTGCCGCTGCTCTCAAGCAAGCGCCCTGAAATGCGGAACGCCAGCGCCACTTCGTCCTCTGCCTCGATACGGCCGGTGAACGTCAGCGGCGTTCCGGCTTCGCGTCTTTCGACTGTGATGGCTCTGACAGGTCGCGCTTCCGGGGCGGCGGAGGTTTCCGCTTCACGCTGACATGCCGCAAGCACGGTAGGAATTATGAAAGCGATCAATGCCGACCGCGTCGCGCGACATATCTGACTCATACGAACGACGTATGCAGACATGGCCAAATCCTTTCGGCCGCGTAATTTTACTTATCGCGCTCTTATTCCCATTTCTTGATGCGGCTCTTGCTGCGTGGTCGCTCAGTACGACAACCACGTCCGTCTCGTGCAATACTTAAAATCTTCGAGAACCACGATAGCCTTGCACGATAAGCCTATCGGATTTTGCGGGTAAAAGATAGCGATGGCAATTGGGCAACTCCGAAATGTGGAGTTCGTCAAATTCTAACATTGACCGAAGCGTACTCATTGAACCGTGCCAGTCGCGTGCTGCGATGTACGCATGCGCCGAATGAGAAATTTCTCGCCCTCTACCACAAGGAAGAAGATAAAGCCGCCTAACAAGAGCCGTGGCCATACTGCGAACGGAATGGCTTCGGTTTCGAACAGGACCTGAAGAGGCGGGGCATAGGTGAACAACAGCTGCAGAACCACAACCGCGCCGATGCCGAGCGGCAAATATTTATTGTCCAGGTGCGCCTTCAGAGACAGGGATGATTCAATCTTATACCGGCTGTTGAGCAGGTAGAAGATCTGGCCGATGACCAGCGCATTCACGGCAACTGCCCGAGCAAGCGGATCAGATGCCCCGTTCGACTTCATCCAAAAGAATGCCCACAAGGTGAGTACGAGCAACGCCAAGCCCACAAAGGCGACACGCCACACGCCGAACGCGTCGAGGATTGGGAGATCGACTGCGCGTGGCGGCCGTTGCATGACATCAAGCTCGTGTGGCTCGAATGAGATCACGAGCCCGAGCGCGACGGACGTCACCATGTTCACCCACAGGATTTGAGGGGCGGTAATCGGCGCAGTGAAGCCAACGAAAATGGCCACCATGATCACAAGTGCCTGGGCGACGTTCGTCGGCAACAAGAACAAGATGGCCTTTTCAATGTTGTTAAATACCGTACGCCCCTCTTTGACGGCCGCGGTGATCGAGGCAAAATTGTCGTCGGCGAGCACCATCTCAGCGGCCTCCTTGGTCACCTCGGTGCCCTTGATTCCCATTGCAACTCCGATATCGGCTTTCTTCAGGGCTGGCGCGTCGTTCACCCCGTCGCCGGTCATCGCGACGACCTGTCTGTTTGCCTGAATTGCTTTCACGAGGCGTAGCTTGTGCTCTGGGCTGGCTCTTGCAAAAACGTCCACGTCTCGGACGCGATCCTGCAGCATCGCAGTATCCATCTCCTCGATCTCGGCGCCCGTGATGGCGGTCTTCCCGTCGCCGATCCCCAGCATCTCTGCGATGGCTGCGGCGGTAATCTTGTGGTCGCCGGTGATCATGGTGACGCGGATGCCGCCGTGGTGACAGTCTTTGACGGCTTCTATGGCTTCCTGGCGCGGAGGATCCAGCAATCCAATGAGCCCGATCAGCACCAGATTTTTGGGCAGATCCGCCGGTCCGAGACCACCAATTTTGATTTGCGGTTGCTCCAGCCATGCCAAGGCCAGCACGCGTTCACCCTGCGCAGCGAGTAGATCCGACGCCGTTAGCCAATAGTCGCGTTCGAGCGTCGCAGACTGTTCGTTTTGGAGATGCTGTCGATCGCAATGATCCAGGATGACTTCCGGAGCGCCTTTGACGAGGAGCATTATCTTTCCGGCAGCGTCTCGGTTCACGGTGGCCATGAACTTATGTTCTGATTCAAATGGAATGATATCGATTCTTGGAAACGCAGATTGTTCGGCTTGTCGTTCGAGTCCGATCTTGGTGGCGAATGGATAGAGCGCACCTTCCGTTGGATCGCCCTCGACTTTCCAGACTCCGTCTTCCTGCAGCAATTCCGCATCGTTGCAAAGCATCGAAACCCTGCCCATGAGCTTCAGGGTCGAATCCTGGCCAGCGGGCTTGCCGTCCTTCAGTACTTCACCCGCCGCTGCGTAGCCTTGTCCTGTAACCGTGTAAGTCGTTTCAGCGGTCACAGCCGAGACGACCATCATCTCCATCAGAGTCAGGGTTCCGGTTTTGTCGGAGCAAATTCGGGATACCGAACCGAGCGTCTCGACGGCGGGAAGCTGCCGAATGATGGCGTTACGCTGAGCCATCCGCTGCACGCCAATTGCCAAGGTGACTGTGATGAGGGCCGGCAGCCCTTCCGGAATGACTGAAACAGCAATGCTAACGACAGACTGAAAAATGTCTACGAAGGGCATCTGCCGCAGAAAACGGCCGAAGAGGAAAACGATGACGCTTACGACGGCGATCACTGCAGTGATGGCATATCCGAATTTCTTGATTTGACGCAGCAGCGGTGTCTCAAGGGCACTCACCGCCGTCATCAATTGGTTGATGCGGCCTAGTTCTGTATTGGCTCCCGTTGCGACAACGATACCGGTGCCGCGTCCTGAGGCGACCAATGTTCCGGAAAAGGCCATGCCCTCTCTGTCGCCCACGGTCGCCCGCTCAGTCACTGCCTCCGTGGTCTTGTCGATGGGTACGGACTCTCCAGTGAGAGCAGCTTCCTCGGTTCGCAGATTTTCTGACATCGACGAGGCGCAGATCGGCCGGGATCTTGTCACCGGATTCGAGCAGCACGACGTCGCCCGGGACCAGATCTTCAGTCGGCACAAAGCGGGTCTCCCCAGCACGCAGGGTTCTCGCTTCCGCGGACAACATATTTCGGATCGATTCCAATGCCTTCTCAGCTTTCCCTTCTTGAATAAATCCGAGGAGAGCATTGAGAACGACCACACACAGAATGATGGAAGCATCGAGCCAAAGGCCGATCATCAGTTTAACGAATCCGGCGGCGAGCAAAACGTAGACCAGTACGTTGTTGAACTGCATGAGGAACCGCATGAACGGTCCGCGTTTGCGGCCTTCGGGCAATCTGTTGTGACCATAGGTCTCAAGACGGCGCTGGACGTCGGATGTGGAGAGGCCGGATTGCAGGTTGCTGTCTAGTCGCCGCAGCACATCGTCCGCTGCAATCGCATGCCAAGGTGTGGAGCCGTGTTCGGACGCAGCGTTTGTTATCGTGGTCATCGGCGTACTCCGTGGTTACGATTTGCACCAGGGTTCGACCAATCGACGTGTTCGCAGCGGAGCGAAAAGTTCGTCAGACAGCAATCCGCTAAGGACCGAGTTTAAATCGTCTTAGAAACGCGAGTAAAGGCGCGGCTTCTTGGTAACGTCTAATTGGCGTCACGCCCGAGGGCGCTGTGAGAGCCCGACCAGAGCCGCCATCGCAGGCTTCCTGAGTTGCAATGCAGCAAGGTTGTCGAAGCGCGATCACCAAGTTGTTGATAGTTCGCATTCTATTGAGTGGTAAATAAAACACACTGTCTCATGAAGGGCGACCGGTTATCATTGAGCTCGACTAATTGCTGCACCGAGGCTGCGAACCTTATTCCAAACTCGGAGGGTACAGGATGGTCGTCGCATCCGATAAGCCGATGGCGCGCAAGGAATATGAGAGTGCGCTTCGTGCCTTGCAGGTTGAGCTATGTGCTCTCCAGGCTTGGGTTCAGGAAAAAGGTCTCCGCGTCGTCGTGGTTTTTGAAGGCCGCGACGCGGCCGGCAAAGGCGGCACGATCAAGGCTCTCACCGAACGGGTGAGCCCGCGTGTCTTCCGCGTCGTGGCATTGCCGGCTCCTTCGGATCGCGAGAGATCGCAAGTCTACATGCAGCGTTTCTTCCGGCACTTTCCCGCGGCTGGCGAGATCGTGATTTTCGACCGCAGCTGGTACAACCGGGCAGGCGTCGAGTACGTCATGGGCTTTTGTACAAAGCCGCAGCACCAGCGCTTCCTCGAAGTTTGTCCCGAATTCGAACGATATGCGGTGGACGACGGCGTCTTGCTGATCAAATTCTGGATGGAGGTGAGCGATGCGGAGCAAAAGCGTCGCTTCGAGGCTCGCATCACGGATCCACTGCGTCAATGGAAGCTCAGCCCCACAGATCTTTGCTCCCGGCGTAAATGGTTTGAATACTCGCGTGCGCGCGATATCATGTTGAAGGCGACGGATACCGAGTTTGCTCCGTGGTTTATTGTACGTTCCGATGACAAGCGTCGTGCACGCCTTAACTGTATCAGCCATCTGCTCGGGCTAATTCCTTATAAAAAGACACGGAGGAAGCTTGTGAAGCTTCCCAAGCGCGATGTTAAGGGCGCGTACGATGATCAAGCGTCGCTTGAGGGTCGACGTTTCGTTGAGGAAAAATACTAGATCCGCGCACCGAATATCTTGGCGCGGAAAGAATGGCGAACGCTCGTGATTTACGGCACCGTATGCGCAATCAACGCAGGGATCGCACAGCAGCACGTTTTAACTTCAGTGTTCATATCGTCGTTCTCCATAACTCATAACTGAGGTGGCGCTTCAGTCGAGGAGCCGGAATGTCGACAACGATCTCGGTCATTGGTGGCGTGGGTCTGTTCTTGCTTGGCATGTCGGTCATGACCAGCGGCCTTAAGGCCATGGCCGGGTCCGCGCTGCGAACGGTGTTAGGCAGAGCGGCAGCAACGCCATTGTCGGGCGTGTTCTGGGGAGCCGTCGTGACACTCCTCGTCCAGTCGTCGAGTGCAACGACCATGACGACAATCGGCCTGGTGAGCGCGGGCCTGCTCACTTTTCCTCAGGGGCTGGGTCTTGTGTTCGGCGCGAACATAGGAACGACGGGAACCGGCTGGCTGGTTGCGCTCATCGGCGTTCGTGTCTCGCTCACGTCCTTTGCGCTGCCGCTGATTTTTATCGGCGCGCTGGTCAAACTGTTGGGGCGCGGACGTATATCCGCAGCGGGCGCAGCCCTCGCGGGCTTCGCTCTTGTGCTTTTTGGGCTCACAACTTTGCAGCAAGGCATGGGGGGATTGGCGGAGCAGTTGCATCCGGCGGACTTGCCTGCGGTCACGGCAGCGGCCGGTGCCGGCTGGTGGTCAGGTATGTTCGGCGTGCTTATTCTGGTGGTGGTCGGCCTCGTCATGACTGCGGTGATGCAGTCCTCGACCGCCGCGATCGCCGTGACGCTGTCCGCTCACTATGCCGGAGCCGTTGGGCTGGACCAGGCGTGCGCTCTCATCATTGGGCAGAACATTGGGACAGCAACCAGTTCCGCTTTGGCGGCAATCGGCGCGAGCAGCACGGCGAAACGGTTGGCGCTCGCCTACATCCTCTTTAAACTGATCGCGGCCGTGATCGCGCTGGTGCTCTTTCCAATTGTCACCCCCATGCTGGTCCGTGCCTCAAGCACGATCGATGGTGTGAGCCTGTTGGCGGCATATCACACCGCGTACAATGTTGTCGGCGTCCTGGTTCTGTTGCCGATCGTCGATAAATTCACGCGATTCGTAGAACGCATCCTGCCGGAGCGAGGTTCGCCACTCACGCGATGTCTCGATCCTGCGGCACTCGCGACTCCAATCGCGGCTGTGGAAGGAGCGCGACGAACGGTTGCACGTGCCCTGGAAGCGATGTGTGGTTTCATCAATGCTCGGCTGGAGGCGAATAACCCCGGTGGAGCGGTTCGTTCGGCCGACGTCTCGATAACCGAGGCTGCCGCCGCACTTCGCCAAACACAAGTGTTCATCACTGACGTGAGCGGTCCGCCGGAAACAGAGGAGGATCAGCGGCGATTAACCAGCACCTTGCATGCTCTCGACCACGCCTCTCGGCTTGCAGAGGCTGCGGGCAAAGAAAGCTGAAATTGGCTTGGTGAAAGGCGGGCTCGACGACGTACGTGTCGCGCAGCTGTGTGCGGACGCGATGCGGAACGCGGCCCTGGTCGCGGCTAAAGTCGCCGCGCAGACTGGCGTTCACGAGAGTGCCGATCCAATCGACCCTCTACACAGCGTGACAACGGCCGATGGCGCGCTCGTCCAGCTCGAGCATTCTGCGAAAGAGCTAAACGAATTGCAGCCCGCTTACCGCGCCGCGACCCTGGGTGCGGTCGGAAGTGGGACATTTGACTGCGGACGAGGCCATCGTCCGTGTTGAGACGGCACGACGTCTTGAAGTGTTTGCACATCACGCCTGGCGTTGCGCGGTTCATTTGGTTGACGACCGTGCATAGCGCAAGAACTGACATGCGGTCTCTGCGCTCCCGAGTTGGGGCTTCCGGCGGCGAAATCACTTCCCTCCGCCCGCAGAATCTGCGGCGGCGAGTGAGAGCTGCCGATGAGCTTTGCCAAAATGACAACAGTTGTATTGGGGACTCAATGACCGATCTAAAGGCAGGGCAGAGAAGTATCGCCGAGGTCACCCTTCACGATGACTCCGTTGCTGACGTCGCGGGCGCCGGAAGGCGAAATCTTCTGACGGTCGGGCTCATTTTGTTGGGCGCGGCCTTGGGCCTGTTTCTCGTATGGCAGACGTCGTCCAGTCTTCTGATCATATTTGCAGGCGTCCTGCTGGCGTCCTTCATGGATGCCTGTGCACGAGCGTTGGAACCTATCATTCCCATCGGCCGTGTTTGGCGATTGACACTGGTCGTTTTGATTTTGACCGGCCTTTTGGCGTTTGGTCTCGTGTGGGGCGCGGGGAAACTTCCCGAACAGACGCGGCTTTTGGTACGGGTGATGGACACCCAGCTTGATATCCTGCATCAGCGCCTCATGGACTTCGGCGTCGATCTGTTCGGGCCGGAGGGCGGACGTGATTTTTCGCAGTGGTTTCCTGATCGCGGTAAGCTTTTTGGCCATGCCCAGTCGGCAGTTGGGACGGCCTCCGGCTTTCTGGCCAACACGGTGGTGATCCTGTTTCTTGGCCTGCTCTTTGCGTTCGATCCTCGAGTCTATCGCGATGGCATCGTTCTGTTCGTGAAGCCTCCTTACCGCGCTCGCGCGCGTGAGGTGCTGGACGAGATGGGAAGCGTCTTGCGCTTCTGGTTCGTCGGGCAAGTCATCCGCATCGCGCTTATGGCTGCGTCCGTTTGGCTCGCTCTCTATCTTTTGGGACTGCCAGGCGCGTTCGTGCTTGGCGTTCAGGCGGGTCTCTCGAATTTCATTCCCTATCTCGGCCCAATCGTCGCCGCGATCCCGGTTGCGTTGGTCGCCATGCCGCATGGGCTCTCGATGCTCGTCTGGGCCGTAGTCATCTATACGGTTGTCCAGTCCGTCGAGGGTTATGTGATCGGCCCGCTCATCCAGCGGCAGGCGGTAGAAATTCCACCCGCCTGGACGCTG
Source organism: uncultured Alphaproteobacteria bacterium (assembly GCA_963751855.1). Taxonomy (GTDB): domain Bacteria; phylum Pseudomonadota; class Alphaproteobacteria; order Rhizobiales; family Xanthobacteraceae; genus Afipia. The sequence continues at coordinate 369,808 of CAVVWF010000008.1, read as the reverse complement.
GTGGCGATTGTTCTATTCGGTTCCTTGTTCGGCGTCATGGGGATCGCACTTGCGATGCCTCTGCTGGCCGTCGGCCGTGTCGCAGTTCTTCGGTTCTATGTCGAAGATTGCTTGGGCGATGATCTCAGCGGGCGTCTACGCAAAGGAGAATAATTAAAAATCTTTCGCGCTCCCGATTGCGGGTGCGGAGTTCGGATGCGTGAAGAAAGCAATGTCGCCATATCGGCTGATTTAAGGCCTTTAAGATGATTCCTGTCATCGATCCTCGTGACGGCGACGTTGAAGACGACGCATCCAGCACCAAGCGTCGCTCGATGTTGTCGCTTGCCGGCAGTCTGCTCGCGGAGATCAGTCTCCCAAAGCTGTTCTTGTCTTGGGTCATGCTGTTCGTTTTGCCGGGGCTGCTTCTTGGGATTACGCCGCTCGTCGCGTCAGCCTGGGTCAGTTTGATGTCCAACAAGATCACGTCGCCGCTTGTCGGAATCTGGCCCGTGATGCTTCTTGTGGTGGTGGCTCTTGTTGGGCTGTTTGGAGCGCGTTCGCTGTTCCGGCTCGCGGAAAGCAGCTTCTGGTCTTTGAACTCGCTTGCTATCGAGCCCGTGTACACAATTTGCCGCGAGGGAATCCGGCATCTCGCTGAACTGCTCCTTCAGTCACGGATTGCCAAGTCCCAGCTTGCCAAGCTGCGCGCCATAGCAGCCGCCACGGCCGGGATCATCATATGTGGTGCGGCCCTTGTTGTGATTATGTTTGCTTGGCCCCATTCGCGCTGGCTGGGCGATACTTCCAATCTGCCTTCGCTTCGAAATCTGGTTTCAATTGCTCTGGCCAACAGCATCGTGCTGCTGGCAGCCTATCTTGCGGTCGCGGCGCTTGTCTGGGCATTCGCCGATGCGACTATGCCTCATCTTCGGGATATCGATGAGTTCACGGCGCGCCCGCAGGCGGGCCGCGCGTGGCGCATCGCTCACCTCTCCGATATTCATGTCGTGAGTGAGCGCTACGGCTTCCGAATTGAGAGTGGACGATCGGGCCCGCGCGGCAATGCGCGTCTGAACCGGGTGTTCGCTCTGCTGGATGGCATCCACACAAACAGCCCCCTCGATGCGATTCTTATCACCGGCGATATGACCGATGCGGGGAGTTCCGCTGAGTGGTCTGAGTTGCTCAGCATCGTAACGGCTTACCCGCGGCTTGCAGGGCGTATTCTGATTTTGCCCGGCAATCACGATCTCAATATCGTGGATCATGCGAATCCGGCCCGCCTCGATCTTCCGACCAGTCCCAACAGAAAGCTGCGCCGGCTTCGGTTTCTGTCGGTCGCCGACGCATTTCAAGGAGAACGCGTTCGTTTGGTCGACCACAAAGGACGCCGTCTATCTGGCAGTCTTTCTGAGGCGCTGAAACCTCATCTTGCAGAGATGACGAAATTTGCCGATGCGGGTAGGCCTTTTATATCCAGAGCTTTGAACGAATTATGGGCGTCAGCTTTTCCAATGGTGTTGCCGCCGGACTGCGAGGATGGTCTGGGGATTATGCTGCTGAACTCGAATGCAGATACCCACTTCTCCTTCACCAATGCACTTGGAATGATTCCTTCGGAGCAAGTTCAGAGAATCGAAATTGCCGCGGCCCTCTACCCGAAGGCGCAATGGATCATTGCTCTCCACCACCATGTTATCGAGTATCCCAGACCGGCGAAGGTTCTTTCTGAGCGCATCGGAACTGCGTTGGTGAATGGCAATTGGTTTGTCCGGCGACTCCAGGCCTTGGGAGGTCGTGCCGTGTTGATGCATGGTCATCGGCATATCGACTGGATCGGAGAATGCGCGAGACTTCTGATCGTGTCTGCGCCATCCCCCGTCATGGAAGCGACCAACGACATCGACACCTACTTCTATGTCCATACTCTGGCGATGCGTCACGATGGGCAGCTCGGCCTGTTGTCTCCCGAGCGGATTGTGGTGAAGGGTGAATCCGATGCTTAGAAATCTGTGAGTGGGAAAATCAAAACCGGTTCAATTCTTATCGATTGCCTGAATTTGTCGTGGCGAGAACGCGGATGGCTCAGCTTTGAGCGGTGCTCGCATCGGGACGTGCTCTTTTTGTAGCCATTCCGCAGACCAGCAGAGCCAGAACGTCATAGCTCTGAAATCGTTGCCGGGGTACATTTGAATCCGTTGTCGCGACCCGGGAGTGCATGATGCCTGCTCCTTCGGATGCTTTCGTTAGCCGCGCTCACGATACCCTGCTGGTTGATCTGGCGCTGCAGGGCGGCGGATCTCATGGCGCCTTCACGTGGGGTGTACTCGATCGATTGCTTGAGGAGCCGTGGCTCCGGATCGACGGCATTTCCGGCACTTCAGCGGGCGCGATGAATGCCGTGGTCCTAGCCGATGGATATGCAGCGGGCGGACCAGAGGGCGCACGGGCGGCGCTCGAGGTCTTCTGGCAGCGGGTGTCCGATGCCGCGCGGTTCAGCCCCATTCGACGAAGCCCGCTGGATATGCTCTTGGGCCGCTGGACGTTGGATACGTCGCCGTTCTTTATTGCCTTCGATATGGCGGCACGTCTGTTCTCACCTTATGACCTGAACCCGCGAGGTGTAAATCCGCTGAGAGAAATTCTGGCGGAGTGCGTGGACTTCGAACGGGTCGCGGAGTCGTCCATCCGCTTGTTCGTCACCGCCACCAACGTTCGCACCGGTCGCGGACGTGTGTTTCGCAATGCCGAGCTCACGCCGGATGTGTTGCTTGCATCCGCCTGCCTGCCGACGCTGTTTCAGGCGATAGAGATCGACGGCGAAGCCTATTGGGATGGCGGCTACTCGGGTAACCCGACCATCACCCCACTGGTGCGTGAGTGTAAATCCAAGGATACGTTGCTCGTCGCGGTTAATCCTGTCGAACGCCAGGGCACGCCGCGCACGGCACGTGAAATCCTCGATCGGTTGAACGAGGTGTCGTTCAACGCCACGCTGCTGAAGGAACTGCGCATGATTGCGCTGCTTCGACAGGTCGCTGATGCGGGCACCGGTGAGGGAGCGCTTTGGGCGGGGATGCGGATTCACCTCATCGCGAGCAAGGCCCTCGACAAGCTTGGAGCGTCTTCAAAATTTAATGCGGAATGGGATTTTCTGACCATGCTGCACAGTGAAGGTCGCAGCAGCGCTAAATCCTTTCTGAAGACCCACAGAGCAAGCGTCGGAAAGACTTCCACGCTCAATTTGGACGTCCTTCTGGAACAGGTCTGAGCCATGGGTCTTCTGGGAATTCTGTTTGCACTCGGGATACTGATCTTTCTGGCTTATCGCGGCTGGAGCGTGCTCCTGCTTGCACCCGCGGCCGCACTCGTTGCGGCCGCCGTCTCGCGCGAACCGCTGCTCGCTCACTGGACGCAGACGTTCATGGGCAGCGCGGCGCAGTTTATCGCGCAATTCTTTCCGCTGTTCCTGTTGGGCGCCCTGTTCGGCAAGCTCATGGATGACAGCGGTTCGGTTGAGGCCATCGCGCACTTCATGACGAAGCGATTGGGTCCGCAGCGCGCAATACTGGCGGTCGTGCTGGCAGGTGCACTGGTGACGTATGGCGGCGTCAGCTTGTTTGTCGCCTTCTTTGTATTGGCGCCAATGGCGCAGGCGCTGTTTCGGGCCGCCGATATCCCGCGGCGCCTGATGCCGGCGGCCATCGCGCTCGGCACCTCGACGTTCACGATGACGGCATTCCCGGGCACGCCGGCGATTCAGAACGCGATTCCGATGCCATTTTTCGGCACCACGCCGTTCGCGGCGCCGGGACTGGGCATCATCGCCTCAGCCATCATGCTGGCCTTTGGCTTGTGGTGGCTCGCCCGTGCTGAAGGCGCAGCGCGACGCGCCGGTGAGGGGTATGGCGACGGAGCCGACATCATTCCTGATGCTATTGCCGATAATGAGATTATTCGGGAGCGAGCGACGACGGCGCGGGAGTTCGATCCTGCGGAGCTCCGCCACGGTCACCACAGTGACGCCGCGGTGCCAATCGGCACGGCTGTTCTGCCGCTCATTGTTGTTGTGAGCGTCAATCTTCTGATGTCGCTGCTCATTCTGCCGCGGCTCGACTTCTCCTTTCTGGCGGAGGAGCGCTGGGGAGGCTCCTCGTTGTCTGCTGTGGCAGGTGTTTGGTCGGTGGTGGTGGCGCTCGCGGCTGCGATATTGACGCTTGTCCTCGTCAACCGTAGACGGCTGCCGGCACTGCGCCAAAGCATGGACGCGGGCGCAAACGCCTCTGTGCTGCCGGCATTCAGCGTCGCCAGCCTCGTGGGCTTCGGCGCCGTCGTCGCTGCGCTGCCGGCGTTTGCGATCGTGCGTGACTGGGTGCTCTCGATCGGGGGTGGCCCGCTGGTTTCGCTTGCGGTCGCCACTAACGTGCTCGCCGCTCTGACCGGGTCGGCCTCGGGTGGCATGACGATCGCGCTCGATGCACTCGGCAGCACCTATATGCGGATCGCAGCGGAGCAGGGCATCGATCCTTCACTGATGCACCGGGTGGCCACAATCGGCTCGGGGACACTCGACAGCTTGCCGCACAACGGCGCGGTGGTGACGCTGCTCGCCGTTTGTGGTTCCACACATCGCGAAAGCTATCTGGATATCGTCATGGTGGGAATTGTCAGCGCGCTCATCGCACTTGCAGCAGTTATTGCGTTGGGTTCGGTGTTCGGGTCATTCTGACGCTCGAGAAGCTATCGATATAAAATTGGCCGGTTTATCCTGTTGCGCCCAATTGTCTGTCCGATGTGTGTTCGAAAGGATCTTTCACATTGGTCTCTTTTCCGCATAAAATCCGCCACAGGGCCTAAACGGTTCGCCTGAAATGGCGGCGCTAAATCAATACGGTCAGGCATTGTTACAAGCTAGCGAAAGATCCCATTGCAATTGAAGCAAAATAGGAGATCGACGTTATGACCACGACAACCTTGCAGCCTTCTCAATCAAACATCTGGTGGGTGTTTCTACTCCAGGGCATCGCCGCAATTCTTCTGGGCTTGATGCTTCTGACCGCGCCTGGCACCACGCTTGTCACGCTGGTCACGTTTCTCGGTTTCTACTGGATTGTTAGCGGTGTCCTTTCGCTCGTGCAGATGTTTGTCGATCGCTCCGTGCCGTGGATCTGGTCGTTGCTGATCGGCATTGTCGGCGTCGCCGCCGGCGTTCTGATTGTGAGACACCCATTGGTCGCGGCGCTGACCGTTCCAACGGCCATTGTCATTGTTTTCGGCATTGAGGGATTGGTGATGGGCGTGCTTGAGCTCATTGGTGGTTTCTCGGGCGGAGGGATCGGCTCATTCATCCGGGGCACAATTAATCTGCTCATCGGCCTGCTGTTATTGAGTGCTCCTATGGCGGCGGCGCTGGCAGTGCCGTTTGTGTTTGCAGTGCTGCTGCTTGTGCAGGGTGTTTCGCTCATCGTGTTGGCGTTTCGCGCCCGAGGCTGATTTTGCTTCCGAAGGAAGATCCGTTGTCTCACTGAAGGGATTGGCACCGCGCGTGTGCGGAACACCGGGCGGCCCTTCAGTGTTTGGTCTCAGGAAAACTTAACCAGACATCTGCAGTATTGGATCAACTTGCCAAGGCGCTTGGTGCGCGCGTTTGTAAAAAGGATTAAGCTTGTGAAGCCGCGATGATCTGGCTGGCCTGCCTGATCCTTGTCTCGGTTTCTGCAAGCTTCGCTTCTGAGTGTTGAACCAAGGAGCATATGCATGACGGAAATTAGTCGCCGTACCCTGCTCAGAGATATCCTGCCGAGCGCCGTCGTCGCTACTGCAGGTGTTGCGACCGTCGGCTGGGCCTTCATGCCTACGGTCGCGGAGGCAGTTCCATCGATCGTCGACACGCCGGATCGTATGCAGATGGATGACCTGGTTGAGAAGGCTCAGGTCGTTATTCATCATCACCATCACCACCGTCATCCTCGCCGCCGTCGCCGTCGGTGCTGGTGGCACAGGGGGCGTCGCGTGTGCGGCTGGCGCTGATCATCGCCTGCATGCTTCTCCTGCTACTCGCTAACACAGTGTCACCACCAGATGCAGCAACAACGATCATGCAGCTGGCAGCGGCGCCGTGGGTTACTATTCTCACTGCGATCCCCCGTGCCTTGCTTGGAGTTCCGCTGCTCCAGTTTGAGTCCGCTCTGTTTGATGAGGGATGCGACGTTCTGAGGGAGAAATCTCTGTCAGCGTTGCTGCCGTATCTGCATGTGGGTGCGTTCGTCCGCTTTCAAATATTAAATAAAGGAATTAAACTGTTTTCTCTTTGCCGAAATTGGGAGTGTCGCCGCGCATTTAATATCAAATATTATTAAAAGGGGGGTCAAATGAAAGAGCCTTTGAAATCTCGGACTCCGAAGAGGGCGATTACACTTGGTGGCGGTGGTCCGGCTGCAGGATTGCACATCGGGGTTTTAAGAGCCCTTCACTCCGCCGGCATCACATTCGACGTGTGGTCGCTGTCGTGTATCGGCGCATGGGTTGGAATTATTTACAACCAGTGCGACAAAGGCAGAGAGGTTGAGCAAACCTATCAATTCTTTCGCGATAAAGTATTTCGTGACGACGAAAGTTATGAACGCTTTCCCATCAACTCTGTGTTTGGTTCGGACTGGTTTGGCAACTCGCGCGCGTTGATGGAATTCGCGTTCGATCCCGACAGCTACAAGCATCTGTGGCAGCCGCACAGAATGATGGACGCTTTCAATGAGACGATGTCGCTCCTGTATGACCATTCTCCCATGCGCAGAAACTACAAGAAGTGGGACAGGGGTGACGTCAACGGGTGGATTCTCAATCAAGTGTTGGCGCCAAATCCGGCAGTCCGCTATCTGATATCCATGATGTACCTGTCCAACATTACAGGACTGTCCAGGATCAATTATCCGGACAGCGAATTCATGAAAGGCATCAAATTCGAGAGGCTCTTTGGTGAAGAGAAGCCGTGGATATTTCACAATGCTTGGAATTTGGACGCGCAGGAGCTCGCGTTCTTCTCCAACTATCCAATGAAAGATCAGGGGTACAAAGGAGATATCGGCGCATCGACGTTATGTGCATGTTCGGCGCTTCCGTTCGTCGAAGAAACCGTCAAGATCGACGGAGCCACATATTGCGAGGGCGCGCTGGTTGATACGGTCAATTTCAGGAGCTTGCTCGAGGAGCACCCCGATCTCGATGAAATCTGGGTGAGCAGAATTGTCGATGCCAAGCAGATTCGTAAGCCCGACAATCTTCACGACGCGCTTGCAAATCTATGCCAGCTATTTGCCGCGACGGTGGGTGAAGATGACGTCAAGCTCTTTAAGTACCACATTAAATATCCCGAAGCCGGCGCCAAGCAGTGGAAAGGCACTGTGGTCGAGATTCAGGTTCCAAGTACGATTGATTTCAAATGGAATCACAGCAACCTCGATAACGGGCAGAGATTGGGACGAGCAGCCGCGGAGAAGGCAATCGAGGCTTACAGGGATGCGGGTGAAAATGGGTCCGGTAAGGCTCGCTTTATCAACGAGCGCGACGCTGAAGCTGAAAAAGAAGCCAGTTCGCGAAACAAAAGGCACAGGGCTGCAGCCGAGTGATAATCCGCCCTGCACGCGGGTTCATTTCAACTGATCGAGCAGTGACCTCGCCTCGATGAGGTCCCGTGTCTCAAAGCCTTCCGTAAACGCGGCATAGACCGGTTCAAGCAGGCCGAGTGCTTCCCGATGCTTACCTTGGTCGACCCATAAAGCAGCCAGGCTTTTTGCGGCGCGAAGCTCAAGCGCCTTCGCATGCTGGCTTCGGGCCAAGGCCAAGGCCTGTTCGAGCAGTGACTGTAGCTCAGGATCGCTGCCCGGTGTCCCGCGGGTAAGCAGCGCATGTGCCTTCAGCCGATACAGCTCGGCTTCAAATATCCGTTCGGAATTGTGGTCGGCCATCGTCAGTCCCTGCTCGATCAGGTCCAGTGCGGCCTCCCTTTTGCTGTTGGCTAAGAGTGCTGGGCACAGCAGCACGTACAGCGCCGTGATGCCGAGCTGATAACCGGCGCTGCGATACTCATCCAGCGCCATATGAACTTCTTCGAGTGCGACGGAGGACGGGGACAGCAAGTCACTGCATATGCCCCGCACCGCGTGCGCCAGACCGCGCCATTGCCGGAAACCGTGCTCATCCGAAAGGGTGAGACAGCGCTCTGCATAGCTCTGCGCCTTCATGAATTCTCCCCGCAGGGCATGAAGAACAGATGCATAGTAGCAGGCATAGGCTTGCGAATGGGGATGATCGATATCATCGGCGCGCCGAATGGCAGCGGCAGCTTGGGCGATGGCCGCGTCGGCATTACCCAGCAGCCAGAGAGCCCATGACATGAGGGCCATGTCCGCGACTCCTGCATCCTGACCTGCCGCACGGGCAGCCAATCGTTCCTCTTCGCTGCTGATGTTGAATGCTTCGATGGCTCGTTCAAGCACGTCTCGCGCGCCAGTCAGTTGTCCCATGAAAAGCCGAATCATGGCCTGTCCACGCATGGCGTTGAGCAGTGCCGCCCGATCGCCGCGTGCCTGCGCAAGATTTCAGCAATACCGCAATCGTTTCCTGGGCTGTCGGTAGCTCGCCGCGAATGACGCTTGCGGTGGTCAGCCAGAACATAACCTGGAGATGCTCGGGTGGATCTCCGAGGCGCTCGCATAATTCACGGGCGCGAGCGAACGTGGCGATGGCGTTGTTCGAGGCGGGACCTTGGGTCGCGATGAGGCAGGGCCCCAAAGCAAACTGAAAATCGAGCTCTCGTCGGTCCTTTTCTTTGCCGTCGGGCAAATAAGCCAACGTCTCTATGCCCCGCTGGGCGTGCGCGATCGCCTCAAGGTTGGCAGAGCGCATGGCTGCTTTCTTGCTTGCTTCCAGCCAATAGCTCTCCGCCTTTTCGATCAGCCCTGCCTCTGTGAGATGGTGTGCGAGAGTTTCGGGTTGAGCATCCACAATTTCCGGGAAGCGCTGCTCGAATGCGTCTGCGATGGTGGCATGCAGCGCTGCGCGCCGGCTTTTTAGCAGACCCGAATACGCTGCATCGCGCACCAGCGCGTGCTTGAAAATGTAAACCGCATCCGGATTTTCGCCGCGGCAAAACATCAATTCGGATCGAACCAGCTGGGCGAGCGCTTCGTCGAGCTTTTCTCGGGGCAGCCCAGCGACGGTGCTCAGCAGTTCATAGGAGAATTGGCGACCCACCACGGCACCGATCTGCGCCACTTCCCTCACGGATGCCAGGCGGTCGAGCCGGGCGATCAGTGATGCATGTAATGTGGTTGGGATTGCTAACGCAGGTAACGGACGCTTGAGCGTGTAACGCCCATCCTGCTCGTCGAGCAGTCCCGTTTCGAGCACCGTCTTGGTCAGTTCCTCAACGAAGAGGGGCACGCCGTCGGTGCGGGCGAGAATCTCGTTCATCACCTCTTCAGGAAGCGCTTTGCCTGCCGTGACACGCTCGATCAGCGTTGCTCCGTCGCGCCGGCTCAGACGTGTGAGAGAGACGGTCGTCACATGCGCGTGGCCGGGCCAGGGCGGCGTGAACTCCGGCCTCGCGGTGATGAGAAGCAGCACGCGGAGCCGCGGCACACGATCCAGTATGGCGGTCAACAATTCCCGTGAGGTCGGGTCTGCCCAATGCACGTCTTCGAAGATGAGGAACACCGGCCGCCGCGCTGACAGGCCGTCGAGCAGCGCCAAAAGTGCCGTCAACGTCATCTCCCTGCGCTTCTGCGGAGTCATCTCCGCGATACGGTAGGGATCGCTGGAAGGTAATGAGAGCAGATTGGCCACAAGCGACGTTGTATGGTCCGCTTGAGGGCCGGATAGCGCGAGCAAAACCTCAAGCTTCGCGAGCTTTTCAGTTGGCGTATCACTTCGTTCAAATCTGGCCGCACGTTCCAGTTGGCCGATGAACGGATACAGAGCGCTGTTGGTATGATGTGCGGAGCAGAAAAAACGCAACGTAAAATGTGGCTCAGCTTGGACGCGCTCCTGAAGCGCGAGAGCAATATGCGATTTGCCAATGCCTGGTTCTCCTGTCAGCACCGCGACGCAGCCTTGGCCTTGGGTGGCGGCGCGCCAGCGGCGTGACAGCAATTCGAGTTCTTCGTTGCGTCCGATGAGGGGATTCAGTCTGCTTTTGTGCTGGGCTTCAAACCGGCTCACCACGCCGGTGGTTCGCAGAACTTGCCAAGCCGCTACCGGCTCTGTCCAACCCTTCAGCGTGATCGGGCCGAGATTGCGGTATTCGAAATGCCCATCAGTAAGGCGGCGTGTGCTCTCGGAGATGACCACCGTCCCAGGCTCGGCGAACATCTGCAGGCGCGCTGCCAGGTTCGGTGTTTCACCGATGACCGCTTGCTCCTTGGCCGCGCCTTCGCCGATCAGGTCGCCGACCACCACAGTTCCGGTGGCGATGCCGACACGCACCTGCAGCTTCGCGCCGATATCTGTCGGTATACCGGCCACAGCTTCAACCAATTCCAGCCCGGTACGTGTCGCCTGTTCGGCGTCATCTTCGTGCGCCACGGGGTAGCCGAAAGAGGCGAGAACGCCGTCGCCGAGATACTTAACGATGACGCCATCATTCTGCTCGATGACTTTCGCGATGCAGTCGTGATACGCGCCGATAACAGCCCTCAAGTCCTCGGGATCGAGGCGCACAGAAAGCGCCGACGAGCCCACCAGATCGCAAAACATGAGTGTGAGCTGGCGTCGTTCCGCAGCATCGCGCGGAAACAGTCTGGCGCCGGTCTGGGGTGTTATGAGAATGCCGGCCTTGAGCTCCGAAATCGCACGCAGCATCTTGCGCCGATGCCCAAGCAGGACGCCAAGGTCCTTGAGGTCTTGCTCTGTAAGATCGCGGACCACCGAAAGGTCAATGGCATTCTCGCCGAAACGCTGGGCGTATTCTCCCAAGCCGATCGATGCTAGCCACTCCGCAATACCTGTCATGGTGGCGCCCACGGTTCCCTCGATAATAGCATGTCAGTGAGGTATGCAAAGCTGCTTCAGCTGACCATGCGCCTATCATCTAACCCAGGCCCGCGTGACGCTGTCGTCCGGTCGAGGCACCTCGATCTACGTGAATTGATCTCGTGCAGGCGAAACGTAATTGTTTGCGTCCGGACCGTGAGTATGGGCGGAAACATGCGCAAGCCAAATGACGTCAATCAAGGGGCCATGCCGGCTGCTGTTATCGCCGCTCCGTCCCTTCATCTGGATCGGGATGTATCCAAAAGTCATAAAAGAGCCAAAGCAATTTCGGCAGACTTTTGTCGAGAAGGGCGAGACGTTGATTCCAGATTGTGAATGCCGCGGCCGGTCGCGAGAAGTCAGCTCATAACTTGAGAGCCTTTGAAGCTTTAACGCGCGGGATCTTGATTTCGAGCCCGGAGTTCGGCGCTGCGCACCAATTCGCGCAGTCGGGCAAGTTCGAGAAGACGTTGCCGCAGACTTATATGAGAGTGAGAACCGAAGACGCGGCGGCCAAGAGCCTGACGTCTCTGTGGGGGCAATACACGAACACTATTTGACATCGAACCGCTCCAAAAAAGAGCCACACATCAAACTAACAGAAGAACAATTTCTCAGCCATCACCCGAACGGGTTATTTATAAGCAGCGATATTATTGCGTCGGTATTATAAAAAATTAAATGCAGGCGGAGCGAGCGAGTTTTTAAAGGAGCTGTCTTTTATATCAAGCCGATTAATTTTATCGCGGTCCAAGCAAGGCCAATTAGCCAACCGCATAAAGCAGCGATCGATGCAGCCGCAAATACGATCATGAACAGGTTGCGCCCCATGTGAACTGCTAACTCAACTCTACTTTACCGAAAAACCAGAGGCCGTGAATTATTCCATTCCTCGCGAAATATTTGTCCGGGTTCCGACATACGGTGTGCGCGGATCTTGAACTTTAGATGATGAATTCAGCAAAGAGCGCCGGAGATACCTGGCGAGCCGGGTTGTCCGGTTTTCGAGGGACGCGAGAAAGAAATTTAGCTCCCTCAGGCGCTTCTCAATTTCGTTTCTCTTTTCGGCCGAACGCTTCGATCGTGGGTCGATATTGGCGGGTAAACGCATTGAGCCAAGCTTCCGGCGCCTGCACCTGTCATGTGAGCTCACTGCAATCTCCAATCGGATCCCGACCTCAATGTCTTAAAAATATAGATACGAAGCTGAGGGCGTTTGGTTTCACTTAGTCGCCGCCAAAATTATTTCGACGCTCTAAAATGGATTTAGAAAATCATCCTTTTCTCCTCGGGGTGCAATCAAACGTACGAACTATGCTGAAGCATCAAGCTTAATGTCCGAGAACCAGGTTAATTCTGGAACCGTTAGATTACGTCCGTGCGACAACGACGGATCGGTTCGTGCCTATTAAATGTGAATATTATCACGTGGTGGCAGATCAGTTTTCCCGAATGCTTGAATGCCCCAAGGCGCGGCCGATCTGCTCGAGAGCATCCGCGTCGGACAGATCGCCAGGTGGCAGTTGAACAACTGTCGCGGTGTTATCAGCGGCTGGCGTGCTGGAGGGGACGGGAGATACCCGTATCCAGTCTTGTGCGCCAACGGTTTGGATAGCCTTCGCCATCTCTTCGCGTGGATGCGTGCCAGCAGTGAGCAGCCCTTTGAAATAGATCAGCCATAGATGTTCTTGCTTGGCGCTCTTCAATGTGGGGAAGCGCGAGACAATTACGTCAAAAGCAACCGGGCTGAAGTTTCTGATTTGCTGATCGAGAGGCTCGCCCTGCATTTCTCGTGTCAGAGACCATTTGTGAAGCATCCAGATGACAGCGATCTCTGAAACGCTTGCCTGGATTGATGCGGCCAACTCATCTGGAGAGTTCGCGCGCAGGATGGCGGGGGGCGTTTCCATTTCGGGCTTGGAGGGCTGCTTGCGCGTTTCCAGTTTGGTTAAGTTAACTCGATCACCGACGTTGTTTTGCATCTCAGGAACGTCGCCCGACCGCTTGCCGTTACTCACTGCTGTTACTCCGCATCAACTTGCGGCTCTCCTGATACAAAGCGGCTTGGAAGCTCTCTTGGTGGTGTGGGAAATGCAGGTCAGTTTGCCGAGTACTGTAAACGTAACGCCACCGATGCCTATATTCCGGCGGAGTTGTCCAACATACTTCTACGGACGGACGTCATCAGCCGTCCGTTGGATCACATGAGACCGACCCTATCCAGGAAGGTCGCTTGTAAGCACAAACAGCTTGCACAGGTTTTATTGATACTAATCGTCCCGTTTACGGGGCTTGTCGTCTTTCCAATCCTTCCAGTCCCACCAGCCATTTCCGTGGCCATGCCCGTGCCCGTTCCCGTTTCCATGGCCGCCCGAATGGGCGACGGCCGTGGAGTTCAGCGACGTTGACAAGAGCATCGTGATTGCCGGCGGGGTCACAACAGCAAATTTTCCGCACGAGGCGAGGAATTGACGCCGATCTTCATTCGCGTCTGTAGGAGGCGTGGAACCGGTTTTCTGGGGTGCCATTTTATCACCTCTGCTATCTGTTACTGATGCCGTTCTGGGTCAAAAATTAATACCCAGCGCAAAGTAAGATTTATTTAATTATTTTGGTAATCACCTGTCAATCAACCAGAAGTAATATTTAGTTTATCTTCAGGGTGTTTCAATTGTAATTTACTAGCGAACTTATGGCCGAATGAAAAGTTCCATTGGGCTGGCGAATTAAATCGCGTGTGTGCTTTTGGCTTTAAGTTTGGTGCTGACTAGAGAAGTAAAGTCGCATGGAAAGTGTTGCAGCGTCAGGCTCGTCGCTAACCAGGAGTGACTGTGATCCTCCATATTTCCTGCGCCCTGCCAATGGCACGTCTTTTCTCTTGTTAGGTGATCAGAGTGCAATTTTCTCGGAGCCGGCACAGAGAATTTATGCGCTCAATAGCATCGCAGCTTACATTTGGTGCCGGCTGGAGGAGGGCGAGACCGTTGACGTGATTTACGACGGTCTGGTCGAATCCGGGGTGGCCTCAAGTCTCGCGAGGAAGTATGTCGCGGAGGCATTGCGCAGTTGGTTCAAACTTGGCCTGCTGGTATCAGATTACCATTTGAGTGACGAACGCATTCACTTCGAGCATTCGTTCAACATCTGCGTGGCGGGTTTCAGCGCTACGATACGCGTTGCGAGTGAACGTCTGGCTCAACTTCTGACGTTATTCGATCATCAGACCGCGACTATCCAAGATGGAAGGCATATTCTTGAGATCGTCGAAGCCGGTGATCTCGTTTACGTATTCCATAACAAGCGCGGCGTAATCTGTTGTGATGCCATCGAACTCGCACCGGCAGTAAAGGCCTATATCACTGAGCAAATTGTAGCGGCGAGCTCACCCAACGTGGTGTTTCATGCTGCCTGTTTGGGGCGCCACGGAAAAAACCTTCTTATCAGTGGACGGCCAGGCGCGGGCAAGACGACGCTCTCCCTGCGTTTGGCAGAAGCAGGATTTGAGTATGGCGCCGACGACATTGTCTTGATAGGGCCCGATGGCAAGGCCACAGGGGTCCCTTTTGCGCCAACGATAAAACCCGGAGCCTGGGAGATCGTTAGTCAATTTCGCCCTGATTTAAAGGAAGCCGTTGTCCATCGGCGTCCCGATGGCAAACGGGTGCGCTATCTGAAGCCGGTACACATTGCTCGCGATTGCGGGTCTTCTGTTGGCTGGATCCTCTTCATTCGGAGGGGAGGCGGACCAACGAAGCTGAGCCGGCTGGAGAAAATTGAGGTGATGCGCAGGTTGATGGAAGGGGCGTATTCTCCTGGAGAGAAAATGAATCTCGCCATGTGCAATGCGTTGAAACAAACGATCAACGGCGCCGATTGCTTCGAACTGAGATATTCAGATTCCGCAGAGGCGAGTGATGCCATTGTCCGTCTTTGCAATGACTAATCAGTACAACTCCCTCCTTCATTTGTGTCAGTGCTTTCGGGGAGTACTCCCGAAAAATATCGATTGGATGTCCCTGATCGGTCTGGCCAACCAGACCCTAACGACCCCGGCATTAAAGGATATTATCGAACGCTATCCGGATCAGGTGCCGTCAGATGTTCGTCACTACGTCGACGAAATATTTAAGCGCAACGTAGTTCGCAACGATCGGCTTTCAGCACAGTTGGCGGAAGCCTTGACGGCTCTCAACGGAGAGAGAATTACGCCCGTGCTTCTGAAGGGGAGTGCGATGCTGGTGTCATCGTATCATTGCCGAGCGGGGACACGTCTCATATCAGATCTCGACATTCTCGTGTCACCGGAGGAGGCTGAAGCAGCATCGAATTGCCTTCGCAAGTTGGGTTACAGCGTGCATTTCCAGTCTCCAGACGGGGCTGCCAAGTGGTATGCAGATCTGGAAAGGCCGGGAGATGCAGGTATGATCGACTTACATCAGAAACCTCCCGGGCATGGTTTCTTCTACGGCATCTCGGGCGATGCAAAACAACACTGTCGGTTGTTTTCCTGGATGGGAACGTCGGTTTACATTCCTTCCTCGACCTATCACGCCCTCACGCTGATTATCCATGACCAGTTTCAGGACGCAGACTATTGGGTGGGCAAGATCGATCTTCGGCACCTTCTTGATTTACGGGATCTGGCGAATTCAGCGGATGGTATAGACTGGGGACTTCTTGCGTTCCTTGCTCCGGGAAAGCTGGCTAGAAACGCGATGGAGACGCAGCTCGTTGCACTGTCCTCATTGCTCGGTGTCGATTTACCTGCCGAAATGCGCTCACGATTGATACCCCGCATTCAGCATCGGCGACGCATGTTGCAACTACGCCTGCCGATCTTAAGTCGTGCATTTCTGCTAACCGCGCTGCTTGATTATCAGAATTATCGTGCTGTGTTGGGCGTCTCGGAAGAGCTGACGTCACGCCTCAAATTGAAAAAGCGTATTTTACCTCGCGTCGATACCGCCCGCTTTCTGCTGGGCCTTTCGCGGGAGCAGCGGGCTGGAAAGGTGTAAAGCCATCAATAAGCGGGATACGGCTATGGCCGATGTGAATGGCAAGGATGGGCTGCGGGGTGACCGGACCTGATGAATTGAGCCTCAATTTGGAAGCCGAGGAAGGCGACCTGTCGCTTCAATATATTCAAATATTATGGTTTTTGAGTGTGTCGTACTCGGTGCAAAGGCTTGCAACCTGTTCAGGCCGAAACTTGGTCGTCAAATGTGCAAAACTAAACCCAAGCTGTCATGAACGACGTGACAGGCAGTTAAATTTATTCGCCGCTGGTGTTGTTGCCATGGACGATTTTGAAGTCATCCATCTTGTGACCCCGGTTGAGTGCGATAACAAGCCAGCGAGGCAACTTTCCACGACCGGACCATGTTTCCGAAGGCGACGATGGGTTGCGATATTTTGGTAGTACCCTTGGGTATTTGCGCCGCGGTCGATCGCCAGCGCGCGAAGACGCTTTGGGGGGCGTCTCTCGGGTAATTTGACTGCGATTAAGCTGGGCTAAGCGTTTTTCCAGCTCTCGCTTTTCTGCAACGATTCTGTCCGCAAGGATCTCCGTAATCTCCTCGTGGAGAAGCCAGAGCTCGTTGAACTGCATTTCATCCAGATCTGTATTTCGCATAGGGCTCTCACTGATCGTTGTTTGTTTCTCGGACTTTTAGTCTCCCAATTTCCGGGAAGCGCATTTTTAAACCAGTATTGCCGGTTCTTTAATCTGCGACTTAATGATCAAACCTATTTAATCCGATTTGAGCGAGGATATGAATTTAATTTGATGGGTTGCGCGATATTCCCCAGGAAAAATATTTTCCCTAATGAGTTCAAGGGTAATAATAATTCAAATCGGGTCGTCCGGAATGTCAAAATAGAGGCAATTTTTTGCGCTGAATGAATGGGTGGTGGTGAGGAATTTTCGCTTTAAATATTGAATGTCGATCCGGTTATTGATTTTTCTGGTCGGAGTCCCAAGATTAAAAGGTGGCCATTGCGCATCGTGAAGTAATTTCAACACTCCGCGTGCTGACATTTATATAATTGCTTGAGGCGTTATTCGTTATCGGGTGGTCACTGCTTGTGGAGTGTTCTTTTGCGTCTTCGCCTGTCCTGACGCTGCGAGCGGCGACGTCATGCGCTCCTGCGATCGCGTCCTGAAAGCTGCAATGAGATGGGCGCGTCTATGTTGCTTGGAGGCGTTCCGGCAGGGACCAACCTCGTGTCAATATATGAAACATCATCGGACGGGCGAGAGAAGCGGAAAACCAGGCGATCACACAACGATCTCAAGCATTTAACGAAACGAATTGTCGCGGCAGGATTTATCCTGTCGTCCGAGCAGCCTAGCTTCGGATCCGCTCGATCTGCTTGTTATAGGAGTACGTTGAATGGGAACAACTTATAGCCTACATGTGTGGCTGGAATCAGGAATGCGAGTCTACACCGATGAAGAAAACCGATCTGGAAGGCATGTCGATTGACGCCCTTTGGACTCTCCATGAAACGGTCAGCAAGATTCTTTCTGTCCGGATCGCGTCGGAAAAGCGTGAACTGGAGAAGCGGTTGGCGTATCTCAACGGTGGAAAGGATGCGATTACACAGGGAGCTCAACTGGCATCCCGTAACGGGGAAGATAAACCCCGCCGTAAGTATCCGACAGTTTTGCCGAAATATCGTAATCCGTCGATCCCGTCCGAGACTTGGTCCGGTCGGGGAAAGCAGCCGCGCTGGCTAGTTGCGGCAATCAAGTCTGGCCGCAAGATCGATGATTTCAAGATTGGCGCCGGCGGAAGCTCTAAGGGTCGACGTCAGCGGGCGTAATTCCCTGCAATTCAGCGAAGACTTTGACTTGTCTGCGGTCCCGTGCGCCTGAGCGGAGGTGTGCTCTCTTCGGTCAGTCCACAACATGCTTCATCAGTAAGCATTGCGGCAGCGCAATACTTCGGTGACGGTTTGTAGCAGGATTGCGAAGTCGAGCCTGAAGCTCCAGTTGTCAATGTACCAGAGATCCCGCTCGACACGGCGTTCGATATCCGTCGGAGTCGGAGTAGGTCCCCGACATCCGTTTACCTGCGCCCAGCCCGTTAGACCCGGTTTGACCCGATGCCGGAACGCGTAGTTTCGGACAACTTTGTCGAATTGTGTGTCGTGCGCTACTGCGTGGGGGCGTGGGCCCACCAGTGACATGCTGCCTTCCAGCACATTGAGCAGTTGGGGTAACTCATCAATGCTGGTTCGACGCAGCCATTTCCCAAGATGTGTAACTCTGTTGTCGATGCGCTGGGCCTGAGCGATTGCCGTTCCGTCCTCAAGAACCGACATCGTTCGGAACTTCAATATCTGAAAGCACCTTCCGTTGAACCCACACCGTCGTTGCTTAAACAAAACGGGTCCCGGTGAATCCAGCTTGATGGCAATGGCGACCATCACCAGCAAGGGAAGCAGCGCGAGCAAACCGATCCCTGAAAGCACGACGTCGATGCAGCGTTTCACCGTATATTCAAACGGGGTTAGCGGCCCACGTTGTACTTCAATGCAAATTGCATTTCCCAATTCATGGGAGGGTTGTCTGAAAATTTCGGATACTGCCCCAACGGGAATGAGGTTGACCGGAAATGGGAGTATCCGGAGCTCGGCGATAAGGCCGCGCAGTTCGGGCCAATGATTTAAGTCGGCGCCCACGACGATCTCTTCAATCTCTGACCCGCGCACATATGCGATCGCGCTTGAGATGACTTTCTCACGCCTGCGATTGCCCTGTTCCGGCGGCGGAAGGGTGAAGTGGCGCTCCAGTTGGAAGCCGAGACTTGTCAGGACATGGGGAAGGCTCGATTCTGCGGCGCGCCCATGGTCAGTAATTAAAACGATCTTGCGACCGGAAAACCGTCTCTTGATCACACCTTCAGTGAGCAGGCGTCGCCAAAAAACGCGATGAATGATCAATGCGCTGAGGCCAAAGACGGCAAAGAACAGGTTCGCACCGCGAGAAATTTCATTGCCTGTCTTCAAGGCAAAGTTGGTGCCCGCGAGCAAAAAAAATACGGCTATCCAAAGGATGCTGATAGTGCGCACTTGACTGCGCAAAACCAGTAACTCCGCCGGCTTGTACATCCCCCGGCTTTTCATCAGCGAAATAAAGAGGGCCGCGACGACCGCGGCTGAGCCGATATATTGAAGCATGTCGCCAGGGGCGCCGAATGTATAGAGATGATAGCTGATACCCGCGATGATGCTCGCTGACAGAATGATGGCTGCGTCGGCGAGGACAGTTATAAATTCAACAGAATCATAAGTGATCGGCCATTTTCGCTCCGGGCGCGATGGCTCTCGCAAGCCGCTGACAGCGACGGTTCTCGCTACATCAATGTCACGTTTGATGAAATTCATTGCGGGCCTGTGATGGACCGAACCCCATTAAATGATTTTAAATATGCCGAAATATTTAAATTTAGCAAGATATTAATAAATTAAATGCGAAACATTTTAAATGTGTTTGGCGTTGAGGTCTCGTTAATAAATTAGCCAATAGGATGAACGTGTTGTGGGTTTGCCCGGAGGCTAGCGCCCTGTTTTATTCAGCTGTCGTTCATTGCCTGATAGGTGGGGTAACAGGGGGAATTTTCCCCATCCAAGCTTTGCTCGGATTGATGGCCGTCGCTTTGGCTGAAAGCCTTGTCGCGATGGTCGCATTCGGCGTTCCGACCGGTCTATGGTCGTTGACGAACTTGGTAGCAATTCAGGTCGGATATCTTGGAGGAGTTTTCGTCCGCAGCCTTCTTGAGAAGGCTGGTCTCGCGGAGCCGGGTAGACACGTCAATCATACCTCATAAGGGGGTGGGCATTCGCCCGGACGGCTGATCGCGGTTCCTGGCTATAATTATGCTTATTGCAATCCGGCGCGCATCGCAGAGAGGTACGTCGGATCGATCTCTGAAATTACACGCTCAACCATCGCTTTGCTCGAAGAGGGAGCCGACTTGTAGGCTGCAATAAGCGCAGGCTTCAGGGAAGGTGCTTTGGTGACGACCATGCGTATGTCACGTCTGATCATGTCCTGGATTTCGGAGTCCTGCAGACTATTCGGCCGGAGCGAGATTTGAAATCGGAGTGGGAATAGCGAGAGTTCGTTTGGCGCTGTGTAATATGACATCTTCAGCAGCGCGCTGGGTTGATAGCCTTGCCAGTTGTACCGATCCGCCATCGCCGCAAACATCAGCCAGACATCCCCGCGATGTGGCGAATATCGTACGGCCTTCTCCAGATCCAACCGGGCCTCGCTGCTGATCCTGTCATTGGAGTCCTGTACCGTTGTCGGTTCTCTCCAAAGTAGATCGGAGTACGTGAATGCGCTCTCTGCCCACAGATCCCCACGAACCAACGCAAGCGAAGCGGCTCGTTTGGCATTCTGTTGGTCATCACGTTCTCCGCGAAGAAGGTCCGCGAGTTGATCAACTGGAAGATAAATACGACGTGGTCGATAATATTCCGCGACTATGATCCAGGCCGACAGAGCGGCCAGTACAGCGCTGAATACCAGCAGTCCCGCACGGAACCTTATCGGAATTGCTGCAGGACGGCCTATTGCATATTCCGTTGGGTCAATCGCACGCGTGCTGGATTTGATCGAGATATCCATTCCATCCGAACTGCTCGAGCGCTTGCTCTGGGCGAGAGCCATGCCCAGAACTGAACCGGTCAGAAGGGATGCCGCAAGACTGAAAATGCCGGCGCTGGCGAACGATGAAATAAGCAATGCGACGAGACAACCTGCGCCACAAGCGGCGTAATAATAGTCGCGACCGCGCAACAAAGCCCTTCTAAAAAGCATCACTGCGCCGATCAGGGCCAGGATAACGAGACCCCAAAAAAATGGTCGTCCCATCTCGACGCCAACTAAGCAGCCGTGGTGGGGGCCACGATCGACTGTGCGTTATCAGCATCGCGGTATATCGGCAAAAGTGCTTCAAAGGTTCCTGCGCCTGTGCCAACCAAGCTTGCATCGGACAGCATGCGATCGGTGGCGGCGATCATTGTCGAGGACTGATTTGAGAACCAAAGTGTAAAGTCGACATCGCGATTAGCCGGACTGACTGCAAAAAAGCCGATCAAGCCGATAAATGCAGCCGCAGCTATGCCACACCGGCCCCACGATCCAAGTCGCAACTTGCGGATTGCCACGACGCTTACCAACGTGGCGGTTCCGGCCGCAGCAGCGAAGAGCATGATTGCGTCAGCATCAATCACAATCGCCAGCAGACAAATGGCAAATGAAGATATGGAAATGACGGTCGCGTAGTTCTGTGGGAAATTCGGCTTTCCGTTGCCCGTGCGGCGCACTCCATCGCTTTCATAAGCGCGAATGATACTCGTACCTGACAGGACCGTCCCTATCACTGCAACGTTGATGGCCTGCGAGCGCAGGGAGGAAATATCCAAGCTAGCTGTACGGAAATAGCCAAGATCCACACCGATCAATCCTGCGGTTACCGTCACCGCTGCTGCGGTCAACAGAAGGAGAGTGATTTCCGCGCGTTGGCGATCGAGTGAAACGGCTGTCGAAATGATCGCAACGGACAGCGCCAAAGAATATTGCGCAATACTTAGGAGGGGTGTGCCAACATCCAGACTTATGGTGCCCGTGAGCGGTTTACCGAGAGCTGCGGAAGCGCTCGCCCAGGCGGGATGAGCGAGCCATTGGCCCGGAATAGGCACAATCTGGACAAGCATCCAAATGCAAGGAACTAGCAGGAGCGGGGCAATAGGCTCCATGAGCTGAGCGAGCCGTCGAAATTCACCGGCGTGAAAAGTCAACGCGATCAGCGCGATTGCCGTAGCGGCATTTGCCAAGATTAGTCCGTAAGCAAATATATTGTCGGCGATCGTGAGCACCGGTGTGATCACGATCAAAGAGACCAGGATTGTGAAGACTGCGGTCACCGTGCATCCCACCGTAGATGGCAGCGTGGTATGATAAAATATCGCGGTCTTGGTCTAGCGGCGGCCGAAAAAACGGTTGGCCTATTTAGCTATGAAGCCATGAAAACCATTATACGCGCAATCACGAGACAAGTGGCGGGAAACCTTACCGCACTGTCGCCGTTATGGGCGTTGGTGTGGTGATGATAGTCGTCGGGCTACCGCTGATTGCCGCCTTCAATGCGTAAGCGTTGGTCGCATATATGATTGGATCGTTGACCGTTGCCATAATTGTTCGCAGGAAATTCAAGAATTTCGTGGTTTCAACCGAGGCTGCATTGGAAATGTAGATCACATCCTTGTTTCGGATTTCGAACGTCTGCGCGAGGAAATACCCGGACGGATCCCTGAAATTCACGTGGTAAATGACCGGAATAATCGGACCCTGGAATTTCGAACAGTCGACGCCCAGCCGTTCGGCAACTTCGCGCGGTTCGCCGCGATAAAGATATACGGAGGCGGGATCGGCGAGGGAATCGTTGAGGCCGCCATGCTTTCCAGCGGCTTCGGCGAGTGAAATCCGCCATGAATCGAACTTGTATTGCCCCTGCGTACCCGCCGCCCCAAACGTTACAAAGGTCTGGGGCTGGCTGTAGAGATAGATCGTGTCGTTGGGGATCACGAAGATATTGTTCGACGGCTCGTAAACCAATGCACCGAACGGAACGCTTGCACGATGCCCCGCGCGTTCCAGCGTAACCCAGACGTCGTAACCTTGTGAGCTTGGACCGCCGGCGCGCGTGATCACGTCCAGAATTCGTTCTCCGGACGGCGCCGCAGGAAACCGGCCAGCAGAGCGTACGTCACCCAAGACGCTGATGAGCGAAGCTTTCTGATCGACCAACGAGACCACTGCCTGCGGTTCGATGGCGCGGTTTTTGAGTGCGGCTACGATAGATTGTTGGATCTCAACGGGTGTTCGGCCCTTCGCCGCGATCGCGCCTGCATAGGGGACCGTGATATTTCCATTGTTATCAACGGCTTGATTCGGAATAGTGACGAAATTTCCGGGGCGCACGCCGGCTTCGGCGGGAATGAACAACCCCCCTGCAGCCGCTTCGAAGATTGTTACGCTGACCGTATCGCCGAGACCGAAGCGGAATGCCTTGGGTGGTGTTCGATTTGCGAATGCGCTTGAAAGCCTTGGCGTATATTGCCCTAGGATCCGGACCGCTTCGGGGGTCAGCTTAACCAGCCCATAGGGAAGACTGTCGGGCTCCGTGGACGACTGGTTCATCAGAACGTCCATGCTCTGCGGGCCGCTGGTAGGCATAATCGTGCAGCCGCCACATAGCGCTGCAGCGACGACCAGGCCGACTGTTACCTTGTGATGCACCGCGCGGAACAGAATTAAATCCCCAAAATCTAAGTCCCAAAGCCGTAGCAGGTTCGCACTATGCCGCGATTCAGGCTAGTGCTCTTGCAGTGCCGCCGAGCGAGAGATCCCCCTTGTGACTTACCTGCAACATGGCAGGTGCGGCGCAGCACAATTACCCGGTAAAATAATACTTCAGCTTAAGTCCACTTCAGGACGTATAGCCGTACCGTATATAATGCTTATTGCTGTAATAATCGTTATGGTAGTTATCGTAGCGCTTAATGGCCTGCATATCCGTCTTGGTGAGCACCGCGCCGATCAAGGCTTCGTGCAAATTGGGGGCCGAATGGAGGGCGTGCTGGACGACGTCTATCTTCGTGCCCCCCCATTCAATTGCCAAGACAAAGCAATCAATTAGCGGTGCCGTCGCGCGGACGTCGATAATGGGTGCGAGTGGAGGAAGGTCAACGACCACATAATCGTAAGCCGTCCGCAAACTATCGAACAGCTTCCTGGTTGGTGCTGCAGACAGTATTTCACTCGTGTGGAGGATAGGCTTCTTTTTGACAGTCGGCAGAAAGGCAAGATCCGTCTTTGGGTCTTTCCAGATCGCCTCTTCCAAGGAGCATCTGCCGGAAATGACTTCGATGATGCCGGCGCCAGCGCCTGGCGCCAGGCTGCGCGACAGCGAGGGATTTCTGAGGTCGCAATCCACGAGGATGACGCGCGCGCCGGCATGCGCCATGAGTTGCGCCAGAGCGGCAGCCACCGTGGATTTTCCCTCATTGGGGAGCGATGACGTGATGCCGACAACTTTGTTCGACGCATTGGTTGCGTTCAGATCGACCGCCAATTTAATCGAACGGATTGACTCGGCAAAGCGGGATAACGGCATTTCAGTCGCGGCCCAGAATACCCCCGAGCGGCGGACAATTGCTCTTTGATCGAATGCCTTGTCGGCCTGTTGTTGGTCACGTGGTAATTGTTTCGGCTTCGTATCTTTCAGAAGCGGGATCAAGGAAATGCACGGCAAATGCAACGTGGTTTCGACCTGAGCCGCCGTACGGAAAACGCGATCCATGATATCCCGGAGAAATCCGAGGCCCGCACCCAGCGCCAGCCCGCCAAAAAGCCCGAGGGCAAGAATCAGCTTTGTCTTCGGCTTGCTTTTGCTTTGCGGCGGGGAGGCGGGTGAGATCACCCGTGCTTCCGTGATCGGAAATGTCTCTTGCTGGACGGCGCCCATATAGCGCTGAAGAAAACTCTCATAGAGACTTCGATAGCTTTTTGCGCTGGTCTCGAGCTCGCGCATGGTCGACTCGGCGGAACTTGTGGTCCGCGACTGCGACACGGCTTGCGCAAGCTGCTTTTCGATCTCGTCCCTGTCGCTGTTTGGCGACCTCGTAGTCACTCTTGCTGGTTTCGGAGAGTCGGCGCACCTCCTCTATGATGGATTTGCGAATGTCCCGCATTCTTGTGCGGAGATTCACCACAGCAAGGTGATCTCGGCCGAAGCGGGACGGCCCACTCAGCCTCGCGCCTCGCATATTCAAGATATTGCTGGCGCAGGGTTGTGATAATCGTGCTGTTTAATGTGTCCGAAACTGATGCGTCGAGGCTTGGCGTTTGTAGCCATCCACTTCGGCATCGCTTAACCGAAGAGTGGTTTGAAACCTGTTCAGTCTGGCCAATGCATCGGATGTCTGCGCGCGCGCCGCGACCAGTCGGCTATTAAGCTCCGCGACCTGTTGATCATCCATAAGCTTGCCGCCAGCGGCGACAATATTATTCTGTGATTTGAATGCGTTGACGGCTCGCTCGGCGGTTAATGCCTGCTGTCCCAATTCACGCAGTCGTTCCTGCAGCCAGGCGGTTGCCTGCCGGTTGGCGTCGAATTTCGCGTTGAGTTGATCGGCGATATACGTGTCGCGCAACGGCGTTGGCGATCTGCGCCGCCCTCTCCGGGATTGCTGGAATTGAAGGTGATTTCAATGACCGAGCTGTAACCGATCGCGATCGGCTCCAAGCCTCGCCTCGAAATGCGGCGATCAATCCGTCGTCTGGCCCTTCGATCCGGGCTCGACTCTCGCGCTTGGCGACTGGGCTTTGGAGCCAAACAGGCTCTTGATGCGTGCGAACAGTTTGCGGCAATGGCTGGGCCGACGCGTCGTAATCAGGATCGTCCGCCAATTTGAGCTGATTGATCACAGAAACCGCAATCGCTTTAGATTTGAGGATCTGAAGCTGACTCTCAAACTGGGCTCGGTCGAGCGGAGAATCCGCCAAAATGGATTGCTGCTGAAAATACTCCGCCTTGGGATTTGCAAACAGGACCTTGGCCTGACCGGTGTAGGTCGGAGGTGTCATCGCGCAGGTAGATGACGCTCGCCGCCACTGCGAGCGCTGCAACAAAAAAAATCAGAAGATACTGCCGTCGCAAAAAGCCGAAGACGTAATTAACCAGATCGCCGAGACTTCCTTGCTCGCCCTGATCCCATGCGGGCTCATTTCCCGCTATTGAGTGCGATCGGTCGCCTTGAAGCATATGAAGCATCTTAAGTGGTCCATTCGCATTGCAAGGCCGGGATCGCTTGAGCGTCTGTGGGCGGCTTTACCATTAATGGCATTATGATAGCTGAGTATTGCATTTAATTTCTTTATATCCAATAATATAAATAATGGGCCGAGAATTTAATAATTTTACGATTAATTGAGATCTGGCGCCTGCTGGCTGTCGCGCGCCAAAAGTCGGGAGGCGCTTGCTGCTTGATTTTATGCGAGCTGCCGCAATGGGGCGTTCCATGCAACTAGATATCCAGACGCTGCCGATTCCCGACGTCAAATTGATACGAACGTCGCGAATAGCCGATGTCCGCGGCTATTTCTGCGAAACTTACGCGCGACCGGCATTTGTGGAGCGTGATCTCGATTACGACTTTGTGCAGGATAATCAGTCGAGTTCTGCGCGGGCAGGTACCGTGCGGGGCTTGCACTTTCAACGGCCGCCCTTTGCGCAGGCGAAACTTGTCCGTGTCCTTCATGGAAGAATTGTGGATGTTGTTGTCGATCTCCGCCGTTCATCACCGAGCTATGGAAAGCACGCAGCCGTTGAATTGAGTGATGCCGACGATGAGCAACTGCTCGTGCCTGCCGGCTTTGCGCACGGATTTTGTACGTTAGAGCCGCATACTGTCGTTCTGTACAAGGTCGACGCGGTTTATTCGGCTGCGCATGACGGGGGGGTCAATTGGGCCGATCCCAAGCTCGCGATCAAGTGGCCGGTTGGAGCAGAGAACGCGATCCTCTCGGATAAAGACCGCGAGCTGCCTTTGCTTGACGAACTGTCGCCTGTCTTTGACTAGAATGGTGGAGCGTTCGAGTGCGTGTACTGGTGACAGGAGGAGCAGGATTTATCGGATCGGCGGTTTGCCGGCTGCTTGTCAGCCGGTATCGGATCGCTGTCGTCAACCTCGATAAATTGACCTATGCGGCAAATCCTAGCTCGCTCGATACCATTGCAGGAGATCCACGTTACGTGTTCGAACTCGCGGACGTCTGCGATCGCGCGGCGCTGGATGCCATCTTTGCGAAATACCGTCCGACGGCAGTGATTCATCTCGCCGCGGAAAGTCACGTCGATCGTTCGATCACGGGTGCTGCGCCGTTTATCGATACGAACTTCGTCGGAACTTATCAAGTTCTGGAAGCTGCACGACACTATTACGCACGGCTGGCAGCAGACCAGCGCGCTGGATTTCGATTTGTGCATGTGTCCACCGACGAAGTGTATGGTTCGCTCGGTGCGGAAGGACGATTTTGCGAGGACACGCCGTATCGGCCGAGCTCCCCTTATTCCGCCAGCAAAGCCGCCTCGGACCATCTCGCACATGCATGGTTCAAGACTTATGGCTTGCCGGTCATTGTTTCGAACTGTTCAAATAATTATGGGCCGTATCAATTTCCGGAAAAGCTCATTCCGTTGATCATCCTCAATGCGATTGAGGGAAAGTCGCTGCCGGTCTACGGGCAGGGCACCAACGTTCGGGATTGGCTTTACGTTGAAGACCATGCGGAGGGGCTCATTACGCTGCTGACGCATGGTAAACCGGGTGAGAAATATAACTTCGGTGGCGACAGCGAGCGAACCAATCTCGAGGTTGTCGAGCAGATTTGTACTGTACTCGACCGGATGATCCCCGGGCCTGAACCGAGACGATCACTTATCAGATTTGTTACGGATCGGCCGGGGCATGATCTGCGTTACGCGATCGATGCATCCAAGGCTCACCGTGAACTGGGATGGAAGCCACACCAGACTTTCGAAGACGGGATCGAGAAAACGGTCCACTGGTATCTGGAAAATAGCGTGTGGTGGGCGCCGTCCCGTACGACGACATACAGGGGGGAGCGTCTTGGCCTCGCCGAAACTCAGCTCTGAGAGCCCATCGACCGCTAAACCGATCCTTGTTGCCGGCAGGAGCGGGCAATTGGCTCGGTGCCTCCACGATCTGGCCATCCAGGAAAATCTATCCCTTGTGTCGATTGGTCGTCCTGAACTCGATCTGGAAAGTGGTGCAAATGTTGAGGAACTGGTCAGCAGACTTGAGCCGGCGGCTATTATCAATGCGGCAGCCTATACTGCGGTAGACCGTGCGGAAGCGGAGCCTGAGGCTGCGTATGCGATCAATCGCGACGGTGCAGCTCGGCTAGCGGCTGCTGCGCAAGAGAGACAAATCCCGCTTGTTCATATTTCGACCGACTATGTATTCGATGGCCAGAAGTCAGCGTCATATCACGAAGACGATCAACCAGCGCCGCTGAACGTCTATGGCCGCTCGAAACGTGAGGGGGAAGTGGCTGTCCTTGCTGCATATCCGCGCGCGGTGGTGATACGGACGTCGTGGCTCTATAGTCCTTACGGAAACAATTTCGTTCGCACCATGCTGCGTTTGGCTGCAGCGCAGTCAAGCGTCCGCGTCGTGAACGACCAGCGGGGCACCCCGACATCGGCCTTAGATTTGGCCGCTGCCGTTCTGGAGATTGCTGGGCAACTTCGTGCGGACTGCTCCGGACATAAGTCTGGAATTTATCATTTAGCCGGGCAGGGTGAGACGACCTGGCATGATTTTGCCGAGACGATCTTCGCAAGCCTTGCGCGCCGCGGTTTGACCGTGCCGGAGGTCCAGGCAATCACGACCAACGAGTATCCGACACCGGCGGAGCGTCCGAAGAACTCCTGCCTCGATTCATCAAAGGCTCGCCGCATTTTTGGGATTCAGCCCGCACCTTGGCGAGCCTCGCTCGAAAAATGTCTTGATCACCTTGCAGTTCCAACGGAAGCGCCGGCATGCTGAAAGGAATAGTCCTCGCGGGCGGCAGTGGAACGAGGCTCTATCCGATCACGCGTGGCGTGAGTAAGCAGCTATTGCCGGTCTATGACAAGCCAATGATCTATTATCCGCTGTCGACCCTCATGCTCGCCGGCATTCGCGACATACTGGTCATCACCACTCCGGAAGATCATCATCAATTTGAACGGCTGCTCGGTGACGGAAGTCAGTGGGGCGTCCGTCTTTGCTATGCCGAACAGCCAAAGCCGGCCGGACTGGCAGAGGCCTTCATCATAGGAGCGGACTTCATCGGAGGTGACCGGGTCGCGATGGTGCTCGGAGACAACATCTTCTTTGGTCATGGGCTGCCGGAAATGTTGGCTGCGGCGGCTAAGCGGCAATCCGGGGCAACGGTGTTTGCGTATCATGTTCGCGACCCAGCCCGCTACGGCGTAGTGGCATTCGATAGCAATGATCGGCCTGTCAGTATTGAAGAAAAGCCGACGCTGCCGCGTTCGAATTGGGCGGTTACCGGTCTCTATTTCTTTGACAATGATGTCGTGCGCTACGCCGCTGATGTGACACCGTCAGCACGGGGCGAACTCGAAATCACGGACTTGCAGCTCCGCTATCTCTCGACCGGTGCGCTCCACGTTGAACGGCTGGGGCGAGGATTTGCGTGGCTTGATACAGGGACGTTTGAATCGCTGATCGATGCGGCAAGTTTTGTTCAGACGCTTGAGACCAGGCAGGGGATGAAGGTCGCCTGTTTGGAGGAGATCGCGTTTCGACAGGGATTCATCGATCGTGGGCAGGTATTGAGTTTGGCGAAATCGCTCGAGAAAAGCGGCTATGGAAATTATCTGATTGGCGTTGTCGAAACATATAAATGCGGTGATGCTCGATGAACATCAGTCCGGATTTCGATGTACAGCTTCGCGCGGAGCAGTTTTCTCTCAATTCGCCGTTGGTCAACTATGCTTTGAGTGGTCTTCAGCGGTGCTGGATGCGAGAGCGTTGCCGCTGGTCGCATATCTATCATCTTGATGGACGTTCCCAGCCAAATGAATCCCGTCCGCATAGCGATGTGTTTTACACGCTCAACGTACTTCTTGGGCTATCGAGGGTAAAATACGTTCCCGGCGCTATCGACCGGTCGGCGATTTTTGAGCGGAACGTCCTCCAGCTACCCAAGCTTCCAGTCGCAAACTATGCCTATGGGATGGCGCTATGGGTGGCCGCTGAATCGGAATTTGAAATTCCCGCTGACGTCATAAGGCATATTGATGGTCTGCTTTCAGACAGGAACAACTGGTGGAAGTTTCGAGCGCAAGATCTCGGTATGCTGCTCACCGGGATCATTGCTCAAGCCAAAGCAAGTGAAAGCCAATGGTTCCGATTTGCACAGCCGCTTTTCTCATTTCTGACGGAGCGATATCACAGCAAGTCCGGATTATTTTTCGATGCACCGGCCGGCTTTCGGCGGCGGTATGCGTCTTTTGCAACTCAAACCTATCTGACGCTTGCGTGCTTTCATTATGGCGAGTTCACAGGAGATGTCACCGCCATCGATATGGCGAGTGAATGCGCTCGCAAGTTGATCGAGTTGCAAGGTCCTCAGGGCGAATGGCCGTGGTTCTTTGACGCTGAGCGGGGAGAAGTGCTCGATTTTTACGAAGTCTACTCGGTCCATCAATATGGGATGGCACCTGCGTTTCTTGAGTGCGCAGAGCGAAACGATGTACCCCAGGCACGAGATGCTCTGATTAAGGGCTTCAAATGGGTATTGGGTGACAATCAATTGCAGAAGTCGATGCTTGTACCCAAACTTCAGCTATCAATCCGCTCTCACGTTCGAGACGGCGAACTTCATACAAATAAGTTACGTATGATTCGTGCCATGCGAAATGCCTATCTTCCGCGGAAGGCAGGCTTGATCGATCCGGCCAATGTGGTCTTGCGTCTGGAATGCCGCAGTTACGAACTGGGATGGATCCTCTGGTCCTTCGGTCAGCGCTCGGATCTTTCCGAATTAACCCATGCCCAGGCCTTCGTCGATGCACTGCCTGGCGCCATTTAAAAGCTGTGGCGGCTACACGCCCGTTTCGCGGTTCCACACCACTGTTTTGCTTTCGCGCAGCAAGCTGAGCATCTTTCGCGCGCGATGAGTGCGGATTGCGACGAGAATTGCGATAGCCTTGCAACGGGCGCTCACACCTTTGATCCGATCGCTTCCTATCACTTTTGTAAAGTCGATGGCTGGAGATCCCAACACCGCCAAAGCGCGAATGATCCAGCGAAACTTCCACGCCGGCTCTCCTTGGGCCATATTCAAATAGTGTTGAATTTGGCGATCCCACTTCGTACAGAGTTCGCGCAACGAACGGCGCGCCGGATGAAAGACGATCATATCGGGCACGTAACGAAACTGGAGGCCGGCGCCACGTGCGCGTTGCCCCCATTCCATGTCTTCCGCGACATTGATCCCTGCGAACGGGCCGACCTTATGGAAGTCTGCGCGACGCACCACCAGGTTTCCGGTTCCGGAGAAGCCGTGTTGCTCGATATAAAGTTTGAAGCGATAGGCAAAAACACCTTCGTAGGCCTCGATCGCGGTAAAATTCTTGGCGGTGGTACGCCAAATTCTGACGTCGCCGCCTAAAATTGTGCCGTCCGGAAATGACTGTAGTGCCCGCAAAGCATTGCGAAGCCAATCCGGATGCGAACGACAGTCAGCATCGATAAACGCCAAAAACTCACCAGTCGCATGGGCAATACCAGCATTTCGGGCTGGTCCGGGACCAGGCTGCAACTCACGCAGCAGACGTGTCGCCAGTGTGACGAGCAACGACGTCCTGCGGAGGCGAATCCGAGCCATTGTCGACCACGATGATTTCGAAGAGCGATCGATCGAAGTACTGCGCGTCAAGGCTGGCAAGACAGGTTTCAAGTTCCTCGGCCTGATTGAGGTGAGGGATGATGACGGAAAATATGGGGGTATTTAATTTCATCGTGGGTTCCGCCCATTAAATTTATTGGCGCCAAATTTCGACGCACGGCTTGTCGCAGATCATCGCGATTTTGTAACCGATTTGAGCGGGTGTGTTTTCATATTTGGCGAAGGGCGCTCAACATTCGTGCGTTAACCCTGTCCTGCGACTCGCAGACACCTTCACTATTTATATACCCAAATTAAATCCGAATTTCTTGTAATTAAATAATTAAAGGTATAGCGTATTTACAGCGTCGTATTTGATGTCGATTAATTCACTGAACTCGTTGATTTTTTTCCGAACATTTTATTTGCTCGTGATCTGGGGTGAAAGATGCGGGAGAATCTTCTGGGGTGCCCAATTGATGTTTTAACGATGGCCGAGACCATTGATCTCGCCCGGGATGCGATGCGCAATCGCACCAGATTGCAACATGTTGCGTTAAATGTTGCCAAGCTCGTCAATGCACGTTGGGATCCGATTCTTTCGGCCGACGTGGCCAATAGTGATTTGGTCGGTATCGACGGGATGGGGATCGTATGGGCGGCCCGACTTGTCGGCTTGCCCGTGAAGGAGCGCGTTAGCGGTGTCGATTTATTGGCCGAACTCCTCGCGGTATGCGCAAAAGATGGGTTCAGGCCGTACTTCCTCGGCGCAACGCGCGAAGTTTTGCAACAGTCCGCCGCAAGGGTGCAAGGGCGATACCCGGGACTTCAGTTTGCCGGATTGAGAGACGGTTATTTCACGCCGGACCAGGAACTCGAGGTCGTCAGAGGTATCCGTGACAGCGGGGCGGATTGCCTCTTCATCGGGATGCCTACGCCTCGAAAGGAAAGATTTCTGGCGTCGCATCGTGACGAACTGAAAGTTCCTTTCATCATGGGCGTCGGGGGTTCATTCGACATTCTCTCCGGCCAGATTCAGCGCGCTCCTGTTCGTATGCAGGCGCTCGGACTTGAGTGGCTCTATCGCGTCTATCAGGAGCCGGGGCGGATGTGGTGGCGCTACGCGAAAACCAACACCGTGTTTGCCGGGATTTTGGCGCGAGCGATCGTCGAAAACAGCCTGCATGCGCTTTCACGGGAGCGGGGTGCGGCCCCGATCAATTCTACCCGGTCCAGGGGGTAGGGCGTGCAGAAGCACTTCTTCATTCTATTGGCTGGCGAGCGCATCGTGAGGACACTTCTCGATGCCTGAGTTCGAAAAAGTCGCCGTGATCGGTCTGGGCTATATCGGCTTGCCTACAGCGGCACTGATCGCCAGCCGAGGCTTCAAGGTTGTCGGGATCGACACAAATCCAGACATCGTCAAGACAGTCGCATCCGGCGCCATCCACATTGCCGAACCGGACCTCGACGGCCTTGTGCAGAAAGTGGTTTCGAACGGATCGCTTGTTACTTCAAACGAGCCGGTGCCGGCCGACGTATTTATGATCGCGGTACCGACCCCGATCGATGATGCGAACCGACCCGATCTGTCATATGTCATGGCGGCGGTTGATCGTATCACTGAGCTGCTTGTCCCTGGAAATCTGGTTATTCTCGAGTCGACCTCACCAGTTGGGACAACGGAAAAGATCGCAAAGAAAATTGTCGAGAAGCGCCCGGACCTGAGCGTGGGTGCGATAAACGGTGGTTCTTCGATCTCGGTCGCGTATTGCCCCGAACGCGTATTGCCGGGCCGAATCCTCTCCGAGCTCGTGAACAACGACCGCTGCATAGGCGGTATAAGCACCACGTGTGCGAGACGGGCCCAGCGCTTCTACAAAATGTTTGTCCGGGGCGCATGTGTGGCGACAACGGCGCGTACAGCCGAACTGGTCAAGCTGACCGAGAATGCGTATCGCGATACCAATATTGCGTTTGCCAATGAACTATCTCTCATCTGCGATCGCCATGAAATCAACGTGTGGGAAGTCATCGATCTGGCTAACCGGCATCCGCGGGTGAATGTTTTACGGCCTGGACCGGGCGTCGGCGGTCACTGTATCGCGGTTGATCCCTGGTTCATCATCGACTCGGCTCCCGATCTCGCGCGTGTCATGAAGATCAGCCGAGAAGTCAACAACCATAAGACAGTTACGATTATCGAACGTGCCGTTGCGTTGATCGATGATCATCCATACGCGAATGTCGCCTGTTGCGGCTTGGCCTTCAAGGCGAATGTCGATGATCTTCGCGAGAGCCCCGCTCTCGAAATCGCGTTGCATCTGGCAGAGAAATACGGCTCGCGTATCAAGATTATTGAGCCAAATATTCGTCGCCTCCCGCCGGAAATCGCCAAGCACGGCGCTGAGATGATGGGCGTCGACGAGGCCATGCGCTCCTGTGAAATAGCGCTTCTTTTGGTGGATCACGACGAGTTCAAACTGACACCGCTAGCCGAACGCCGTCATCTCGACGTGATCGATACACGCGGCATCTGGCAAGACATGCCGATCCGAACGTGAACCTTCGAAATTGCGATATCGAATTTCATTCATCCTTAGATGAGTAAGCGAGTACACGATGAAAAACGGATTGATAGGCATCGGGGTTGTTGGATACGGCTATTGGGGTCCGAACCTCGTGCGCAATTTCATGAACAGCGAGGTGGCCCGCGTTATTGCCGTGAGTGATCTGGATCCGGTGAAACTCACGGCGAGCAAGCGTTTTTATCCCGAATTGGTCACGACAACTGAATTCCGCGATCTTCTTAAAAATCCTGCAATCGACGCCATCGCAATTGCTACGCCGGTTCACACTCATTACGAGCTCGCGCTCGCCGCGCTGAAGGCGGGTAAGCATGTTTTTGTAGAAAAACCACTGGCGGAGACCTCCGATCAGGTGCTTCATCTCATTGAGGAAGCCGAGCGACGGAAGCTCACGCTCATGGTCGATCACACCTTCCTTTACACTCCCGCAGTCCAGAAGATTCGTCAGTTGGTCGTCGAGGACACGCTGGGCGATATTTATTACTACAATGGCATTCGAGCGAGTTTGGGCCTGTTTCAAAGCGATGTGAACGTGATCTGGGACCTTGCGGTTCACGACATCTCAATCATTCAACATATCTTTGATGAACAACCGGTGGCTGTTTCTGCGACAGGTACCTGCCATGTCGCAGGAACACCGGAAAATATGGCGCACATCGCGCTCTTCTATCAGAGCAATTGTGTCGCTCATATTAGCGTCAACTGGCTTTCACCTGTCAAAATACGGCAGACCCTTGTCGGTGGTAGCCGCAAGATGATTGTCTATGACGACCTCGAACCCACCGAAAAGATCAAGGTCTACGACAAGGGAATTACCGTCAACGGCTCGGCAGAGAAAGCGCGCCAATTGCGGATCGGATATCGCGCCGGAGACATGTGGGCGCCGCACCTTGCCGCCAAGGAGGCGCTGCAAACGGAAGCAGAGCATTTTGTTGATTGTTTACGCAATGGGAAGACGCCTGTCTCCAACGGAACGAGCGGTCTTCGCGTTATTGAGATTCTCGAGGCAGCTTCACGTTCAATTGCCGCGCAGGGCAAGCCAGTTCGTCTGAAACAAAGCCATGGAAAGAGCAGCCATGGAACGAGAGAGGCGGCTCTATGATCCGCGAAGAGACAAATGGGAGCCTGCCTCGCAAGCGGAAGGTCGGTTCGCGCATGGTCAAGGCGATTCATGGCGCGCGGGAGATCGAGTCGGATCCTCAATTCGAACTGGATATGGCCGACCATCTCCGGGAGCAACTCGGTCGCGAGCAGCTTCTCGAAGCGTTCTCACGGCATGCAATCGGGGCAAGTTATATTGACGAGTTGATGCGGCGTGTTTGCCTGCGCGCACTAGTCAGGAAACTTGGCGCAGGCGCGGATATCCGCCGAGGCGTGAGTGTCATTCATCCGGAGACATTTGAGATCGATGATGGGGTGTTTATCGGAGAGCAGACAATCATACAGGGCCGTTTTGACGGGCGCTTCGTGGTTGGAAAGGGAGTTTGGATCGGTCCGCAAAGTTATTTCGACGCGCGTGACCTTGTGCTTGAGGACTATGTTGGATGGGGATCTGGCGCCAAGGTGCTTGGCTCGGAGCACACCGGAATTCCGGTCGATGTCCCATTCATTCAAACGGACCTAAAAATAGCACCAGTGCGTATCTGTGAATGGGCTGATATCGGCGTGAATTCGGTAATCTTACCCGGAATTACCGTTGGTCGCGGAGCCATTGTGGGCGCTGGCGCGGTCGTCACACGAGATGTCCCGGAGTTTACGACGGTCGCCGGTGTCCCGGCGCGAGTTATCGGCAAACGCCGCCCCAGTTAAGCCTATGCCCCGCGGGATTGCGCTCAGCGCAGCGGGCGCGTCGCTCTTGTGAAAGCGGGATATCGTCTGCGAAGGATGCGTCCCGACAAGCCTGTTGCCGTATAGGCAAAATCCTTGGCTTGCATAAACAAAGGAATCCTCTCGTGCATTGCCGACAGATACACCTGTTCTTGCAATCGTGCTGCACGGTGCAGACTAAATCGGTCGAGAACCAGCTGTCTCGATGACGCGCTTAGCTCGATTCGCAAGTCTGCCGAATTGATCAGGCGTTCCAAGGCAACGCGCAATGCCGGTGCTCCCGAGCCTAATGATCCAGGCCCCTTTCCGTACCAGCCATGCCGCAAAAAGCGCGAAACGGTCACAGGTGTGAGCAACTCGCTAAAGCCGTCTTCTCCAATGACGATAAGTGGCTTGCCGAAAGCCAGCCCGCGAAGTGCCGAGCCGCCCATGCCGATGACAATATCAGCTGCGGCGTAGGCGGTGCGCGGATCCGCCATCTCGCCCGCCAATAGAACTGCCTGTTGCGCCGCAGCTGCATTGGCGAGCGCTGCGTGGGCCGCAACTTGATTGTGCATCGGGCCACCGCCGACAATGACCAATCGAACCCGGTGTGTTCGGGCCAGGTCGCCGACAGCCTCGCAGGCTGTCAGCAATCCCTCGAGTTTAAGTGCGGATGCCAACCGTGAAACGATCACCACCAGCAATTCATCGTCGCTGATGCCATGTGTGACACGGAATTTTCGGCCATCCACCTCTGAAGGATCGTCGCTGTCGGTGTCCACCGGCGGTTCCAGTAGCGTGATCTTACTGCGCCCGCCCGCAGCGGCAGCCTCGCGAAGCTCTTCAGTACCGACGATTAAGTGCATGGCCCGTGGAAAGGACCATTCCACCGTCATGGACATAATAGTACCCACGACGGGCGTGCCGTATCGCAGTTTCGGTCCGAAGAAGGCCTCTATGACGGGCCCCCATTCGTAACCGTGGACGAGATCGATGCGTCGTTCACGTACGACGCTGATGAGCCGGCTGCATATTTGCGCCGATGGCCAACCCCGAAGCATCGGAATCTGGATATGCTCAAGACCGAGGTCTAGGACGCGCTCCACCATTGGTCCAGGTTCCGACAAGACGATGACTTCGTGTCCGAGGTCTCTGACCGCGCCGGCGAGCTGCACGGCGTTGAGCTGCGATCCGCCAATCTCCATGGCGTGCGGATAAACAAGCACTCTCATTCGGCTGAATTCCTGCCCCTGGTATCCATTCGCGGACGTGATCATAGAAAATATACGGATCGACTTGATCTCCGCGGCAGCAATGCTCGACTTGCTGGATCCGAAATAAACTTCCTAGAGAAGTCCGACCGTCCGAAATTAACCAATTTAAATATCCGAAGCTTTAAATATATGCTCGATTTAGTGATAATAATATAGGAGATTATTGTGGCGGCGAGGAGTTGGTGAGGCCTTCGATGGAAGCGAAGCATCAAATATGTGCCGGGTACAACGCGCTCTCGCTCGGAATACCTCTTGATCAGACTTAGGCCGTGATCCCCTCGTGAGCTGAAGCCACCTTGTGATGGTATGACCGAAGTACACAGACCTCTTCTTTTTTCGGCGTTCGAAAGGTACGGCAGCTTTCTGTTCTTTGTCGTTTCCGCTGCGATTCTCGCTCGGCTTTTGTCTCCTGAAGAGTACGGCATCTTCGCACTTGTCAGCGCGCTCACGAGCGTTGTCGTGGCCTATTTCCAGGAATTTGGCGGCGCCAACTATCTTATCCAGAAATCCGCATTGTCCGAGCGAAACATCCGGACGGCGTTCACGGTTACATCGATTATATCCCTGTTCGTCGCCGCGGTTCTCTTTGGCCTGCGTGATCTCGCGGCTCAGTTCTTTTCGCAGGACGGGCTGCGGATCGGCATCGCCGTCTGCGCGCTGAATTTTTTACTGACGCCTATACCAGTCACGATTTCAGCGTTACTGCGCCGAGAGATGGCGTTTGGTTCGCTTGCGCGGTGTAATTTAGCTGCGAACTTTGGCTCCTCGGCGAGTTCGGTTGTGTTGGCCGCTGCTGGATACAGTTTTATGGCGCCTATCCTTGGTACGATCATTGGAACAACGATTGCCTCCGTGCTGCTGCTGATGTGCCAACGGAACTGGCGTATCTTCAAACCGTGCCTGGATGGATACCGCGAGGTCTTCGAGTTTGGTGCCTATTCGAGCGCGGTGGTGATTATCAATGTGTTCTATCAATGGTCTCCACAGTTGATCCTCGGGCGTATCCTGGATTTCACCGCTGTGGGTCTCTATAGCCGTGCGGTCAGTATTACTCAGGTGTTCGACAGATTGGTTCTTCAGGTGGTGAATCCCGTCATCATGCCGGCGATCGCCGCCCATGCGCGGGCCGGAGGCGACCTGAAGAAAGCCTATCTCGACGCGATCTCGCTCATCAGCGTATTACACTGGCCTTTCCTGATCTTTATTGCTCTGTTGGCAAACAAGATCATTCTGGTGTGGTTGGGACCTACCTGGATGGAAATCGTTCCGCTCGTTCGTGTGCTTTGCATCGCCTCGCTTTCGCTGTTCGCGGCATGTCTCACGTACCCGGTACTGGTCGCGGTGGGGAGGGTTCGAGATACGCTGATTTCCTCGCTGATTTCGTTGCCTCCATCCATTGCTGTCGTTTTCGCTGCTTCGTTCTTTGGCGTGCAGGCTGTTGCCGCGTCAGCACTACTCACGTTGCCCTTCCAGGCGCTCGTGGCGATTTACTTTGTCAGCAAGCGCCTTGGGCTCACTGTGTCAGATCTCTTCCATGCCACATTTAAGAGTGTGGTCGTGACGGCATGCGTCGTCATTGGCATCTTGTTGAGTGTTCCGATTAGAAAATATGGAGGAGCGGGTCCGATCGCGGAATTGCTCTTGGGTAGTATCTTTGCGGCGGCGGGATGGTCGCTGGGTTTGTTACTTACCAATCACCCGCTGCTCGCTCAAATACGGGCGGCCGTCAGCAGCATCGCGCCTGCCGCCCGAACAAGTTTTCGCTGAACCACATCGAATTCAAAGGAAACCCGATGCCAATCGCAAAGGACGTACAGCTAGGTAAGGACGTCAAAATCTTCCACCCCGAGCTGGTCAATTTGTATGGCTGCGCCATAGGCGACGAATCCAAGATCGGCACGTTCGTGGAGATTCAAGGCGGCGCCAAGATCGGCGCACGGTGCAAGATTTCATCGCATTCCTTCATTTGCGAGGGAGTTACAATCGAAGATGAGGTCTTTGTCGGACACGGCGTCATGTTCATCAATGACAAAATTCCGAGAGCAACGACGTCAACTGGTGCATTGCAAGGACCCGAGGACTGGAAGGTCGAGGTAACCCGCGTTTGCCGTCGAGCCTCGATTGGATCGAATGCCACTATTTTGTGCGGGGTTGTCATCGGTGAGGGAGCAATCGTTGGCGCTGGTGCTGTAGTCACTCGCGATGTGCCGCCGAATGCTGTGGTCGCTGGATCACCCGCCCGTATCCTGGACAGCAGCGGGCCTTCGAGACAGGGCATGAGCACATCTGATGCCCGGCAACACACCTTGTGACCGATTAAGGATGACGGATCCCGTTAGTATTAAATATGAATCATTATATTGGTGGTTGCGATATAATATCTGATATTCTAGTATGTATTCGTATTTAATTTAAATATAAGTGACTGACGTAGGCTGGAAAATTATTGATCGTCCGTAAGCAAGACCATGCGCGCGATGCGGCGGTGTCTCCTTGCAATAGGCCGATAGGCATCGGGGGAATGGCCTTTGATACCGTTTCTCGATTTGAAAGCGCAGTATCGGCTGTTGAAGCCGGAAATCGACGAGGCAGTTAAGCGCGCCCTTGATAGCGCGCAATTCGTGCTTGGTCCGGAAGTCGTCGCATTCGAAGCGAGCTTCGCCTCGTATTGCAACACCAAACATTGCAAGGCGGTCAATAGCGGAACGTCTGCGCTTCATCTGGCGCTCCTCGCAGCAGGCATCGGTCCCGGCGATGAGGTTATTACCGTCCCGATGACATTCGTCGCAACCACGGCGGCAATTCTTTATTCCGGGGCGAAACCTGTTTACGTGGATGTTGATCCGGATACCTGGACCATGGATCCAAGGTTGATCGAGAGTGCCATCACGTCTCGAACAAGGGCAATCTTGCCGGTGCATTTACATGGCCTCATAGCCGATATGGATGCAATCCTTGCGATCGCCCGACGCTATAAACTCGTTGTCATCGAAGACGCGGCACAGGCTCACGGTGCTGAGTATAAAGGACGAAGAGCCGGTTCAATAGGCGACCTAGGCTGCTTCAGTTTCTATCCCGGAAAGAATTTGGGTGCTTATGGTGAGGGCGGTGCGGTTGTTTGCAACGAGCCAGAGCTTGCACAACGCGTGTCCCTCCTTCGGGATTGGGGACAAGAGTCAAAATACAATCACGTTGTGGCGGGTTACAACTACCGCATGGATGGTATCCAGGGCGCTATACTCAACGTCAAGATGAAGTACATCGAAGCATGGACGGAATCACGAAGAGCAATTGCCTCTCAATATGATCGTCTGTTGGAGCAATTTCCGGCCAAGCGTCCATCCGCTCCTTCATTTAGCCGACACGTTTATCATGTGTATGCCCTCCAGCTGGCGCAGCGTGATCATATTCAAGCGGTGCTTCAGGCCGCCGGCATAGGAACAGGAATTCACTATCCTGTGCCCGTTCATCTCCAGAAAGCATATGCGGAGCTTGGATACAGAGCCGGCGATTTCCCAGTGACGGAGACGTTGGCCAGCCAATTCCTCTCGCTTCCGATTTATG
The DNA here is from genome assembly GCA_963751855.1 of uncultured Alphaproteobacteria bacterium. GTDB lineage: Bacteria > Pseudomonadota > Alphaproteobacteria > Rhizobiales > Xanthobacteraceae > Afipia. The sequence continues at coordinate 329,057 of CAVVWF010000008.1, read as the reverse complement.
CCGAGCTTCAGGCAGACCAAGTTTCGATGGTGATATCGGAATTAAAAAAGGCAACTCTCACCGAAGCTGCATGATCTGGTGCGATCCAGGCTGTCGTGACGTGCGAGCTGTAACCGGAAAAAGGGGATCATCGTGGCGGATTTGAAAGGCAAGCGGGTTCTGGTGACAGGTGGCGCCGGATTCATCGGTTCAAATATCGTTGACCTGCTTTGCGACGAAGGGTGCATCGAAATCGTTGCTCTCGACAACATGGTGCGCGGTCGTCCGGAAAATCTGAGCTATGCGCTCACTCGCGGGCCGGTTCGGTTGGTTCATGGTGACATTCGAGACACCAAGTTGATGGCCGCGCTCGTGAAATCTGCGGACATTGTTTTTCATCAGGCCGCTTTGCGCATCACGCATTGCGCGGCTGAGCCTCGACTGGCCATGGAAGTGATGGTCCAGGCGACGTTCGATTTGCTGGAACTCTGTGCCAAACATGAGATCGAAAAGGTCGTCGCCGCTTCTTCGGCGTCGGTATACGGCATGGCTGACGAATTTCCGACGACCGAACACCAGCACCCGTATGACAATCGAACACTTTACGGGGCTGCCAAGGCTTTCAATGAAGGCCTGCTCCGCACCTTTAATGAGATGTACGGGCTCGATTACGTGGCTTTCAGATACTTTAATGTCTACGGCGATCGCATGGACATTCACGGCCGCTATACCGAGGTGCTCATCCGCTGGATGGAGCGGCTTGAGAATGGTCACGCCCCGATAATCTTCGGCGACGGTCAACAGACCATGGATTTTGTACACGTTCGCGATGTGGCTCGCGCCAACATCGCGGGCGCGAAAATGAAGGTGACCGACGAGGTGTTTAACGTCGCCAGTGGCACGGAGACAAGCCTTATCGAATTGGCAAAATCGCTCGCGTCGGTGATGGGCAAAAAGCATCTCACTCCCGAATTTGCCCCCGAACGGTCTGTCAATCCCGTCGCTCGCCGGCTTGCTTCCACTGCGAAGGCTGAACAGATGCTCGGCTTCCGCACGACCGTGTCTCTGGAGGCCGGGCTCGCCGAGCTGGTGGAATGGTGGCGCTCCGAACGAGATTTCTTGGCGATGCCAAGTAAGCAACAGGCGCTAGGCTCGTGATCCCCATTGCCATGCCACTGCTCGACACAAAGGAAGCCGATGCTGCTCGCGAGGCGGTGCTATCGGGATGGGTCTCGCAAGGTCCACAGGTAGCCGCCTTCGAGCGAGAGTTTTCAGATCTGGTCGGCGCACCGCATGCCTGTGCAGTTTCGAATTGCACGACTGCCTTGCATCTTGCATTGCTGTCACTTGGAATCGGACCGGGCGATGAGGTGATTACGGCCAGCCATTCATTTATTGCAAGCGTTAATAGCGTTCGATACTGCGGCGCGACACCAATCTTCGCCGATATCGATCCAGAGACTTATAATCTTGATCCGGAATGCGTCGCGGCCGCGATCACCGAGCGCACCCGTGCGATCCTCGTTATCCATCAGATGGGAATGCCGTGCGATCTGGCCTCGCTGATCAAGTTGGCAGAGCGTCATGACATCGCTCTGATCGAGGACGCAGCCTGCGCCGTGGGCAGTCAGATCAATGTGAATGGACAGTGGGAGCTCATCGGAAAACCCCACGGCGCCATCGCTTGCTTCTCCTTTCACCCTCGTAAAGTCATTACGACGGGCGAGGGGGGCATGCTGACGACGTCTGATCCGAATCTGGACCGCAAATTCAAACTCAGTCGGCAGCACGCCATGAGCGTTCCGGACACCGTGCGGCACGGTTCTCAGCAGGTCATCTTCGAGGACTATCTTTTCGTGGGTTATAATTATCGCATGACCGACGTTCAGGCCGCGGTTGGACGTAAGCAGCTGGAACGATTGCCGGACCTGGTATCTCGCCGCCGGATGCTCGCCGCCCGTTATGCCGAATTGTTGGGAAATATCGAGGAACTGCGCTTGCCGTTCGAGCCTGACTGGGCGCGTTCGAATTGGCAGAGTTACTGCGTACGATTGCCGCGACGGCTTGATCAGAAAGCAGTGATGCAAAGTATGCTCGATCAAGGTATCGCAACGCGGCGCGGAATCATGTGTTCACATCGTGAGGCGCCTTACCTTGCCAACGGACGTCATGACCTGCGCCAATCCGAGCTTGCACAGGATCATGCGATCCTTCTGCCCATTTACGCGCAAATGCAGGAAAAGGACCTTGAATTCGTAGCGAATGCTCTGAAGAAGGAGCTATGCCGGTGACAGCCGCGACGCAAGGTGCGCGAAATACTGCCACACAAATAGCGGCGGAGCCAGCCGCGCTCCGTGTGTTGGTGGCGATTGCCAGCTACGGCAATGGAAATGACAAGTATCTGCATCGTTTGCTTGAAGAATATCGGGCGATGCCATTCCACGTCGATGTGGTTATCCTCTCGAATATCGAAAAGCGCCCGGCGGCGGACATCGAGTGTTTAGTGGGCCTGCCGAACAAGAACCCCTGGTCGCTGCCGTTCTCGCACAAGCGATTGTTTGCTGAGCGTCTGGAGAAGTATGATCTCTTCATCTACTCCGAAGACGATATTCTGGTAACAGAGAATAACATTCGAGCATTCCTCAAAGCCAGTGCGGTTCTGAGGGACGATGAAATCGCCGGGTTTTTGCTTGTTGAAAAAGGTTCGAACGGAAATGTGAGCTATCCGCAGGTTCACGGCTTTTTCCATTGGGATTGCGAATTTGGCGAGAGTGAGGGACGACTACACGCTCGCGCATTTCACAAATCAGCACGCGGCTTGTTACCTGCTCACGCGAAGCCAGCTCGCGAAAGCAATTCAATCAGGAGGATTTTTGGTTGAGCCGCACGAGGGAAAATATGACCTGCTGTGCAGCGCTGCGACCGATCCGTACACCCAATGCGGATTTACTGAACTCGTACCTATCTCGCATCTCGATGATTTCTGTCTTCACCACTTGCCGAATAAATATATCGGAAGAATGGGGGTCGATGGCCCCGAACTGCGTGGGCAGATAAGCACACTGCAGAAAATCGCCGCGGACGAGATCGATGTCGCCCCGCTTCTTAACGGCGAAACAGGCTTATGGCGCGGGATGTACTCGAAAGTTTACTATGAGGCCGTGCATCATGAAGCCATATCGATGATACCGGCATCTGCGCAGAGTATATTGTCCGTGGGCTGTGGCTGGGGCGCAACCGAAATGTCATTGGTTGAGAATGGCATGCGGGTATTTGCGGTGCCCCTGGATCCAGTCATTTGCACAAGCGCGGCAACCAAAGGAGTTGAGATCGTCTATGGTGGACTTGAACAAGCGCGGGCGCACCTTGAAAGAATGCAGTTTGACTGCGTCTTGTATTTGAACATTCTCCATCTGATGCGCGATCCGGTCGAAGTTCTTTCTTTTTTCAGAGATGTGACCAGTTCTGAGTTTTCGATCATTATCCAGAGCCCGAATATGCGCAGCATCCCTGAAATTTGGGATCGGGTGAGAGGCGGACATATCAATACGCCAGTAAATTACGAATCAACTGGCGTGCATTTCTGTTCCAAGGGAAGGGTGCGCAAGTGGTGCGAGCGCGCAGGTTATTCAGTGAACCGCACAGCGGGAATACTACATCATCGCGCAGCATCTCTTAGCGGCATTGCGTCCAGCACCGTCGGACTTTCCCTGGCGCCGGAGATCATTAGCGTGGCGACAAGAGCTGAGACAGGTCGCGGAACATCGCACTGATTTACGGGTGACGGACAAGTCGAGCGTTTGACCGCTCGCCCCTTGAGGCCTGTAGTCGGGTCATCAGGAGTGGGAAGTGGCGATCAGCACGATCGGGCTTGGGAACGGAACGGAGAGGGCGACGTATCGCGGCGCCTTCGCAGCGGCGTTCCAACGCTGCTCATGGTCGCGGGTCTCCCAATTACCTTGCTGCATGGCTGATTCTGGTGGGACTGATCTTGCCCGCCTGGGAAATGCACATTTTTATCGCGGGTTCGAAGTTCACTGCCGGCCGTATGGGCGTGTCGTTGCTCTTTTTGCCCGCCCTTGTCGTCATGTGCAGGCCAGGTCGCCGCTTTCTGTCCCCCGATTTCCTCGCCTTCGCGACCGTGATCTGGATGATGATCGCCGCTGGCTCAGCAGCCGGACTGAGGGGTGTATTCTCTGCCGGGGCGACAAGTCTGGAATTCATCGCAGGCTATTGGGCCGCACGGGCATTCATTTCGAGCCCGGCAGCGCTCGATAGTTTTGTTCGTGTATTGAAGATTCTCACGCTCGCTGCGGTCACCCTCGCGGTGGTTGATACGATTTCCAGTCGATGGCTGTCTCACGATATCGCTGCGGCAATATTCGGTAATCCTGTGCTCTCTCCCGTGTTCCGCGGAAATATGATTAGAGCGACGTCGACGTTCGACCACCCCATTTTATTTGGCATGTTCTGCGGAATCGTTCTGGCGATCATACTTTTCTGGGAGAAGAACGGCCTGCAAAAGATCTTCTTTGTCGGCGTGTGCTTTCTTGGCTGTGTCCTAGCCCAGTCGTCGGCCGGATTGATGTGCTTCGCATTGACGATCTTTGCCTATGTCTACGAGAAATTGCTGCAAAGCTTTGCAATGCGCTGGGTTATGTTCTGGGCGATCTTGGCGGTTAGTGTGACCTGCATATTCCTGGTGACCAATCATCCGATCGGTTGGCTGATCTCACATCTCACGCTGGATCCCGTCAGTGGATACTACCGCATGTTGATTTGGGACTCGGCGTTGGCGAGAATCGCTAGAGAGTCCCGATATTTGGATATACAATCGAGTCGTTCGATGAAGATATTCTGGATGCAACTATCGACAGCGTTTGGCTGGTTGACGCACTTCGCTTCGGAGTTCCGGTTGTTGTTTTACTGATCCTTCTCAACATAGCATCGTGTCTTCCCGTGAAGGCAATCCGGGAAAAAACCCCAAACGGGGCCTATTTAGAAAACATGCATCTCGCATTCACGATTGTTCTTGTCCTGTTTATGTTTTCCGGAATCACAGTCTATTTTTGGAATTACAGTTGGATATTCTGGGGCGTCTGTCTCGGCATCGCAGCCTCGCTTCGCGAGATGTCTCTCAGCGAGGCTCGCCGAATTGGCCTGTAGCTAATTGTAAGATCATGGATGTTGAGCTGGACGCGATGGCACGCGCTGAGCATCGTCATCAGTCAAATACCAGGTGAAGGTCACAGGGCGTTCTGCAACGCCGGGCGTGAAACATCCCTGACGGTAAACATAAGGTCGGTAGCCCAACTCACCGACGAAGCTTGTTAACGAATCCGGGGGGAATGCGCACATAAGTGCAGGTTTATGCCGGGCTATCGTCTGTTGGGAGCCTTCTAATATGTCCGATTCCGCGCCCTGAGCGTGTAATTTGATCAGTCGAGGCGATAGCTCGAAAGAATCAAGAGTTCGGCACGCTACAGGATGTTCTTGAACGGTCAGCTTCGTTTCGTCGAAGAGGTACATCCTGCCTGGGTCGCGAAGCCATTCGGTCGCAGCCTCGTGGGTGGTTGCGGACATTCCGTCGCAGTCCCACCTGCCGTAAGTGGGAACAAAGAATGTTATAAGTCCCGCTTGCCCGCCAAGTGCGCAGCCTTGGATGTCTACGGTGTCATCGCCGTTATAATACATGGCCAAGCGTTGAGCCGACCGTGGCTCCGGCTCGAAGGCAATAATATGCGCGTGGGGAGCTATTTTCCTGAAGGCGGCGATGCTTTGTCCGCGGTTTGCTCCGACATCGATGATCAGACCATCGTTAATCCCGAGGAAGCCAGCCCCTTCATATTCAGGCTTAACAAAATAGGATGCCGTCATATCCTTGGCGGCAAACCGAGCCGCGGCTGCACCAGGGACGCTGGCGTAAATGAAGCGTGCAAATGCCTTTAATCTCATTGCTGATACCAAATGCAAAGGAGACCATGAATGCGGTATCCGGAGCGCTTTTCGTTTGACGGAATATATTATAATATAATTCACCGACAAAGATTATAATATTTAACGGTTAATCTGTTTTCTAAAACCAATTTCCAGTCACGTGTTTTCAACGCGAACGGTATGCGGACATGTCAGAGAGTAGGCCTCAGATCGTCCATCCGGTCGCGGACGTTGCGATTCTGATCGTCGGATTCAGGAACGCCGACGATATAGTCGGATGTTTGAAGGCTCTCTCATCCTCCCTCTCTACGCCAAGCTTTGATGTGTTTGTTTGCGAGAACGGAGGAGTTCGCTCGTACGAGGGGTTGCTCGACGAATTGTTGAGTGCGAACGGACCTTGCTCTCCTACCGATGCTCACGAACTTCAGCCCGACTTGAAGAATTGCTTCTTGGACGTCCGGCATCTGCGTTTGCGAGGGCGGCAGCCGCGCAACGTCTGGATTGGATGCGCATCGGACAATCTGGGATACGCAGGCGGGATCAATGCGTGGCTTCATTACTTGCTGCACGTCCGTGGTTGGAAAGGTGTTTGGATTCTGAAATCCGGATACGGAGCCCGAAGGCGGGGCTCTCGCCGCGCTTGTCCAGCACGCGGAAGCGGGAAGTAAGGGAATGGTGGGGAGCACGATACTCGACGGCGACGGATCGAGATGTGTCCGCTTTCGCGGAGGGGTTCATTGGCAGAAATTTACGGCGAGAAGTGTCGCTATCGGCCTCGGCGAACGGTTCGACGCGTCGCATGATGTCCGTGTCATTGAAGCCGCAATGGATAGCCCGTCGGGCGCATCAATGTATGTGACGCGAGCTTGTGTCGAGAAGATCGGCCCGATGGATGAACGTTACTTCCTGTTTTTTGAAGATTTGGACTGGGGGGTCCGCGCGAAACAGATGGGCTTAGGATACGCGAGTGGCTCCGTTGTTGCTCATAAGCGAGGTACTACGACCGGATCGGCAAAGAGTCCCGCCGAGATGCCCAGGCTTGTGGTGTATCTCGAACATCGCAACGGCATTCATTTTGTCCGTAGACATTTCCCGTGGGCATTGCCTCTACGCATCGCCATGTCGCTTCTGTATTCGGTCCGCTTTCTGATGCGGCGGGCACCGCGCAATTCCCTTGCGGCCATTCACGGAGTGCTTGCGGGATTGAAGGGAGAAGTGGGGCAACCCGATTGGCATCGGAATCAAGCGGGATGATGCCTGATCGATACCCTCGCCGGAGATATTGAATGACCACTCAGTTGGACGTGTTCTTGCCGCTCCCACTGACGACGCGAGGTCCGAGCTATACCTGCGGAATGCTGGCAAAGGGAATGGCCGGTCAGGATTTCGACGTGACGATTGTCACGCCGCGTGCAAGAGCTCATCCGGTATCTCCAGCCAAGGTTGTTCAAACCCTTCCATACTGGGCGCGATACGTGCCGTATCGATGGGTTCGACTCGATGGCGGCGGACAAGATCGAAGCGATATTCCTATCGAGAGCGGATAGGCATGCGTCTGGTGCTCGCGGGGCTTATATCTGGCCGGATGCTTCATTGACGACGATTAAGGAGCTGAAGCGCGCGGACATCAAAGTATTCCGCGAGATGATCAATTGCCATCGGGGCTCGGCCAAGATCATTCTTGATGAAGCGTACAGGCGGATTGGGGCGAGCCCAATTCACACCATTACCGACGCTTCGGTGGCTGTAGAGCAGGAGCTGCTTGAAGAGGTGGATTACGTATTCTGCCCAAATCCCATGGTGGAGAGATCGCTTGTCGAAAATAGAATTTCCAAGACCAAAATCATAAGCGCCAGCTATGGCTGGGATCCCGAAAGATTTCGTGGCTCAAGCGAGTTACTTCAGCCCATTGAGGGCATCACCATTGTGTTTGCCGGGCTCATAGGTGTTCGCAAAGGATGCCATCTGCTGCTGGATTATTGGGCTCGCAGCAAGGTGCGGGGGCGCCTGGTGTTGGCTGGCGCGATGGAAGCGACGATCAAGGAGAACTGCGCAGCATTGCTGGCGAGGGATGATGTTGTGGTCCTTGATTATGTATCGGACGTCGGCGCGTTATATCGCTCTGCCGATATCTTTGCTTTTCCCTCGCTGGAGGAAGGGGGACCTCAGGTAACGTATGAGGCGTGCGGATGTGGTCTGCCCGTGATCACGACCCCGATGGGCGCGGGCCGAATCGTCCGGGACGGCGAAGAGGGGCTGGTGCTTGATCCCTACGACGACAAGGGATGGATTGCAGCGATTCAGAGCATGGCCGAAGATCATCATCGGCGTCGGACAATGGGATTTCGAGCCGCAGAGCGAGCCGGGTTATTCCACTGGGATACTGTGGCTCTCCGGCGTCGGCAGCAGATGCTGGATCGCCTTGCAGTTGCAGAACCACGTTCCAGCTAATTGATAGCCATTACAGGTGGAGGCATGCCGCCATGAGCGAAATGATCAATCCTCCCAAGCTTCATCGTTGGTGCAAAGGGAGCCTCATCCTGCTTTTCCTGCTATCCGGGTTCTCAGCAGTGCAAGGGGCGCCCGCAAATGGCCGGCTAGGTAATGTTGATCTCAGTGGCTTTCCGAATGCAACGAACACGGGTGTGCCTGCTGGTGTCGTTCTGAAGCCATCCGGCAGCATCGTGGTTGAGACAGCCGGCGCAGTGATCGAGGGGCTCGACATTAAGGGCTCTGTGGTGATCGCCGCGCCTAATGTTACTTTGAAGAACTGCAAGGTGACGGACGCCGGTTTTGACGTCGTTCTTGTCAAACCGGGCATCACTGGTGTGACCATCCAAGATTGCGAGATCGACAACCAAGGCGTCGGTGGGCAAGGGATTGCCGGGCAGGGCACTTTCCTGCGCAACAACATTCACGATTGCGCTGATGGCATCGATGTTCGGGGAGACAATACCCTGATTGAGGGCAATTTTATTCATACCATGCGAGGCACGGCGGATTCCCATTTTGATGGCATCCAGGCCGATGGAAAATTCTCCAACCTCACCATTCGCCACAACACGGTCATGAACGAAAATACTCAAACCTCAGCAATTATGCTCGATAATTACTGGGGCCCAATCGATAAGGTGGTGATCGAAGACAACCTTCTGATAGGTGGAGGTTACACCGTCTACATCAACGAAATGGGGGCCGGCCAACCAGGTGGGGGTCCCGTGACGAATGTCCGTTTCGTCAACAATCGTCTCAGCGGTGGATATTGGGGAAGTCTCGATCTTCGAACGCAGCTCGGAAACAAACCCATCATTTCAGGAAATAAGAATCATCTCACCGGTGCGCTATTTTCCGGTCAGCAGCGAAGCGATCCCTAGTCGCAAGCAACGACCATCGCGGATGGTGGTTTTCGTCTAACGCAAAGATACTCTTCTAAAATAAAACCGTTTCGCGGATTGCAAATTTGTGACCCGCACAAAATCGGCCATGGCTGCGATTGGTAACCCCACTAATGGAGGATACCAAAGACCGGCTGCCCTCAGGACTGCGGCGGTGAGGGATTGGGGGTCCATCCATGGGCAGGACTCTCTCCGAGCTCGCTTTTGTATTTAGCTGCGGCCAATGTGTACGGAGACAGATCGAGATATAACGTGTCGAAAAGATCGCGCACATTCTCGACATCGCGAGGCCTCTCGAATTTGACCCACGGTTTGAAGACCTGCGAATGGACAAAGCAGGGTGGCCCATTCATCGCATTCTGAAGGCGTTCGATGCAGGTGTAGCCGCTAAGGCCGAAATATTGAATGATATCGGACCCGCGTCTGAGATACTTAATATCAATGTCCGAAAATTCCTTACTGCTCAATAGTGCGGTGAGCACGTCCTGATCACCAAACATATGACCGGGGCGTTGAGCAGTCTCGAGACGCTGAGCGTCTCTGTAGGTTTCGCTATCCAGAAGTTGTTGCCATGCGGTGAGAAGTGGAATGTGAGCTTTGGTAACTCGCATGACGCCGGTGTTGAGCGTAAACGGTAAAGATCTACCGATGTCCAATCCCCAACGTTCGGCGCGCCAGGCGTTGGCATCTGAATAGCTGCCCCAAAGGGCTTCTTCCGTCACGGCCATCGTATTGCGGGTGAGCTCGCCAAGCGTATCGCGGAAATCGCGCGTGACAATAATGTCTGAATCGATCCAAAGGACTTCTTCATGTCCTGCGTGGAGCAGAGCGAGAAGCACCTGCGGTTTGATATTCCAGCCATTGTCTTTTGAAAGCCGGGTTGCACTGAGTTTGGCGTGCGGTAATTTCGTCAGCCATGCCGAGAAACTATCGCTTGCCGCCGGATAAAAAATCTCCACCGGGAGGCTTGGACAATGTTTAGCCAAGCTCAATACGAGAAGCTTTACAGGTACTTCGAAAGACTTCCGATCCTCCGCTATGCAGACAATCATCTAGTTTCCCGCCCTGCTAAAAAAGCCGTTCCTCATCAAAATATATATTATATCGCCAGATTATCTATTTGATTATACGGACACAATGTTCAATTGACCGAAAATAGCGTGCTATTTTGAGGGCGCGTTATTTGATTTTGATGTTATTTTGAAGTGATTCGGCGGGGGTGGGCCGAATTTGGTTTGAGAGTATATTGATTTCGCAGGTCAGATTATCTGCGGTTGAAGGGGCGCAATTTTAAAATTTCTTGGATGTTTGTCGTCGGGCGCCCTGATTGCGACGAATTTCGAGTAGCAATAATTGTTTTTCCATCTCCAGCGTGTGCGCGAGAGCTGCCTTTGGGAATATATGGCTGAATAAGGGATATATTGAAAAGCTGATTTGTAGATATTTGCGTTGCGTGTGATCAAATCACCACAAGTTCTGCGTCGCTTGGTCGCGTTTAATCCCGAAATCGCAAACGAATTCAAAGAGATTAACTCGATGAATTCTGTTTTTTGCTGCAAGTTTGATTAACAAATCGAAAATCACCTCAGCCGAGCCGCTATGTCGTCCCAAAAAAGCCGCTCGTAATCGACCAAACCGACACCGGTGAACTGCACGGCCAATTGCATCACGCAAAATTGGTCGCGCTTCAAAATACCGTCGAACTTGAAGGAGAGTTACATTGGCGACAACAACTGGGATTTCCCGATGCGACAAGCACGGGTGTATCTGCGGGAGTGGTTCTGAAGCAGTCGGGCAGTATTGTTATTAATACGCCCGGTGCTGTTATTTCCAGGTCTTGATATTAAGGGCACAGTGACCATCAACGCACCCGAACGTGACGTTGATCGATTGCAAAATATCCGGTGGTGGGTCCACGGTTAAGATCGCGACGGGTGTAACCGGTGCGACTGTTCAGAACTGCACCATCGATAACCAGAGGTCCGGCGGACAGGGCATCACCGGCGGCGGGTAAATTCATCGCCAATAATATCTCGAATGCCGCGGATGGCATTGGCGTAGGTGGTGACAACACCGTCATCCAGGACAACTATATCCACAGCATGGCGGGCTCGTCTGGCTCGCATTTTGACGGCATTCAGGCCGATGGTGGTTATTCACAATCTGACCATCTATCCACAACTACAGTCATCAACGAGAAGACCCAGACTTCGGCGATCATGCTCGATAACTACTGGGGCGCGATCGACAACGTTAAGATCGACAATAACCTGCTCGTTGGCGGCGGTTACACCGTTTATATCAATGAGATGTCAGGGGCAAGGCGGTCCCCTCACGAATGTTCAGTACACCAACAATCACGTTGGTGGCGGCTACTGGGGTGATCTCGATCTCAGGGCTCAGCTCGGCCATAATCCGACCGATGTCCGGAAACACCAGCGACGGTGCTACGATCGCCAAGGGGCTGGTCACCACGGGTAGCAACACCGGAGGATCAACGCCGACGACGCCGCCTACTCAGCCGACGACACCTGATGTTCCGAAGATTGATGCCTTCTCCAACGACAGCGGTGTCGCTGGCGATCACATCACCAACGACAATACGGTGACGCTGACCGGTAAGGCGGCTGCCAACAGCACCATCAAGGTGTTCGACGGCACGACCCAGATCGGAACGGCCACGACCAACAGCAGCGGCGCATGGTCCTACACCACTGCTGCACTGAAGGATGGTAGCCACAGCTTGACCGCGAAGGCGACCAATGCATCTGGCACCACCAGCGCTGCGTCGGCCGCTCTGTCTCTGAAGATTGATACCACCGCACCGACCGCGCCTACCATGGCCACGTCATCGGCAGCTGCATTGGCTGCGGCCATACGGCAGCAAACACGGTATCGCTGACCGGCACGGCGGAGGCCAACAGCACGATCAAGGTGTTTGACGGCTCGACGCAGATCGGGACCGCGACTGCGAACAGCACCGGTGCGTGGACCTACACGACCAGCGCGTTGGCAGCCGGCAACCATAGCTTGACCTCAAAAGCGATGGATGCGGCGGGCAACACGGGGACGGCGTCCAGCGGCCCTTGCTGTGAACATTCCGTCGGCACCCACAACACCGGGTAATCCAGGCACACCGAGCGCTCCGGGTGCGCCCAAGATCGCGTCGTTCTCGAACGACACAGGTAAGCTTGGCGACGGCATCACCAGCGACAACACGCTGACCTCTGACCGGTACCGCGGCTGCGAACAGCACGGTCAAAATCTTCGACGGTGCAAAGCAGATCGGCACGGCAACGGCGAACAGCAGCGGCGCGTGGAACTACACGACTGCTGCTCTGGCGGATGGTGCTCACAGTCTCACGGCAAAGGTCACGGACAAGGCGGGCGCCACCAGCGCGGCATCCGCGGCACTTGACGTAAAAATCGATACGCATGCGCCGGACGCACCGAAGATTGCTTCGTTCTCGTCCGACGGCAAGGCCATCAGCGGTGGCGTAGCCAATGCGGATCACGTGCACTCTGACTGGCACTGCTGAAGCCAACAGCGTTGTGAAGGTGTTCGATGGTACCAAGCAGGTTGGCACCGCGACCACTAACGACAAGGGAGCGTGGACCTACGCCGCGGACAACCTCGCCGACGGGAAGCACAGCTTCACGTCGACGGCCAGCGATGCTGCCGGGAATGTGAGCAAGGCATCGGCAGCGCTTGGTGTGAACGTCGACGCACACGACTCGCATGGTGCGACATTCAGCCTTCTCCAATGTCTTCCAGAAATGGAATGACACGGTGACCTTCAAGGGCACCGCCGATCCTTATAGCCAGATCACGATCTATGATAACGGCAAGGGATCTGTCGGGACCGTGAAGGCTGCCAGCGACGGGACGTGGAGCCTCACCACCAAGTCCGCAGTATCGGATGCTGTCCATAACTTTACGACGAAGGCTATGGATAGCAGCGGCCAGAGCAGCGCAGGTGCGGGAAGTGCCATCCTCGGCACAAACGGCGCCGATACGTTGAAGAGTACGTCAGGCAACGACGTGCTCAGCGGAAATGGTGGCCGTGACACGTTCGTGTTCGCGCCGAACTTTGGCAAGGATGTCATCAATGACTTCCAGGAAGCCGGCCGCAGTCACGATGTGGTGCAGTTCAGCAAAAGCGTGTTCGACAGTTTCGCGGACGTTTTGTCGCACGCATCGCAAAGCGGCCATGACGTGGTCATCAACGCTGGGGGCGGCAACACGCTGACGTTGAAGGACACCAAGCTGGCTTCGTTGGACAAGTACGACTTCCACTTCGCGTAACGCCGAAGTCCGCATTCGGGTAAGTCGACATAAGAGTGAACCCAAGAGCGGTGTGAGAGCCGCTCTTGGGTGTAATTGGGTAGATAACTCGTGGGGCACCTACGATGGTTGAATCTGGTCGCCGGGGGGTAATTCCCCCGATCAACGGCATGCAATCTGATAAAACAGCTGCACCCGGGCCCGGTCCAAGGCGGGCTCCGCAGGCTGCCGCCGCAGCCGCGGCCGGTCTACGACATTTCTCACAGACGCCTTGGGTTGCCGGCACGTCGCGCAGGCTTTTCAAAGCGTTCGAACGCGCCAGTTCCTTTTCCTCCCGTTCGCGGGAAGGATTGCGCACGGCAGTTGAAAGCGTGAGACCGCTCATTTTCTCGCGTCAGCCGCGACGGGCGGTTGTTGCGTTTAGTCAGCAGAGGTCGGAGGTCGTCAACTTCCTGGCCTCCTGTCGGCACGCGTTTTGGGGACTCGCAGTCTTTAGCGGCCTGAGCAACCTTCTGATGTTGACCGGCTCGTTTTTCATGCTGCAGGTCTATGATCGCGTATTGCCCAGCCGAAGCGTGCCGACCCTGATCGCACTGCTGGCTCTGGCCATCCTTCTGTATGTCTTTCAAGGCGCACTCGATCTGGTTCGCACCCGCATCAGCGGTCGCATCGGACGTTTCCTTGAGGAAACCCTCGGTCACAGGGTCTATGACGCAGTTGTCCGTCTCCCGTTAAAGACGCGCGGGGACGGTGACGGTCTGCAGCCGCTGCGCGATATCGACCAAGTCCGTAGTTTTCTTTCAAGCGGCGGTCCAACCGCGCTGTTCGATCTGCCGTGGATGCCGCTTTATCTCGGCATCTGTTTCTATTTCCATTTCTGGATCGGAACGGTGGCGTTGGCGGGTGCTCTTGTGCTGATCGCCTTTACCGCCGTGACGGAGATCCGGACGCGGAATGCTACGAAGGCGTCGGCAAACTTTGCAATGTCGCGCAACGCGCTCGCCGTGGAAGGGCGCCGTAACGCCGAAGTGTTGCGGGCCATGGGCATGAGGCACCGAGCTGCGGCGCGCTGGCTTGAGGTGAACAAACACTACATGGCCGCGAATGAAGCGGCCAACGATGTGGCGAGCGGCCTCGGCGGAGTGTCGAAGGTCTTTCGTATGATTCTGCAGTCCGGCGTTCTCGCGGTGGGCGCGTATCTGGTCGTTCATCAGGAAGCGACTGCGGGCATCATCATTGCCAGCTCGATCCTGACGTCGCGCGCGCTTGCGCCCGTTGAATTGGCTATCGCAAACTGGAAGGGCTTTGTTTCAGCGAGACAAGCCGGACGGCGGCTTGATCAGCTTTTGACATTGCTGCCCAAGGAAGAGGAGCCTATGGAGCTCCCGGCACCGGAGCAATCGTTTAGCGTTGACCGGATCCATGTCGTGCCGCCGGGAGCCGAGCGGTCGGTGCTGCAGAACGTCTCCTTCTCGCTGACCAGTGGTCAGGGATTGGGAATTATCGGGCCGAGCGGATCAGGCAAATCGTCTCTCGCTCGCGCGCTGATGGGCGTTTGGCCTCACTTGCATGGCAAAATCAGGATTGACGGCGCCACGCTTGACCAGTGGTCCCCCGAAGGGCTTGGCCGGCATCTCGGATATCTTCCGCAGGACGTCGAACTCTTCGATGGAAGTGTCGCGGTCAACATTGCCCGCTTTGATCCGAAAGCCACTCCTGCTGCCGTGCTGGAAGCTTCTCGTGCGGCTGGAGCGCACGAACTCATTCTTTCGTTTCCGGACGGGTATGGCACCAAGATAGGCGAGGGGGGAATGGCACTCTCGGCCGGTCAGCGTCAGCGCATTGCGCTAGCCCGCGCATTCTATGGCAATCCCTTTTTGGTGGTGCTCGACGAGCCGAGTTCAAACCTGGACTCCGAAGGAGAAGCGGCGCTGACAAACGCCATCCTCAACGTGCGTCGTCGTGGTGGAATCGTCATCGTCGTAACACACCGGCCCAAATCGCTTGATGGTGTCGATCATGTCCTGGTCATTGCCGATGGCACGGCCCAGGCGTTTGGCGCGAAGGAAGAAGTGCTCAGCAAGGTTCTGCGCCAGCCAACGCCCGTGCCGCTAAGAATGGCGACCGATCGCGGGAGGGTTCGATGAGCCATCAGATGATCGAGTCAGCGAACCACAAGATGGTCGATTCCGCCCAGCATTCTATTCAGCGCTACCTGGTCGTGGGCATCGTCCTTGTGATGCTGGTCACATTTGGCATTGGGGGCTGGGCAGCGACAACTGAATTGTCCGGGGCGGTAATTGCCCAAGGTGTTCTCGTCGTCGATTCCAGCGTCAAGAAGGTTCAGCATCCCACCGGTGGTGTGGTCGGCGAGTTGCGTGTCCGCGATGGCGATCGGGTCCGCGCTGGCGATATTTTGGTTCGCCTCGATGAGACACAAACCAAAGCGGCCGCATCGATCATCACCAAGAACGTCGACGAATTCATGGCGCGTCAGGCTCGCCTCGAAACCGAGCGCGACGGCCTCGGAGAGGTGGTGTTTCCTGCCTCGCTGTTGGAGCGCGCCCGTCAGCCGAATTCGGATGCCGCTCACGCGGTCTCCTCCGAACGCAGTCTGTTCGAATTGCGCCGGCAGGCGCGCGAAGGGCAAAAGTCACAGCTCAAAGAGCGCAGTGCGCAGCTGCAGGACGAGATCAAGGGCTATCTCGGACAGGTCGAAGCGAAGAAGAAGGAAGTGGACTTCATTCAGCAGGAGCTTGAAGGTGTGCGGACTCTCCGGGAAAAAAACCTGGTTCCGATCACCCGTCTCACAGCTCTGGAGCGTGATGCGGCCCGTATCGAGGGCGAGCGCAGTCAACTGGGTGGCATGATTGCCCAGTCAAAGGGAAAAATGGCCGAAATCGCACTTCAGATCATTCAGGTCGAACAGGATCTGCGGAGCGAGGTTGGTAAGGATCTCGTCGAAGTGCGGTCAAAGCTCGCCGAACTTGCCGAACGCAAGATCGCTGCTGTCGATCAATTGAACCGCGTGGACATCCGCGCGCCTCAAAATGGACGCGTGCATCAACTCTCCGTTCATACCATCGGTGGCGTCATTGGCCCGGGCGAACAGATCATGCTGATTGTTCCGGACGCCGATGCGCTCATTGTCGAGGTCAAGATCACGCCTCAGGATATCGATCACGTTCATCTTGGGCAGTCGGCGATCATGCGGTTTGCTGCGTTCAATCAGCGCACCACGCCAGAAGTCAAAGGCGAGGTGAGCGTCGTTTCCGCGGATCTTACGCAGGATCAACGAACGGGCACCAGCTATTATACCGCTCGTATCATGCTTAAGCCGGACGAACTTGAACGATTGGGTGGCGCGAAGCTTCTTCCAGGCATGCCGGTGGATGCGTTTATTCAAACGGGTGGCCGAACGGCACTGTCCTATTTGATGAAACCTCTACGTGATCAAGCCTCAAGAGCTTTCAAGGAAAACTAGGCCATCCACGTCGAAGTGCATTGGTATGCGACCGCACCCGATGGTGCGGTCGTGCTTGTTGCTCGTTATCGAATTTGATCGCGCGGAACGTCGGTTCGTGTCCGCGGTGGTCGCGGGTCAAGCCTTGCCAATGAGTCCTTATCGTACAGCGCCAAATCCTTTTTAAGCTTTTTGGCATGGATCGCGGCAACGAGGTTGGGATTCTGAACAATCGGCTCGCTGCGAGATAATCCGGCGTCTGGCAGTTCGCGCACCCAGTCACGCACGTCGATGAGAGGTGTTATCTCGGCTCCCTCGATCGTCATGCACGTCAATCGTCCTGTGGCAAAGGCCCCAGTATCGATATTGATGCGATTGAATCGGACATCCGGCTCATGAACGGGCGTGTGTCCGTGGACAATGATTTTTTCAAATTCCTTGTCCCACAGCAGAAAGTCATCACGAATCCAAAGAAGATCGTCTTCTTTCTGTTCTCGAAGAGGAACGAGCGGTCGGAGGCCCGCGTGGACAAAAAGAAAATCGCCACAGACGAACGTAAGCTTCAGTGTTTCAAGAAATTCACGGTGGGCATCAGTCAGCACGCCGTTCAAACCATGAGCCAGCCGGACTTGTTCAAAGGGAGCGGGATTTATCGGGGGCTTTATTCCAAATGAAATGAGAGTTTCGAGCCCACCGCATTGTCGCCAGTCCTCCAGAATTTCTGAACGTTCAAGGAATTTGAGAAGAAAGACCTCGTGGTTGCCTTTGAGAAAAATCATCTCGTGGCGTGTGATCGTTGTTCGTCAGAAGATCGAGGACCTCTTTTGAGGACGGTCCGCGATCGATATAGTCGCCAAGGAAAACGACGATCGGCCGGGAAATCGGATGTAAGGCAATGTCCACCTCGATTTGCGAAAGCAGCGGCGTCAGAAGGTCGGCGCGACCATGCACGTCTCCAACGGCATAGATGCGAACCCCCGCCGGCACGCTCGGTGGCTGGCGAGAATTTCGCAAAGAGGGCAATTTCCACACGATCGGATCCAGTTGTTCGAGCCAAGTGGATGAACGCAGAATTATGAGCTTGTTCGTGCCCGGCAGGCATATGAGCCCTGAGCCGGTTAAGGTCCGATTTATGGCAATCCGGATTGCTTTCGGACGCTAAATATATCGCGGTACGCGGGTGGGTTTAAACCGGAGTTCAACTTTGCAGCTTGCGTTACAGCGCCGCAGATGTCTAAAATTGTAGTAATTTCAATCTATTACTTTAATATAAAGCGGATTGCGATTTGGCCATGTACCGTAGATTTATCGCGATCGCAGCTTGGATGAGCCTTGTCTTCATTGCCTTTTCGACATTGTCGCCAGCCGGCCTGCGTCCTCAGATTGCCAGTGTTGGCTTCGAGCACGTTGCTGCATTTGCGGTTGTGGGGGTGCTGTTTGCAATAGCCTATCCCCGCCGCTTGCTTCCTATTGTTGTGCTCGTCCTCGGTAGCGCGATCATTCTTGAATTGGTTCAGTTCTTCACACCTGATCGGCATGCTCGGCTATCGGATCTTTTGGTCAAGCTAGGTGGTGGTTCGATCGGCATTGCCGTCGCCCGCTTTTGGGATCGGGGCTGAAATGCCGAGTATCTGACGGATCCCTGGGGGGCATCCGGTATTGAGAGATACCGGCCATGAAAGAGCCTCAGAAAACGACACTTACTAGAGCAAATCGCGACCAGCACTTAAGGCAAATCTGCGGCAAGAGCCACGTCTTGCACAGCAATTGCATCACCTCTGGATGTCGGCGCATAAGGGGGTTGAAGAATCGAATTTAGGTAGCCCATATGCGCTCCCTTCGGCGGCCTGGTTTGTGAGTCGCGGTTCAAAGAGCGGGAGCGCGCATGGCAAAAGCCATTCACCAGAAAATCGCGAAAGAATTGGGTGTTCGCGAGGAGCAAATCGACGCCACGGTGGCGCTGCTTGACGGGGGGGCGACCGTTCCGTTCATCGCGCGTTACCGTAAGGAGGCGACCGGCGAGCTAGACGACGCGCAATTGCGCACGCTGGAAGAGCGCCTGACTTATTTGCGAGAACTGGAAGACCGGCGGACCGTCATTCTCAATTCGATCCGCGAACAGGGTAAGCTCGATGCGGCCCTGGAAGCCGCCGTTCTTGCTGCTGACAGCAAGGGCCGTCTTGAGGATATCTATCTTCCCTACAAGCCCAAGCGCCGCACCAAGGCAGAGATTGCAAAGGAGGCAGGACTGGAGCCGCTTGCCGATCTCCTGCTTTCCCAGCCGGACAGCGATCCCCAGACGGCAGCTGCGTCCTTCGTCAACGCCGAGAAGCAGGTGGCGGATGTTACAGCCGCGCTCGACGGTGCGCGCTCAATTCTGGTGGAACGGTTCGCGGAAGACGCTGATCTGATCGGATCGCTGCGTGAGCAATTGTGGTCGAACGGATTGCTGACGTCGCGCATTCGCGACGGCAAGCAGGAAGCTGGCGCTAAATTCAGCGACTATTTCGATTTCAACGAGCCGCTGGTGAAGCTGCCGTCGCATCGCATCCTCGCTTTGTTCCGTGGTGAGAAGGAAGAGGTGCTCGATCTGCACATGGAGCCTGAGAGCTCCGCTGCCCCTTCGACAAGCGCCAATTCCTATGAACTTCGCATCATGCAGCGTTTTGCGATCGCCGATCGTGGGCGGCCTGCCGATCGCTGGCTGGTCGATACGGTGCGCTGGGCGTGGCGCACCAAGATCCAAATTCATCTGAACATCGATATGCGCCTGCGGCTTTGGAACGCAGCGGAAGAAGAGGGCGTGCGGGTATTTGCTTCAAACCTGCGCGACTTGTTGCTCGCCGCGCCCGCAGGCGCGCGCGCGACCATGGGGCTCGATCCGGGTTATCGTTCCGGCGTCAAGGTTGCCGTCGTGGATGCGACCGGCAAGGTCGTGGCGACGACAGCGATTTTCCCACATGAGCCACAGCGCCGCTGGGATGAAGCGCTTGCGATCCTTGGCAAGCTCGCCAATCAGCACAAGGTCGAACTGATCGCGATTGGCAACGGCACGGCCTCGCGTGAAACCGACAAGCTTGCTACCGAATTGGTCAAGCTGTTGCCGGACCTGAAGATGTCGAAGATCGTGGTGTCGGAGGCTGGCGCGTCGGTCTATTCCGCCTCGGCTTTCGCGTCCGAGGAATTGCCCGAACTCGATGTGACGTTGCGCGGGGCCGTATCGATCGCGCGCAGGCTGCAGGATCCGCTGGCGGAACTCGTCAAGATCGATCCGAAATCGATCGGTGTCGGGCAATATCAGCACGATCTTGGTGAGGCCAAATTGTCGCGTTCGCTTGATGCGGTGGTTGAGGATTGCGTGAACGCTGTGGGCGTCGACGCAAATACCGCGTCTGCGCCCTTGTTGGCGCGCGTGTCGGGAATCGGGCCGGGATTGGCGCAAAGCATCGTTCAACACCGCGACGCCAACGGACCATTCAGTTCGCGTAAGGCGTTGAAGGATGTTCCGCGCCTGGGGCCGAAGGCTTTCGAACAATGCGCGGGGTTTTTACGTATCGCCAGTGGCGAAGATCCGCTCGACGCATCGGGTGTACACCCGGAATCTTATCCGGTGGTTCGACGAATTCTCGAAGCCACCAAGAGCGACATCAAGGCGGTCATCGGCAATGCTAACGTGTTGCGCCAGCTCAAGCCGCAGACATTTGTCGATGACACTTTCGGCCTGCCGACGGTCACGGATATTCTGCGCGAACTTGAAAAGCCGGGGCGCGATCCGCGTCCGGCTTTCAAGGCGGCGGT
The DNA here is from genome assembly GCA_963751855.1 of uncultured Alphaproteobacteria bacterium. Lineage (GTDB taxonomy): Bacteria > Pseudomonadota > Alphaproteobacteria > Rhizobiales > Xanthobacteraceae > Afipia. The sequence continues at coordinate 308,200 of CAVVWF010000008.1, read as the reverse complement.
GTTCAAGGAGGGGGTTGAGACCCTCAATGACCTCCAGCCGGGCATGATACTCGAAGGCGCAGTGACAAACGTCGCAGCGTTCGGCGCCTTTGTTGATATCGGTGTGCACCAGGATGGTCTGGTGCATGTGTCAGCCCTTTCGCGGACCTTCATCAAGGACCCGCGGGAGGTCGTGAAGCCAGGCGACATTGTGCGCGTCAAGGTCCTCGAGGTCGACAAGCCGCGCAAGCGAATATCGCTGACGTTGCGTCTCGACGACGAAGTTGGCAGTAAATCGGATCGTGCTGCCGCAGGGGCAGCGCGCGCCGATAGCGGCCAACGGACGTCATCGCCGCGGCGGAACGAGTCACGGCCAAATTCACGTCCGGACAACAACTCTGGCGGCGCGCTCGCGGAGGCTTTGCGCCGCGCCGCAGAGAAAAGCGGCGGCAACAAAACCAAGTCGCGATAGCGAGGAGATTGCCTGTTCGAGACGCGGGGGAGCTGATGCTCCCCTCCGTTTTTGGTTGGTATCGGGATACTATTCCGCGGCGCTGCGCAGCGGCTCCGGGAGCTGGATATCTCGCGCTTGATCGCGTCCAAACAAGGCATAGAGTGCCGGCAACACGAACAGCGTCAACAGGGTTGCGCTGATCAAACCGCCGATGACCACGGTTGCGATGGGGCGTTGGACTTCCGCACCGGTTCCGGTTGCCAGTGCCATCGGCACGAAGCCGAGCGAAGCGACGAGGGCTGTCATCGCAACGGGCCGTAGCCGGACAAGGGCGCCCTCAGAGATTGCATCCATTCGATCGCGACCTAGCGCTATCAGCTGCTTGATGTGGGTGAGCATCACAAGGCCATTGAGCACTGCGATACCGGAGAGAGCGATAAAGCCCACGGCGGCGGAGATCGAGAACGGCATTCCCCTTAACCAGAGCGCCAGAACGCCACCAGTCAACGCCAGCGGCACTGCACTGAACACGAGCAGGGCGTCTCGTGCCGAACCGAGTGCGCCCATCAGCAGGAAGAAGATCAACGCAAAACAGACTGGTACGACCAATGAGAGCCTCTGCCGCGCTGTGGCCAGATTCTCAAACTGGCCGCCCCATGACATCCAGTATCCGGGCGGAAGCGTGATCTTGGCGTCAATCTCGGCGCGCGCATCGTTGACGACGGATGCAAGGTCGCGGTCTCGCACATTCGCCGTCACGACAACGCGACGTTTGCCGTTCTCGCGGCTGATCTGGTTCGGCCCTTCGCCGAACTTGAATGAGGCCAGTTGGCCAAGCGGAATGGTAAGTGGCGTCGCTCCCGTCGAGGGGAGCGATACTGGCAGGGTCTTGAGAGCATCGAGGTCGTTCCGGATGATTTCAGGCAGCCGCACCACGATCTCGAAATGGCGGTCGCCTTCGAACACCACGCCAGCCTCCCGCCCACCAATCGCCGTACCAATCACCTCCTGGACTGCAGCGAGACTGAGCCCCCGCCGTGCGATCTCAGTCTTATCGACATTGATCTCGAGCATTGCGAGGCCGCGGACCTGTTCCACCTTGACGTCGGTTGCCCCTTTGATCGTCCGAAGGATCGCCGCGATCTGATCGGCGCTGCGCAGAAGTGGGTCGAAATCGTCGCCGAAGACTTTCACGGCCAAATCGCCACGCACTCCGGCCAATAGTTCGTTGAAGCGCATCTGGATCGGCTGTGTGAATTCGTAGTTGTTGCCCGGCAGTTCTTGGACGATCTGTTCTATGCCTTGAAGCAAGGCCTCTTTACGTGAGATTCGGATCGGGCCACTGATCCTTCGGCTTCAGGATAATGAAGGTATCGGATGCGCTGGGTGGCATCGGATCCGATGCGACCTCTGCCGTCCCTGTTTTGGAAAAGACGAAAGCGACTTGCGGGAGCGCGCTGATCGCTTTCTCGACCTCAAGCTGCATGGTTTGCGATTGTGCAAGGCTCGTGCTGGGAATGCGCAGCGCGTGCATCGCGATATTCTTTTCATCGAGCGTCGGAATGAATTCCTGGCCGAGCCGTGAAAACAACATCAGCGCACCCAGAAACAGCACAAACGCGCCCGCAATAATCGGTTTGGGACGCTTGAGCGTCCGTCCAAGTAATGGTGCGTAAACCGATTTGAGTTGCCGCACAGCGGCGCTGTCTGCTTCTTTGACGCGGCTGGTGACGCTAATGGCGATCAACGCCGGAACCAGCGTCAGCGATAGGACAAACGCCGAGACCAAGGCGAGAATGACGGTCAACGCCATCGGCTCGAACATCTTGCCTTCGATCCCGCTAAAGGTGAGGAGCGGGACATACACGAGGATGATGATGGCTTGGCCGTAGACGCTCGGAATAATCATTTCCTCCGCAGCTTCGCGAACCGTGGTCAGACGTTCGGGAAGCGAAAGCGCCCGTCCCAAGATGGTCTGCCGTTCAGCGAGGTGGCGCAGAGCGTTCTCCGTGATGATCACCGCGCCATCGACGATCAGCCCGAAATCCAGCGCGCCCAGACTCATCAGGTTGGCGCTGATCCGGCCTTGCACCATGCCCGCTGCCGTCATCAACATCGCGACCGGAATCACCAACGCGGTAATGAGGGCTGCGCGGAAATTGCCGAGCAGCAGGAACAGCACGCCGATGACGAGCAATGCGCCTTCGCCGAGGTTCCTGGCGACAGTGTGAATGGTGGCGTCAACCAGCTGCGTGCGGTTGAGAACGGTCTTCACCTGGATATCTGCGGGCAGAGAACGGCGGATGTCCTGCATCTTGCTGTCGACGGCGGCAGCAACGGTGCGGCTGTTGCTGCCGATCAGCATCAGCGCCGTGCCAATGACGACCTCGTGGGCATTCTCGCTGGCGCTGCCCGTTCGTATCTCGCCGCCGATGGCCACATCCGCGATGTCACGAACCCGGACCGGTGTAGAGCCTCGTGTGCTGACGACGACATCGCGGATATCCGCAATGGTTTCGAGACGGCCGCCGGTTCGCACCACGATGCCCTCGCCGTTGCGCTCGATGGTACTGGCGCCTCGGCTGACATTGTTGGCTTCGATCGCGCGCACAACATCGCCCAACGACAGGCCAAGAGAGATCAGCTTGGCCGGATCGGGTTGAACGTGAAACTGCTTGACGTAGCCTCCGATGGAGTCGACGCCTGCGACCCCCGGAACGCTTTTGATCTTCGGACGGATGATCCAGTCCTGCACGGTGCGCAGATAGGCTTCGCGTTCGAGATCGGATCGCAGCACTTCGCCTTCAGGTGTGCGATATGTGCCATCACGCTGCCAGCCGGGCTTGTTGTTCAGCGCGGGTGTCTCGTCGGTTCGCGGCGCATAGGCAACCGACCACATATACACTTCGCCCAGGCCTGTTGAGATGGGTCCCATTTTTGGCGCGACGCCGGGCGGGAGATTGGCCCGTAATTCGGTCAACCGCTCATTGACCTGCTGGCGTGCGAAATAGATATCGGTCTTCTCACTGAAGATGGCCGTGATTTGAGAGAAGCCATTGCGCGAAATCGAACGTGTACTTTCCAGCCCCGCGATGCCCGCGAGCGCAGTCTCGATACGGAACGTGACCTGCTTCTCGATCTCAGTCGGAGAGAGTGAAAAGGCTGTTGTATTGATCTGAACCTGCTTGTTGGTGATGTCCGGCACGGCGTCGATCGGGAGCCGCATCAACGACCATGCGCCAACTGCGGCTGATACGATGGCCAACAGAACGACCGTCCAACGCCGCTCGATGGAAAAAGCGAGAATTCGGCTGATCATGTCCCAGCCTCTAGTGCTGATGCTCGGCATCGCTCTTGCCGAGCTCCGCCTTGAGGATGAACGTGTTGGCCGTGGCGATCCGCTCGCCCGCGGATAAACCCGAAATCACTTCGATGAAGCGGCTGTCGTCGCGCCCAGGCATGATTTTGCGAGGCACAAATCCATCCGTTGTCCGCACAAAAACAACCACGTCATCCTTGATTGTTTGCAGCGCTGTCTTGGGCACGGTGATGCCGGCCGTGATCGCGCGGACCGGGATTTCCGCTGTCACAAAGGAGCCGGGCCGCAGCAGATGAGATGGGTTGTCAACGGAGGCAATCACACGTGCAAACCGCGTGTCCTTGTCGAGCAGCGGACTAACGAACATGACGGTAGCCCGGATCGAGCCGGCGTGAGGGCCAGCTGTGAGCGCGATGGATTGCCCTTCGCTGACGCTTCCCAGATTGGCGACGGGGACGGCAAGGTCCGCCCAGACGACATTGAGGTCGACAATCACGAACAGTTCGCTTTCCTGTCCCTCCCGCCCAACGAGAGACCCCAGGTCGACCCGTCGCTCGGCTATGCGGCCCGAGATCGGCGCGCGAAGTTCCTGCCGTCGCAGGGTTGCGACCGGCTGCTGCGGAAGTGCTTCGATCTGATCGTCAGACAGGCCGAGCGCGAACAGCTTTTGCCGCGCCACCTCCAGCTTGATCCGCACGTCCTCGAATGCGGTACGTGCACGAAGGTAGTCGTTCTCGCTCACCACTTTGGATTCGAAGAGACTCTTTGAGCGGTTGAACAGTGTTTGCTGAAGATCGAAAGCCAGCCGCGCGGCGAGATACTCGCTTTTGGCATCCGCAACATCGCGGCTTTCGATGATGGCGACGACTTCGCCTTCCTGCACGGGGTCGCCGAGGCGTTTACGTAACTCTGCAACAGTACCGAGCAGTCTGACCGAGACCTTGGCGATGCGATCCCCGCTCGGCACAATCGAACCTGACGCGACGATGCGCTTGCTCAGAACGCCATTGCTGACCTCTTGGACAGCGAAACTGCCAGCTTCGACCTGACGGTCGTTGAGCCTTATGCCTGCATTGTCGTCGTGCTCGGCTTCGGATCCGGCTTTCTCGGACGAGGCTGGAGGACGAGCCTCGTGGCTGTATGTCAACGCTGGGAGGAGGGCGACGGCGCACCACATGCCGCCGATTGCCAGCAAACCAATCCTGTTCATTGGGAATATCCCGCATCGAGCCTCGGTCGCTCGTGCTTTCGCTTGTCAAATTGAGATGCGTGAAGCGGTCGCGCAGCTCTTCGGGCTACGGACACGCCAGCGGGCCGCAATGGGCCGCATGGATGATCAGGCGCGTGGCGGCTTGAAAAGGGGCAGACCCGCGAGAGACGTCAGGTTTTGCTCGTAGCTGATTGTGAGCGCTTGATGGCTCAAGTCGGCAGGGACAGGCGTGCTGGCAGCCGGCTGTGCAGTGACGTGGCCCAGACAATGGCCGCTGTGCCCGGGCAATTGCTGCTCGGGAAGATCGTGAGACGGGGACGTGTCGAGATTTGCAGCGATCGAGGCAGAGCCGGAACCGGCAAATGCCATATCGCAACTGGCGCAATGAAATAGCGACAGCAACAGCCCGGCAGCCAGCATGAGGACCAGCGGTAACCGCTGCCTCCGGCCAGAGTAACCAGTGCTGTTGCTGTATGCGAGCCCGTGCACCATGTCGCTTTCAGTGAAGGCCGGTCATCCGGCATTTTCAAGGTTTGACGCCGTTCCCTTATCAGACCGCCGGTGAGGTCGCCAACTGATGACTGGGCGGGGAGGGCAATAGGTCACGGTTGAACACTATAACAGCGAGCAGACAGGCCACTGGTGAATGACATTGACGCCAGGCTCCGTCGTCATCGAACAGTAACGATTTCTCAAGCAATCGTGGTTACCAAATGGTCAAACTCCCTTTGGAACCAACGCCATGACCGATCACCATATTGACGGCGAGACCAACGCTTCCAACAGCAGCGCCAATGAGGCGTCGCTGGTTCCGGAATTCCACGGACATGGTCCTTCACGGAACCAAAGATAGCGCTGAGAAGCCGGCCGGTGACCACAAGATTGATGCGGGTCGCCTGCCGAAGGACATCGTGCTGCAGCGGCTGACGCCGAATAGTTCATGGGAAGATTTTGTCCTTAACGAAACCGAGCACGAAAAGACGTTCGATGCGGAGCCCGCGCCGGCGCCCGAGGCTCCAGCGCGTCGCTCCCTTTCGATCGCAGCGGTTGTTGCCATCGCTGCGTCTGTCGGCGCGATCGGTGGTGCGCTGGCGACTGTCGGCGTCGGTCAATTTCTGAAGGACGATCAGAAGCAGGTTGCCGTGGCGAATGTCGCTGTGGAGCAGAACCGAACGATTGAAAACGCGATCGCTAAGATCAGCGCCGATGTCGCGTCGCTCAAGTCTGGTAACTCCAGCAACAGCACACAGGCAGGAAAGCTCACCGACCGTCTTGAAAAGCTTGCTGACCGCATCGACCGCGTCGAGAAGGCGCAAGCGGAACCTGCGGCAAAACTGGCGAAACTGAGCGAAGCGGTCGACAAGCTGCGTGCATCCGAAACGACTGCCTCTGTGACCCCGCCGGCGCCCGCGCCAGCGGCGGCCCAGCCGAGCCGGCTTCCTGTCGTTGATGGCTGGGTGCTGCGCCAGGTTCTGGATGGCGCTGCGACCGTCGAAGGGCGTCAGGGCATCTTCGAGGTTATCCCCGGCGACCCGCTTCCCGGCGTTGGCCGTGTCGATGCTATCCGCCGTCAGGATGGCCGCTGGGTTGTCGTAACCAGCCGTGGGCTGATCGTCGCACGCTGAAGATTTCGCGCGGTGGCCTCTGGGGAAGCGCGCGATCTAATGCTAAAATTTGAACGTTCACTTGAACGGACCAGCATGATCTCGCTGGCATGATGCAGTCTCTGATGAAGAGGATTGAGCATGCCCGTTGATCGACTGACCCCGCGCCGCAATGTAGTTAATTTTTTCGCTCACGAGGTGACCGAGACCTCCAGCGATTTCCCGCGCGCGGCCAACGATAACTCCTGCCCGTATTGTGGTGGCGTGCTGGAACCGGGCGACAAGGCATCCGATTGCTCGGGATCTGGAGCCTGGCCGTTGATCCCGTTTCCGAAAGGTTGGGAAGCGTCCTGCTGATTATTAATCAGCGCGCCCCGGCTAGGCGCCTGCCTACGAGGTAGAGAAGAAGCCCAAGCATCGTCATGGATGCCTGGACAATTCCGACCGCCAGCGTGGCGCTGGCGATGGAAGCCGTCAGCACCGTGCCGACGGCTGCTCCCGCCATCTGTAAGAATCCCAGAAGCGCCGATGCGAGGCCAGCCCTGTCGCCAAACGGCTGCAGGCTGGTCGCGGTTGCCAAAGGGCTTACCATTCCGAAGCCGGCCAGGAAAATCATGACGGGCAGGAGGTAACTCCAGACCGAATGATCAATCCAATGGGTAGCCAACAGTGCGGCTCCTCCGATCGTTGCGATAACTGTGCCGACGACGGTCGCCCGGGCGTGTCCGATCTTGATTGCGAGGCGCGGCGCCATCATGCCGGAAGCGAATACCACGAACACGATGCCGGCAAAAAACAGCCCGAGCTGAATGGGTGATAGCCCAAGCCCGTCGATCAAGACACGGGGCGATCCCGAGAACACCGCAAACAGAGCGCCCATGAAAAGCCCGATGGTGCCGGCCGGTGCGATGAAGCGCATATCGGCGAGCAGGCCTCCAGTAGGCCTTGATGATGGCGAGCGGTTGCAGCGAGACCCCGCCGTCCGCACGGTGGGTTTCGCCGACATATTTCAGATAAAACAGGGCGACGATCGCTCCGAAGATACCGACGACGAGGAATTCGGAACGCCATCCGAACGTCGATTCAAGCATGCCGCCGATCAATGGGGAAAAACCGGGAGCGGCAGACATCGCCACCATGATGAACGCCAGTGCGCGTGTCAGGTCTTCACCGCTCAACAGATCACGCGCGATAGCTCGCGACAGGACCGAGGCAGCGCACGCGCCGAACGCCTGAATGATCCGGCCAATGAGGAGAGATGGCAGGTCGGTGGCAAATTCGCACCAGAGGCTTCCTGCAACGAAAATCAGCAGGCCGACAATGACCGGCTTCCATCGGCCATAACGATCGGACAGCGGACCAACGGCCAACTGTCCAACCGCAAAAACAGCGAGGTACACGCTGATCGCGGAAGCGACGGCAGCGGTGGAAACATTCAGGCTCTTTGCTATCGACGATAGGGACGGAAGCAAAATACTCGTCGCGAACGATCCGACTGAGGCGAGCGCAGCAAGGACAACAATTCGGGTCGAGATCGACGGGGTGTTCTGCACTGCTACGTCACTGCCGCCGAGATTTTGAATTGTCATTTTTAAAGCCTCATTGTCGAAGTCTTTTATATGATGAATATCATTCAATCAAACGAATGTTGACCTGTCCCGGCACTTTGCCGCCATGAGACATCTGCAAACAACCCGCAAAACTGCTCGTCGTGAGCGCCTTTGACGCGACGCGCCGCCGCAGGACCCGGTCTTGAACCCTGCGGGCCGTGCTCACCATTTAAGGGGCATGTGTTTTAAGGGGCATGGGTTCCCTTGGTCTGACTGGTAGCAGGAGGCGGCATTGAGTTATTTCAAGACGGCGGTTCTGCTGGCGGGTCTGACCGCCCTGTTCATGGGCGTCGGCTATCTCATCGGTGGATCGAGCGGCGCCATGATTGCATTGGTCATCGCTGCCGGAACGAACCTGTTTGCCTATTGGAATTCGGACCGCATGGTGCTGTCGACGTACGGTGCGCAGGAGGTTGATGAGCGGACAGCTCCGGAGTTTGTGCGATTAGTGGCCGACCTGGCCGCACGTGCGAACCTGCCGATGCCCAAAGTTTATTTGATGGATAATCCGCAGCCCAACGCATTCGCAACCGGTCGCAACCCGCAGAATGCTGCGGTTGCTGCTACCACGGGTCTACTGCAAATGCTGAGCCGCGAAGAGTTGGCCGGCGTTATCGCGCATGAGCTCGCGCATATCAAAAATCACGACACGCTGATTATGACTCTCACCGCGACCATCGCTGGTGCGATTTCCATGGTCACGCAGTTCGGGATGTTTTTCGGTGGTCATCGCGGCAACAACGGCGGTCCTGGGATGATCGGCTCGCTGGCGATGATGATCCTCGCACCGCTGGCGGCGATGATCGTGCAAATGGCGATTAGCCGGACGCGCGAATATTCGGCGGATAACCTTGGTGCGCGGATTTGCGGTCAACCGCTCTGGCTGGCTTCAGCCCTGGTTAAAATCGATAACGCGGCGCATCAAATTCCGAACATGGAGGCTGAACGCAGCCCTGCAACCGCGCACATGTTCATCATCAATCCGCTGTCCGGCCAAGGCATGGACAATCTGTTCTCGACCCATCCGTCGACTGAAAACCGTGTCCGGGAGTTGCAGCGTCTTGCCGGTGAAGTCGGATCACGCGGCGGCTTCGCAAGCGCGTCAGTCAACGCTGCCGGCAGCAGGCCGCGCGGCCCTTGGGGATAGTTATTCCGGACGCGCTTGTTTCGCGCGCCGGACATTGTTTTGTCCCGTCGAAATTCCTTACCGGAGCTTGCAGAACGCCATCTGCGTCTGCATGTCCGCTTTAGAAACTACGATCAGATTTTGAGATTTTCTGCGGAGGTTTTGCCGCGATTGGCGATCTCTTCGTACTCGACAGCTTGTCCTTCGTTAAGCGAGGAAAGTCCTGCTTTTTCGACTGCCGAAATATGAACGAACACGTCTTTGCCGCCGTTGCTAGGCTGGATGAAGCCGTAGCCCTTCGTCGGATTGAACCATTTCACAGTGCCTTTAGCCATTACGTAGTCTCCAGGAAAATAAGAACCATCACGAAAAGTCGGTCCCGCAAAATGGCGTGTCCAACAATGGACAGGCTACGCGGTATATTTGCGCCTTAATAGTCTTAATCATAGAAACGAATGTCCGAATTGTCGCGCTTTTTTACGCTGCTGCAACTGCGAAATCTTGGGCAACGCCGGACAATATTCCGGCTTTTTCCGCGGTATAAACGGCCATCGGCTCGATCCGCCCGCGAATGGAAACCTCAGCTCGTGGCAAGCCGTCCGCAGACAGGTTCGCGGTTTCCATCACCTCTTCTGACAGGACGACTTCGCAAGCCAGACTCTTGGTCATGTCCTGCAAACGCGCGGCGACGTTGACTGCGTCACCAATTGCCGTGAACACCGTATGGTCATGCGAGCCGATGTCACCGACGATGACCTCACCGCCATGAATGCCGATCCCGAAGCGTAATGGTTCCGGGATGTCCTTGCCGAGGAACTGATTGAGTTCGTCGACATGGACCGCGATGCGAGCTGCGGCTGCGATAGCTTGGCGCGAGGCTATTTGTGGTGTCGTTGCGAGACCGAACAGTGCGAGCATGCCATCGCCGATATATTGGTTCGGCTGTCCGCCGCTTTCGAGTACGGCTTGGGAGACCGCAGAGAGGAAACGGTTGATGATGAAGACCGTATCAAACGGCAGAAGTTCTTCGGCGATTTTGGTCGATCCTCGCATGTCCACAAACATGCTGACCAGATAGCGCTCCTTGCCGGCGTTGGCCGGCTTTGCTCTTGCCAACGAAAGCGCGTTTGCTTGCGCCGGAAATATTTGGACAAAGGCGATATCTGCCTGCGGGCGCAACTGGCAGGCAAGCCGGACGGCGGGATCGCTGTCGGCGCCGACGCGTTCAAGCACGAACGCTTCGCGGTTCGACGGCGCAGGCAAGCTGCTGCAATCGCCAACGACCCGGATGCGGCAGGTTGAACAGCGTGCGCGGCCACCACAGGCGCTCGAATGAGGAATGCTGAACAGCGTGCTCGCGTCGAGCACGCTCAGTCCGACGGGGACCCGAACGGTCTTGCCATTGTCGTACGAGAGCCTGACCAACCCGCCGCGGCGCTCGTTCAGAGCGCGTATGCCGCGCGCAACGAGAACGAGACCAACCAAACTGAAATATCCGTACAAGGCGTAGGTCGTGATGTGGTCCAGAACAACCTGATCCGCGCCGGTTCCGACTTTGTCGCGCGAGAGATTATCCGCCCGCCATTCTGGGGACGTGCTGGCGCGCTCGACGGCGCGGCCGCCTTGATAGAGCCCAAGCATCGAAAGTGTCGGAATGATAACGGTGAGTGCGAGAAGAAACGACGATATTTTTTTGAAGTACGGTTTCATCCGTAGCCAGAAATAAATGCCGATGCATCCGTGAGCCCACGAAATGATCAATACGGCGAAAACCATCCACATCAGATATGGACGGAATACCCAATAGGCGAAGAAGACCTGCGGGTAGTCTTTCTCGTGGCCAAACAAGGGCGACGCGATACGCACACCGATCAGGTGCGCGATGATCAGCATCGGGATGCTGAGACCGAAAACAAGCTGTGTCGCTTCAATCGTCGTCCAGCGAAATTGCCGTCGTGCATAGAGCGCCCAAATTCCAAGGCCTGTATGAATTAACGCCGCTCCGTAGAATACGATCAGGACCGGCCAGCTCTGCCAGAACAGCATATGGTATGCGAGCATATCCCCCATCGCATCGAGCGAGATATTGCCGAGCGCATGGTTCGTAAAATGGCTGATCAGGTAGGCAAACAGAATGAGCCCAGTGGCAAATCGGATTTGCCGTAGGCCGATGCCGCGCGCAAATTTGGTCAACGAAGAGACGGCGTCAGACATGGTGCTGGATGGTCCCCGAAGCAGCCGAAAACAGCGTGATGAGGCGGTCGGACGACATTCCTCTGACGACGCAAACGAATTCTAGCGAATGAGAGGTGCCAGCGCCATGGGTGGTTGGCATGGGTGGTTGGTCAGCGAATTGACTGACTGGGCCAAAACAAATCCCCGGCCATGTAATGACCGGGGATATGAGCTCGAAAAGAGTGAGTGGATCAGTAGCAGACGTTTACCGTGCGGAGGCGAATGCCGCGGGCGGTGCGGACGCGGCGGGTCACGTAACAGCCGTTATCGACATACTGGGGCCCGACATAGACAGGGCTGAAGCCGAATCCGACTCCGTGGTGATGACCCCAGCCGTGGCCACCATGCCAGCCGTGGGCTGAAGCAGCGGTCGGGGATAGTGCGGCTGCGCCGAGGGCAACGGAAGCAGCGAGGGCAAGAATGAGTTTGCGAAGCATAGTTGTTCTCCTGAATGAAGCGCGGGGCGGGCGCTCGGTTGTCGATCTCCCCCATCGCAAATTGGTCGCGTCGCCTCGTGCGTGGGTTCACGCCGGGCTACGGATGCTTGAAAATGTTTTGTGGATGACGATTCGTTAAGGTACTCAGGACTTTACGTCATCATCGCCGGCGCGGCGGAGCAGATCCTTTGCAAGATCCGACAGTACGGGACGCGGCAAGACTGCAAACGGCAGCGGGCGCGTCACATCCACGGCGGCCAGGCCAAGCCGCGCGGTGAGAAGTCCGTTGAGCAGGCCCTCACCCAGCCGTGCGGAGAGTTTTGCCGCGATACCATGACCCAGAACTTGCTGGATCAGGCTGTCACTGGCCGCCATGCCGCCGGTGACTGCAAGGTGCGCGATCACGTGCCGCATCAGGCGGATGAGGCCGAGTGTGCCGGGCCTGCCGCCATAGAGCCTCGCAAGCTGGCGCACCAGGCGCAACGCTGCAGCCAGCACGAACAAAACATCGATGATGGCGCCGGGACTGACCGCGGTGACGATTGAGACACGCTGGGCTGCACTGGAGATGAGACGGCGCGCCTCTTGATCCAGCGGTGTCATCAATTCCCGCTCGGCGAGACGGATCATGTCGGCGCCGTCGATGATGTCATGGCCGTGTTCTTCCAGCGCGACACGGGCGCGGGCGAGTCTCGGATTGTCGTGTGCGATTTTGAGAAGGTCGCGAACGATCGCATCGCTGTCCTTGCGATCGTCGCTCAACAGGACGGCATTTGCGCGCGCATGAAGTTTCTCGATGGCTTCGAGCCGCGATAGACTCAGCGCTTCGCGTGCGATGATCACGACGAGTGCCAGCACCGCAAGGATGGCGAAGGTGAGCCCGATATAGCCAAGGCTGAGGCTGCGATTGAACAGGTCCTCCACAAGGTTGGAGACGCCGAGGCCGAGGCCGAGCAAAACCAGTCCGCCGAGCGCCATCCAGAACACCTTGGCCCAGGCGAACCCCTTTCGGACCGGGACGAACGGCTCATCGACGGGCACCGGAAGCAACGCGGGATCGGAGTCCGGCGTGATCCGGATCTTGCCGCGCACCGGGCGCGTAGCCTCATTCTCCTCGTCCATCACGATCACGCGGGGATCGTCGAGTTTGAAAGCCGTTGGTTTGCGATGATGGGGACGATCGCTCATTGCAGCTTGTCTCCGATCAGAAACTGAAGCGCGCGGTCTAGCCGAATATGGGGCAGCGCCGGCTCTTCGCCACCATCCCGGCTGAGAAATGGCGGACGAAACCTCAGGAAGCGGAAATCCGCCTGCTCGGACGTCGCGGTCGTCAAACCGCGGAACGCCGCTTCGCCCGTAAACAAATCATCGAGTTTCTCCGGGAGGTCACCTGGGAAGGTCGCCACTTCCGTTTCGCCATCGAATATCTCGCCATTCGCGGTTTCGTTGGCCTCCGGCGTGCCCAGGATCGAGGGTAATTTCTCGCGGCCTTGCTGCACAAGCGCTTCACGGGTCGCGCGCACCGCTGCGAGCGCAATCACGTCTACAGCAGCACCCGCGAACTCGGCTTTCGAGGCAGCGCGCTCAACCATGCGCTTTAAAATCGCTTCCAGACGATCATGGCTCGAACGGTGCAGGTGATCGGCCTTGGTCGCTGCAAACAAGATGCGATCGATGCGCGGGCGAAACAGTGAATTTACCAACGTGCTGCGGCCAATGTTGAAGCAATCGAGGATGCCGGACAGTGCGCCCTCAAGATCTTTCAGCGCTTCTGGCCCTGCGTTGAATGCAGCAAGGGCGTCGACCAGAACGATCTGCCGGTCCAATCGTATGAAATGATCGCGGAAGAATGGGCGTACCACGACTTCTTTATAAGCCTCGTAGCGCCGTCGCATCATCGCCCACATCGAGCCGTCCGGCGCGGAGCCGTCTCTCGGCACATCAAGCGGAGCGAATGTCAGCGCTGGTGAGCCTGCGAGATTGCCGGGCATCAGGAAGCGACCCGGCGGCAACAAGCTCATGGCGAAGCGTTTATCCCGGCAGGCGCGCAGATAGTCGGTGAACAGTCGCGCGGCGGTCAGTGTAGCCTGTTCATTCTCGCGGCCACCCGGATCGAGAGTCACGAGATGGGCATGCCATTCTGCTGCCAATTGCGCGCGTGGTTTGCGCCGCGACAGCGCAAGACTTTCCGACGACCATTGTTCATAGGTTTTCTTCAACAACGGCAGGTCGAGCAGCCATTCACCCGGATAATCGACCAGATCGAGGGTGAGGCTGCGTGTTGCCGTATTTTGGCGCTGATAGTCGATGACGAGGCGTAACTCGCTGATATCGACGGTCGAGTTCGGCCAGTGCCGCTCATCGATCAGCGTGCGAACGTGATTTTCGTAGGCAAAACGCGGCACCGCATCATCCGGCTGCGGCTCGAGCCGGGCACGGGCGATACGGCCAGTCGCCAGCGATTCGAACACAGGAAACCGACCGCCGCGCAGCAGGCCATGAACCAGTGCGGTGATAAAGACGGTCTTTCCGGCGCGTGACAGGCCCGTGACGCCAAGCCGCACGGTGGGATTGAACAGGTTCTCGCCATATTCGATCAGGGATCGCAGCGAGAGGCGGGTTTCCTCGACAATGTCCGAAAAGCTGGGTGCCATAATTCGATCAAGACTTTATCGGACTGAGGGTCAATAGCGTGAAAAATAAGCCGTGCGACAGCCCTGTGAATTTGGAAGGCTGTCAAATAGAAATCAAGTTTCAGCTTTATGATGACGTTTGACCAGCCACTTTTCAGAATTCATTGACCGTCTTCGGGTTAGGTCTTGTTCGTTGTCAGAATGCTGCCAGGTTAAATTAGATGGCGATTTTCAGGTTGAAGCAGTTCAATTCGGATCCGCGTAACATCGGCGGTGGTGTGATCCGCTGGGATTACGATCGCGCTGAGCTGATCGCGGATGGCGTGATTCACGTGCTGGGCGCTGTCCTCGGGGTGATCGCGGCAACAACTCTTGTTGTGCTCGCCGGCATCTATGCCTCCACAACCGAGATTATTTCCATCTCGGTATATGTGGTCGGCCTGTTGGCGATGCTGGGTCTGTCTGCGACCTACAATCTATGGCCGGTGTCACCTGCCAAATGGTTGCTGCGCCGTTTCGATCACTCGGCGATCTACGTTCTGATCGCTGCGACCTACACGCCCTTCCTCACGGAAATGAACGATCGCTTCGTTGCCATCGCCTTGCTGATCGGTGTGTGGTCGGTAGCCTTTGCCGGCATCGCCCTAAAGATCTTCTTTCCTGGACGGTTCGACCGTCTCTCGGTTGGTCTCTATCTCGCGATGGGTTGGAGCGGTGTGATAGCTTATGACAGTGTCGTTGCATCGTTGCCGACCTCGACCCTCTGGTTCATCGCGGCAGGCGGCTTGCTGTATTCACTCGGCGTGATTTTTCATGTCTGGGAGCGGCTGCGTTTTCAGAACGCGATTTGGCATTCGTTCGTGCTACTGGCCGCCGCCTGTCACTACACGGCCGTGCTTGATATGATCCTGGTCAGCGCCTGAGATCGATTGATCTTGCTGCCTTTCCGACTTAAAACTTTCAGATGAAAGTTTCAGGAAAAATTGTTGTCGTCACCGGCGGCGCAAACGGCATCGGTCAGGCGCTGTGTGAAGTCTTCCACCGCGAGGGCGCATCCAAAGTCATCGTCGCGGATCTCGACGGGGCGCGGGCGAAAGCCGTTGCGAATTCCATTGGCGGGGCGGCGTTCGCCTGTGACGTCGGCCAGGAAAGTGACATCCAGCATCTGATTGAAGAAACCGAGAAGCAGTTCGGCCCGATCGAATTGTTCTGCTCGAATGCCGGCATCGGCGGCGGATTTGACCCGCTCTCTGAAAACGCCGGTGGCACATCGAATGAGCCTTGGGCGAAAAGCTGGGCGATTCACGTCATGGCGCATGTCTATGCGGCGCGGCATCTCATCCCGCGCATGAAGGCGCGTGGCGGCGGATATTTTCTTAATACAATTTCAGCGGCTGGACTTCTGTCGCAGGTCGGCAGTGCCGCTTACTCGACAACCAAACATGCCGCCGTCGGTTTCGCGGAAAATCTCGCGATCTCGCACAAGGCGCATAACATCCGCGTGTCGATCCTTTGTCCTCAAGGCGTTGAGACCAATATGCTGCGCGATTTGCCGAAAGGTCCGCAATCGGGCGACGGTAATCTCACGCCGGAAGAGGTCGCGGAATCTGCGTTACAGGGAATCGATCGCGAGACTTTTCTGATTCTGCCGCATCCGCAAGTCATCGATTACATGCGGAAGAAGACCGACAACTATGATCGCTGGATCGGCGGCATGGCAAAACTTCAGGCTGCGGCGCGCGAGGCACACAGCAAGAAATAGCACAGCGTTACCAGCTTGCCGTCGCCTTCATGGTGGGGGCGCCATCCGCGTTTGCGGTCCACACCGCCATCTCGTCTGTGCCATCGTTGGCATTGACGCTGAATTCAGCGCCGTCGAAAAGTGGCTGTACGCCGCGATATGAAAACATCTTCGGCGACTTGTCGCCATGCAGCTTCGCCGCGAATTCCACCAGCAACGCAGCCTGCAGCGGGCCGTGGAAGATGAGCCCCGGATAGCCTTCGACCTTGGTCACGTAGTCGCGGTCGTAGTGAATTCGATGACCGTTGAACGTGAGCGCCGAATAGCGAAACAGCAGGACCGGGTCGGCCATGTGCGTTTCGCGATGCTGCGCGGCGGGAGCAGGAGAGGCGGATGTCTTCTGAGCTCCAGCCTGGGTTACATCGCGGTAGACGATGTCCTGTCGTTCACGAATGGCAACGCCGCGAGGCGTCGTGATCGTGTGATCGACCGTGACGAAGCACAGCGCGCCGGTGCTGCCAGTCTTCAATGTCACGTCGGCGATGCGTGATGACCGGGTCACCTCATCCCCCACGCGCAGCACGTCGAGAAATTCCAGCTGTCCGCCCGCCCACATGCGCCGTGGCAAAGGCACGGGTGGAAGGAACCCGCCACGTGCCGGATGGCCATCCGGCCCCAGCTCATTCATTGGCGCCACCGGCTGAGCAAGGCACCAATGCGTCGTGAACGGTGCAGCGTCGCCTTTTGCGGGGCTACCGATATCGAGGAACAGTGTGGCGCGGAGTGCTTTGACGAGTTGCACAGTGACGATGTCGGATGCTTCCTGGGTGCGGTCGATCCACTGCCGCAGATGCTCGATATCCAGTTTGTCGCTCATTTCTTCGTTCCGCTTGCGATTTCGTCAGTGGCGTCGCCAACGGGAGGAACCGCTCCATAAGGGCGAATTTCACCCATGACGATAGCCGCCGGTGCGGGGTAAGCTACTCGCCCGTTCGGCGTATCCACCTCGATGCGCCGCAGATGTGGATGCACCGACAGATCGCTCATCGTATTGACTTCAGCAAACGCAATATCGGCATCCGTCAGGCGCTTGAGCAGTTCGTCACGAGTCATGGTGGCGAACACGTCGCCGACGGTTTTGTCTGTTAGTGCGCGATTGCGGACGCGTTCGACGCCGTTCGCGAAACGTGGGTCGTTGGGCAGATCCGGCATCGACATGACATCGGCGCAGAGCTTCTTCCATTCCCGTTCGCTCTGGATCGAGATCAGAATGTCGCGGCCGTCTTTTGAGCGGAACACGCCGTAGGGCGCGATCGATGTATGGGCGAGGCCCATGCGCTTTGGGGTGTTGCCGGCCTCAGCGTTCAACAGCGGTACGGTGAGCCAGTCGGCCATCACGTCGAACATGGAGATGCGAATGTCCGCGCCCTGTCCAGTGCGGGAGCGCGCGATCAATGCCTCTAGAATGGCGGCATGTGCCGTGGCACCGGTCGCAATATCGACGATGGAGAGCCCAACGCGCGCGGGCGTCTCCGGTCCGCCAGTGATCGACGCCAGGCCGCTTTCAGCCTGGATGAGAAGATCATAAGCCTTGCGGTCTGCATATGGTCCTTCGTCGCCATAACCGCTGATGGTGCAGCAGACGAGTGAAGGATAGTCCTGTCGCAGGCGTTCGCGGGTGAAGCCGAGGCGATCCATCGATCCGGGCTTGAGATTCTGCACCAGCACGTCCGCGCCCGCGATTAGCTTCTCCAGCGTCTTGCGACCCTCGTCAGTGGACAGATCGATCACAACCGACTTCTTGCCGCGATTGAGCCAAACGAAATAGCTGCTCTGACCTTTGGCTGCGGCATCGTAGCCGCGCGCGAAATCGCCTTCCGGACGCTCGACCTTGAAGACCGTCGCACCGGCGTCCGCAAGGCGTGAGGTACAGAACGGTGCTGCGACCGCCTGTTCGACAGCAATGACGGTCAATCCTTCAAGCGGCAGCATGGGCTATCTCAGTAAGAGCGCGGCATGCCCAGGACATGCTCGGCGAGGAACGACAGAATGAGGTTGGTCGAGATCGGAGCGACGGAATAAAGCCGCGTCTCGCGGAATTTCCGTTCGATGTCGTACTCTTCGGCGAAGCCAAAGCCGCCATGGGTCTGCACGCAGGCGTTGGCGGCTTCCCAGGAAGCATCCGCCGCCAGCATTTTCGCCATGTTGGCCTCGGCGCCGCAATCCTTGCCCGCCTCATAAAGCCGGGTAGCTTCCTTCACCATCAATTCGGCGGCGCGCATGTTCGCGTAGGCCTTGGCGATGGGAAATTGAATGCCCTGGTTTTGGCCAATCGGGCGCCCGAACACCGAACGCTCCTTAGCGTAGTTGCTTGCCTTGTTGATGAACCATTTTGCGTCGCCGACGCATTCCGCGGCGATGAGAATGCGCTCTGCGTTCATGCCGGAGAGAATGTAGCGGAAGCCTTTGCCTTCCTCGCCGATCAGGTTTTCTGCAGGGACGCGCAGATTGTCGAAGAACACTTCGGTGGTGGAATGGTTCATCATGGTGCGGATCGGCCGGATCGAGAGGCCACTAGCCTTCTTCGCCTCCTGCATGTCGACCAAAAACACCGAAAGACCGTCGGTACGCTTCGCAGCCTGTTCCTTCGGCGTAGTGCGCGCCAAGAGAATCATCAGGTCGGAATATTCAGCCCGGCTGGTCCAGATTTTCTGGCCGTTGACGATGTAGTCGCCATTGCCTTCGCGTTTGGCAAATGTCTTGAGCGAGGACGTGTCAGTGCCGCTGGTGGGCTCGGTGACGCCGAAGGCCTGCAGGCGCAGTTCGCCGCTGGCGATGCGTGGCAACCATTTCTCGCGCTGAGCATTGCTGCCGTGACGCAGCAGAACGCCCATCGTGTACATCTGTGCGTGACAGGCGCCGCCATTGCAGCCCGAGAGCTGGATTTCCTCCATGATCGCGGCGGCCGCTGACAACTTGAGGCCTGCGCCGCCGTACTCTTCCGGAATCAGGACCGAGAGATAGCCGGCATCGATCAGCGCTTTGACGAATTCCTTGGGGTAAGCCATCTCGCGATCGAGCTTGCGCCAGTATTCGCCGGGAAACTGTGCGCAAAGCTTCGCTACCGATTCACGGATGTCGGAAAATTCGTTGTGTTCTGTCTGTGTCATACGAATGCTTTTGGCAGATCGACAGCGCGCATGGTAGCCGTGCCGAACGCACACCTGTGTTCCGAATTTTCATTCTTAGTGAAAACGTCGATGGTCGCCACCCCGATGGTGCCGCCGACCTGAATGGCTTCCGCCCGGGCGATGATTTCACGGCCGTCGGCGGGGGCAAGGAAGTTGACCTTGAATTCGACGGTGACGCCGATCTTCCCTTCGGGAAGCTTGCTCGTCACGGCAATGCCAGCAGCTTGATCCGCGAGAGCTGCGATCACACCGCCGTGGAAGTGTCCCGAGAACTGCAGCAGATCGTCCCGGCGGGCAAGGGCAAGCTCCACTTTGCCCGGTTCGAGATGAACCAGGCGAACACCCGCTGCCTTCGTGAAACCGTGATCGGTAACCTTCCCCGCAAGCTCTGGCGGATTCAATTTGCTCACATTCAAATCCTGGTCTTACGCATTGATGCGAACCGGCAACGTTTCGTAACCTTTCACGAAGCTCGAATACACGCGCTTCGGTTCGCCGACAACCTCGATATTGTCGAAGCGTTTCAGGATTTCTTCCCAGATGATCTTGAGCTGCAGTTCGGCCAGCCGCATGCCGACGCAGCGATGAATGCCGAAGCCGAACGACATGTGCGTACGCGGCCGGGCGCGGTCGATGATGAAGCTGTCGGCGTTTTCGATGGCCTCGCTGTCGCGATTACCCGACACATACCACATCACCACGCGATCACCTTTCTTGATAACCTTGCCACCGAGCTCGGTATCTTGCAGCGCGGTTCTGCGCATGTGAGCCAGCGGCGTCTGCCAGCGAATGACTTCAGGCACGAAACTGTCGATCAGTGCGTGATTGCTGCGGAGCTTGTCGTATTGGTCCGGATTTTCGTTGAGGGCGAGCACCGAGCCGGTCATTGAATTCCGCGTGGTGTCGTTGCCGCCGACGATCAGGAGAATGAGATTGCCTAGCAGATTGTCGCGGTCCATGTGACGGGTTGCGTCGCTGTGTGCCAGCATTGAAATCAGGTCGCTGCGCGGCTCGACGTTTACACGCTCGTTCCACAGCCGGGTGAAATAGTCGCCGCACTCGCCGAGTTCGGCCAGTCGCTGTTCCTCGCTGTCATAGATCATGCTTTTCGGCAGCGCCGTCGCAATGTCAGACCATCGTGTCAGCTTGCGGCGATCTTCCCACGGGAAGTCGAACAGCGTGGCCAGCATCTGCGTGGTCAATTCGATCGAGACGCGTTCCACCCAGTTGAATGTCTCGTTGCGCGGCAGATTGTCGAGCACCTCAGCCGAGCGCTCGCGAATGAGGATGGCGAGCTTGTCGAGATGGGTCGGTGTGAACATCGGTGACACGGTCTTGCGCTGCGGGCCGTGTTTTGGCTCGTCCATCGCGATGAAGCTCGGCCATTGATATTCCGGTTCGACGTCGCGCAGCATGATGCCGCCAAGGCTGACATCCGACGAAAAAATCGCGGCGTTGGTGTCGACATGCATGATGTCGTTGTACTTGGTCACCGACCAGTAATTCCCGACCGGGCTTGTCGAGCAGAAATGCACCGGCTCTTCGTTGCGCAAGCGTTCGAAATACGGCCAGAGCGTATCGGAACGAAACAGCTCCGGATGGCCGGGATGAAATTCCGACAGGGGGGTCGCATAGGCTTTTTCGCGGGCAGCCCGCAGGCGTTCGTCGCGGGCAACACTGATCGTTCCGTGCATCTGCGTTCTCCCGCTCCGGTTCGGATTTAACTCCCGGGATTTTTCTCGTCTTGGAGGCGAATTACACCGTGTCGCCTGGGCGAGAGCAAGGTGTTGGCGGCAACCCAAAAAGGGGCGGTTCCATAACGGGAACTTTTAAAGAAAAGGTTTACGTAAAAGTTACTTAACCAATTCCATTCAGTCTCCTTTCGCTGTGCGGAATTCTGGGGGCAGAATATGCGTTTTCTCAAATCATCTCAAGAAATTAGCGCAAAGCTTAATGCGCTCGATAGATCGCAGGCCGTAATCGAGTTCAATGTGGACGGCACGATCATCACGGCCAATCCGAATTTCCTCAACGCCATGGGGTACCGCCTCGAGGAGATCCGGGGCAAACATCACAGCATGTTCGTCGCACCTGAGCCGCGGGAAAGCGCCGAATACCGCGAATTCTGGAACGCTCTTCGCCGAGGGGAATATCAGGCGGGTGAATACTTGCGCATCGCCAAGGGCGGCCGGCCGGTTTGGATTCAGGCGTCCTACAATCCGCTCCTGAATGGCGGCGGGAAGCCCTTCAAGGTGGTGAAATTCGCCACCGATATCACCGGGCAAAGGCTGAAGAACGCCGATTACGAAGGCCAGATCATGGCTATTCAGAAGTCGCAGGCGGTCATCGAATTCAATCTCGATGGAACGGTGATCACCGCCAATGATAATTTCCTGAAGACCCTTGGATACAGGCTGGACGAAATCCAGGGCCAGCATCACCGCATGTTCGTTGAGCCCGCCTATCGTGACAGCGCGGAATATCGTGAGTTCTGGAATTCGCTACGCCGTGGCAACTACCAGGGGGCTGAATACAAGCGGATCGCCAAGGGCGGAAAACCGGTCTGGATTCAGGCATCCTACAATCCGATCCTTGGGGCAGACGGAAAGCTTGCAAAGGTTGTGAAATTCGCCACCGACACGACGGCGCAGGTCGAAGATCGCCTCCGCCGAGGCGAATTACAAAAATCGATTGATATCGATCTCGGTCAGATCACTGAGGCTGTGGCCGCGACATCGGAGCGCGTGACATCCGCAGCCAGCGCTTCGACGCAAACGTCGTCGAATATGCAGGCAGTGGCATCCGGCGCCGAGGAGTTGGCGGCATCAGTGGGTGAAATCAGCCGTCAGGCTGCGGATGCTCTCAACATCTCGATGCAGGCCGTCCAGCAGGCCAATGAGACCAACGCGATCGTTTCGGGACTTGCAGCCGCCGCTCAAAAGATTGGCGATGTGGTCAAGCTGATCAACAACATTGCTGACCAGACCAATCTTCTGGCCCTGAACGCCACCATCGAAGCCGCGCGTGCCGGTGAGGCGGGCAGGGGGTTCGCCGTGGTTGCCTCGGAAGTCAAAAGCCTTGCGACGCAGACGGCAAAAGCCACCGACGAAATCAGCGCGCAGATCGCCGAGGTTCAAGGCACCACAACCAGCGCCGTCAACGTTATCGAAGCCATCACGCAGACGATCTCCCGCGTCAACGAAATCTCGGCGGCGATTGCAGCCTCGGTCGAAGAGCAGGCGTCCGTGACCCAAAGCATTTCATCCAACATGCAGGTGGCGGCCAAGGGCGTAAACGAGATCAATGCCAGCATGAGCGATATCGCCCAAGCGGCGAAGTCCGCCAATGAATTGACCCGTAAGGTGAGGGAAGCCTCGCGCGCGCTGGCGTAGTCATCCCGTGGGACGCGGCCGGCATCCGTGCCGGCCATAAGACGTTCTCATTCGGCACACCAGATATCGCGGCCGACTTCCCGTATTTCCGCCCCTTCTCCCCGTCGCCGCCGCGTGGCATTGTCACAGCCAAACAGAGGCTGGCTAATGCCAAACCCGCCCCGGGGAGAGAGACCATGATTCCGAACGCGCACAGTGTTTTCAATTTCGATCTTGGCGAGACGGCGGATGCGATCCGCGAGACAGTTCGCAATTTTTCGTCCGATGAAATTGCGCCGCGCGCCGACGAAATCGACAAAAGCAATCAATTCCCGCGCGACCTGTGGCCCAAGCTTGGCGCTCTTGGCCTGCACGGCATCACCGTCGAGGAAGAGTACGGTGGTTCAGGCTTGGGGTACCTTGAACACTGCATCGCGGTCGAAGAAATTTCGCGGGCTTCCGCGTCAGTCGGCCTGTCCTACGGCGCGCACTCGAATCTTTGCGTCAACCAGATTCGCCGTAACGGCAGCGAGGCGCAGAAGAAGAAGTATCTTCCGAAATTGATCTCGGGGGAGCATGTCGGCGCGTTGGCGATGTCCGAGCCCGGCGCGGGATCGGATGTGGTGTCGATGACGACCCGCGCCGACAAGAAGGGTGATCGCTACGTTATCAACGGCAGCAAGATGTGGATCACCAACGGGCCTATTGCGGAAACTCTGGTCGTTTACGCCAAGACCGATCCTTCGGCCGGCGCGCGGGGCATGACCGCATTCCTGATTGAAAAAGGCATGAAGGGATTTTCGACGGCGCAGAAGCTGGACAAGCTCGGCATGCGCGGTTCCGACACAGCGGAATTGGTATTCGAGGATTGTGAGGTTCCTGAGGGGAATGTACTTGGTCAGGTTGGACGTGGCGTCAATATCCTGATGTCCGGTCTCGACTATGAACGCGCCGTTCTGGCGGCCGGCCCGCTCGGCATCATGCAAGCGTGCCTTGATGTGGTGATACCTTACATTCATGAGCGCAAGCAGTTCGGCCAGCCCATTGGCAGCTTCCAGCTTGTGCAAGGCAAGGTGGCGGACATGTATGTCGCGATGAATGCATCGCGGGCTTACGTCTATGCCGTAGCAAAGGCTTGCGATCGCGGCGAGACGACGCGAGAGGACGCCGCCGGTGCGATCCTTTATGCGGCGGAACGCGCCACGCAATGTGCCCTCGACGCGATCCAGTTGCTTGGCGGCAATGGTTACATCAACGACTATCCGACTGGACGCTTGCTGCGCGATGCTAAACTCTATGAGATCGGCGCAGGCACCAGCGAAATCCGCCGCATGCTGATCGGGCGGGAGCTTTTCGAGAAGTCTTCATAATTTTTCAAACCGATCGGATTTTCAAACGACCAATAGCTACCGTCCATTCTGATATTTCGTGGAAAGCTTTGTTGTGAACCAGATTAGCGTGCCGCCAATTCCACCTTCGATTCCATTGTCTTTCGTCGGAAATCGGACTGAGTTTCGTCGGCTTGTCACGCGCGGTGCATGGCTTGAGCTTGTCACCGTCGGGTTTTATCGCTTCTGGCTCGCGACCGATATCCGCCGTCATTTATGGTCGCACACAGTCGTCGATAGCGATGCTGCCGAGTACACCGGCCGAGGCAAGGAGTTGCTCATCGGCTTCTTGATTGCACTGGCAATCCTTGTGCCGATCTATCTCGCTTATTTTATTGCCGGCCTCGAGGCTGAACGGGTCAAGGCTTTTGCGAGCCTTCCGCTGGTCGCTTTTCTGTATGTCTTTGGACAGTTCGTCATCTATCGCGCGCGCCGCTATCGCCTGACGCGTACGGTTTGGCGTGGTGTGCGTTTCTGGATGAGCGGCTCGAGCTGGACTTATGCGTTGCGTGCGTCGCTCTGGGGTATTCTGGTCGTGCTTACCCTCGGCTTGGCGTTGCCGTGGCGAGAAGCTGCGCTTGAGCGCTACAAGATGCGCCATTCCTATTACGGGGATCTTCAGGGCAGCTTTGAAGGAAGCGGTTGGAATTTCTTCAAGCGAGGCTGGTGGTTGTGGCCGCTGGCGGCCGTTTCAATCATTGTTTTTCCGCTCGCCCCGTTCGTCTACGGAGCATTCAAGGCGGTGGAAATGCGATGGTGGATTTCCGGAGTTCGGTTTGGTGATGTACGTCTCGTTTCCGGCTTGCCGCGTGGCGCATTGATAAGCCTTTACTGGAAAGTCATCGGCTGGGCGGCGCTGCTGCTGGTCATTTTTGCGATCTATATGGGATCGTCCTTTTTCCTGATCGGGCTTGCAAGCGGCAAGAGCCTGCAAGTCCTGCTCAAGGCTCACGATGTTGCGGCAAGCATCCCTTTTCTGGTCGCTACAGCGGTAGGCTATCTGCTGCTGATCCTTTCTGTGAATGTGGTGATGCGGGTCTACTTGCTTCGCGATCTGTGGGAGCGCGTTGCGAATTCGATTTCGGTGCACAACATTGGCGCTGCGAGCAACGTCACGGTTAAGGGCGATCTTGCAAACGCCCTCGGTGAAGGTCTCGCCGATGGGCTTGATATTGCGGGCTTCTAGTGTGTGCCTGTTGGAAATAAGCTTCGGCAAGGTCGTTGATTTTTCATTTAGTCGTCAGATGATCTCTGATCCCGGAGCCGCGCAACGATGACTGCTTCCGACGGCGTTTACTTCGATGGCTCGTCGAGCCGGCGGCATCCGGTGATGCTTGCATTCAAGGATCAACTCGACATCAACGAGGGTGAGAATACCCTTGCTATGTGGTCCTACGCCGATATTCGCCGGGCTGACGGTCCATCCGGTGTTCTGCGCGTGACCTGCTCAACCGCACCGACGCTTGCGCGATTGGAAATTCGTGATGAAGCCATCGCAGCCGAGCTTGTGTCGCGCTGCCAACGACTGGATGAGAATCTGCCCAATCGCCGCGGCGTCGCAACAATTGTTGGCTGGTCCCTGGCTGCAACGGTTTCGATCGTCGCAGTCGTATTGTTCGGTGTGCCCCTCGCAGCCGACCGCCTCACGCCGCTTGTGCCGCAGGCGTTCGAGCGGCGTCTCGGCGATGTGGCCGAGGGGCAGGTCAATGCGCTTTTTGGT
This sequence comes from uncultured Alphaproteobacteria bacterium, assembly GCA_963751855.1. GTDB lineage: Bacteria > Pseudomonadota > Alphaproteobacteria > Rhizobiales > Xanthobacteraceae > Afipia. The sequence continues at coordinate 282,182 of CAVVWF010000008.1, read as the reverse complement.
GCGAAGGTCTGTCAGAATGCAGCGGGCCAAGCTGCCTTCGTGAAGCTTGTGAACGCCGTTCGCAATTCCGCGGGGCTGGATACTTCGGTTCAGTCCGCGGTGTTGTCGAATGGAATTCCAAATGCCTTCGCGCTTCCTGGCGGCAAAGTTTACCTGTTCAAAGGCCTGCTCACCAAGGCTGAAAATGCGGACGAGATCGCAGGCGTGCTGGCGCATGAGCTGGGGCATTTGAAGCATCGCGATGGTACGCGCAATCTGATCTACAATGGCGGGACCTCGTTTCTGATCGGTTTGCTGTTCGGGGACATCACGGGCTCCAGCGTTTTGATCTTCGCATCGCGCTCCCTGGTAACCGCGTCCTATTCGCGCGAAGCGGAACAGGGCGCGGACGATTTTGCGATCGATGTCATGCACCGCCTTGGCCGTTCGCCGAAGCCGATGGGGGAACTGATGTTTCGCGTGACCGGCAAGGAGGGAGACAAGAGCATCTCCATCCTGTCGAGCCATCCTCTTACCGAAGATCGCTTGGCGCTTATGAGTAAAGCAGATCGTCCGTCCAGCGGACCGCCGCTATTGACGCAGGATGAGTGGAGATCTCTGAAAGCGATCTGTGACTCAGATTCAAAGATTTGACGGGCTATTGTTGCGGCAGGTGGTTGGTCTTGGCGACCCACTCCCGCACGTCCGGCAAGACGGTCGGTAACACCGCACGAACCTCATCGACGGTCATCCCGGCCCTGACGCGCGGATCATAAAGAATGTTCAGGATGTACTGGTCGTAGATGTCGAAAAATCCCATCGACACATCATCGTTGAACATCGTCCACGGTACGGAATTTGTGTCGTTGATCGGCCCCAGTGATTGCAACAGTTCTTCGTAAGCGCAGTCGAGAAAGACGAAGTCGCTGTTGTCCACGGTCAAAATGACATCGGAGCGCTGGATTTCGTAGTCGTCGTTCTTGCGGAAACCGGACAGACATTGAGGATCAAGGGATTCCTTAATTTCCTGCGCCTTCTCGGCACCGTAGAACGACGTAATTGTTTTCTGCAGATCCCGATCACGCACCAGCGTGATGATGGTGTTGGCGTCATCGCGCTTGTTCGTTATGGCGATATCCAAATGTTGCACCCGTTTGCCGACATCGCCGACCACTTTGCTGATCTGCGTGCGCCGATCAATGCGGCTGGAACCGTCGATGAAGATGCGAACCGGCATATGGTATTTGCGGATTCGATCAACGCGTCCGGCGAGATGATATTCCGCACCGAAGGCGGTCTTCATGAAGCCATCGATGATCTGGCTGTCAGTGAATACCTTTTTGTCATTGCGTTGGCGTGCAGCCATGTTCGCGGGATCTGCGAAAGCAGGCTGTGAAAGGGCTGCGCCAAGCGCGAGGCCAGCCACCATGGCCGCGAAGCCGGACACAATTCGCCGTAGCAGTGAAAAGGTTTGCATTGTCGGTGGAGTAGCCGCAACCCGTAGCCGCGTGCAAGGGCAGTCGCCGTGGTGCCGAAAATAAAAAAGGCCGGCGCAATGGCCGGCCTTTCTCTTTGTTCCACGTCATCAGTTCTTGACGATAACAGTCGCACCGACCCGAACACGATTGTAGAGGTCGATGACGTCATCATTGACCATCCGGAAGCAACCCGAGGAGACAGCTTGTCCGATGGTCTCGGGCTCGTTGGAGCCGTGGATGCGATAAAGCGTCGAGCCGAGATACATCGCGCGTGCGCCGAGCGGATTGTCCGGACCGCCGACCATGTGGCGCGGCAGATCTGGACGGCGGCGCAGCATCTGCGATGGCGGGGTCCAGCTCGGCCATTCCTTTTTGGCGGAAACACGGTGAACGCCACCCCAGCGGAAGCCATCGCGACCGACGCCGATGCCGTAGCGCAGGGCCTGGTTGCTGTTCTGGATCAGATACAGCCGCCGCTCCCTGGTATTTATGATGATCGTGCCGGGGGCGTAGTTGTTCGGCAAGTCGACGGTCGTGCGCGGAATCGGGCCGGCGCCGCCGCGGCTGCCGCCGCCAAAAAGCTGGAAAAAGGGATTTATTTCCGCGTCTGCCATGGCAAACCCGGTACCTGCGACCAGCGTCAAGGCAGTTACGATAACAGTTAAAAGGCGCGTCATCAGAATCCTCATAAAAAGCCTCCCGACAGTGCCGGAAATATCAGCAAAGGGATTGTAGCATTGGCATGTGACGATTGGCGCGAACATCCGAGACAGGCCACAAATTCGGGTATTTCGCAAGCCACGGGCGCGTGATGGCACGCTTTCCGGAAACGGCGTTGCGGAAAAACACCGTCCCGCACGAAAATGCGGCCCCGTCTTGGATAGAATCGGGTGGGGCATCCTTTGACGAGTCGTCATAAGGATGGTTGATCTGAAGACCACGAAATCGCGAAGGGCGAATGGGAGTGAAATGATGAATGGTGCGGAAAGTCTGGTGCGGACACTGGTCGCGGGTGACGTGAACGTCTGTTTCACCAATCCAGGAACCTCGGAAATGCATTTCGTCGCGGCGCTTGACCGGGTTGACGGTATGCGCTGCGTGCTCGGACTTTTCGAGGGAGTCGTGACCGGCGCGGCGGACGGCTATTACCGCATGACCGGGAAACCGGCGTCGACACTGCTCCATCTCGGCCCTGGCCTGGCCAATGGCCTTGCCAACCTGCACAACGCCAAAAAGGCACATTCCGGCATCGTCAACATCGTCGGGCAGCATGCGACCTATCACATTGAGTACAATGCGCCGCTGACATCCGACATCGAAGGTATCGCCCGTCCGATGTCGGCTTGGGTGCGGACCTCGCCGGATGCGAAGTCCGTTGCACGCGACGGCGCGGCCGCTATTGCCGCCGCAAACAGCTCGCCCGGACAGATCGCAACGCTGATTCTGCCCGCCGACACGGCGTGGAACGAGGCTGACGGGGTTGCCCAGGTGCCGGCCGATTCCCAGCGCGTCAGCTATTCAACCCAAGCGGTCAATGAGGCTGCCCGCGTCCTTCGCGGCGGCGAGCAGACCCTGCTGCTGCTGACTGGCAAGGCCCTGACTGAAGAGGGGCTGAAGCTCGCCTCGCAGATCGCCGGAAAGACCGGATGCAAGGTGATGGGCCAGACTTACAATCCGCGCATGGCGCGCGGTCGTGGCCGTTTCTCCATCGACCGCATCCCGTATGTGATCGAGCAGGCGCTCCCGATCCTGAAGGATTTCCGTCACATCATTCTGGTGGAAACCTCTGACCCGGTCGCGTTCTTTGCCTATCCCAACAAGCCGAGCCTGTTGAAGCCGGAGGGATGCGAGGTTCACCGTATGTGCGAAGCCGGCGAAAATTCGGTGGCCGCGCTGCATGCACTGGCTGATGCGGTTGGCGCCAAGCCCACGGATATCGTGCCGCAAAAGCTTGTGGAGCTCACCAAGCCAACCGGTGCGCTCACCCATGCATCTATCGCGCATGCCCTTGCGCTGGCGATCCCGGAGAACGCGATTGTCGTCGATGAATCGATCACCACAGGCCGCGGATTTTTCCCGCCGACGGCGGCTGCCGCTCCGCACGACTGGTTGCAGAACATGGGAGGGTCGATCGGCTTCTCGACGCCGGTTGCAACCGGAGCCGCAGTGGCATGTCCAGATCGCAAGGTGATCTGCATGGTCGGCGACGGCAGCGCGATGTACACGTTGCAGTCGCTGTGGACCCAGGCGCGCGAGGGTCTCGATGTGACCACCATTGTCTTCGCGAATCGAACCTATCAAATCCTGAAGGGCGAATTCGCCGGCGTGGACGCGGGCGAACCTGGCCGCAAGGCGCTCGCCATGCTGAATCTGGATAATCCTGCGCTCGACTGGGTTTCGCTCGCGAAGGGCATGGGTGTGGCAGGGCGTTCGGTCACGACTGTGGATGATTTCAGCAAGGCGCTGGCCGAAGGAATGAAAGAGAAGGGGCCACGTCTGATCGAAGTCGTCTTGTAACGTTTGACTAACGAACCGGTGGGCGTGATTGGACGCCCGCCGGCTTCTCGAATGGAGCCAAGTTTGGCCCGCACAAGCGAATGCCTTGCGCGTTACTATTGCCAGGCGGAACTACAGACATATCAAGTTAAATCTTCCGCAGTCTCTTGCAGCTAGATTAGCCGCGACTTTGTAAGGTAATCGCGCTGCAGGGTCGCCATGTGCAAGGACTGCATCCATGAAGATGATCATCCGATTCCTGCATGACGAGACGGCTGCGACCTCGATCGAGTATGCATTGATCGCATGCGGCATTGCTCTTGCAATCATCACTGCAGTCAATGGCCTCGGTACTACCGTGCGCGGTCGCTATTCTGCAGTCAAAGACGCGCTGGCCGCTCAGAAATAATATCTCTCATCCTTGCGCACATGTGTGGTCTCGCACGACCTTCGGATCAGGCGGTTAGCTTCTCAGCTGGCCATTGTGCCAGAAGACGTTCAAACTGGTCGATCGGAAGTGGACGCGCATAAAGGAAGCCTTGGGCTTCATGGCATCCTTTCGCTTGCAGGAATTTTTCCTGATCAGCCGTTTCAACACCCTCTGCGGTCACCGATAATCCCAGATTATGAGCCATTACGATAATCGAACTGGCGACGGCGGTGTCTTCGGCGGATGAATTCTTGTCGATATTCTGCACGAAACTGCGATCAATTTTAATGCGGGTCAGAGGATAGCGCGTCAGGCAACTCAAGGACGCATAACCGGTACCAAAGTCGTCAAACGCAAGACCCACACCTTTCGCTCTCAGTGATTGCAACGACGTGATTCTGGCATCATCGTTGTTGAGAGCAATGTTTTCCGTGACCTCGATTTCAAGCAATTCGGGAGGAAGTCCGCTGTGCTTCAAGGCGGCGTCGATTTGAGCTGATATAACTTCGTTATGGAATTGGGCTGGAAACAAATTCACGGCCATCCTCACGGATCTCAGACCTTTGGCTCGCCAAGAGGCTCCCGCTTCGCAGGCCGTTCGCAAAATCCAGTTCCCGACTTCCAGTGCGGCTGGGCTTTGGGCGAGTGCATCAATAAAGGCCGCTGGCGCCAACAAACCTCGCTGCGGATGCTGCCATCTCAGCAGGGCCTCTGCTCCGACAATCGCGCCGTCGCTGAGCCGAAATTGGGGTTGAAAATGCAGCACGAACTCCTGGTCGGAAAAAGCCCGCCGGATTTCGCCTTCCATTTCATGCCGCGCCCGCGCCTTTGCGCGCATCGCGCGTGCGAAAAGCCGGTATTTGCGTCCACCCGAGGCCTTTGCTTCGTACAGCGCCAGATCGGCGTTTCCGATCAATTCCTCCGCATCTGAGCCGTCCACAGGAGCGATGGCAATGCCGGCGCTTGCGCCGATGTAGATGGCGTGACCGTCGATTTCAAAACGAGATTCCGTGGCCTTCAGAATTGCATCTACGATGCCCGCGAACATGACGGGATCGCGGGTGTCTCGCATGATTAAAACAAATTCGTCGCCTCCCAGGCGATATGCGCGGCCGCCTTCGGGGGTGAGTGTTTCCATGCGCTCAGCGACCCGTGACAGCAGCTTGTCACCGATCGAATGCCCGAGCGTATCGTTGACGTTCTTGAAGCCGTCCAGATCGAACATCGCGATGCATGTCGCTTGTGCGTTCTCGTCGCCAAGTTTGCTCAGATCCTCGAGCAAGCTGTTTCGGTTGGGAAGGCCTGTGAGCTGATCGAAATGCGCCAACGTGGCGAGCATTCTTTCGGCTTCTTTCTGCTCGGTCATATCGCGGCCGATGACGAAAAAGCGCTGCGCCTGTTCGGACCAGACGCCAGCCAGCGCGACGGCGATCCTGCGGCCGCTCTTGTGGACGAACTCGGACTGGAAATTGCGAATGGCTTTGCCCTTGGCGCAAAGTTCGAGCTCGCTTCTGAGAATGGGGATATTGGCCGGCGAGATGAATTCTCCGCCGTAACGGCCCAGCATTTCTTCCGGCTGGTAGCCCAGGATCGATGCGCAGCTATGGCTGATGCGCGTGATAACGCGGTCACTGTTGGTGACGATGATGAGATCGACCGATGTATCGAAAAGGCGTCGATGCTCTTCCATTTCTTGGGCGAGCGCTTCCGATTTTTCGCGCACGTCGCTGTCGGCCTTCATTCGCTCGCGCAACGCCATCGGCAACCAGCGAAGCAACAGCAAGCCAAGCACGACCGAGGCGGCAAACACGTTGATCAATTTTGGAATGATCAGAAGGCCAGGCTTGCCGAGAACTCCGATAAGTGCTGCGGGAAAAAGTCCGTACTGCGCACCGAAGTAGAGGCCGAAATAAAGATTTTCGATAATATTGCGGGCCGTATCGATGCCGACGACAATGAGAAGCAGTCGGGTCGTGCCAAAAGTTTGTGGGTTCTTATAATAGGCGACGGCAACAGTGCTGAGCACTGCAAGCCAGATCGAAATGATCACCCAGTAGATCAGCGCGGCTGCGAGAACTCATGCAAGGACCCGTACATTCTGAAGCGGGCCTGCGCTGCACACCAGTAAGTTGGCAGACCGGTCACGAAAGTACCGGCGGTAGGTAAACCGAAACATGATGCGGGCGCGAAGTTCGCGGTGACCTTAATGAGGCGTTAAGGCCTTCATCGCCTGTGAAGACAACTTGATGTGACTCACGTGAGCGTCGCTCCGGATTGTCATTCTCGCGGGATCGGCAGTGCGACGAGTGCATCCTCATGCGCGACCCGACTGCAGATATTGTCAGCGTAGTCGAGCCAAAGTGTCTCGCCTATGCGGGGGGGCGATTTGGGTTGATCATCACTTCGGGGGACCAGGCCGGGCTGGCAGTCGCGCATCAATGCTGATCTGCTGCGTTCGGAGACTGTGCGGCATGCGCGGCGTAAGGCATAAAGCCGCTCGGCGTCTTTTCTGAAACTGTCGTTCAGGCCATTTGCCCGAATGAGAGATTGGGCTAAACAACGGCGCTTTTCTGGGGGGCTATCTTGTCGGCTAATCTTGCATCTGTTCCGGTCGGTACGTTCACAAGCACGCTCGTAGGTCTATTCAATAAGGGACTGCGGTTCTCGACGGTCATCGACATCGGTAGCGCGGATGGCAATTTCTTTGTCAGTCACGCCGATGCCGGACTGTTTCCTGATGCCGTTCCGGTGAATATCGATGCCAATGCGCTCTATGAGCCGTCCTTGCGCGCGATCAAGGACGTTTTTGGCGGGCATTATTTCATTGCGGCCGCCAGCGACGCTCCGGGGAAATTGGAGTTTACAAACTCTAAGCATCCGTATTGGAATTCGGTTCGGCCTGCCGGTGATCTCTATTGGAAGCGGCTTAACGACCTCCATGATGGTGCAACGCAGGTTGACGCCATTACATTAGACGCCGCTTGCGCAGCTTCCGACTGGCGCGGACCGTTTCTGCTCAAGCTCGATGTGCAAGGGGCTGAGGTGCAGGCATTGCGCGGTGCGCGCCGGACTCTTCAAGATACTGATGTTGTTATCTGCGAAGCGGATATCGACGATTTTCAAGCAATCAATGCCGTTATGATTGAGTCGGGGTTCTCCCTTTTTGACGTGACGGCGGCTAATTGGTTGGGTGATCGGTCCTTTGGGTGGTTTTATCCGGTCTACCTCAACAATCGGCGCGGAGACCTAAAGCCTCAGGCGTTTTGGGGGAATTCCGAGAATGATCGCGTTATCGGATTGCAATCGGCACGTCGCCAGCAAATCCTTTCGCAGAACGCCGCAATCCTAAGCAAACACAAGAATTCACGCGCCCCTAAATAGGCCGGCGAGGTCGCGGCTAGGCGGCCATAATGATGGTCGCCTGGACGGTGCGGGCGCACCGTCGGCAACTGATCCTGAACGCTGGCGGGTTTCGGGCGCTTTGGACGCCAAAAGACGTCCTGAAACGTCGAAATTTGCTCAACGCGATGAGGTCAAAAATGCAAAAAGCCCCGCATTTACAGGGCTTTTGATGGTGGGCGCACAAGGGATCGAACCTTGGACCTCTCCCGTGTGAAGGGAACGCTCTCCCGCTGAGCTATGCGCCCGGGATGCCCGAACAGGGCCTTTCGATGCCGCGATTTACGGAAGGGCGGGCCGGGGTGTCAAGCGCTGGCGGGCGGCTGACGCGAGAATTTGCCGTATATCGTCGGATTATGTGCTAGCCGGGCTGGCGCGCGCGCGAGGCTTGGGCCTGAAGGGCCCGGATGCGCTCAGCCAGCGTCCCACGTGCCTCGGTGGATGCACCGTTGAGGCCTGCATCGTGCGCGGTCGATCCCTTGACGATGGCGCTGATGGCCGGCTTGTCCGGTTCGGAGGCGAGAATGGCTTCGATCGGAGAGTTGGGGCCCTCGAGCGTCACCGCAAGCTTGGCGACCTCGGCGGCGATATCGTTGATACGTTCCCGCAGCAGCGCATTCTCCATACGCTCGGTCGACCACGAGCTTTCAGCCTGCTGATGCACGAGATTGAGTTCGCGTTGCGCTTTGGCCCGTTCGTCGCGGGCTGTGCCGAGTTGTTCCTCGATGGTGGCCTTCTCGGCTCGCAGCTTGTCAACCACTGACGATTGGCCGGTTCCCGATGCGATCTCGTCACGCAGTTGCCGCTCGGTCTTCTTCGCGGCTTCGACCTGCTGGCGCAGCAGGTTGTTCTCGTATTCGCGTTCCGCAAGGATCTTGCCTTGCAGGGCGAGCCGGCTTTCCAGATCGGTCACACGCCCTGACAGCATTTCAGCTTCCTTGACCTGCACCAGAAGCTGGCGGTCGAGGTCGTCGACGCGCGCGCTCAAATTCTCTGCCCTTCCGCGCGCTTCCGCCAGTTCGCGGGTGGCTGTGTCGGAGTCGCCGCGCTGTGTCGTCAGGCGCTGCTGAGTTTCGGAGTAGTCCTTCTCAGCGCTTTTGACGCGACTTTGCAGTTCATCGACTTGGCCACGGACAGCGACCAATTCGCTTTGGCGGCTGTCGGCCGTCGTCGACAGTTTGCCGAGTTCAGCGCGTTTGTCGGCCAGTTCCTGTTCAGCCGCGCGCAGCAACTGGGTCTTGGATGTGAATTCTTCTTCCGTGGCGCGCTGCTCGTCCTTGAGCGCCTTCTCGCGAGCTTCCAGAGCGAAAATGGTGGCGTTCTTTTCGCCCAGCTCGATCTTCAGGCGGTTGATCGCATCCGATTTCTTGCCCAATTCGGCAAGCTGGCTGCCGGTCTTATTCTTAAGCTGCTCGACGTTCATCTCGAGGCGTCGGGCGGACATTGCAAACTCCGCCCGCAACTGGTCCTTGTCGGCCTGGATTTCAGCCATCGACAGCGGGGTGGCCGCTTCGAGACGCTTCGTGGTCAATCGTACTGCACGGTTGTGCACCAGCGGCACGATCATCAGACCGAACAGCATCGATACCAGAAAACCGATCGCCAAATACATGATCGGTTCGACCATTGGCGTTACCCCCGCGTCAGGATTTACGTGTTTTTTACCATGCCACGGAGACCGGGGAAAAAGCTAGCGGAACAGCAAGTTAACGTGAATCCGTGGCTTTGCCGCAACGATGCGCCTGAAACTCGTATCGTTGGCTTGCCGGATCAGAACGGATTCCAGGTCGCGCGGGGGGTAAACTTCAAATAACCGATATTGGCGCCGAGACGCAGGCCGACGCCGGAGCGGATCGGAACCAGCACAATGCCGTTGGCCGTCAGCGCGGTCATGCCGAATCCGCCGATAATATAGGCCGAGCCGTCGATGCCGGCGAAGCGCTGATAAATCGCGTCCGTTGCGGGCAGGTTGTAAACCAGCACCATGGTCCGTGCGCCGTCGCCACCCCAGTCGAACCCGACCGAAGGGCCCTGCCAGTAGACCCGCAAGTCGCCAGCATTCTTGGTGTAAAGCGTGCCTTCGCCGTAGCGAAGCCCGGCGACGAAGGCGCCGCTGCCTTCTTCGCCGAGAACGTAGCCATTCGGCAGGCCCCACTGGCTAACCGCGCGCTCGATGACCGAGGCCAGCCCCCGGGATACGTTGCCGAAGAAGCGGTGTCCTGCGCCGACCAGTTCGTCGGGTCCATAGGTGCTGGGGCCGCCGCGTTGCTGGGCCGCCGCCGGCATCGTCAGGGAAACCGTCGCTACAAACACCAAAGCCGCAATGCGCGAAGCGAAGCTCATGAAAGACCCCTTGGGCTAGCGCGTGAGCCACCGAAGTGAGAGCGCGCTCGAAATAGTGAGGTAATATGTCCATCGCTTAACGCCTTGCTGACCGGTGTCGGCTTAAGCTGCGGTCCCACGTCCCCGACTCGATTGTTTATCGGCACCAACTATGACGGTACAGCGGCAAGAAAACAAAGGGTTACGCCTCAGATTTGCCTGGCTCGCGGCTTTGGCGTGGATCGGGGTGCTGGCGGGATCATGCTCCGCGCTCTGGGCCGCGGAGACTGAGCGTGTGGTCGTCAACCGCCATTCTGGCCTTGCGATCGATGGATTTGACCCTGTCGCCTATTTCACCGATGCAAAGGCTGCCAAAGGAGCGCCGGACGTTGAGGCCTCCGAAAATGGGGCGATCTGGCGCTTTCGCAATGAAGCCAATCGCGCTGCGTTCGTTGCTCGTCCGGATATTTACGGCCCGCAATTCGGAGGGTACGACCCGATTGACGTCGCGAGGGGTAAGGCTGTCGCGGGGCGGGCTCAGTTTTGGCTGATTTCCGGCGGTAGGCTCTATTTGTTTAGCCGCGAGGAAAGCCTGACGGCTTTTGCTGCCGACCCGGCGGCCATTCTAAAGCAGGCCAGCGGCGAATGGCCGATTTTGCGAGACACCTTGTCGGATTATTGATCCATTGCCGTTGGGTCGCCCCATGCAATGAATTCCGGTATCAGAAATCCATCGCGCGCTTCGCCGAAGCGGAGCGGCGCGCCTTTGCTGTCCGTTATTTTTCCGCCCGCTGCCGTCACCACGGCGTGGCCGGCTGCAACGTCCCACTCGCATGTCGGGGAGAGACGGGGATAGATGTCGGCGCCACCCTCGGCGACGCGACAAAACTTGACCGCCGAGCCGAGAATTTGCCGGACTGCTCCGGGGCGGTCCGCGATGAAAGCTTCGGTGCGTTGATCGCCATGAGATCTGCTGACGGTCACGATCCAGGGAGCGGCATGCCCTGGATGCGGACGGGTCCGGATTGACTCGGCCGTGCGGGTCTCGCCGTCCTTCGTGACCAGAAGTCGCTCCGCGCCGCGGCCCACCAGCCCTCGCCAGATCAGTCCCAAGGCAGGTGCGCCAACGATGCCGAGCAATGGCTTGCCATGGGTGACCAAGGCAAGATTGACCGTAAATTCCTCGCGGCCAGCGACGAATTCCTGAGTTCCATCCAACGGGTCGATCAGGAAGAAGCTGTGTTTGTAGGGACGCTGGGCGAGATGAGTGCGCTCTTCCGACAAGGTTGGCACCTGCGGGAGGAGTTTTGCCAGGCCTTCCGCGATGATGCGGTCGGCTGCCATATCAGCCTCGGTGACCGGTGATCCGTCGGCTTTCCCCTCGACCTTCATACTGGCGCGGCTGACAGCAAGGATAGCCGCACCGGCTTGTGCGACGATGTCTGTCAGCGGCTCCATAAGTGCCGCCGCGACATCGGCATCGATCGCCGGCCCGGCCGTGGAAATGTCCGTCATCGATAGGTCCTTCGCACCTGCATCTTAATCCGTTGTGGTTCTCGTACGCCTCGGTGGTCGCGGCGGCGGCGGCAGTGTATCAAACATAAAGCATGAGTGATTCGCCGTGTCAGCATCGCGCGAATCCACCGACATCCGCATCGCATGTCCTGATCGCAGGAAATTGCAGAAAAGGCCTAGGAAAAAACATGTCTGACACACCGACCGCCGGTCCCGCCCCAGACGCTATCGAACTCGCAGCGCTCATGTGCTCGCGCGTTTGCCATGACCTCATCAATCCGATCGGCGCGATCGTCAACGGGCTTGAGGTGTTCGACAGCAGCAATAAAGAGGATGACCGTGAATTTGCGCTCGATCTGATCCGCAAGAGTGCGAAATCCACCTCAGCGCGGCTGCAGTTCTGCCGGATCGCCTACGGAGCGGCGGGATCTGCCGGTTCACAGATCGATCTCGGAGAGGCGCAGAAAATATCGCGCGGTCATCTTGAGGATGAGAAAACCAAGATCACCTGGAATCTTCCGCACATGCTGATGGCGAAAAATCGCGTCAAGCTGCTGTTGAATATGCTGGTCATTGCGCAGCAGGCTATCCCGCGCGGCGGTGAACTCATCATCGATCCGGTGGGTGAGGGCGAGACAATGGGTTTTCGTATTCGCGCAGCCGGCACGAATGCCCGCGAGCCGCAGAACGTCGCTGAACAGTTGAAGCTCGACAACGCAGGTTCAGTGACCGCGCACGGCGTGCAGCCTTATTACACGGCGCTGCTTGCGCAGGCCTGTGGATTCAAGGTCACGTTGACGGCTGAAACCGAAGCGGTGGTTGTCGCGACCACCTGATCGCATCTTCATCAATTCTTAATGAACAGTGGCGAGACGTGTTCCGCCCTCAACAAAACGCTTTTAGTGCTTTGTTGAGGGCGTTCTTTTTCATTTACTCAACCAATATTAAACGCTTTGCATTGAGACTGGCCTGAATCCACGGGGCGTGTTGTGCGTACCCTTTTGTGTGAAGGCTTGCGTTCATGGATGATTTGCTGCGGGAATTTTTGACTGAAACCAACGAGAGCCTCGACACCGTCGATAATCAGTTGGTGCGTTTTGAGCAGGACCCGAACAACGCGAAGATTCTCGATAATATCTTCCGTCTCGTTCACACCATTAAAGGTACCTGCGGTTTTCTAGGACTGCCGAGACTGGAAGCACTGGCGCACGCCGCCGAGACGCTGATGGGCAAGTTCCGCGACGGCATGCCGGTGACTGGCGAAGCCGTGACGCTGATCCTGACCACGATCGACCGCATTAAAGACATTCTTAGTCAGCTTGAAGCGTCCGAAGCCGAGCCAGAGGGTGAAGATCGGGATCTGATCGACGCGCTTGAGCGGATGGTTGAGCAAGGTGAAAAGGTGGCCGCACCGCCAGCCGTTGCCGCCGCGGCACCAGCTGCAGCGGAAGCCTCTCCTCCGGCACTGGAGCGAGAGCTGCGTCCCGGCGAAGTCTCATTAGACGAACTGGAGCGCGCGTTTCGGGAAACCGAAATTGAAATTGCTTCGCCACCTGTCGTGCCCGCGCCTGTTCAAGCCGAGGCTCCCAAGAAGCCCGAGGCTCCCAAGAAGCCTGCAGTGGCCAAAGTAGCTCCAAAGAAGTCCGGCGGCGAAGCGGCCGAGGGCGGTGAGAGTGACAAGGTCGCCAACCAGTCGATCCGCGTTAACGTCGATACGCTCGAGCACCTGATGACGATGGTGTCTGAACTCGTGTTGACCCGAAATCAGTTGCTCGAGATTAGCCGGCGCAACGAAGACTCCGAATTCAAGGTTCCGTTGCAGCGTCTTTCCAACGTCACGGCCGAGCTGCAGGAAGGCGTCATGAAGACGCGCATGCAGCCGATCGGCAATGCATGGCAGAAGCTGCCGCGTATCGTGCGCGATCTGTCGAGCGAACTCGGCAAGCAGATCGAGCTGGAAATGCACGGTGCTGATACTGAACTCGATCGTCAGGTTCTTGACCTCATCAAGGACCCGCTAACGCACATGGTCCGCAATTCGGCAGACCACGGGCTTGAACCGACCGCTGATCGTGTGGCGGCCGGCAAGCCCGAACAAGGCACCATTCGCGTTTCCGCCTATCACGAAGGTGGGCACATCATCATCTGCATCGCGGACAACGGTCGTGGTCTGAACACCGAGCGTATCAAAGCGAAGGTGGTCTCCAACGGTCTGGCGACTGAAGCCGAGGTCGAAAAGATGACCGAGGCCCAAATTCATAAATTCATCTTTGCGCCGGGCTTCTCGACAGCGGCTGCGATCACGAGTGTATCGGGTCGCGGCGTCGGCATGGACGTGGTTCGCACCAATATCGACCAGATCGGCGGCACCATCGACGTCAAGTCCGTGCCAGGTGAGGGTTCGAGCTTCACCATCAAGATCCCGTTGACGCTCGCGATCGTGTCCGCACTGATCGTGGAAGCAGCGGGCGACCGGTTCGCGATTCCTCAGCTCTCGGTGGTCGAACTGGTGCGCGCGCGCGCCAACTCCGATCATCGCATCGAGCGCATCAAGGACACGCCCGTGCTGCGGCTGCGCAACAAGCTGTTGCCGTTGATGCATCTGAAGAAATTGTTGAAGATCGACGATGGCGCGTCGAGTGATCCGGAAAACGGCTTCATCGTCGTCACCCAGGTCGGCAGCCAGACTTTCGGCATCGTCGTCGATGGCGTTTTCCATACCGAGGAAATCGTCGTCAAGCCGATGTCGACGAAACTTCGCCACATCGGAATGTTCTCCGGCAATACCATCCTTGGCGATGGTGCGGTGATCATGATCATCGATCCGAATGGCATTGCTCAATCGCTCGGCACGTCGGTTGCTTCGCAGAGCGAAATCAACGACGAAAATGCATCGATACGCTCCAATGCGGAAGGGCAGCTGACATCGCTGCTCGTGTTCCGGGCGGGTTCGTCACAGCCGAAAGCAGTGCCGCTGGCGCTGGTCACGCGGCTTGAAGAAATCGCCATCGAGAAGATCGAGTACTCGAACGGCCGCCATATGGTCCAGTACCGCGAGCAGCTTATGCCATTGGTCCGGATTGAGGATGTGTCGATCCGCGAGAGCGGTGTCCAGCCAATCCTCGTGTTCGCTGATGACGGTCGCTCGATGGGACTCGTCGTCGACGAAATCATCGATATCGTCGAAGAGCACCTGAGTATCGAGGTTGCGAGCACCCAGGACGGCATTCTGGGTTCTGCGGTCGTGAAGGGCCTGGCGACCGAGGTGATCGATGTCGGTCACTTCCTGCCGATGGCTTTCGCTGACTGGTTCGCTCGCAAGGAAATGCGTCCGTCGATGACCGCGCAAACGGTTTTGCTGGTCGATGACTCGGCATTCTTCCGCAACATGTTGGCGCCTGTACTGAAGGCCGCGGGCTATCGTGTCTCCGTCGCCCAAAGCGGAGAGGAAGGCCTCAGCGTATTGCGCTCGGGCCAGCAGTTCGACGTCGTTCTGACCGATATTGAAATGCCCGAGATGAATGGCTTTGAATTTGCCGAAGCGATCCGATCCGATCGCCGTATGGAAACGATGCCGATCATTGCGCTGTCGTCGCTCATCTCACCTGCCGCGATCGAACGTGGTCGCCAGGCTGGATTCCATGACTACGTCGCCAAATTCGACCGTCCAGGGTTGATCGCTGCGCTGAAGGAACAGACCGCTGAAGTGAAACAGGCGGCGTAAGGAACATGACGATGGATGAATCAATTAATGGCGCGGACACCGGCATCACTGAATTCGTCACGGCGATGATCGGAGGACAACTGTTTGGTCTGCCGATTTCGCGTGTGCAGGATGTCTTCATGCCTGATCGATTGACCCGTGTGCCGCTGGCCTCGGACGATGTCGCGGGTGTTCTCAATCTCCGCGGCCGTATCGTCACCGCGATCGACATGCGTGCGCGGCTCGGCTTGCCCAGACACGACAATGGCCGACCTCCGATGGCGGTGGGTGTCGATATGCGTGGCGAGTCCTATGGTCTGCTGATCGACAATATCGGCGAAGTTCTCAAGTTGCAGAATGACAGCCGTGAGGTGAATCCGGTCAATCTCGATCCGCGTATGGCGAAGATGGCTGGCGGCGTTCATCGGCTTGATGGGCAGTTGATGGTCGTGCTCGATGTTGATCGTGTGCTGGAAATTGCTCCTGATATGCTGGCGGCCTGATACCGCCGGAAAAATAAGGCGGAATAACAAGATCAGATGGAAACGGCCCAAACCGGGACTGCAGAATAGAGGCTACGATGAAAACATGTTTGATCGTTGATGATTTAAGCGTCATCCGAAAGGTTGCGCGGCGGATTCTTGAAGGCCTCGACTTCCAGATTTTGGAAGCGGAAGACGGCGAGAAAGCCGTTGAAGTTTGCAAGCGTGAAATGCCGGACGCTGTTCTTCTCGACTGGAACATGCCGGTCATGGATGGCTATGAGTTTCTTCGCAACCTGCGTCTGATGCCGGGCGGCGACAAGCCGAAAGTTGTGTTCTGCACGACCGAGAACGATGTCGCGCATATAGCGCGGGCGCTTCACGCGGGCGCCAATGAATACATCATGAAGCCGTTTGACAAAGAGATCGTCACAGCGAAGTTTCATGAAGTTGGTCTGATCTAAATTTTGAAGCGCCGGGCGTTCCGGCGCTTCAGTCGATCTAAGTCATACACGCCGCCGTATTGCTGTCAGTTACGTTTGAGTTGATGATACCATGAGTGTTGCAGTCGCGGCGTCCCCGGGTTTGACCACACAACGACACGAACCGTTGCGTGTGATGGTTGTCGATGATTCTGCGGTGATCCGTGGATTGATCTCCCGCTGGATCGAGGCGGAGTCCGATATGACGGTCGCCGCATCGATCCGCACGGGACTCGATGCGGTCAATCAAGTTGAGCGCGTCGCCCCCGATGTCGTGGTGCTTGATATCGAGATGCCGGATATGGACGGCATTTCGGCATTGCCGCTGTTGCTGACAAAAAAGCGCGATCTCGTCATCATCATGGCGTCTACGCTGACTCGCCGAAATGCGGAAATCAGCCTGAAGGCATTGTCGCTCGGCGCGTCTGACTATATTCCGAAGCCTGAAAGCACGCGCGAGATTGCCGCTGCAGATGTTTTCAAGCGGGATTTGATCGAAAAAATCCGTCATTTGGGCGCACGCCTGCGCCGCCCGGCGATTGTTCCTTCCCCCTCGCTGTCGCCTGCAGCACAACCGGCACACGCGCCGTCGTCACGAGCGCCGTCTGCCCCAGTCGCGTCGGCCTCGTCTAAGGTGACTACGCGCGCGTTCAGTCCGACACCCCCACGTGTGCTGCTTATCGGATCGTCAACCGGTGGTCCTCAGGCGCTGATGACCTTGATCGCTGGAATTGGTCCGGTGATCGATCGTTTCCCGGTGCTGATCACACAGCACATGCCGCCAACATTCACGACAATTCTCGCGGAGCATCTTGGCCGGACGAGCGGTCGCCCGGCACACGAGGCTGTTGACGGGGAAGCCATCAAAGCCGGTCAGATTTATCTCGCGCCGGGTGGACGTCATATGCGTGTCGCGCGCTCCAGCGGCAGTGCTGTGATTGCGCTCGCGGACGGGCCGCAAATCAATTTTTGTAAGCCCGCTGTGGACCCGTTGTTCTCTTCGGCAATCGACATCTGGCAAAGCGGCATCCTCGCCGTTGTGTTAACCGGCATGGGATCGGACGGCTGCGGTGGCGGCAAGCAGATTGTCGCCGCGGGCGGCAATGTCATCGCGCAGGACGAAGCTACCAGCGTTGTCTGGGGCATGCCCGGCGCTGTCGCTCATGCGGGAGTTTGTGCGGCCATTTTGCCGCTTGATCAAATAGCCCCCAAATTGGTTCGTTTATTTTCAGGAGTTCGCGGGTGACGCCCCAGGATTACGATTACCTGCGAAAGATTTTGAAGGATCGCTCCGGATTGCTGCTGTCTGCGGACAAGCAGTATCTCATCGAGAGCAGGTTGCTGCCGCTTGCCCGCAAGGCGGGTCTGTCAGGCATCGGTGACCTCGTTCAGAAGATCAAGAATGGCTCCGAAGCCATTACCGTCGATGTGGTCGAGGCGATGACCACGAACGAGACGTTCTTTTTTCGCGACAAGGTCCCGTTCGATCACGTCAAGGACACGGTTCTCAACGAGTTGCTGGCGGCGCGAGCCGGCCGCCGCAATTTGCGCATCTGGTGCGCAGCCGCTTCCACCGGTCAGGAACCATATTCGCTCGCCATGATCGTGAAGGAAATGGGTGCCGCACTCGCCGGCTGGCGTGTGGAGATCGTGGCCACCGATCTGTCGCAGGAGGTTCTTGAGAAGTCGAAGTCAGGGATCTACAGCCAGTTTGAAGTGCAACGCGGTTTGCCGATCCAATTTCTGGTGAAGTATTTCAAGCAAGTTGGGGATCTGTGGCAGATCAATCCTGATATTCGCGCCATGGTTCAATATCGGCAGCTGAATCTGCTGCAGGATTTTTCCCACCTGGGTCGTTTCGACATTATCTTCTGTCGCAATGTGCTGATCTATTTCGATCAACCGACAAAGATCGACATCTTTAATCGTTTGCTGAAGGCAAATGAAACAGATGGCTATCTTTTCCTGGGTGCAGCGGAAACGGTTGTGGGTCTCACCGATGTTTACCGCCCCTGTCCTCAGCGACGTGGCGTTTATGTGCCGAATACAGCGCGTCCGGCTCCGTCCTCAATGCCAGCGCTGGCAGTCGGTAGATAAAGACGTTGGCGCTTCAAAAAATGATTGTTGGCATCTCGGTATGCTGCCGACACTTGCGAGATGCGGTATCGCCGAATTGGTTTTGAAGCCTGCGACATGATGCTCTGCCGTCGTCCGCTTTGACGGCGTGCGTCAGAGGATTGCGTGCGGCAGGAAACGGGAGCCGTTGCCGGTGATCGGTTTCTCGTCCTCACGAATCGACAGTCCGCATGGGACGCCATCCACGATCCAGCTTCCGAGTACCGGATAATTTCCCGAAAAGCTTCCAAGCGATGTTAATTGCTGGCGGATGTAACCCTCGGACCCATAGGGACCATCCTGTTTTTCGAAGACACTGCCGGACGTGATGATTGTAACGTTTGCGCCTTCGCGCGAATACAGTGGCTTGCGGACATAAGTGGTCCCGAACTCTGCCGCCGCTGGGGCATCGTCGAAATAAGCGGGCAACAAATTCGGGTGTCGCGGAAACATCGACCACAGCAGCGGCAGGATGCCCTTATTTGAAAGGATCGCTTTCCACGGCGGTTCTATCCACCGCGTGGATGCGCCTTTCAGCCTTGCGCCAAACGCCTCGCGCATCATCCATTCCCAAGGGTAAAGTTTGAATGCAAACTCGATGTTGCGGTCATCAAGATCGACAAAATGCCCGTCGGTCCGTGACCCGATATTCTGGATGTCGATCAGCGTCGTGGAAAGTCCGGCCTGACGGGCAACGTCCTCCAGATAGGCCAAGGTACCGGCATCCTCCTCGCTTTCCATGACGGCAGCGAGATGAAGATGGCGGTCTTTTCCGATTTTTTTCCAGGCCTCGATCAGGCTTTCATGCAATGAGTTGTATTGATCGAACCGCGCCGGAATGATCCGCCGTTCGATCGCTTGTTCGAGCCAAGTCCATTGAAACACGGCGGCTTCGAACAGTGATGTCGGGGTGTCGGCATTGTACTCAAGCAGCTTTGCGGGCGCTTGTCCGTCAAAGGCGAGATCGAACCGGCCATACAAGCTTGGATCGCCGCGTTTCCAGCTTGCAGCGATATAGGTCCAGAATGGTTCTGGAATTTTAAGAAGCCGCAGATAGCGATCGTCATCGACCGCGCGGCTGACCAGTTCGCGGCACATCGCCTCGATTTCCGCGGTGGGGGCTTCTATGTCGCGTTCAATTTCGTCGAGCGAGAATACGTAATACGCACTCTCATCCCAATAGCGCTGGCCATCGACCGTATGGAACGTGAAGCCCATCGTCGTCGCCGTGGACTGCCAGTCGTCGCGTTCGGGGTAGGCAATTCGTTGCATGGCTCAGTTCAACCACCGCCGGAGAAATGCGATGTGAAGGCGTGTGCGAACGAGCCGAAGCCACCGCGCGTGACGTGACCACCACTATCGGCGGTACTGCTCGATTTGTTCGGCGATGATGAATCGCCGCCGAACAGGCTTTGGCTGGATGATGATCCGTATGAGCGATACCCATTGCCTGACGATGACGATGAATGACTGCGCTGGGTGCAGTCAGTAACCGTGGTCGAGCCTGGCGCCACGATCGCCGGGCGTTCGGTCGTGCAGTTCTCCCTCGGCATAAGGGAATAAGCTGTTCCACCGACGGCGGTCGTTCCCATCAGCAGAAGCGCAACCTGGCTGGAGCGTTTCATCGTGACGGCTCTCAATACGTCATCGATGCGGCATTGAGTGCGCCTGCGGCAAGCGACGCCGCGCCCAGCCAGATGGCGGGGGCCAGTTCACCTGCGGCAATTCTATGTGACAAATTGGGGACGGGAATCCGGACCACGAAATAAACGATAACCTGAACGATCAGGGCAATCACGCTCCAGATCAGGCAATCGAAGACGTTGGCGGAATGGATGATGGCGCTGACCAGAGGTAAACACGAAGCCAAGCAGGCTAAATCCCAGCGAGATCGCAGCACCGGGCACATTCTCCCGGATCAGTTTGAACTCATCGTGGGGTGTGATGCGCGTATAGACGAACAAAAAAAGGGTGATGGCAACGAGGCCGGTACAGAAATAAACGATGAAGGCCGGCAAACCGGCGAGCGATTGCAAAATCATCCGTGCCCCTGAATCAAAACGTCCTGCAGCTTGGCGGTATTCACTCACCAAACATCAGTCTGTGCAACCAGGCGCGAGGTTCGATTGGTCAAACAAAAACCCCCGCCATTCGCGGCGGGGTTCAGTCTGGGAGGAGAGGGCCGTACAGGCCCTCGGTACAACCCATGTCAGGCTGGAATGCGAACCTCTTCGTCATGCGGTTCGCGCAGAACGTAGCCACGGCCCCAGACGGTCTCGATGAAATTGCGACCTTCAGAGGCGTTTGCCAGCTTCTTGCGGAGCTTGCAGATGAAAACGTCGATGATCTTCAGTTCGGGCTCGTCCATGCCACCGTAGAGGTGATTCAGGAACATTTCCTTGGTGAGGGTGGTGCCCTTGCGGAGCGAAAGCAGCTCCAGCATCTGGTATTCCTTGCCCGTCAGGTGAACACGCTGGCCACCGACTTCGACGGTCTTGGTGTCGAGATTGACGACCAGGTCGCCGGTCTGGATGACCGACTGGGCGTGTCCCTTGGAACGACGGACGATCGCGTGGATGCGTGCGATCAGTTCGTCCTTGTGGAAGGGCTTGGTCATGTAGTCATCAGCGCCAACGCCG
Organism: uncultured Alphaproteobacteria bacterium; assembly: GCA_963751855.1. GTDB lineage: Bacteria > Pseudomonadota > Alphaproteobacteria > Rhizobiales > Xanthobacteraceae > Afipia. The sequence goes on along the minus strand of CAVVWF010000008.1, from coordinate 261,142 downwards.
AGACCCTTGACCTTATCCTCAATGCCGGCGAGGCCGGAAAGGATCAGAATTGGTGTTTTGATCTTCGAGACACGAAGCTGCTTGAGAACGTCATATCCGGACATGTCCGGCAGGTTCAGATCGAGCAAAATGATGTCGTAATCATAAAGCTTACCGAGATCGACGCCTTCTTCTCCGAGGTCCGTCGTATAGACGTTAAAACTCTCGGATTTGAGCATCAATTCAATCGACTGCGCAGTGGCGCTGTCATCTTCTATCAGCAATACGCGCATGCCAGTCCCCTATAGTCGCCGCTCCGGGCGTCAGGCCGGCCGCTAGTCGGCGGCACTGGAAAAACGCCTTTGAACAACTGATTCGGATCCTGACTGGATATGGTTAACAAATGCTGATTCGTGTCTGCAAGCTCATTCGTGCAATTTTTATCGAATCGCACTAAGATGTTGCACCCAAGCAGCTTTTTGTGCCCTAGCCGTTCAAGTTCCTCATTAAGAGGCGGGTTTAACCGACTCCTGCCGAACTCACACCTTTCTAAAGGCCGAGCGCGCTCAGTCACCAAAGACAGTGACGCAATGATTAACGATGCGGGTAAACACAGAGTTAAGGGCAAGCTTCCAAATCGTCGAAACTTAAGGTTTTCGCAATGAAAGCGCTCGCCGAGCAGATATCCGACATCGATGGCGTCAATACTTATGGCCGTGTTGTCGGTGTGCGTGGGTTGATGGTGGAGATTGCGGGACCGATCCACGCGATGTCGGTTGGCGCACGCCTCGTGATTGAGACGGGCAATAACCGTTTTATCCCGTGCGAGGTGATTGGCTTCAGTGGCAACAATGCCGTGGTCATGCCATTTGCGGGTCTTGATGGCGTACGGCGGGGATGTCGGGCCGTCATCGCCAACGCGGCCAATCAGGTGCGCCCTTCGGCTGCATGGCTAGGCCGAGTCCTTAATGCGATGGGCGAGCCGATCGACGGGAAGGGTCCTTTGGTCCAGGGGCCGTCTCCGGTGCCCTATCGTAATGCGCCGCCGCCGGCCCATTCGCGTAAGCGAGTTGGCCAGCCGCTCGATCTCGGTGTGCGCGCTCTCAACACATTCCTGACGTGCTGCCGCGGCCAGCGTATGGGTATTTTCGCAGGTTCCGGCGTCGGCAAGTCCGTCCTCCTGTCGATGCTGGCACGCAATGTCGATGCAGACATCTCGGTGATCGGGTTGGTCGGCGAGCGTGGTCGCGAGGTACAGGAGTTTCTCCAGGACGATCTCGGCGAAGAGGGCCTGGCGCGTTCCGTCGTTGTGGTCGCGACATCGGATGAACCCGCTTTGATGCGGCGCCAGGCAGCTTACCTGACGCTCGCGATCGCCGAGTACTTTCGTGACGAAGACAAGGACGTGTTGTGCCTGATGGACTCGGTGACACGTTTTGCGATGGCGCAGCGTGAAATCGGCCTGTCGGCAGGCGAGCCGCCAACCGCCAAGGGATATACGCCGACCGTGTTTACCGAACTTCCCAAGCTGCTCGAGCGGGCGGGGCCGGGACTGGGTGAAGGCACCATTACCGGGATCTTTACGGTGCTGGTGGATGGCGATGACCATAATGAACCGGTGGCGGACGCGGTGCGAGGCATCCTCGACGGGCATATCGTCATGGAGCGCTCCATCGCCGAACGTGGCCGTTATCCGGCGATCAACGTTCTCAAATCCGTGTCCCGAACAATGCCTAAGTCTGCGGATCCGGCTTTTCTGCCGGCCATCAAGCGTGGCCGGCAGGTCATGGCAACTTACGCAGACATGGAAGAGCTGATCCGGCTGGGAGCCTATCGGGCCGGGTCGAGCCCGGAAGTGGATGAGGCGATCAGGCTTCACGAACCGCTGGAGGACTTTTTGCGGCAGGCCAAGGATGAGGCGACTGGTTTGACCGAAGGCTACCAGCAGTTGGAGCAAATCGTACAGACCTTGGAAACGGAACGCTAACTTTGTCGCGCCATGATCCCCGTCATCTGTGTTTGACCGGAGGGGCCCTTGGGGGGTGCCGGTTGTGTCCCGTTTCAAGTTCGGGACTTCTGGGGAGTATAAGTCGATGAAGTCACGTGAAACGCTGATCCGCCTGAAGAAATTTCAGGTCGATGAGAAGCGCCGGAGGGTCGCGCAGATCGAAGGAATGATCGCCGACTTCCAGCGTATGTCGGTCGATCTCGAACGCGAAATCCAGCATGAGCAGGAGCGCGCCGGCATCAACGATCCTGCGCATTTTGCCTATCCGACCTATGCCAAGGCCGCCATCCAGCGTCGAGAAAACCTGGTTCGTTCGGCGGACGAATTGCGGGTGCAGCTCGAAGATGCCAAGGCCGTTTTGGGCGAGGCCTTCGAAGAACTGAAGAAGGTCGAACTGCTCGATGAGCGTGATCAGGCGCGTGAGCGCGCCGAGGAAAGCGCCCGCGAACAGGCCGATCTCGACAGCATCGGCTTGATGCGTGCCCGAATCGGGGCGATGGCCTAAGTCGATCTGCTCGGTGTTTTTTTCGTTGGCGGACGCGCCGTATTGTCGCGTTTTCTGATGGGGAAGGTGCTGGCTTTAAGCCCATCTATCAGTGATATGAGACCCGAGCGGCCAACGCTCGGGTCTTTCTTTTTTGCGGATTTCGGTTTGGCTTGCGGTGGACATCGGCAAGATATGATACGAAGAAATGGAGTCTGGTACCGGTCTTATGAGCAGTGACAGATCGACCTGGATCGAGGACATGGAATGCTAACGCCGGCTGAGGTTTCCGGGCTGCTCGCGTCAGTCGCAAAGCGAGACGAGGCTGCATTTGAACGCCTGTACGAAGCGACGTCGGCGAAACTCTTCGGGGTGGTCCTTCGTATCTTGAAGCGTCAAGATCTTGCCGAAGAGGTTATCCAGGACGCTTACATCAAGATTTGGAACAGCGCGGGGCAATTCAATCCCGACCTGTCGTCACCGATTACCTGGATGGCTTCAATCGCACGCAACCGGGCGATCGACGTGGTTCGAAAGCGAAGCGAGATTTCGATTGAGGAAGAGCCGGCTGCGATGGACGTGGCTTCCGACACACCTGATCCACTGGCGCGGAAGGACATGACCGAAGAGCTGAAGCGGATACTGGAGTGCGTTGGCCAGCTTGAGCCGCAACGTCAAAGATTGGTCCTGCTCGCTTATTACAATGGCTGGAGCCGCGAACAACTCGCGCAGAAATTCGACACCCCTTTGAACACCGTCAAAACGTGGCTGCGTCGCAGCATGGTGGAAATTCGCGAATGCCTCGGTTTGGCATAATGTTGATTGGTCCGAGATGAACTATAGCGAAGACCACATCGCGCTCGCCGCGGAATATGCTCTCGGTACTCTTGATGCCGATGAGCGCGCGCTCGTCGAAACCATGATGATCGTCGATCACGGTTTCATGGAGGTTGTGGAGGCGTGGGATCGCAAATTGGCGCCGTTGCATCAGATGGTCGCCGCGATCGAACCGCCGCCGCATGTCTGGGACAACGTCAAATCGGCCGTCGCTGCCGTCAAGCAATCCATGCCGCCTCTTCCAGATGCGGAGCCGTCTCCGGAGACACAGGCCACCCCCGATGAAGCATCGTCCGTGATTGAGAAATCGGACGAGCCGGCCGTTACTGCAGAACAGCCGGCCGAGGCGCCTATTTCAGGCGAACCGCCCGAAGCGCCGAAAGAAACCAGTGCCACGGTGAAAGAACTGGAGGCGATGACGGCGTCCACGACGCCTGAGATTGTCCCGGAGCCTGTGGCAACGTCGCCTGCCGCTGAGCCGAAAGACAACGTCGTCGAGTTGACGGGTCGCAGGCGCGGCGGCCATGCATTCGGGCTGGTCATGACTGCGGTTGCGGCGTCGCTCGCGGGTGTGATCGCACTGCAGGCCTATCGGCCTGACCTGCTGCCGGAAAAGCTACGCGTGAAGCCGACGGTTCAGATCGTGGAGATTCCGGCGCCTCCGCCTCCGCAGGCTGCTCAATTCGTCGCGCTGCTGCAGCAGAATGGGTCGACACCTGCATTCATTCTCACCGTGGATACCGCGACGAAGAATTTTACGGTGCGGAAGGTCGGCGCGACGCCTGCGCCAGGGAAGAGTTATGAGCTTTGGCTGGTATCGGACAGGCTGCAGCGCCCGCGGTCGCTTGGTGTCATCGGCGGAAGCGATTTCACGATCCGTCCGTCGGCCTCGCTGCTTATGACACCGACATGATCAACAGGGCGACTTATGCTGTTACGCTCGAGCCGGAAGGTGGCTCGTCCACCGGCATTCCCACAGGTCCGATCGTCTACACCGGCAAGCTGATCGAGACCGTGCCGTCGTTACCCGCGCGCTAAATCCAGCGATTTCATTGGCGCAACAAAAAACGCCCGTGGGGAGCGGGCGTTTTCTGGTCTCAGACTTGGGGTCTTCTGAGCATTCATAAGGCGACTTCGGGGGGCGGGGAAGAGAGCCTCATGAATTCGTAAAACTCTTTAGCGAATCATCTGCTGATCCGAACTTGTCATCACCACAGCCTTGGTGGCCTTGATTACGGGACCATTGGCGCGGGCAGTCTGCGTAAGCCCGTCATCCGATGTCAGGCGCGCGGAAATTCCAAAACCTGCGATGCCGATTGCCGCGACAAGAGCGACGACGACAATCTTCAAATGCGTCATACGATCCGCGCTATAAAACGAATGGTTCATCAAAAACCTCCCGCTGCCTTATGCAACCGAACTTTGGTCCCGTTCGCCTGCCCTCAGGTTCAACGTCGTTCTCGTGATTAAGAAACGTAAGTGACAGGCATTTGTTTCCAAGGCGGCTTCACAAACGAGTGAAATCTCTTGAACTTCTGAGAGATATTTAAACCAATGAAAATTTATCTGAGTAATTTCAAAGCATTACGGCTCGCCTGGAACCCAGGCGAGCCGTAATTTTATTTGCGAAGAAATAATGAAAGGCTTGTCTGTGACGAATTTGTCGCAGGCTGCGCGGTGGTTCCCGCTGGCTTCTTAGATGCTGCCGACGGTCTTGAGACGCGCGCGGGGGTGAATTTCCGCCTGCGACAACACCGTCGTTTGCGCCCGGAAACGTTCCACCAGGGAGCGCACAAAGGGCCGGATTGCTGCCGAAGTGACGAGGACCGGCGCTTCACCTTCGCGTGCGGCCTGCTCGAATTTGTCGCGCACTGCGTTCATAAACTCCGAAAGCTTTGACGGCTGCATGGCGAGACTGCGCTCCTCGCCAGCGCCGATCAGCGATTCTGCAAAGGCCTGCTCCCACTTCGCGCTGAGGGCGAGAAGCGGCAAATAGCCGTTGATCGAGGTGTTCTGCGCACAAATTTGCCGCGCCAACCGTGCCCGGACGTGTTCGACAATGGTCGCCGGATTGCGCGAGAATGCCAATGCGTCGGCAACGCCTTCGAGGATGGTCGAAAGATCGCGGATCGAGATACGTTCGGCCAGCAGAAGCTGAAGCACACGCTGGATTCCCGATACGTTGATCTGGGTCGGGACGATATCCTTGATGAGTTCGCCTTGCTCCTTCGGCAGATCCTTGAGCAGCTTTTGGACCTCGCCGTAAGATAGAAGATCCGACATATTGCTCTTGAGCAGTTCGGTGAGGTGCGTGGACAGAACCGTCGCCGAATCCACCACCGTATAGCCCTTGAGCGAGGCTTCTTCCTTGAGCGAAGCTTCGACCCAAGTTGCAGGCAGGCCGAAGGTCGGTTCGGTCGTGTGGGTACCCGGCACGCTGACCTGATTGCCGGCAGGATCCATGACCATGAACTGGTTGGCCCAGATGCGACCGGTGCCCGCGTCGACTTCCTTGATCTTGATGACGTAGGTGTTCGCTTCGAGCTGGACGTTGTCGAGAATTCGCACGGCCGGCATCACGAAACCCATTTCAATGGCGAGCGACCGGCGCAGCGCCTTGATCTGTTCGGTGAGACGGTCGGTTCCGTCGGGCCCGTTGACGAGTGGCAACAGTGCGTAACCCAGCTCGATCTTCAGATCGTCGATCTTGAGCGCGCTCGAGATCGGCTCCTCGGCAGCCGCTGCTGCAGCGGCGGCTACTGCTGGTTCGGCTGCAACGCGGGCTTCCTCGACCTTGACTGCGCTATTGCGTTTCTGCGCGGTGAACGCGAGCCAGCCTGCTCCGCCACCCAGGGCCAGGAACGGGAGCATCGGAATGCCGGGCAACAGCGCCAGCACCAGCATCACGCCGGATGCCATGCCGAGCGCCTGCGGATAGCCCGACAGCTGATTCATCATGGCTTTGTCGGCGGCGCCGCTGACACCAGCCTTCGAGACGAGAAGGCCGGCAGCCGTGGAGACGATCAGCGCCGGCACCTGCGTCACCAGACCGTCGCCGACGGTGAGCAGCGTATAGGTGCGGGCGGCATCGGCGAAGCCCATGCCTTGCTGCGCCACACCGATGATGATGCCACCGATCACGTTGATGAAAACCACCAGCAATCCGGCGATCGCGTCACCACGGACGAATTTGGATGCACCGTCCATGGCGCCGAAGAATCCGCTTTCGTCCTCCAGTTCCTTGCGGCGGTGTTTTGCGGTCTTCTCATCAATCAAGCCGGCGGACAGATCGGCGTCGATCGCCATCTGCTTGCCGGGCATGGAGTCGAGGTGGAAGCGCGCAGCGACTTCGGCGATGCGGCCCGAGCCCTTGGTGATGACCACGAAGTTCACGATGACAAGGATCGTGAAGACGATAATTCCGATCACGAAATTGCCGCCCATCACGAAATTGCCGAACGCCTCGATCACGTGGCCGGCGGCCGCTGTTCCTTCGTGGCCATGCGACAGGATCAGGCGTGTCGAAGCCATGTTGAGGGACAGCCGCAACATCGTGGAAATCAGGAGGACGGTCGGAAACGCCGAAAATTCCAGTGGGGTCTGGATGAACAACGCTGTCATCAGGATCAGGATCGAGAGCGTGATCGAGATGGCGAGGAAGAAATCCAGCACCATCGACGGCAGCGGCAGGATCAGCACCACCAGAATGGTGAGAACGCCAAAAGCGAGCGCGAGATCGCCGCGCTTGAGCATGGTGCCGATGTCGGAAAAGCTGGGAAATCCGGATTTTGTTGTTGCCGCGCCTTGGCCTGCCGTCAGATCAACCATCGTCGCCGTGTCCCCTCGCGCATGTCGTTCGTGAGCCCCAAAGGCTTGAGCGGCGGCCAAGGGACCACCGTTCCGAAATTGAGGCACCGCACTGGCATCCACGGGCATCTCCCGTATTGGCAACCGACGACACTCGACTTCACTCGGCAAAATTTGCCCAGTTTATGGTTAGCAAATGGTTAATAAGGTCGGGCAGGAGGACGAAATCGGGCGTGCGGGAGAACGGCTTTCTCGCATGACCGCTATCCGGAGAACGTCTTGACCGGGGCGGCGATGCCGACGAAGTTGCGCCCGTGGCTATTTTCATCGATTCAGCAACCCATCCCGCGGCTTTTACGCCTGACTCACGCGCAGCGTGGGTTCGGCTCTTTATCGCCCTTGTCATCGGTTCGCTGGGCAGCGTCGGCATGTGGTCCGTGGTGGTCGTCATACCGACCGTCCAGGCCGAGTTCGGTGCAACCCGGGCTGCCGCATCTCTCGCCTTCACCTGCGCCATGATGGGATTCGGCGCCGGTGGTGTGGCCATGGGCAAGCTGTCAGACCGGTTCGGCATCGTGCCGGCCATTGCCATCGGCATTGCGGCGCTTGGACTAGGTTATGTCGGCGCGGGCTTTGCGAGCACCCTATGGCAATTCAATCTGATGCACTTTGCCATCGGCCTTGGTGCCGCAGCCACGTTCGGGCCGCTCATGGCGGAAGCGTCACACTGGTTCGAGCGCTACCGAGGACTTGCGGTGACCATCGCGGCCAGCGGGAACTATGTTGCCGGTACCTTCTGGCCGACCATTGTCGAGCGCGGCACGAGCTATGCCGGGTGGCGCGTCACCCACATCGCAATCGGAATCGGCTGTGCGATCGCCATGGCGATCGTGGTGTCGATCCTTCGTTGGCAGATCGGGAAGGAAACGGTGCGCTCGCATGCGAATGCAGCAGCTCCACGCGTTGATCTGCGCTTGAGCACCAACACCCTGACGGCCTTGCTTGGCATCGCTTCCATCGGATGTTGTGTGGCGATGGCGATGCCGCAGGTGCACATCGTCGCATATTGCGGCGATCTTGGTTACGGCGTCGCACGTGGCGCTGAAATGTTATCGCTGATGCTGGCGTTCGGGATCATCAGCCGGATCGGTTCGGGTTTTCTGGCTGATCGCATCGGCGGTTTGCGGACGTTGCTGGTGGGCTCGATAGCTCAAGGTGTGGCGCTGCTGTTCTATTTGTTCTTCGACAGCCTGACGTCGCTCTATATTATTTCCGCGATGTTTGGCCTGTTCCAGGGTGGCATCGTGCCGAGCTATGCCATCATCGTGCGGGAATTGATGCCGGCGCGCGAAGCCGGGACCCGTGTGGGCATCGTCATTTTCGCGTCCGTGGTCGGCATGTCGTTCGGCGGGTGGGTGTCGGGGCTGATCTTCGACGCGACCGGGTCCTATGCCGCAGCGTTCCTGAATGGCCTGGGATGGAACGCCCTCAATATTACCATTGTGGTCACGCTCCTTTGGCGGGCCCGCCAGCGTATGGCGTTCGCATAACTGCTAAACGTTGACCGCGAAGATCGGGTCCCGTAACGGGAAACGCGAGTTTGGCCCGCCCCGAGACACAAAATGACGCACGACGAATTTGAAGCGGATTTGCGCGAACTTGCAGGGCGAGGACGTCTCCGCTCGCTCCGCGAGCGTTCAGGCATTGATTTCACGTCGAACGATTATCTCGGTTTGGCGGAATCCGAAGAACTGAAGCAGGCGGCCATTGATGCTCTCGCTCGTGGGGTACCGATCGGATCCGGCGGCTCGCGACTGCTGCGCGGCAATCACCCCGAGCATGAGGCGCTCGAGAGTGAGGCCGCGGCATATTTCGGCGCTGAGACGGCGCTCTATTTTGGCGGCGGTTATGTCGCGAATTTTGCGATCTTCTCAACTCTGCCGCAGCGAGGAGACCTCGTCGTTCACGATGAGCTGATTCACGCGAGCGTTCATGAGGGATTGCGACGCGGCCGCGCGGAGTATGTCAGCGCACCTCATAACAATGTCGAAGCGTTCGATGCCGCGATTGTTCGCTGGCGGGCCGCCGGTGGTAAAGGCAGGCCCTGGATTTCGGTTGAGAGCCTGTACAGCATGGATGGCGACAGTCCGAATTTAAGCGAGTTGTTTGCAGTGGCGGATCGCCACGAGGCGATGATCGTGATCGATGAAGCGCATGCGACCGGCGTGCTGGGACCGCAGGGACGTGGACTTGCAGCGGCTTTTGAAGGCCGTAGCAATGTCATCACCTTGCACACCTGTGGCAAAGCACTGGGGACCGTCGGTGGCTTTATTCTCGGCCCAAAGACGATCCGCGATTTTCTCGTCAATCGTGCGCGCCCATTTATCTTTGCAACTGCTCCTTCGCCGCTGATCGCTGCGGTCACTCGTGCAGCTCTCGAAATATCCCGAACCAATCCCAAACGTCGAGAGCAACTTGCGCGCCTCGTTGAATTTGCAGGAAGCGAACTTCGTCGTCGCTGCAACATCGAGTCATCAGGTACGCATATTCTCCCTGTCGTTATTGGAGCTGATCAGGCTGCGGTCGCGCTTGCTGAATCCTTGCAGCGCAGAGGATTTGATATCAGGGCGATACGCCCTCCGACTGTTGCGGAAGGCACCGCGCGCCTTCGCATCGCGCTCACGTTGAACGTGAGCGAAGCTGTTGTCGCTGATCTGTTCGAGGCTTTGTCCGAAGAGATGCGAGCGGCGTCATGAGCCAGCACATCGTCGTGACTGGGACTGATACCGGAATCGGCAAAACTGTTTTTTCCGCCGCGCTCGCCGGTGCCCTTGATGCGTTCTATTGGAAGCCGGTTCAGTCAGGTTTGGAAGACGAGACGGATACACAGACCGTGCTGCGTCTCTCGGGGCTTCTGCCGGCTCGTGTGCTGCCTGAGCTGTACCGGTTGAAGACCCCGGCGTCGCCGCATCTTGCCGCCGAGATCGATGGTGTGACCATCGATCCAGCGAAACTTGCTCTACCAGCTGTGTCCGGGACCGTTGTCGTGGAAGGCGCAGGTGGTCTGATGGTGCCGCTGACTCGTGAGGTCACCTACATCGATCTGATGGCACAGTGGGGCGCGCCGGTCGTGCTGTGTGCCCGCACGACGCTTGGGACGATCAACCACACTTTATTGTCTGTCGAGGCTCTGCGGAGCCGTGGTATTCCGTTGTTAGGTGTCGCTTTTATTGGCGAAGAAAACGCTGATTCAGAGCGAACGATCGTCGAGATGGGGCGCGTGAAGCGGCTTGGTCGTCTTCCGCCGCTCACACCGCTCACGCGCGACACCTTGCAAGCAGCCTTCGCTCAGCACTTCGATGTCGAGGATTTTCGAAAGGGAGCCGTTGGATGACGACAAGGTCGCCAGTTTGGCATCCCTTCACGCAGCACGCGATACTTCCTGACGCCGTGTCCGATCTCGCGAGGCGAGGGTGCCTGGCTTGAGACGTCAGACGGCCGCCGAATTTTTGATGCGATCTCATCGTGGTGGGTTGTGACTCACGGCCATCGCCATCCGCACATCGTGCAGGCCATCAAGGATCAGGCGGATCGTCTCGATCAGGTGATTTTTGCTGGTTTTACCCATGAACCGGCGGAGCAGCTTGCGCGGCGGCTCGTCGCGATCACGCCGCCAGAGCTTGAATATGTTTTCTTCTCCGACAGCGGATCGACGTCGGTCGAAGTCGCACTCAAGATGGCACTGGGCTTCTGGCGGCACAGCGGAGAAAAACGCAGCCGCGATTCTGGCTTTGGAAGGCGCCTATCACGGCGACACCATCGGCGGAATGTCGGTTGGCGAGCGTGGGGTGTTCAATGCGCCCTACGATCCGCTGTTGTTCGATGTCGAGCGCATCCCATTCCCTCAGCAGGGGCGCGAAGATGTTACGTTTGACGCGTTGGATGCAGCCTGCCAGCGTGGAGCAATTGCCGCGCTCATCGTCGAGCCGTTGGTTCTGGGGGCGGGCGGGATGTTAATTTATCCGCCGTCAGTGCTTGCGGAGATGAAGCGGATTTGTGAAACGCACGGCGTTCTCTTCATCGCCGATGAAGTCATGACCGGGTGGGGACGGACAGGCACGTTGTTCGCCTGCGAACAGGCCGGTGTGACACCGGATATCGCATGCTATTCAAAAGGCCTGACGGGAGGGTCGGTCCCGTTGGCGGTGACTCTCTGCCGTGGCGATATCTTTGACGCGCATTATTCCACGGATCGCACCCGGACGTTCTTCCACTCCAGCTCCTACACAGCAAATCCGATCGCCTGCGCAGCGGCCCTCGCAAACCTGGAAGTTTGGGAGAGGGAGCCGGTGATGGAACGGATCGCACATGTTGCTGCAACGCATGCGAAACGACTTGATTCGTTCCGCGACGATCGGCGTTTTGCGAATGTCCGCCAGATCGGAACCATCGCCGCGCTCGACATCGTCGCCAGCGACGCCGGCTATATGGCCGATATCGGGCCGCGTCTCTATCGTGGCTTTCTCGAGCGTGGGTTGCTGGTCAGGCCACTCGGTAATACCATCTACATCATGCCTCCGTATTGCTCGACAGCAGGTGAGCTTGATCAGGTTTATGCAGCCATTCGTGAGCTGGCAGACGAAGTCGCCTGACGCTTTTCGGAACAAATTGGCTTCGATATTCAACAGGCCGATTGCCCGCAGGCAGCGGTCATTGTATGGGGTGATTGCACCGTTGTCCGCTCGCTAAAGTGGCGCCGGCGGGGCCTGTAGCTCAATGGTTAGAGCCGACCGCTCATAACGGTCTGGTTGCAGGTTCGAGTCCTGCCGGGCCCACCAATTATTTCAATAGCTTGCTGAGGTGTTGCGCGAGGCTTCCGGTCTCGGCCCAATGTTTCGCCAATTTTTCCAGTTCGTGGTCGATAGCCGATAGCCTTGGCAGCGCGTTGATGTTGCGGGTGATGGTGACCGTAGACGCGATCGAGTAGTTCGACGGTCATACCGAGAAAACCCGCCGCTTCCCACTTGTCGACGCCAGCTTGCATGAGCCAAGTCGCAGCGGTGTGGCGCAACGTGTGTGGCGTAACCTTGCCGCCGAGGCCTGCTTGAGCCACGGCGCTTCTGAAAGCTGTCTTCACCGATTTAATCGGCTCACCATTCCACTCAACGATATGATGCCGAACTACACCTTGGCTTGCCATCATCGGAATCCAGATCTCCGCGGTCGATAGGAGCATCGGATGCAACCATCGAGTTTTTTGAGAACAATGCATCGTTGGCTGCATTCACATGCGCGAATGGAGTCAGCCAGCTGACTGATAAGAAAAGGCGTGAAAGCTTGCCGGTCGCTAAAGTCTGCCCCCGGTAATCTTGGTTCGCAGCCGACAAGAAAACAGCAAAGGCTTTCCAGTCGGCGTAAGTCTGTGTGCTGCTTGACGCTTTGAACTCATAGTGGCCAGACGCGTAGATGTCTCAGTTTGCCCCACGCATTCGCGTGACCCATCTAAGCGGCGTATGCCCGCGTTGCTGGGTTCTCGCCTCTACACCCGCGCAAACGAGGAGACCAAGCACGCGATGCGCGCCGCCTAGATTGTGGTTTCTCCAGCCTTGACGGCTCTCCCTAAGCTCTGCTCGCCGCGATGCAAAAGATCGAGATTGTGCAATGCGCAACGTTTTCATTAGTCGGATGTTTAACATCGGATGATTGTCAGCTCGATATTTGACATGTTAGCCTTTGCCTCGGTCAGGGCCAGATAGGGGCAAAAGGCCTTGGTCCTAAGTTCAACTTGTTGCGGCTTCGCGAGCTGTCGCGAGCATGCATCCAAATTCAGTCCACGGCTTTGATCTGAAGGAGAAACAATTCAGCCCCGAAGGCTTGAACGGTCGCTGGCATCGGAGACGGTTCAATAAACTGCGGGAAGTCAAACGAGCCGGCCTGAACGCGGCGGCTCGGACTATTGGGTGTCCGCATCAGGCCCATGCAAGAGGGAGGTGAATGTGAAACGATTATTACTGCTGGGTGCGGCGTTGATGTTGGCCTGTTTGCCAGCACAGGCGCAAGATTTGATCAAACTGAATGTGGGCATGGTCAGCGCCATCGACATGCTGGCGTTGCCCGTCGCGACGGAGCGGGGCTTTTTCGAAAAGCAGGGTCTCGACGTCACGATCGCGCGGCCTTACGCAACCGGTGTGGATGCGTTGAACGCGCTCCAGGCTGGCGAAACCGATATCGTTCAGGTGGGCGTGCCGATGATCGGCGCCGTGCTGAACGGGATGGACCTTGTCGCGCTTGGAAACTTCAGCGGAAACCCTACTAAGGCGGGCTCCGACGCGACAATGGCGGTCATCGCGCGTGAAGGATCCGGCATCGTCAAGGGAGACCTTAAAAGTCTGAAGGGAAAGAAGATCGCGACGTCCTTTGGAACCATCAACCACCTGTATATTCTCGCGCTGCTCGAAAAGGCTGGTCTAACGCCGAATGACGTGACGCTCGTGAACACTCCGCCACCGGACATGACGGTCGCGCTGCTGGCCAAGGGGATTGACGCCTTTGCGGGATGGGATCCTTGGCCGATCATTGCGCAAAAGGACGTTCCTGGTGCCTATGAAGTCATCCGCGGAGGTGACGTGATAGCTTATCTCGGCTTTGTGGTCGCTCTGCGTCCCTGGGTCAGTAAGAATGAGGAGATCGTCGAGAAATTCCTTGCTGCGACTTCCGAAGCCGATCAATGGATGCGCAAAAATCCAAAGCAGGCTGCAGCCATCGCAACCCGCTGGATTCCTGGCCTGAAGCTGGACGTCGCTGAAACCGCGATGCAGTTCAACGTCCACCAACTCGATCGAAGGCTATCGGCCAACAACTATCGCGCACTCTGGAGTGCGGAAGACCGACTGTCGCGACTTGGCATCCTCAAATCGACATTTGATGTCAACAAACATATTGAGCCTAAGCCCATCCTGAATGTCGTGAAAACACATCCAGAGCTGTTTGCTGATCTTCCACCGATTTCGGCCGATGCCGCGATCGGGCCGGGCTTTGTTTTCAAACCATAAATACAACGAGCGGCGGGGCTTGCCCCGTCGTTTTTTACGTTGAAAGGAAGAAGTTATGGCGAAGGGTTACTGGATCGGACGTGTCGATGTGCATAACAACGAAGGTTATCAGGAGTACGTCGCTCAAAACGGCTCTATATTTGCGAAATACGGTGCGAAATTTATTGTTCGCGCCGGAAAATACGACACCGTCGAAGGCACATCCCGCTCGCGCAACGTAGTGATCGAGTTCAAAGATTATGAGACGGCATTGGCATGCTACAATTCTGCGGACTACCAGCGGCTGGTAAAGATCCGTTCGCCTCATGCCAAAAACGACCTGATTGTCATAGAAGGCTATGACGGGCCGCAACCGGGGGGCTGAGAGAGATCACGCGTGGATCTCGCTCCGCTATTTAAGGGACTACCGAACAGCTCGGATCGCCCGCAGCCTCTCCAGCCTTGGGGAGGGTGAACACCAAAGGTGCGCTTGCAGATCTTATCAAAAGACTAATCCACGGGAAGCTCGCGGGACGATGACGCGCATACTTTGCCAATCCCTTTGAAATTATCCATCGGCGGCGCCTGCCGACCGTAGTGAGAGACAGCAAAAAAAGCTCTGCGTTCAGCCGGGCAAAAACAACTGGAGGATGTTTTCATGACAACAGGAAGTTCCACAGCGCAGCCGATCATCTCGGAGGCCACAAAGGCAGTCCTCCGCAAGGCCTCCTGGCGCATCGTGCCGCTCTTCGTGGCCTGCTTCGTCATGTCTTACCTCGATCGCGTTAATGTCAGTTTCGCCAAGCTGCAGATGCAGAGCGAATTGGGTCTCTCCGAAGCTGCGTACGGGTTTGGCGCCAGCATCTTCTTCGTCGGCTACCTGCTATTCGAGGTGCCGAGCAACATCATCCTCGCCAAGGTGGGATCCCGGCGCTGGATCGCCCGCATCATGATCAGCTGGGGTATCGCTTCGGCAGCAATGATGTTCGTGCGCTCGGAGACGGTCTTCTACCTGTTGCGCTTTCTGCTAGGCGTTCTTGAGGCAGGATTTCGTGCCGGGCGTCGTTTATTGCTTCATACACTGGTTTCCAGCCAGCCTGCGGGGCCGTATCAACTCCTTGTTCTTCATGTCCATCGCGCTTTGCGGACTGATTCGGCGGCCCAATCTCCGGCGCCATTATGAAATACATGAATGCCATCGGCGGCTTGGCCGGGTGGCAGTGGCTGTTCCTCCTTGCAGGGAATTCCTTCTGTATTGCTTGGTCTGCTGGTCCTGGTTGTCCTCGACGACCATATCGACGACGCCAAGTGGCTAACCGCGGATGAAAAGGCCCTGTTGAAGGCCCGTCTCGCTCAAGACCCGAAGATAAGCAGCACTCATTCCTTCGGCGCGGCGCTTAAGGAACCATCCACTTACATCTTCTCGATTATCTATCTTGGTCTCGCCATGGGTATTTACGGCATCATCTTCTGGATGCCGCAGCTTGTGAAAACCGCAGGCACCTCTGACACCTTCATCATCGGCCTTATCACGATGATTTCCTATCTGGTGGCCTTGGCTCTGATTCCTATGATCGCCCGCAGTTCTGATCGAATGGGCGAACGACGTTGGCATCTTGTAGGCTGCGCGGTGGCGGGCATGGTGGGCTATGTGATCTGCGGGGCGTTCGGCAATAGCCTGCTCGCGCTGCTGATCGGCCTCTCCGTGGCAGCGACCGGCATCATCGGCTCCTTTGGCCTGTTCTGGTTGCTGCCAGCGCGGGTGCTCAGCGGCGTGGGGGCGGCTGCAGGCATAGCGCTCATCAATTCCATCGGCCAGATCGGCGGCATCATCGGCCCCTACGCCGTGGGTCTGGTGAAGGATGCGACTGGAAGCGCTGATATGGCGCTCTACGGCATCGCGGCGGTGTGTGGCCTCTCCGGCGTATTGGTCGGTTGGTGCCTGCCTCGCAGCCTCTATCTGCGCGACCATCAGATTGGCATCGCGTCACGCGCCGTAGAACCGGACGCCTTCCTGCCGGTTTCGCAGAAAGCGTGAAGCCGAAAGCTCAGAACTTCGCCGCTGGCAAATCTTGCCGGCGGCTTCCCCTCTCTCAATCTGGAGTTCAGTCAATGTTAGGTTCCGCGCGCTTCGGCCTCGAAGGCAAGGTGGTCATGGTAACTGGTGCCAACCGAGGGCTCGGGCGCGCTATCGCGCAGGCTTGTGCGGCCTCCGGAGCGGATATTGTTCTCGGTGCGCGCAATCGGACCGAAGCGGCGAAGGTCGCCGAGGAATGCCGGGCCTTGGGACATCGCGTCCACGCCGCGGCGCTTGAATTGACCGAGGTTACCAGCATCAATAGTTTTGTTGCCGAAGCTGTGTCTGAGATGGGCCGCATCGACGTACTGGTCAATAACGCCGGAATTACTATCGTGAAGCCGGCCGTCGACCTGAGCGAGGACGAGTTCGACGCAGTGTCCGACATCAATTTTAAAGGCGCTTTCTTCACTGCGACTGCCGTCGCCCGCTCGATGATTGAGCAGAAAGTAAAGGGCGCAGTTATCAATATCAGCTCTCAAGTCGGTCATGTGGGTGCGCCGCTCCGGGCAGTCTATGCGGGTAGCAAGGGCGCGCTCAATCAATTGACCAAGACGCTAGCCGGCGAATGGGCGCCGCATGGCATAACTGTGAATGGTGTGTCACCGACGTTCACCCGCTCGGCTATGCTGGAGCAGGCGATGCAAAATCCCGACTTCCGCAAGATGGTGGAACGTGTGCCGCTAGGCCGGAACCGGCAGAACCGGACGAGATCGCCTCTGCTGTTCTCTATCTTGCGAGCGACGCTGCGCGAATGGTGACGGGTCATACCATCCTCGTAGATGGCGGCTATACAAGTGTACGCAACTAACGATGTTAGCCAGCTGACAAAGAAACTACTGAAATAGATTCAGTCACCGACTGATAAAGAAATAGAACAAAGCTTATCAGTTGATGGCCAATCAGGTACCTGATGGCTGGCGAGGTTGTCCTCGGCAAATTTCCAATAACTATCTGACTCGTGCATTAGGAAAATAGACCGTCGGATCGAGGACTTGCATTCCTTTGAGACATGCAAGGAATTAGTCAGTTGGAAAAATTGCGAGGTCCTCCACTTCAGTCATTCTTAGTTGGTGCGGGGGAACATGGTAGAGAAATGACCGTCTCGCCGAAAGCGCCCGAGGCGGCAACGCCAAAGCGCCCCTGTAGCCCCAAATGCTCATTAACGCGTCATCGATAGTCTACATGCTGCCATGCGCCCACGTTATCATTGCACATCGGGATGTCCGCTTTGACCTAAGGCGGACATTCCTCAGCTCAGTTCTATGGAGCGATTGCGTTCGCCTCGCCAATATTTCGCCAATGAAACGACCGCTATAGATAGAAATAAACGTGATCGGATAGCGGCTAACTCTTTGATTTATCTTGATCGTCTTGGTTGATAGGCTCGCTCATAACGGTCTGGTTGCAGGTTCGAATCCGCCGGGCCCACCAATTGTTTCAACAACGATATCTCGACACCAACGAGTTGATTGCAAGATAAGAACGAGCCGCTCTGGTCCAGGACCTATCTAGCTGCCCTTGGCAGCAGCCTTCCCGTGGATAATTTTGCTGACTGTTGCGCAAGCAACTAGACCAACAGATCGGTCCCCGTTCTGATCGATGCATTTCCCTACGCCGGCAGACGCAGCGAGCACATGACCTCGGAAGTGATGAGGCGGCTCGGCCTTTCGGACTAAGCCCGGGAACCTTTTGGTCGACGGATCATCCAATGATCGTCGATGGTTCAATGCGTGGGATTTCACGCTCCGGCAATGGAGAAGATGAGTCAGAATGTGCATGCGCTGGAGCGCATCAAGATTTCCCACGATGACGCTGAACGCCCGGATCGGGCCGATGTCGAAGCCGCCGTGCGAACCATCATCCGCTGGGCTGGTGACAATCCGCAACGCGACGGTTTGATCGAGACCCCGGGCCGTGACCCGCGCTCTTGAAGAATTTTTCGCGGGCTATGCACAGGACCCCATCGAAATTCTGCAGAAGACCTTCGAGGAGACTGAAGGCTATGACGAGATGATTACGCTGCGCGGAATTCCCTTTGAGAGCCACTGCGAGCATCACATGGCGCCGATCATTGGTCGCGCTTGGGTCGCCTACATTCCGAACGGCCGTGTGGTTGGCATCAGCAAACTCGCACGGCTGGTCGATGTCTTTGCCAAGCGCCTTCAAATCCAGGAGAAGATGACGGCCCAGATCGCCAATACCATCGATGAAGTGTTGAAACCTCAGGGCGTGGGCGTGATTATCAAGGCAGCGCATCACTGTATGTCGACCCGTGGTGTGCACAAGGCTGACACGGATCTGGTCACGAGCCGAATGCTGGGTTGCTTCCGCGACAATGCGCTCACCCGGCAGGAGTTTCTCGGCACGGCGGTATGACAAAGACCGGCGGCTGACCGGCCGCCCTACGGTCTATGCGACGTTACGCGTATCCGAGGCGAGCGAATGGAGAGAGACATGGCGGAAGAGCAAGCTCCACCAAGCGGCCCCGATCTGACGCAGGGCATTGCGGCCGCGGACATGGCGGAGGGAAAGCTGCTCGGACATGTTGGTGACGAGGAAGTTCTGTTGGTCCGTTCCGGGACGGAGATCTTCGCCGTTGATGCACATTGCAGCCACTACCACGGTCCGCTCATTGATGGACTTGTGGTCGATGGCAGTGTCCGCTGTCCCTGGCATCATGCATGCTTCGATCTGCGAACCGGAGAAGCCACGCGTGCGCCCGCGTTCAACCCGCTATCGTGCTGGCGCGTCGAGCAGCGTGATGGAAAGATTGTCGTGCAAGAAAAGCTGGAGCAGAAGCTGGAGCGAAAGCCCCAGCCGAAACGGACCGCGAGCGCATCGTCCGACATTCCTGAGAAGATCGTTATTGTTGGCGGCGGTGCGGCGGGCTTTGCCGCCGCTGAGATGCTACGCCGCGAGGGGTTTGGCGGACAAATCACGATGTTCGGAAAGGAGGCCGCGGCGCCGATCGATCGGCCGAACCTGTCGAAGGACTATCTCGCCGGCAGCGCGCCTGAAGATTGGATGCCGCTGAAGCCGGAGAGCTTTTACGGCGAGGAGAGAATTGATCTGCGCGTCGATACAGAGGTGACTGAGATCGATGCCAGAGCGCACCATGTGGTGACGGCCGGAGGAGAGACTGTTTCCTACGACCGCTTGCTGCTGGCGACCGGCGCCGAGCCTGTTCGTTTGCCGTTCCCCGGCGCGGAGCTGCCGCACGTCCACACGCTTCGCTCGCTTGCGGATAGCCGCGCCATCATCGATGCGGCACAGGGAGCGCGCAAGGCGCTTGTCATCGGCGCGAGCTTTATCGGGCTTGAGGTGGCAGCGGCGCTGCGCGCGCGAGATATCGAGGTCCATGTGGTTGCGCCGGAGAAGCGGCCGATGGAGCGTATCCTTGGTCCGCAGATGGGCGACTTCGTCCATGCCTTGCACAAGGAGCACGGCGTGATCTTCCATCTCGAAGACACGGTCGCTGCGATCGAGGGCCGGCGCGCGACGCTTAAAAGTGGAAACGTTCTCGAAGCCGATGTCGTTGTCGTCGGTGTTGGCGTGCGTCCGCGACTGGTATTGGCCGAGAGCGCTGGTCTTGCGATCGATCGCGGTGTGGCTGTCAATGCGTATCTTGAGACCAGCATTCCGGGAATTTATGCCGCGGGCGATATCGCCCGCTGGCCCGATCCTCATTCGCGCGACGCCATTCGCGTTGAACACTGGGTAGTGGCCGAGCGGCAGGGACAAACCGCTGCGCGCAACATGCTCGGACAGCGTGTGGCCTTCGACGCAGTGCCGTTTTTCTGGAGCCAGCACTACGACGTGCCGATCAATTACGTCGGCCACGCCGAGCAATGGGACGAGATCGCAGTCGATGGGGACATCAACGCCAGGGATTGCCTGCTGCGATACAAATACAAGGGCCGCGTGCTTGCAGTCGCGTCGGTCTATCGCGATCTCGCAAGCCTGCAAGCAGAACTCGCGATGGAGCGGGGCGCTGCGCCCCTGATGCAGTGACGTGTTGTTCGGTTCGCGACGATATAAATCTGCGCGGAGCCAGCCAACGAAGGTTGCTGCATGGCGCTTGCCAACAAGATCGCTCGAATGGCATGGGCCATCAGGCCAACCCACTTGGGTCGGAGCATTGTCCAATGCGAGCTTTTGATCGGGACCCGATCCGCAGAAGACATTATGGCCAGCGGTCAATATGTCGCACGTTGAGAAACACCTACTCGTTCTCGACGTTAGGGCCTAGTTGACTTGAAGAGTCCGCTTTTAGTTAAAAATTTGTCAACGTTCTGTAATTTTCGCTCACTATATCGTTACGCAGGGTAACGGGCGATTCACGAACCGTATGCCGTGGGGGCGCTTCTGCGCCGTTTTGGGGAATGAGTATTCGGCTGTCTGCTGACGGGTCGGATGTTCTTGGCTGGAGTTTGACGACGATGATGATGACGGCGGTTCCGTTTTCTCGCCGGCCCGACCTAAACCTTCCATGGTGATTTCGAAAAAGAGGCCGATCAAGCGGCTTCGCTAGCCCACAGGACTTCGCGGCCCGATCATCGGGCCAGCATCTCATCAAACTGACCGTTCATTGCTTCGCTTCAGAAGCCACCCTTTTGTTTGTCCAGATTTTGGAGAATAATTTCATGCCTACATCGCTCACAGCTGGTTCGATTGCATTCACCGGTTTCAACGGCAGCGGCAACGACAATCTGTCGTTTGTAGTTCTGACTGATATCACCGCTAACACGGTGATCACGTTCACGGACAATACCTGGAACGGCACCAGCTTTGCGAGCGGGTCGAACGCCGAAAGCATCTTCACCTGGACCGCGACGAGCGACGTTGCTGCTGGTACAGTGATTGATCTGAACAATCTCAAGAACGGTAACGCGAGCGCTTCCGCCTCCGTTGGCGTGGTGAACTTCACGAACAGCGCCAATCTTGGCCTCTCGAACGACAACGAGACCGTGTACGCTTACACCGGGTCTGCGAGTTCGCCCAATTTCCTCGCCGCTATCACCAATATCGGATTCACCGGCAGCAACGGCACTGCGTATGGCGTTCTGACGAACACGGGACTTACCGCGGGCGTCAATGCGGTCGCCTTCTCGGGCGGCGTCGATACCGTGGGCTACACCGGTATGCGTACCGGCGAAACGCAACTTCGCGGCCTATCTGAACGACATCAACAATTCGGCGAATTGGAGCGCGGCCGCCTCCGGAGCGTTCCCCACGACGAAGTTCACCGTCGCAGCGCCAGCAGCGGCGCAGACCGTTTCGTTCTCACCGGCGACCGTTTCCGTGAACGAGGGCGATAATGGCACGAAGACCCTCACCTTCACTGTCACGCGCAGCGGCGACACGACCGGCGCGGTCTCGTTCTCCGGCACCTTTGACAAGGGCACCACGAACGCCGCCGATTTCGGCGGCACGCTGCCGGCTTCGACGTTCAGCGGCACGATCGCCGCGGGTGCGACCTCGGCCACCGTCACCATCACGATCTCCGGCGACACGACCGCCTGAAGCCAGTCCGAAATCCTTCACGCTGACGCTGACCTCGGCCACCAATCCGAGCGCGGCGGTCACCATCGGCACGGCGGCAGCGACCGGCACCATCATCAACGACGACGGCACGGTTGTGTCCGAGCAATCACGTCGTCAATTTCGCTCGGAAACAACGATCATGTCACGATCCTGAGCAACGTGACGGTGTCCGGTTCGACCGCGGTGACATGGACCGGCGGCGGCACAGCACCCGGCGCTGTTCTCGACAATTTCGGCAACATCTCGGGCAGCACCCGCGCGATTTCGACCAGCGGTTCCAGCGGCGGAAATCTGACCGATCGACAACGAAGCCGGCGCGACCATTCAGGCCACCAAGGATGCAATCAAGATCTCCAATCTCGGATCGGGCACCAGCGGAACGCTTGACGATCGTCAACGATGGCGTGATCAAGTCGACCGGTACGGGCGACAATGCCGGTCAGGCGCTCGACCTCGACGATATCGCGTCGCCAATGCCCACACGATCATCAACAACAATGCGTCGGCGTGATTCAGGCGGCCGATGCCGACGCCATCCGCGGTGGCGCCAACGCCACGATCAACAACTACGGCCAGATCGTCAGCCACAACGGCAGCAGCGCCTCGACGGCAACGACGCCATCGATTTCCAGGCGCGGACGGGCGGTGTCGTCAACAACTTCGCCGGTGGTGTCGATCGATGGCGCGCGCCACGGCATCACCGGCGACGCGCCGATCACCGTCAACAACAGCGGCACGATCACCGGCGAGAATGGCTCCGGCATCAACCTGGATATCGGCTGGAACACCACCACCACGGTCGTCAATAACTCTGCGACCGGCACGATTATCGGCCATGCCGTGAACGGTGCTGACGGCGACGGCGTCGATGTCGACGGCCAGGTGGCCATCGACAATTTCGGAACCATCAAGGCGATCGGTCTGACCACGGGGGCCAACGGCCTCAATGAAGCCATCGCAGTCGGTGGCGGCACGATCCACAACGAAGTGGGCGGCTTGATCGTCAGCGACCAGCGCGCCATCACCATCGACGACAGCAACGACGGTAACGCCTTTGGCGCGACCACGATTGTCAACGAAGGCACGATTCAAGGTGGCAACGGGCAAGCGATCTCGATCACCGACACCTTCGCCGATACCATCACCAACAAGGGCGTCATCACCGGCAGCGTCGCGATGGGTGGTGGCAACGACACATTCAACGCCTATACTGGTTCAAGCACCTCGGGTGTGATCGACGGTGGCGACGGCAATGACACCGTGCACTTGCTTGGGTACGGGCGTCGGCACTTTCGGAACCACGGCCAATGTCGAGACGCTGGATGTCGACGCCGGTATCTGGGCGGTTGCCAACACGCAGAACTACGACGCGATCAACATTGCAGCCGGCGCCACGCTGACGAGTGGGATCTCGGTTACCGAGAGCATGACTGTGACCGTGGGAGGCAACCTCGCGCCGACGTCGGGTCGCGCGATCGACGCCAAGAATGGCCTTGCCGATGGTTCCTCATTGATTGTCGACGTCCTCGCGGGCGGCAAGATCATTGCCGGCGACGATGCGATCCGCATCAACAAGGACTTCGGCAACGGCACGGTCACCATCGACAACGCCGGCTTGATCCAGGCGACGGGCGGACAGGCGATCGACCTGACCGTGGTAACTTCAGACACCACACAAGATCACCATCACCAACGAAGCCACCGGCGTGATTATGGCGATCGATGCCGATGCGGTGCGCGGCGGCGGCAACACCACCATCGACAACTACGGCCAGATCATCTCGGTGGCCACCGGTGACGATGTGAACGACGGCATCGACTTCCAGGATGATGGTGACGGCACGGTCCACAACCACACCGGCGGCACCATCATCGGTGCGCATCACGGCATCACCGGGGCGCAAGGCATCACCGTCATCAACGATGTCGGCGCCCAGATCATCGGCCAGAGCGGCAGCGCGGTGAACATCGACAACGACGGCGCGGTCGCGAACATGGTGACCGTGACCAACTACGGCACCATGCTGGGCAACGCCAATTCGGCCCAGGACGACAGCGACGGCGACGCGGTCGATGTCGACGGTCTGCTGAAGCTGGACAACTATGGCCAGATCCGCGGCACCGGTGCCAACGGCACCCACGACGGCGGCGCCAACGTCTCCGAAGGCGTGGCGGCCGGTGGCGGCGTGATCAAAAACTACGCCGGTGCGACGATCTA
This sequence comes from uncultured Alphaproteobacteria bacterium, assembly GCA_963751855.1. Lineage (GTDB taxonomy): Bacteria > Pseudomonadota > Alphaproteobacteria > Rhizobiales > Xanthobacteraceae > Afipia. The sequence continues at coordinate 237,154 of CAVVWF010000008.1, read as the reverse complement.
CGGTTACGGCCGTGCCATCCAGATCGACGACTCCGCCAATGGCGGGGCGCTGGCTGCGACCACGATCTATCAACGAAGGCACCATCCAGGGCGACGGCCACGGCCCGGAGAACTTCGAGGCGGGTTCGGATGCCGGCATCAACCTCGCAGGCCGCGAGGCGATCGACATCCTCGGCACCTTCGCCGACACCATCACCAACAAGGGCACCATCATCGGCGGTGTCTTCACCGACGGCGGCAACGACACCTTCAATGCTTATGTCGGCTCGACGGTCTCTAAGACCATCGACCTCGGCGACGGCAACGACACCGTCAATCTGCAGGGCACCGGTACCGGTGCGTTCGGGACCGCGACCAATGTTGAAAACCTGAACGTTCAGAGCGGTACCTGGACGATTGCGGGAAGCCAGAACTACAAGGCCATCGATGTTGCTGGTGGCGCCACGATTGCCGCCACGGTGACTCTGGTCGCCGGCGAGACCCTGACCGTCGAGCAGGGTGGCACGGTCCAAGGTTCCAAGAACGCCATTGTCGTCAGTGGTGGAACCACCGGAACGACCGTCACCAACGATGGCAGCATCAAGGTCACGGCGACGCCGGGCACCAAGGCTGATGCAATCTCGATCAGCAGCGGTACGGCGACGATCCACAACACCGCGACACGGCGTGATCGAGGGTGCGCGTCATGCGATCACCGGTCCAGGCGCCATCACTGTCATCAACGACGCGGGTGGTCTGATCGTCGGCCATAATGGCTCGGCGGTGAACATGGACAACGACGCCAATCCGGCGAATGCGGCCAACATCATCAACCACGGCACGATGCTGGGCGCACTCGGCCAACATCGGCGACAGCGACGGTGATGCGGTCGATGTCGACGGTCTGGCCAATATCGACAACTAGGGCATCGATCCGCGGCGAGGGCCACAACGGCTATCACGATGGTGAAGCCAACGTCTCCGAAGGCATCGCAATTGGCGGCGGTACGATCCATAACTACGCTGGTGGCGAGATCTACGGTTACGGCCGTGCCATCGAGGTCGACAACTCGAGCAACAGCGATGCGCTCGGAGCGACCACCATCTATCAACGAAGGTTTGATCCAGGGTGACGGCCATGGACCGACCGGCGTGGACCCGGCGGACGCTGCAGCGATGCAGGCCAAGATCGATGGCCGTGAGGCGATCAACATCCTCGGCACCTTTGCCGACACCATCACCAACAAGGGCACCATCATCGGCGGCGTCTTCACCGACGGCGGCGACGACACCTTCAATGCCTATGTCGGCTCGACCTCGGGCAAGATCGATCTCGGCGACGGCAATGACACGGTGCACCTGCTTGGTACAGGCACCGGCACTTTCGGAACCACGGCTAACGTAGAGACGCTGGATGTCGACGCCGGCATCTGGGCGGTTGCCAACACGCAGAACTACGACGCGATCAACATTGCAGCCGGCGCCACGCTGACGAGTGGGATCTCGGTTACCGAGAGCATGACTGTGACCGTGGGAGGCAACCTCGCGCCGACGTCGGGTCGCGCGATCGACGCCAAGAATGGCCTTGCCGATGGTTCCTCATTGATTGTCGACGTCCTCGCGGGCGGCAAGATCATTGCCGGCGACGATGCGATCCGCATCAACAAGGACTTCGGCAACGGCACGGTCACCGTCGACAACGCTGGCTTGATCCAGGCGACGGGCGGACAGGCGATCGACCTGACCGTGGTGACTTCAGACACCACAAAGATCACCATCACCAACGAAGCCACTGGCGTGATTATGGCGATCGATGCCGATGCGGTGCGCGGCGGCGGCAACACCACCCTCGACAACTATGGCCAGATCATCTCGATGGCCACCGGTGACGATGTGAACGACGGCATCGACTTCCAGGACGACGGTGACGGCACGGTCCACAACCACACCGGCGGCACCATCATCGGTGCGCATCACGGCATCACCGGGGCGCAAGGCATCACCGTCATCAACGATGTCGGCGCCCAGATCATCGGCCAGAGCGGCAGCGCGGTGAACATCGACAACGACGGCGCGGTCGCGAACATGGTGACCGTGACCAACTACGGCACCATGCTGGGCAACGCCAATCCGGCCCAGGCCGACAGCGACGGCGACGCGGTCGATGTCGACGGCCTGCTGAAGCTGGACAACTATGGCCAGATCCGCGGCACCGGTGCCAACGGCACGCACGACGGCGGCGCCAACGTCTCTGAAGGCGTGGCGGCCGGTGGCGGCGTGATCAAAAACTACGCCGGTGCGACGATCTACGGTTACGGCCGTGCCATCCAGATCGACGACTCCGCCAATGGCGGGGCGCTGGCTGCGACCACGATCTACAACGAAGGCACCATCCAGGGCGACGGCCACGGCCCGGAGAACTTCGAGCCGGGCTCGGATGCCGGCATCAACCTCGCAGGCCGCGAGGCGATCGACATCCTCGGCACCTTCGCCGACAGCATCACCAACACGGCGACAGGCAAGATCATCGGCGGCATCTTCACCGATGGTGGCAACGATAGCATCAACAATGACGGCACCATCACCGCCATTAACGGCACCGCCGTGTCGATGGGTGACGGCGAGGACTTCCTGCGCGTTGGCGGCACGATCACCGGCAATGTGGACATGGGTGCCGACAACGATGAAGTGATCACCACTTCCACCGCTCATATTCTCGGGGCGGTCTCCTTCGGCGACGGCAACGATAAGTTCAACAGCTCCGGCGAGGTCAAGGCCGGTAGTGCCGACGCCGTGGCCATCGACATGGGCGCGGGCGACGATTGGATCAACCTGTATCTCGGCACGACGGTGCAGGGCACAATCGCGCTCGGCACCGGCAACGACTTCGTGGCCTCGACCGCGAATGGTGGGTTTGTTATCGATGCTGGCGACGGTGACGACCAGATCTACATGTCGTCGTCGGTTGTCGGCGGTGACGATGTCATCAACGGCGGTGCCGGCAACGACATGATCTATGGCGGTCTGGGCAACGACAAGCTCGACGGCGGCGCAGGCAACGATACGCTGAGCGGCGAGGCCGGCAACGACATCCTCGATGGCGGCGACGGCGACGACACGTTGATCGCAGGAGCCGGCGATACGGTTCTTGGCGGCGCGGGCGACGACGTTATCAATGTGACCATCGAGAACGGCAACCCGGCTTCGATCAACGGCGGCGACGGCAACGACACCGTCAATCTGCAGGGCTCCGGTACCGGTTCGTTCGGGACCACGACCAATGTTGAAAACCTGAACGTCCAGAGCGGTACCTGGACGATTGCGGGAAGCCAGAACTACAAGGCGATCGATGTGGCTGGTGGGGCAACCGTCGCCAGCACGCTCACCCTGGGTGCGAACGAAGTACTGACCGTCGAGCAGGGCGGCACGGTCCAAGGTTCCAAGAACGCCATTGTCGTCAGTGGTGGAACCACCGGAACGACCATCACCAACGATGGCAGCATCAAGGTCACGGCGACGCCGGGCACCAAGGCTGATGCGATCTCGATCAGCAGCGGCACGGCGACGATCCACAACACCGCGAACGGCGTGATCGAGGGTGCGCGTCATGCGATCACCGGTCCAGGCGCCATCACTGTCATCAACGATGAGGGTGGTCTGATCGTCGGCCATAACGGCTCGGCGGTGAACATGGACAACGACGCCAATCCGGCGAATGCGGCCAACATCATCAACCACGGCACGATGCTGGGCCAACTCGGCCAACATCAGCGACAGCGACGGTGATGCGGTCGATGTCGACGGTCTGGCCAATATCGACAACTACGGCATGATCCGCGGCGAGGGCCACAACGGCTATCACGATGGTGAAGCCAACGTGTCCGAAGGCATCGCAATTGGCGGCGGTACGATCCATAACTACGCAGGTGGCGAGATCTACGGCTACGGCCGTGCCATCGAAGTCGACAACTCGAGCAACAGCGATGCGCTCGGAGCGACCACCATTATCAACGAAGGTTTGATCCAGGGTGACGGCAATGGACCGACCGGCGTGGACCCGGCGGACGCTGCAGCGATGCAGGCCAAGATCGATGGCCGTGAGGCGATCAACATCCTCGGCACCTTTGCCGACACCATCACCAACAAGGGCACCATCATCGGCGGCGTCTTCACCGACGGCGGCGATGACAAGCTGACCAACAGCGGCACGATGACGGCGCTGAAGGACATGGCCATCGACATGGGCGCTGGCAATGACTCGGTAACGAACGCGTTCTTTGGAGTTATCACCGGTAGCGTCGCCACGGGCGACGGCAACGACAGCATCAATAATGACGGCACCATCACTGTCACTCACGGCAACGCCGTGTCGATGGGCGATGGTGACGACTTCCTGCGCGTCGGCGGCAACCCGATGACAAGTTAGACGCCATCATCACCGGCAATGTGGATATGGGTGCCGGCAACGACGAGGTGAACATCCAATCCTCCGCCCATATCCTCGGGACGGTCTCCTTGGGGGACGGCAACGATCACCTCAAAGTTTCGGTGAGATCAAGGCCGCCGACGCCGGTGCGGTGGCAATCGACATGGGAGCAGGCGACGACTCGGTGTACCTGTATAACGGCACGACAGTGCAGGGCACGATCCAGCTCGGGACCGGAAACGACCTCCTCCTCTCGACCGCGAACGGTGGCTATGTCGTCGATGCCGGTGATGGTGACGACACGGTTTCCATGTCGGGCGGCGATGACATCATTAACGGCGGTGCCGGCAACGACTCGCTCAATGGTGGTTCGGGCAACGATCAGGTCGACGGCGGCGAAGGTAACGATACGCTGTTCGGCAGCGCCGGCACCGACACGCTGATCGGCGGAACGGGATCGGATCTCTACTACTACTGGTCCGGAGACGGTAACGACACCATTGTCGAAGGTGCAGGCAACGCAGGTGACTTCGATACGCTCAGCCTGGGCGACTTCAACATCAGCGACGTGACGCTGGCGCGGAACGGCGATGATCTCGAAATCACCATGAAGGACGGCAGCAAGATCGTGGTGTCCGATCAGTTCGCCGACGGCGGTGTCGAAAACATCGTCCTCAAGGACGGTCAGATCGACCGCGATGGCATCGTCGATGCGACCAATCATGCTCCTTCGGTCCAGCCGACATCGGTGACGACCGACGAAGATACCACCATCACTGGTGCGATCGCCGCAACGGACATGGATGGCGATAAGCTGACCTACGCACTCAAGGGCGACGGTGCCGATCATCATGGCACATTCACCCTCGCTGCGGACGGCACCTGGACCTACACACCTGACCAGAACTACAACGGTCACGACAGCTTCGTTGTCATGGTCAGCGACGGTCACACCACGGTGGAGACGACGGTTGATTTGACAGTTAACCCGGTCAACGATGCGCCGGTTGCCGTCGCCGATGTTGGGCATGTGAGCGAGCATGACACCGCGAGCTTCGACCTCGTCAGCAATGACACCGATGTCGAAGATGGTCACCCTGGTCTGGTGGGCTTCAGCGTCGACGGCGTAAACGGCATCAATCTAAGTAACGATGCCGCCGCTTTGGCCTTCCACATTGTGGATGGCAAACTCCAATTCGACGGAGGTAACATCTTCGGTGCCCTCAACAATGGGGACCATGCCACGGTTAGCATCAGCTACACCGCCGAAGACAGCAGCGGTGCCCAGACGACAGGCGAGTTCGTGCTGACCGTCGATGGCGTGACGGACATGAACACGATCAACGGAACCAGTGGATCGGATGTTCTGTTCGATACTGGCCGCGACGATCACATCAGCGGCGGTGACGGTAACGACGTCATCTTCACCTCGTCCGGTTCGGACCTGGTCGATGCGGGCAAGGGCGATGACACAGTGACCGCCATCACCGGCAATGCAACGATCAATGGTGGCGACGGCAACGACACCATTCTCGGCGGTTCCGGCAACGCGGTGCTCAATGGTGACAATGGTAACGATACGATCATCGGCGGGGCTGGAACTGCTGTGCTCAACGGCGGCGCGGGCAACGATACGTTGATCGCCAACGCCGGGAAGGACATCGTCTCCGGCGGTCAAGGCAACGACCAGCTCTTCGGTGGGGCAGGGAACGATACCTTCGTCTTCAAGGTGGGCGACGGTCAGGATACCGTATTCGGCTTCCAGACGACGGGTACGTCCCACGACGTGGTCGAGGTTGACTCACACGCCTTCGTGGATTTCACGGCACTTATGGCCGCGGTCCACGACACAACCACGGGAGCTCAGCTCCAGTATGCCGACGGGTCGACGATCACCCTGAGCGGGGTCACAAAGGATCACCTCACAGTGGACGATTTCCACTTCGCCTGAGGCAGGTCGATAACAAGATGTGGGAAGGAGGCGCCGACAGGCGCCTCCTTTTTTGATTGTCAGATAGTTGTAACAATCCATCGCTAAGCCATCCCCCAGAGTTCTCAATGTTGTTGCGTTTATTGGAATGCCGCTTGGCGTTTTGCCGGTTTCGTCCATGTTGCCGCGCCTGACCGTCTCCGCGCCCTGTCGTGCGGGCATTCAATAGTTTGGTGTACCCATGACATCCCAATCCCCGGCCACATCCGCCAAGTCAGAACTAGGACGGGCATTGGCTGCGTGTCGCAGCGCCTTTGTGGCTTTTGGTCTGTTCAGCGCAGTACTTAATATTCTGGCGTTGACCGGCTCGCTGTTCATGCTTGAGGTCTACGACCGCGTGTTGCCGAGCCGCAGTGTGCCGACGCTTGTGGCCTTGCTGGCGTTGGTCGTCGTGCTCTATCTCTTTCAGGGATTTCTCGACGCGATCCGCGGTCGAATTTTGGGCCGCATCGCCGCGCGCCTCGATCAGTCGATGACCGAACGGGTATACCGGCTCGTTGTGCAGCTGCCGCTGCAGGTGCCGAACAGCGGCGAGAGCATCCAACCGGTCCGTGATCTCGATACCATCCGCAGCTACCTTGCAGGGCGTGGTACGACTGCGCTTTTCGATCTGCCCTGGTTGCCCTTTTACCTCGCCATTTGCTTCGCATTCCATGTCTGGATCGGTGTCACGGTTCTCGTCGGCGCCATTGTTCTCATTATCTTGACGCTGCTGACAGAGATGTATTCGCGCGACCGCGTCCGTGAAGCCACGCAGATCGCGGCAGAGCGCGCGCGTCTGGTGGAGATGAGCCGCCGCAATGCCGAAGCGATAACTGCGCTCGGTATGGTGGAGCGCATGCACGCCCGCTGGCAGACCGTGAATAAGAACTACGTTATCGGGCAATTACGCGCCGGCGACGTGACGGATGGGCTCGGTGCAGTCGGACGCGTGTTCCGCATGATGCTGCAATCGATAGTGCTGGCGGTCGGCGCTTATCTCGTCATCAACCAGCAGGCCACCGCCGGCATTATAATTGCTTCGTCGATTTTGTCGGCACGAGCGCTCGCGCCGGTCGACCTTGCGATTTCACAATGGAAGAGCCTCATCGCCGCGCGTCAGGCTCGTGTCCGGCTGGAAAAGCTATTTGAGCGTCTGCCGGTGCAGCCGGAACGGACACCACTCCCAGCACCATCCAGCAGCTTGTCGGTCGAGGCCCTCACGGTCACGTTGCCGCAGTCGCCGCGTGCAGTGATCCAGGATGTTTCGTTTACACTCAAAAGCGGGAACGGCCTTGGCATTATCGGTCCAAGCGCGTCCGGAAAGTCCTCGCTCGCGCGCGCTTTGGTTGGCCTGTGGCCGGCGGCGAGGGGGAGTGTCCGTCTCGATGCTGCCGCGCTCGACCAATGGGAGCCGGGTATTTTGGGGCGTCATATCGGATTCCTACCGCAGAACGTCGAACTGATCGAAGGTACTGTCGGAGAAAATATCGCGCGTTTTGATCTTGAAGTGAATCCTGACGATATCGTGAGCGCAGCCAAAGCCGCAGGCGTCCACGAACTGGTCGTGCGGCTCCCGCAAGGCTACGATACGCCTGTCGGCGAGCAGGGACGTAATTTGTCTGGCGGTCAGCAGCAACGTATCGCGCTGGCGCGCGCGCTGTACGGCAATCCGTTCCTTCTGGTGCTCGATGAGCCGAACTCGAATCTCGATTCCGAAGGCGATGAAGCTTTGACGCAAGCGATACTCGGTGTTCGCGCGCGGGGCGGCATAGTTATCGTGATCGCGCACCGGCCGAGCGCGTTGGCTGGGACGGATTATGTGTTGTCGCTCGCCAATGGCCGACGTCAGGCTTTCGGCCCGAAGGACGAGGTGCTGTCACAGGTCTTAAGGGGTGAACCTGTCAGCCCGCCGAAGGTCGTCGCTGTCGCGGGAGGTCAACGATGAGTGTGATGACCGTTGGACGTGAGTTGGATCCGGGCCGATCGATCCAGCGGCACACGTTGTTGGGCGTGATAGGCCTGATCGTCGTCATCGGGGGCATCGGCGGATGGGCCGTGACGACTGAAATTTCCGGTGCGCTCATCGCGCCGGGTTCAATCGTGGTCGATTCAGACGTGAAGAAGGTGCAGCACCCCACCGGCGGGGTCGTTGGTGCGTTGAACGTTCGTGATGGCGACTCTGTTCATGTGGGCGACGTGGTCGTCCGTCTCGACGAGACCATGTTGCGTGCCAACCTTAGCATCGTTGCGAACGGATTGGATGAATTGACGGCACGTGCCGCACGTTTGACCAGCGAACGCGATGGCCTGGATGAGATCAGGATGCCGGCTGTGTTTGATGGCCGCCAGTCCGATTCTTACGTCATAAAGGTGATGGACGGAGAGCGTCGTTTATTCGCCATGCGCCGTGCGGCGCGAGCGGGTCAGAAGGAACAGCTTCAGCAGCGTATCGTACAGCTCAATGAAGAAGTGAAAGGTCTGACCGCACAACAGGAAGCCAAGAGTCAGGAAATCAATCTCATTCAGCGCGAACTATCGGGGGTTTCGGAACTCTGGGACAAGAAGTTGATTCAGCTGACGCGATTGACTGCGCTTGAACGCGAGGCAGCCCGGCTCGGCGGCGAACGTGCTCAACTGGTCGCGACGATGGCGCAATCCCGCGGCAAAGTCGCGGAGATCAATCTTCAGATTTTTCAGATCGACCAGGATCTCGCGAGTGACGTGTCGAAGGAATTGCGGGAGGTTGAAGCAAAGATCGGCGAGTTTAGCGAACGTAAGGTCGCGGCCGAAGATCAGTTGAAGCGGATTGAGGTTCGCGCCCCGCAAGACGGGGTTGTCCACGAACTGAATGTCCACACCGTCGGCGGTGTCGTTGGCCCAGGTGAGCAGATGATGCTGATCGTTCCGGCACATGACACGCTTTCCATGGAGGCGAAGATTGCGCCACAGGACATTGATCAGCTTGCGCTTGGACAGACGGCATCGCTACGTTTCACAGCGTTCAACGCGCGGACGACGCCGCAACTGGATGGCGTAGTGAACCGCATCTCGGCTAATACGACGACTGACCAGCGAACGGGACAATCCTATTACACGATCCGCATTGGAATCCCGCCATCGGAACTGGCTCGCCTTGGAGATGTGAAGCTTGTCCCGGGTATGTTGGTCGAGTCGTTCATCAAGACCAGCGATCGCACGGTTTCGTCCTATCTGATGAAGCCGCTTGCAGATCAAGTGATGCGTGCATTCAGAGAAAGGTGACCCCGCATTCGGAATCAACGGACGAACTGCGGCACAGTATGTCACGACCAGCAGCTACAAGTAAAAGCCCCGTCAATTGGCGGGGCTTTCGTTTTTTGGAGCCAGTGTGATGCCCTGATCACATGGCGCAAACGCCCGACCTCAAGGGGATCGATCGCCTGGGGGTGTCCGTGTCGCCGAGCGATGATCGAATTTACGAAGCGGCCAGTGTTCGTCGCAGGCGTGCGATGGCGCCCGGCAAGCCGCGAACCTGCATGATGCGGCCGGTCTCGTCATAATCCTCCGACAGAACACGCGCGTTGGCGTACACGTCGCTCAGCAGCGTCTGCTTGGCATAGGGCAACACCAGTTGCTCCTCGACCATCGCGGCTTCAAAAAACGTGATGATGGTCTCGCGCAGAGAACTCACATCCTGCGGCGATTGCGAGGAGAGGAGGATTGCGTCGGGATGCTTCTCGCGCAGTGCGGCGCGGTCTTCCTCGCTGACGCGGTCGATCTTGTTGAGCAGCAGACGCGAGGGCACGACGTCCGCGCCGATCTCGCGCAACACAGTACGGCTGACCTCGAGTTGCGATTTATAGGTCGGGTCGGATGCATCGACCACGAACAGCAGCAGCGACGCTTCGAGCGCTTCGGCGAGGGTGGAGCGGAATGATGCCACCAGATCGTGCGGCAGCTTCTTAATGAAGCCGACCGTGTCGGAGACCAGCACGCGCGGCTTCGCCTCCGGCTGCAGCGCGCGCACCGTGGTGTCGAGCGTGGCGAACAGCTTGTCCTGGACCAGCACCTCGCTGCCCGTGAGCGCCCGCATCAGCGACGATTTTCCGGCGTTGGTGTATCCGACCAGCGCGACCCGGAGCTGATCGCTGCGCGCGGACCGGCGCTCGTCGCTGTCGCGCTGGATCTCCTCCAGTTGCGCTTTCAGTTCTGCCAGGCGGTCGCGGATCTTGCGGCGATCGATTTCGAGATCGGTTTCGCCCGAGCCTGGGCCCTGTTGCCGTCCACCGCCGCCTGAGGATTCCCGCAGGCGCGGGGAGACGTACTTCAACCGAGCGAGTTCAACCTGCAACTTCGCTTCGCGGCTGCGTGCATGGCGGTGGAAAATCTCCACAATGACGCCGGTCCGATCGAGTACCTGCGCCCCGGTCGCGCGCTCGATGTTGCGCAGCTGGTTCGGGGAAATATCGTGATCGACGATCACGAACTCCGGCCTCTCGGCCGGATCATGCTCGCTTGGCGCGGCCTGCGGCTTCTTGTCATCGGCATCTTCAAAGCGTTCGCGCGCCTTGGATTTGCGGGTGGGGGCCATCGATCCGATGACGCCGGTGCCGCCGGTGATCGCAGCCAGCTCTTCAAGCCGCCCCTTGCCGAGCACCGTTGCGCCGTCGATCTCGTCGCGTTTCTGCGAGAGCGAGCCGACTACATCGTAACCCAGCGTTTTGACCAGGCGGCCCAATTCCTCGAGACTCGCGGCATGCGCGACGTCATCGACCCCAGGCATCTGGATGGCGACGAGGATCGCACGTGGAACGGGCGGTTTGGTGTCCATGATGCTGTGCCGGCTGTGGTGAGATGCGGAGGATGGGGCGGCCATTTTTGAACGTCTGGCCCTGTCAGACAGGTTTTGACAGGTGCGCAGGCGGCGAGCCACCTGTCAGATAAAGACCTCAAACGCGATGTTCCGCAATGGGAATAACAAGCGTGAAGCGGCTTTATGGCGCTAGCGCGGCGAGGGCGGCTCATTGTCGAGTTGTCGTCCCTCACAAGCCGTCGCGGACATATCTGGCGTCACGGTTTGTCGACGTCGGGCTACGAGCAGCAGGTGGGCGGCGCTATCCATGAGCGCAGGACTTGCGGCGTGTACCATCTCAAGCCGGGCGAGTTCATCCGACAGATGACGATTGTCGTCCGGGGATGGCAAGTTCCATCGTGGGTCGGGCATGAATCGGGTGTGAAACAAGTCGAGACCGCTCAGGTCCTCGATGTCGAAGTGCGGCGAGAAATGCCCGCGCAACTCCTTCGCCGTAAAAAGATGGAAGCCGAATGCGATCTGCCGGCCGTCATTGAGTTCGATTTCACATTGGTTCCGGGCGTGATCTTGCTTCAATCGCCGGACCTTCGCGATCGAGTTCGACGAAGGCCGTGGGAGGGCTGCCAACCGGACGCACTGTGGTGATGAAATGGCCGGCGGTCACACGTGCGAGCTCGGCTGCAATATTTGCCAGCGCCGCGACAGGGAGATGGCTGAGCACGCTGTAGAGACAGAGCGTCATATCCACGGATGCGTCCGCTTCGGGCAGCCGGCCGGTCAGGTCCGCAACGTCAAACGTGAGATCGATTCCTGGAAGCGTGGAAAGAGGCTTTGCCAGCAATCGCGCGCGCTGGATTTGCACTTGCGCGATATCGAAGCCCCTGGCCGTGATGCTGGTAAAGCCAAGTTCGCATGCGCGTAATACCAATCGCCGAAGCCATGTCCCGGGCCCGCAGCCGGCATCCAGAATGCTGATCGAGCTTGCGCCCGAGGCGCGCAGGTCAACGAGCTTTTCTTCGAGGCGATTCCACAGCTGCCGGTCCGCATAGGCGTGCATGCCCTCGAACGCAAAGGGTTGCATCGGGTCGCCATCCGCATAAGTGGCGTAATCGTCTCCGGCCTTGTTGTAGATGTCGGCGACGTCCCCGGCTGTTCGTTCATTGAACGTCACCACGGACTGATCCGTTTTGCGTGAGAGCGGCAAATCGGCAACTGTAAATTTTGTAGAACGGCGACTGCGATCAATCACGTCACGTCATCTATCATTTTGTTCAAGCCGGGAACCATGATGAGAAGATGTGCTAGATGACATAGGAAATCGAGAGGAGTCCGTCCCGCCATTCATAAGCGCGATATACATGTCGTGCGGAAGTCGGACCTCCGCTGGGCAACGAAGATCTTTGCGATGAGCCAATTCTCTCATGTCACCAAATTCTACACAGGAAGGGCTGCCGCGATCTAAGCGCCTCTCGTAGTTGTCAAATGCCCTATTTCGCCCGCCGAAGATGAGCAATATCGCTGCCATCCGCCGGCGCGTCGTGACGAGGAGCGCCTGGTAACTGGCGTTGTGAGATTGTCTTTGAATGATTTCAACAGGGCGAGAAGTGAGCTGCAGGAAATTTCTAAGAAAGACTCAGTTGTGCCAGCGCGCAGGAAGCAACACGCGCGCGCCTTGAGTCCGAACGACTCGTGAGAATGATCGGCACGCGCGCCCCCAAAACGAGACCTGCACATTCGCCGCCGCCCATGTAGATGAATGACTTGTAGAGAACATTTCCAACATCGAGATTCGGCACCATGAGGAGGTCCGGATCTCCCGCAACAAGGGAGGTGATTCCCTTGGTTGCTGCCGATGCGGCAGAGATTGCATTGTCGAATGCCAGTGGTCCGTCAATAACAGCGCCGCTGAATTGACCGCGATCGGCCATTCTCGAAAGTGCGGCGGCGTCCAGGCTGGAGACGTGATCGGGATTGACCGTTTCGATGGCTGATAGCAACGCGAATTTGGGTTGGGTCAACCCAATCGCATGGGCCAATCCGATCGCATTCGCGAGAATGTCCACCTTTTCCTTGAGACTGGGCGCGATGTTGACGACGGCATCGGTCACCATCAGCGGCTTGTGGTAGGCGGGAAGGTCAAACCAGAAGACGTGGCTCATGCGTCTCGAGGTTCTTAAGTTGGCATCGCGAGCTACGACCGCGCTCAGGAGTTCATCCGTGTGTTGCGAGCCCTTCATGAGTGCGCTGGCTTCGCCGGCGCCGATCAGCGCAACGGCCGCTCGTGATGAAACGACGGGATCGTCTGCGGCTTCGACGAAACGCAATCCTTCAAGACTGACGTTCAAGGTGTTTGCGCAAGCTTCGATTTTTTGGCGTGGTCCGACGAGGATGGGTTCAATGACACCTTCGTCGCGGGCGGAGAGCGCTGCTGCGAGAGAGTCTGTTGAACATGGATAGGCGACGGCGACCGAAAGACGCCCTTTGCCACGTGCGGCTGCTTCGAGGGCGTTGAGCCTCGCATAAGTTTGTCCACTCTGTCGCATGATGGCTTTCCTGGCTACTCGAGGAGCGTTGCGGCAAGGGTTTCAGCCGCCTTTTGAAGGACCGGAAGTTTTGTCTGCATGTCGGCGAGGGGCAGCCGCGTGACGGGCGCCTGAATGGCAAGCGCTGCGACGCATGCGCGAGACCGTCCCTTTTGCTGGTAGATCGGGACGGCAAGACAGACGAGACCGGACATGAACTCTTCTCTGTCGAGCGCGTATCCGTTTTTGCGAATTGCGGTGAGTTCGTTCAGCAATGCAGATTGATCGGTCAACGTATTTTCGGTGAGCCGCTCAAGCACGATCTGACGCAGAACCGGATTGCGTTTGGCAGGTGGCATCAAAGCGAGAAACAATTTGCCGCTAGCCGAGCAATAGGCTGGGACTTTTGATCCTTGCTGGAACGTGATCCGCAACGGCCAGGTCGATTCAACCCGGTCCAGATAAGTCACGTGCGTTCCGTCAAGCACGGTGAGATTGCAGGCCTCGCCGACTTCATGGACCACGTTGCGTAGAATCTCGTGCCTGACCGCGCCGCCTGGTTTGTTGGCGAGGATCGCGAACGCAAGTTGGGACGCGCGTGGTGCGAGCTCATACCGGCGACCATCAAGGGTTCGCTGCAGCAGTCCGGCATCTTCAAGAGAAGCGAGCCAGCGATGCATGGTCGGTTTTGGCACGCCCATGCTTATCGCCAATTCCGCAAGCGTCGCGGGATGCTGCATCCCAGCGACGGTCTCAAGCAATGCGAGTGGTTTTAATACGCCCTGTAAGTCGTTCATGCAGTGACTTTAGTAGAAATTCCGGAAAATGGAATGAAAAAATGAAAAAAATGAAAAAAATGTTGTGAGGGGGAAATTGGCGTGTCATTGATGACCCACCCCACAAACCACCACGCCCAACGCGTGGGACGCCAGAGGAGACGCAACCCATGAAAATGACGACGGAAGAAGCGTTCGTGAAAGTGCTGCAGATGCACGGCATCGAGCATGCATTCGGCATTATCGGTTCGGCCTTCATGCCGATTTCCGATCTGTTTCCTCAGGCCGGCATCACATTTTGGGACGTGGCTCACGAAACCAATGGTGGTCTGATCTGCGACGGCTACACGCGCTCGACCGGGAAGATGGCCATGGCGATCGCCCAAAACGGTCCCGGCATCACCGGCTTTGTCACTCCGATCAAGACGGCCTACTGGAATCACACGCCCATGCTGCTGGTGACGCCGCAGGCCGCGAACAAGACGATCGGTCAGGGCGGATTTCAGGAAGTAGAGCAGATGGCTCTCTTCCGCGATATGGTGTGCTATCAGGAAGAGGTGCGCGATCCGTCACGCGTCGCGGAAGTGCTCAACCGCGTTATCCTCAAGGCTAAGCGGCTTTCAGCGCCGGCGCAGCTCAACATTCCACGCGATTTCTGGACGCAGGTGATCGACATCAATCTGCCGGCGGTTGTGGAATTCGAACGTCCTGCGGGTGGCGAAACCGCCGTTGCGGAAGCAGCGAAACTGCTGTCGGAAGCAAAGTTTCCTGTGATTTTGTCAGGAGCGGGCGTGGTGATCGGAAATGCGATCGATGCCTGTGTTGCGCTGGCCGAAAAACTCGATGCGCCAGTTTGCAACAACTACCAGCACAACGACAGCTTCCCGGGAAGCCATCGGCTCGCTGTCGGCCCGCTCGGTTACAATGGCTCGAAAGCAGCCATGGAGTTGGTCTCGAAAGCCGACGTCGTTCTGGCGCTGGGCACGAGGCTTAATCCATTCTCGACGCTGCCGGGTTACGGCGTCGACTACTGGCCAAAGACAGCAAAGATCATCCAGGTCGATATCAATGCCGATCGCATCGGCCTGACCAAGCCGGTCACTGTGGGAATTTGCGGCGATGCGAAATTGGTCGCCCAGAGCATTCTGTCCCAACTGACGTCAGCCGCCGGCAATGCAGGCCGCGAAGATCGCAAAGCGCTGGTGCATTCGACCAAATCAAAATGGTTGCAGACGCTGTCCAGCATGGATCACGAAGATGATGATCCAGGCACGACATGGAATGAGGATGCGCGCAAGCGAGACAAAGACCTGATGTCACCTCGTCAGGCTTGGCGCGCCATTCAAGCGGGACTTCCGCGTGACGCGATCATCTCCAGCGACATCGGCAACAATTGCGCGATCGGAAATGCCTATCCATCGTTCGATAGCGGCCGGAAATATCTTGCACCCGGCCTGTTCGGACCATGCGGGTACGGTTTTCCATCGATCATCGGTGCAAAGATTGGAAACCCGGATACGCCTTGCGTCGGTTTTGCTGGCGATGGAGCATTCGGAATCTCAATGAACGAGATGGGTTCGGTCGGCCGGAAGGAGTGGCCGGGGGTGACCATGGTGATTTTCCGCAACTACCAATGGGGTGCGGAAAAGCGCAACTCGATCCTCTGGTACGACAACAACTTCGTTGGCACCGAACTCAATGAGGAATCTGAGCTACGCAAGAGTGGCCGAAGGCTGCGGTCTGAAGGGCGTTGTCGTGAAGACGCAGGCCGAATTGACCGAAGCGCTGCGGCAATCCTGCGAAGATCAGAAGAAGGGCCTCACAACGTTCATCGAGATTTTGCTTAACCAGGAGCTTGGCGAGCCGTTCCGACGCGACGCGATGAAGAAGCCGGTCAAGGTTGCCGGCATCAATCGCGAAGACATGCGACCGCAAAAAGTCGCTTAAGTCGTCTTCGGAACTTGAACTTGAAAATGGCTGCGTTCGCGCAGCCATTTTTTTGTCGGCCACTCTTATTGGAAAGAACGCCCCGCTGCTATTTGGCAGGTACCAGCGAAGCCGCCTCCACATCGCCGAGTTCACGAGCAATATGCTGCGCGAGTTGCTCTGCTGCCTCCGAGATGCCCTGACGCTTGCGATGCATGACAAGCTCGATTGGGGGAAGCCTTGGCAAGCCGTCCGCCTCATCGAGACAGCGCAGGTTCGGTATGACGGCGCAACGCGGAAACACCGACACAGCCAAACCTGCAAATACAGCCGCCTGCAGCCCGGCAATGCTGTCGCAGACTGAGCGTATCGACCATTGTCTGCCCGCGGCCCCCAGTGCTTCCAGCGCGTGGTGGCGGTACACGCTGCCTTGCGGAAGGACTGCCAGGGGCAGGGGCCTTCGCAACTCGGGAGCGCTTCCGAGACCTGCGACCCAGACAAGAGCCTCGCGCCGAACAAGTTCGCCGCGCCGGAAGTCCGGTTGGTTCGTCATCAAGGCTAGATCAATCTCGCCGCGCTCCAGCGCGGCATGCAGCTGGATGCTTCGTGTGCAGCGCAACTCGATCTCGACATTCGGATGGGATCGGGAAAACGTTTCGAGCACTTCCGGAAGTATGTAGGACGCATAGAGATCCGGTGTGCCCAAGGTGACGTGACCGGCAATGTCTGGTGCCGAAAATCTCGTGCGTGCTTCCGCATTCAATTTCAATATTGCACGTGCGAACTCGAGCAGAACCTCTCCGTCATGCGTCAGGCTTAGCTTGCGTCGATTGTCGTCGAAGATAGTGCGGCCGATCAAATCCTCCAGACGCTTGATTTGATGCGTGATGGCCGGCTGCGTTCGGCCTACGCGTCTGCCGGCAGACGTGAGGCCTCCGGTGTCGACGATAGCGACGAACGTTCTGAGTAACGCGATGTCGAGATCCTGGCTCAATGATAAATCCCGCGAATGATGACAATGCAGATTATCGATTTCGTGACTGACTGTTGAGCGTTGTAGCGTACGCGAAACGATGGCCCTGCCAAGTTCGAAGTTGCTGACTGAAATTTCGAATTCAAAGGCAGAGGTACAAATCGGATAACATCGCTGGGAGGCGAACATGAAGCTCATGCGGAACCAGGCGAGCCGTCTCGTCCTGTTCACTATCTGCCTTATGTATCTTATTTTCTATGTTGACCGCGTCAATCTCTCGACGGCGGCTCCGATCATGCAGAAAGATCTCGGTCTTACTGCAACGCAACTTGGAATCGCATTTTCGGCTTTCGCTTATCCTTACGCTTTCTTTCAGATCGCGGGTGGATGGCTTGGAGATCGTCTCGGGCCGCGCGTGACATTGTGCATCTGCGCACTGCTCGTGGCGGTGTCGACCATATGGACCGGATTGGTTGGTGGCCTGCTCGGTCTTTTTCTTGCGAGACTTTGCCTTGGAATTGGAGAAGGCCCTGCCTTCCCGACTGCGACGCGCGCACTTTCCAACTGGATGCGTCCCGATCAGCGCGCCTTTGCGCAAGGCATAACGCACGCCTTTGCACGATTTGGCAATGCGGTCACGCCGCCACTCATCGCGGTTCTCATTGTCGCATTCTCCTGGCGAGTCTCGTTCTACGTACTTGGCGCAGCAAGCCTCCTCTGGGCGGTCCTCTGGTGGTTCTACTTCCGGGACGATCCGCGCACGCACCCCCAAATCACGCCGCAGGACCTTGAAGGATTACCTTCAGCGACTGTCGCAGCGACGCGGAAGGACGTTCCTTGGGGGCCCTTGCTGAAGCGTATTCTGCCTGTGACCCTGACGGACTTTTGCTACGGCTGGATTCTTTGGCTCTATCTCAACTGGCTGCCGTCGTTCTTCATGCATGAGTTCCAACTCGATCTCAAGAAATCTGCTCTGTTCGCGGCTGGTGTGTTTTTTGCCGGTGTCATCGGCGATACCCTCGGCGGACTTATCAGCGATCGTATTCTGAGGAAGACAGGCAACGTTGGAAAAGCCCGAAATCTCGGTGATCGTCGTCGGCTTTCTTGGGTCCTTCTGCTTCATGTTGCCGATCGTATTCGTTCACGATCTGACGACGGTCGCGATCTGCCTCAGCCTCGCATTCTTCTTTGCGGAATTGATCGTCGCTCCGATCTGGGCCGTCCCAATGGATATTGCGCCGCAATATTCAGGCAGCGCCAGTGGCTTCATGAATTTCGGATTTGGCATGGCCGGCATCATCTCGCCCGTCGTGTTCGGCTGGGCGATCGATCTGACAGGACGATGGGACGTGCCGTTCATCGCATCGCTCGGGGTCCTTCTGATCGGTGCGGCTCTGGCCTTCACCATCAATCCTGGAAAACGTTTTGTCGATGTGAGGGAAAGCGAAGTGCCTCTCCCTGACGCAATGCATGAAATGGTCTTGAACAAGCGGAGCTAAGATAATGAGTGCCATCCTTGAAATGGACAATCGACTGTCAAGTGCGGATCTAATCGCGGAGGACTTGATGCGTCGTGCGCGCATTGCGCAAGAGGTGTTTGCCAATGCCGACCAGGCGCGCGTAGACGAGGCGGTGCGTGCCATCGCATGGTCGCTCTATCAACCAGAGCATGCTCGCGAGCTTGCCGAACTCGCGGTTGAAGACACCGGTCTGGGGAATGTCCCGGACAAGATCATCAAGAAGCAGCGCAAGACATTCGGCACGCTTCGCGATCTTCTCCGTGTCAAAACGGTTGGAGAAATCGAACGCGACGACAAGCGTGGGATCGTGAAATTCGCCAAGCCGATTGGTGTTGTCGGCGCCATTACGCCGTCGACAAATCCAGGCGCGACGCCTGTCAACAAAGCGATGATGGCAATCAAAGGTCGCAACGCGGTCATCATTGCCCCATCCCCGCTGGGATATCGAACGACTGCGCTGGCGGTCGAATATATGCGCGACAGTCTCGACCGGATCGGCCTTCCGAAAGATCTCGTCCAGATACTTCCGGCACCGGTCACCAAGGATACAACGCAGGCCATCATGGAAGCTGTCGATCTCGTCGTCGTGACTGGATCGCAGGATAACGTTCGCCGCGCTTATCATAGCGGTACGCCGGCGATCGGTGTCGGCGCCGGAAATGTCCCCGTCATCATTGATGAGACAGCGGATCTCGCGTCCGCCGCGCAGAAGATTTGCGCGTCGAAGACGTTTGATAACGCGACGTCATGTTCGTCGGAAAATGCGGTTGTGATCGTCGCGTCGGTTTACGACGCTGCCATCGAAGCCTTGAAACAGGCGGGTGGTTATCTGGTGGATGGCGCGCAGAAGACGCGTGTTCAGAACGAACTATGGAAGAACGGCAAGCTCAACCGCCATCTGATCGCACGCGATATGCCGGTCCTCGCGGACAGCTTCGGATTGCCAGCGGAAGCGGCGGATTCGAAGTTCCTGCTGGTGGAAGAAACCGGAATTGGCAAGGCGTTCCCGCTCTCGGGCGAGAAGCTTGCGCTCGTGCTGACGGTCTACAAGGCACCCGATTTCAAGGCTGCGACAGAGACTGTGCGCGAGATTCTCGACTTCCAGGGGCGAGGGCATTCGATGGGCCTTCACACCACCAATATGGCGAGGGCGCAGGAGCTTGCTGAAGACCTGTCGGTCGTCCGCGTTCTGGTCAACTTCGCACACACCTTCGGCAATGGTGGCGGATTCGACAGCGGTCTCGAGTTCACGCTGACGATGGGATGCGGTTCCTGGCAGAAGAACAGCATCTCGGAAAACCTGAACTACAAGCACTTCATCAACATCACGCATCTCGTGGTTCCTATTCCTGAAGACAAGCCGTCAGAGGAAGAGCTTTTTGGCCCGCACTGGGCTCGGTACGGGAAATAGGATCAGAACAATGAATCTCGAAGAATATGCAGCGAAACAAAGCGTTCTTGCGTCCGCGGGAGTGCCCATTCCAAACGGCGTAGTTTGCAAGAGCCCGGAAGAAGCCTCGGCCGCGGTCGGAAAGATTGGGCCGTCCGTGATCAAGGCGCAGGTGCCGACCGGAAAGCGCGGCAAGTCCGGCGGCATCAAGATGGCTGACACGCCTGAAGACGGGGCCGCCGCCGCTCGCCAGATCCTTGGCATGATGATTGGCGGGAGCCGCGTTGAGCGCGTCCTGGTCGAGGAACGCTGCCCGATTGAGCGTGAACTTTATGCGGCTGTCCTGATCGATGTGCCTAGCCGGAGTCCTCTCGTTCTATTCTCCACAGAGGGCGGGATGGATATCGAGGAGGTCGCCGAACAAAAGCCCGGTGCCATCCGGCGGCATGTTGTCGATCTCAAGCGCGGATTCACGACATCGGATGCGGCCGAGCTTCTCGCGGGATTAGATCTCGGGCCCGCCGCTGTTGATATCGGCGAGACGCTCGTCAAGCTCTATCGTGTCTTTTGCGATAGCGACGCAGAGCTCGTGGAAATCAATCCGCTCGCGCTTCTGCGTAACGGCAAGGTCGTTGCACTGGATTGCAAATTCGCGCTGGACGATGCGTCGACAGCCCGACAGCCCGAGCTTGTTAAAGTGGCGCATCCGCCAAAGATGACGGCACTGGAAGAGCGTGGCCTGGAGCATGGATTGAAATTCATCCAACTCGACGGGAACGTCGGCGTCCTGGCCAACGGTGCCGGACTAACGATGACGACGATGGACGTCATCGACCATTTCGGTGGGCGCCCTGCGAATTTCCTGGAGATTGGCGGTGAAGCCTACACCAAGGCCGAGGTTGCGCTGGATCTCGTGCTCTCAAATCCCGGCGTCAAAAGTCTTGTTATCAACTTCTGTGGCGCATTCGCGCGTACCGACGTGATGGCGGACGGAGTGGTTCGGGCCTGGGAAACATTGAAACCAAAGGTACCGGCGTTCTTTTCCATTCACGGCACCGGCTCAGACGAGGCAGTCAAGCTGGTCCGCGAACGGCTCGGAATCGAACCTTATGATCTGATGGAAGACGCGGTTAAAGCGGCGATCGAGGCAGCACAATGATTTATCGACGTGGTCAAAAAGTTCTCGTTCAGGGGATCACCGGCAAGCAGGGCTCGTTCTGGGCCGAGAAGATGATGGAGTGCGGCACCGAGGTTGTCGGTGGCGTCAATCCGAAGCGTGCAGGCGACACCCATCTCGGCGTGCCGATTTTCGGTTCTGCCGTTGAGGCCGCAAAGCAGACGCGCTGCGATATTTCGGTGATCTTCATCCCGCCGTCTATGGCGCGGGACGCAATCGTTGACGCCATTGATGCGGGCATCGGCACTATCGTTACGCTGACAGAACATATTCCGAGCCACGACGTGCTCGATATTTTTGCCCGCGCCCGCGCATCAAAAAGCAGGATCATTGGCCCCAACACGGCGGGCATTGTGACGCCCGGCGAAGGGTTCGTCGGGATCATGCCTGGTCATAATCCAAATATCTTCATGCCCGGCAACATCGGGGTCATTTCACGGAGCGGCAGTCTGGGCACGCTGATGTGCCTCAATCTGACGCGCGCCAATCTTGGGCAATCCGCTTTCCTCGGCATCGGCGGCGATCCAATGATCGGTACGACGACGCGCGACGCTCTTGAGGCGCTTGATCGGGACGAGCGGACCGACGCAATCGTTCTGGTCGGCGAAATTGGCGGCACGATGGAGGAAGAGGCTTCGGAATACGCCCGCACGATGAAGAAGCCCATTGTTTCTTTCATCGCCGGCCGCTCATCACCGCCTGACAAGAAAATGGGACACGCCGGCGCAATCGTGACCGGTGGTCGTGGCGGCTATGCCTCGAAACGGGAGGCCCTTGAAAAGGCAGGCGTCAGGGTCGCGGATACACCGGCCGAGATCGCTGAATTTCTGTCTCAGGCGAATGAATTGCCATCGCCAATGGTCGGCAGACGAGCTGCGGCCCGATGAGGATACGCCAACTGTTTCAAGCTGCGAGGAAAGGCCAATGATAAATCGCAGAACAGTATTGAAGGGTGGGGTTGCCTTGGTCGCGGGAAGCGGAGCTCTCGGCGGATCATCATTCGCAAGCTTTGCAGCGGAAGCGTTGACGTTGCCATTTGAAAATGGCGAGCGGCCAATTGTGAAATATCCGCAGAAGAGACCGATGATCGGTCTCACAAGCCGTCCGCCGCAGCTTGAAACGCCATTCGTGGTGTTCAACGAGAATGTCATCACGCCGAATGACGCATTCTTCGTGCGTTATCACCTGGCTGATGTGCCGCTGGATATTGATCCCGACAAGTTCTTCGTCGAGATCAAAGGCAAAGTTGACAAGCCGATGAAGCTGTCGCTTGCCGACATCAAGAAGATGCCGGCGGTCGAACTCGTCGCGGTCAATCAGTGCTCAGGAAACAGCCGCGGATTTTTCTTGCCGCGTGTGGCCGGTGGTCAGCTCGGCAACGGGGCCATGGGCAACGCACGATGGAAAGGCGTTCCGCTCAAGACCGTTCTCGACAAGGCCGGCATTCAGGCCGGGGTCAAGCAAGTCGTGTTCGGCGCGATGGATGGTCCTGTCAGCGACAGGACGCCGGACTTTGCCAAGGCGTTGGACATCGATCATGCAAGAGATGGCGATGTCATGTTGGCCTATGCCATGAACGGAGAGGATCTGCCGGTTCTCAATGGGTATCCATTGCGGCTCATCGTGCCTGGCTATTACGGCACCTACTGGGTCAAGCACCTCAACGAAATCAACGTCATTGACACGGTGTTCGATGGCTTCTGGATGAAGACGGCTTATCGAATCCCCGACAATGACTGCAATTGCGTCGAACCGGGCACCGCGCCGAAGGCGACGATTCCGATCAACAAATTCACGGTGCGGTCGTTTCTCACCAATCTTGTCGATGGCGCCAAGGTGAAAGCGGGTGTTGAAACGTCATTGAGAGGAATAGCGTTCGACGGGGGAAGCGGCATTAAAGACGTTGCTGTCTCGACGGATGGTGGACAAACCTGGGTGCCGGCGCGCCTTGGCAAGGATCTCGGCCGATACTCATTCCGCGAATGGAAACTGCCGGTCAAATTGTCAGCCGGTGCTCACGAACTGAAAGTCCGTGCGACCAGCAATGATGGCAAGACGCAGCCGCTGCAGCCGTTGTGGAATCCCGCAGGCTACCTGCGCAACGTGGTCGAAACTGTCCGCGTCGTGGCGGCTTGAGAGGATGACCATGAAGCGAGCTGTTGTCATTGTTTCCATGAGCGCGGCTGTTCTGGCTATTACCGCGTACGCTCCTGTCGTGGTGAAGGCCAAGCCGATCTCCTACAAGCTTCCCGAGGAGACCTCGGCCTTCAGTCCGGGGCCAAATCTCGAGATCGTCCAGAACAATTGTACGGCGTGCCACTCGGCCGACTACATCAAGACCCAGCCTCAAGGTCCGAAGTTCAAGAAAGATTTCTGGCAGGCCGAAGTCACCAAGATGATCAAGGTCTATGGCGCGCCAATAGATGAAGCGGACGTTGGAAAGATAGTAGACTACCTTGCCGCAACTTACTGACGATTCGACCACGATCGCGACGCGGCGCTTTCAGGAGAAGGTCTCGACATGTCTGTCCTGAAAGAGGATGCAGCAGCAGGCGCTGGCTGGCGTGCTGTTGCAACCCGTATCAAGGCATTGTCGCCCGGTGTCATGCTGAGTGTGCTCGTTGCGCTCGTCTCGTTCGGCATTCAGTCTGCTGAGGAGCATCTATTCGCTCATCCTTACATCGAAGCACTGGTCATCGCGATTCTTCTCGGGATGGCGGTCCGCTCTCTGTGGCAGCCGGATCAACGGTGGCGTGCGGGGATCGCTTTCAGCGCAAAGCAACTTCTTGAAGTCGCGGTTGCCTTGCTTGGCGCGTCAATCAGCTTTTCCGCTATCGCAGCGTCAGGATTCTCCCTGCTCGCCGCGATTGTCGGAACAGTCGCGGTCATGCTGATGGTCAGCTATGGCATCAGCCGGCTGTTGGGGCTCTCCGTCCGGCTCTCGATCCTCATCGCCTGCGGCAATTCGATCTGCGGTAACTCGGCAATTGCTGCAGTGGCCCCGGTGATTGGCGCGAGCAGCGATGATATTGCGTCGTCGATCTCCTTTACGGCGGTCTTGGGTGTCTTGATTGTGCTTGGCTTGCCCCTTCTGATTCCCTTGGTAGGACTTTCGGCAACCCAATACGGCATTGTCGCGGGCTTGACGGTGTACGCCGTACCGCAAGTGCTTGCGGCGACGATACCCGCCGGTCTTGTCAGCACGCAAATCGGAACATTGGTGAAGCTGATGCGTGTACTGACCCTCGGGCCGGTCATGATCGGGTTCTCTTTATTTGGGCGGCATCTTCGGGGCGGAAGCGATGGAGCCTCCGCGCGCGACCGCTTTAATATTTTCCAGTTGGTTCCGTGGTTCATCATTGGCTTTTTGGTGCTGGCAGCGTTTCGCTCATTTGAGAGTTCTGCCTGACTCAGGTGGTTGGTCCACTATTAAAGCTCGCTTCCCTGCTCACCATTGTGTCGATGGCGGCATTGGGTCTGGGCGTTGACGTTCGCGTGATTGGACGCGTTGGTGGGAGAGTAACCACTGCGGTCGTGCTCTCGCTCGCCTTCCTGCTGCTCGTCAGTCTCGCCATCGCCCGGCTGTTTGCCTGAACGCAAACGTGTGGTTTAGGGAATGCTTAAGCCATGATCAGCATCTGCTGTCCCATCGCGCAAAGGCAACCGGCGCGCTGGGAATATGCTGCGCACGCCGCGATAGAAGCGCCATTCTCGCACTGCAAACCAGCTGAGCCTGGCTGATTGACGGTTACCTGCTGAAAAGGGGAGGCCTCCACCCTTGATAGCCATGGGTGGTGTTGCCAACAATGCGGGCCTCGGATTGTTGTGCAATCCGAATTTGGATCGCTGTCGCTATTTCCTCTTTCTGAAGGGCAGCACATGAAGTCGCGGACTTCTTGCCCGGCATCGCCACGGGCGGTTGATCTTGTCGGGATTCTGGAAGAGCAGATTGCGCTTGGACAACTGGCGCCGCGTGCCCGGCTTGTCGAAGAGGAGATTGCCAAGCGTTATAGCGCAACGCGACATACGGTACGGCAAGCGTTGTCAGATCTTGAAGCGATGGGAATTGTCGTTTGTCATCCCAATCGCGGGGCGTCCGTCCGCGACTATGACGCTCAGGAGGTCGAGCAGCTCTATGTCGTTCGAACCCTGATTGAACAGCGTGCCGCAGAGCTGATGCCGCTCCCTGCAGATCGTAAGGTGATCGATGCCCTGCAGAAGATTCAAGCTCGTCATTCCTTTGCGGTGGAGAAGGGGGATCTGAGAACGGCATTTCGCGAGAACCTGCTATTTCATCGAACCTTCTTTGCGATGTGCGGCAATAGTCCCTTGGTCGAGCTGATCGAGCAGATGGCACTCAGGACGCATGCCATTCGCTCATACAGCATCGGTGATCCTGCGTTGCTCAAGGTCGTTCGCGAGCAACACCAGCTCATGATCGATCTTCTAGGCACCAAGGACAGGCGGTCGTTGGTCGATGTGGTGGTGCGGCACATTCAGCCGGCGAAAGACGCCTACTTGCGGCTGGCGCGCCACGCGCGTTAGCGCTGCGTCGATCATATGTCATTTCACGGATTGCAAAGTCGCGGCGCAACGCGTTGACCCTGTCGATCCGCTCTCGCTAGCTTCGTCTCCAGAACAGATTGCCGGGCAAAGCTGGAGACGAAAAACAATGGCAAAATTCAAGGTTGTGACGCCGGCTGGCGCAAGCTTCACCGTTGCAGGTGGCGGCTATGCATTGGAGAGCGAAGCGCTTGAACCAATCAACGCTGAGATCGTTGAGGTGCCCACCGACGAGGCAGGATTTATTTCGGCGGCCAGGAACGCAGATGCCATTTACGCCAAGGGCATTCGGATCTCCAAGACGATCATCGACAGCCTGGAAAATTGCAAGGTCATCACGCTGGGCAGCGTCGGCGTGGACAGCGTCGATGTGAAGGCCGCAACCGCTCGTCGGATTCCGGTCACCAATATCCCTGATACCTTTATCGAAGAAGTTGCCGACCACGCGATGGCCCTGTTGCTTGCCGGCTTTCGGCGGGTGGTGGTGCAGGACAAAATGGCGAGGGATGGCCGGTGGGCTGAAGGGCGGCCCGCGCTGCTCAAGATTCCCCGGCTGGCTGGACAAACCCTTGGCTTCATTTCTTTCGGCCGCGTTGCGCGCGCCGTCGCCCGGCGTGCTGCGCCGTTCGGTCTTCGGATGGTCGCCTACGATCCGTTCATCGAAGAAACGCTGATGTCGGAATACGGTGTGCTTCCAGCGACATTGTCCGAGGTCCTGTCACAATCGGATTTCGTCTCGATGCACGCACCGGCGCGGCCCGAAGTGCATCAGATGCTGGGCGAAAAGCATTTCCGGCAGATGAAGCCAACCGCCGTCTTTATCAATACTGGTCGCGGTACCACCGTGGACGAAGAAGCGATGATCAAGGCCTTGCAGGAAGGTTGGATCGCGCATGCAGCGCTCGACGTCCTGTACAAGGAGCCTCCATCGCACAACAATCCGCTGCTCAGCATGGAGAATGTAACCCTCTCGGCTCACGTCGCGTCCGCATCGGCTCGTTTTGACGAGGCGCGTAAGCGCCGGGTTGGCTATGAGTTGTCGCTTGTTTTATCTGGTCTATGGCCCATGAGTTGTGTGAATCCTTCAGTCCTGCAAAATACCAGCTTGCGTCGCTGGCAGCCCGTCGGTCTGGATCGCGGCCCGAACAGTTGAGCTGAACTCGTTTAAATGAAGATCGGGCTTTTTACAGCCTGAAGTACCGGAGAAATTCATGGGCAAGTTGAACGGACAAATCGCCGTGGGTGACAGGCGCGGGGAGTGGCATTGGCGAAGCGGCGGCGCTTGCTCTGGCCGAAGAGGGGGCGACCCTCGTTGTGACTGGTCGTCGCAAAGAACCGCTGGCTGCGTTGGCCGCCCGTATCCAACAAAACGGGGGGATCGCGGCTGTTGAAACCGCCGATCTGACGGATGCATCCGCGATCGACGGAGTTCTGCAACGGATCGTCGGAAAGTTTGGGCGGCTCGACCTTCTGGTCAACAATGCGGGTGTGAATATTCTCGAGCGAAGCTGGAGCAAACTCAGTGCGGCGGGAATCGATACGCTTATTCAGGGCAATTTGACTTCGGCGTTCAACTGCGCCCGTGCTGTGCTGCCGATCATGCGGGCGCAAGGCGGCGGCCAGATGATCCACACGTCATCCATGTCCGGCCGAAACATCGGTCCTATGGCAGGACCTGGCTATATCGCGGCGAAGCATGCTGTCGTTGCCATGAGCCACAGCATCAATGTTGAGGAATGCGTCAACAATATTCGCAGCACGGCTTTCTGTCCCGGTGAGGTGAACACTCCAATTCTTAAAAATCGACCGAACCCGCTGTCCGACGAAGATCTCGGACGAATGCTGCAACCCGAACATTGTGGCGACATGATCCGCTACATCGCGTGCCTGCCGCCGGGGGTGACCATGAACGAAGTCTGGCTCACGCCGACCTGGAATCGCGGCTACGTTGCGGCGCTGGGGCGTCGGCTATGAAATTCACGATGCAAGCCGAAACGCGTGCTACATCCCGCCGCTGGTGTTTCTGAGCCGTTCAGAGCCTCTTTTCTGTTGTGCGGCGAGGCTGTAATTCGCTGCAGCTTGCGAGTAGTCGCCGAACTCCTGTGGACTCCAGTCGGTGCCGAGTAACCCGAGCGCATCAGAGATTTCCTGTGTGGTCGCGAGAAGCTTCGGCAGGCACTCTTTGTCCCGGTTCGGCGGCAAGCGCTTGCGCGTGCTGGCGATTGCGATCGAAAATCGGACCTGTCCCTTGCTGTCAAAGCAGGGTGCGGCAAGGGCGCGATCACCCGCAAGCAGTCCTTCGCCATCGCACATCGCCCAACCGCGCGCGCGCACGCCAGAGAGTTCAGTGAGTAGTGCGGGTACGTTTTTAAGGGTTCGGTCGGAATAGGCGTGCATCCGGCGGCCACGGTAAAGCAACTCGATTTCCGAGCGTGAGCGCCAGGCGAGAAGAGCCTTTCCGGCAGCCGACGCGTGCGCATCGACCATTGCGCCGAGCATTTGTAATCCCGGCTTGGCCACTCCTGCTTCTGCACAGAAGCGCGCTTCGGCCCCTTCCAGGACTGCCATGCGGATAGTTTCGTTCAGCTCCTTGGCAAGACGGAGCAGGCTCATTCGTGCCCTGTTACCTATGCCTTGGACAACACGATCCGGGCTTCCCAAGGCGAAATGAATTGAGGCTCAGCACGTATCGGCGTGTGGAATCGATCCGATAAACGAAGCCGCGGCTGCAAAGCACACGTAAAATCCGATACACAGTGCTGGCGTCCAGATCGGCCGCGCGGGCGATCTCCGTCAATGTCAGCGCTTTGTTTGTGTTGCCCAGAAGCTCAAGAATTGTCAGCGTTCGTCCAACAGAGCGATTTTGGTGAACAGGCATACAGTTCATGCTCCCCAGACGACGCGACCGCCACCAACCCGTAAAAACAACCGGGCTCAGCAACATAAGCCGCTATCATTGTTGTGATTTGAGTGCATCTTGCGGTGCACTTTCAACAATATTGTCGACAATAATGCACAGTGACGCTGCCGGTTACAAGTCTCTCCCCGCATCGACGCGATGCGATGAGAGCGGACCTCTGGGAATGTTGCGGCGCACTTCCCGCTGAACGATCTTCCTTTGCGCACCGTAAAAACGTGAAGCGATTATGCGAGGCTGCTTCCGAGTCGGAACGCTAGCCTAAGCTCGTCATCCAGTGATGGGCCATCTGATCGTCGATCCATATTGGCCAGACGCTTTCTTAATCTTGCGCGAATGCGCAGCAGAATTTCGTGGAGCAAATGCATGTCCGTGGCACTGACAAATCAAGGGCTCACGAACATAAGTGAGGCGGAATGGCAAACCCGGTGCGATCTCGCCGCGCTGTATCGCATCGTCAATTACCTTGGGTGGACGGA
This sequence comes from uncultured Alphaproteobacteria bacterium, assembly GCA_963751855.1. Taxonomy (GTDB): domain Bacteria; phylum Pseudomonadota; class Alphaproteobacteria; order Rhizobiales; family Xanthobacteraceae; genus Afipia. The sequence continues at coordinate 207,742 of CAVVWF010000008.1, read as the reverse complement.
TTTGCTGCAAACGCACATGTCCGCGCGGGTTCCGGGCGAGCCCAATGCGTTTCTGATCAATCGCCTTGGTGACATGTTTGATGAAATTTGTGCGTCGAACCTCGTCAAGATGGATCTCGATGGGAATGTCATCGGAGACCCCGCGCAATTCAACAAGGCCGGCTTTACGATCCACAGTGGTATCTACAAAGCCCGGCCAGATGCGAATTGCATCATGCACACGCATACCAGAGCTGGAGCGGGCGTTTCGCTGTTGCGAAATGGCCTTCGGCCGATCAGCCAGGACGCATTGCATGTGATTGATGACGTTGTCTATCATGAGTACGGCATCCCAGCGACGCAGGAAGAATGCGATGCGCTGGGAAAGAGCTGCTTGAAAGGGACTTCAGTTGTTCTGCTGAATCATGGGCTTTTGACTTTCGGTCCTACGATCCATGGAGCGCTTGAACGGCTTTATCTCATGGAACGCGCATGTGAGGTCGAACTCATCGCCCGTACACTGGATGAGCCGCCGGTCGTGATTGCCGAACACATCGTGCAACGGTCGGCCGTTCGCATGAAGCAGATGCGCAATTCGGACGACTATGGCTTGCTGGACTGGCAAGCATTGTTGCGAGTGATCGACCGGTCAGGCGCAGATTACCGACGGTGACGGGATTGCATCAAAACGAGGGAGTGCCCCTAACTTTCTGTGCGACCGATTGGCTCAAGTGGCTCTCCATACGTCCGATAGGCGCACTTGATCGCTTCCGAGGCGAAACGCTGCACAGCATAGACAAGCCGACGATGAGTTGCTTGTGGCACTCAACAAAATCGACGGGCAAGTTTCGCACTCTTTGCGCTGTATGAAAATTGATACCGTTCTGGTTCGACGGCGGTGAGGTCGCCGATACAATCGCATCCATACGCTGACGGTCCACCAAGAGACTGATGGCGACAAAGGAAACAAGACCGCGGCAAGTGTGGGCCGCGGCCGTGGCGGGGGGACGATGGCGAGCGTTGATATTCGAAACGTCAGAAAAGCTTTCGGGACCGTACACGTCCTGCACGGGGTCAACGTCGACATTGAAGACGGCGAATTCGTTGTGCTGGTCGGGCCGTCAGGGTGCGGCAAATCGACGTTGTTACGGATGATCGCCGGACTGGAAAGAATCACAAAAGGCGAAATCCGGATCGGGCCCCGCGTCGTCAACGACGTGCCGCCCAAGGAACGGGATATCGCCATGGTTTTTCAAAACTACGCGCTCTATCCCCACATGACCGTCTTCGACAACATGGCCTTCTCGCTCTCACTCGCGAATAGCCCACGTTCGGAAATTCAGGCGCACGTCAATCGCGCCGCCGAGATACTTGGGCTCGGGGAGCTGCTGGAGCGTTATCCACGGCAGTTATCCGGTGGACAACGTCAACGCGTGGCCATGGGGCGAGCCATCGTGCGCAATCCCCAGGTCTTTCTGTTCGATGAACCGCTCTCCAATCTCGACGCCAAGTTGCGCGTGCAAATGCGCGCCGAGATCAAGGATCTGCATCAAAGGCTGAAGGTGACCACGGTGTACGTCACGCACGATCAGATCGAAGCCATGACGATGGCCGACAAGATCGTTGCGATGAACGGCGGCAATGTGGAGCAAATCGGTTCGCCGCTTGAGCTCTACGACCGCCCAGCCAATCTGTTTGTTGCAAGTTTCATCGGATCGCCTGCGATGAATCTGATCAAGGGAGAGGTGATGGGCGGTCAGTTCCGGACAGCGGACGGCACAATGCTGCCGCTGGCGTCCAATATCCACGGGCATCCGGCTGTCTATGGAATTCGTCCCGAACACATTCATCTTCAACCTGACAACGGCATAGAGGCGCGAGTTCATCTGGTTGAGCCAACCGGGTCCGAAACGCAGGTGACGCTCCACATCGGAGAGCACGCAGTTGGTCTGCGCATTTCGTGAACGGTTCAACATGCGGCCGGGAGAGACGGTTCGGATCATGCCGGACTTCACAAAAGTTCACTTGTTCGACGCTGAAAGTGGCAATCGCCTTTCCATCTGATCAAGAACGCCTTGGAGGACATCATGAAGGATATCAGTCGTCGCGGCGCGTTGGGCTTGGGACTTTCTGCAGCCGCATTGGCTGCAACTCGCGCATCTGCCCAGTCGTCCATCAAGGTGGCCGACGTCGCGGCGCCGGATCTCAAGATCGAAAGTGGCGCATCTCTCAGAATGCTTCGTCCGGTGCGATTTGTGCAGGCCGACGAAGAGGTCTTTCGCGCCAATGCCAAGCGTTTCACCGACAAAACGGGCGTGGAAATCAAGGTCGATTTCGTTGGATGGGAAGACATCAACCAGCAGACCGCGGTGACTTCGAATAGCGGCGCCGGTCCGGACATCATCATCGGATTTTCGGACGCCCCGCATATCTACGCCGACAAGCTGATCGAACTGACCGAGGTCGCGGACTATCTCGGGAAGCGTTACGGCGGCTGGATGTTCCTGGCCGAGAAATACGGCAAGCGTCATAAGAGCAATGCGTGGATCGGCTTGCCGTTCGGCGCGAGCGGCGGACCGCTGGTCTATCGCAAGTCACTGGTACAGGCTGCGGGCTATTCGTCGGTTCCCAACGATCACGCGGGCTTTCTCGATCTCTGCGAAAAGCTGCACAAGGCGGGCAAGCCGGCGGGCTTCGCGCTTGGCAATGCTGTCGGTGACGGCAACACGTTCGCAAGCTGGCTGCTTTGGTCGCACAATGCCTCGCTCCTCGATGAGGAAGGCGGCGTCATCATCAACAGCAAGGAGACCGTTGCGGCGCTCAATTATCTCAAGAAATTGTATCCGACACTCATCGCCGGCGTGACGTCGTGGAATGACGTGAGCAACAACCGTGCTTACTCGTCCAGCGATTGTTCCATGACGACGAACGGCGTCTCTCTTTACTTCTCGCTGAAGAAAGATCCAGCAACTGCGTCGATCGCGGAAGATACCGAGCATCAGAATGTGCCGCTTGGGCTTGCCAAGTCTTCGCCGATGGCGGGACTGACGTTGAATGCCATGGTCTTCAAGCACAGCCCTTATCCGAATGCGGCCAAGGCGTTCCTTCAGTTCATGCTTGAGCGCGAGCAGTACGAGACATGGATCAACGCCAACAGTGGCTATTGGGCTCATCCGCTCACGGCCTACGGTGACTGCGCGGTGTGGTCAGGGGATCCGAAGGTCAAGATCTTCAAGGAGACAATGAACAACAGGTATTGGAACGGTTACAAGGGACCGATCTCGGCCGCCAGCGGAGCGGTTGCCGCCGACTACGTGATGATTCAGATGTGCGCAGCGGTCGCGACCGGTGCCGCAACACCAGAGGATGCAGCCAAGGAGGCGGAGCGTCGCGCGAAGCGATATTTCCGCCGGTGAATGCAAGCGACCGAATGCAAGTCGCCAACCTGTATCAATGAAATCTGCATCAGGACGATCACATGTCTTTGACGACAACATTTCCGCGAAGTCTGGATCGTCCGAAGCCAAGTCCACTGGTGAGGCTTTTCGACTATAAGCCGTTCCTTATCGGCGTTTGTCTCACTCCGGCGCTCGGACTGCTGCTGGTCTTCCTCACCTATCCGCTGGGGCTTGGTGTCTGGCTGGCTTTCACCGACACAACAATCGGACGACGCGGTGTCTTTGTCGGCCTCGAGAATTTCCAGTACCTGCTGAGCGATCCGCTGTGGTGGAACGCGGTCTTTTACAGCGTGCTCTATACCGGTATCGCCACCATCGGAAAATTCGCTCTCGGATTCTGGCTGGCGTTGCTGCTCAACAATCATTTTCCCATTCAAGAGCATTCTGCGCGCTATCGTGCTTCTGCCCTGGATCGTGCCGACTGTGCTTTCGGCGCTCGCCTTCTGGTGGATCTATGATCCGCAATTCTCGATCATTTCCTATCTCCTCGTGGATGTGCTGCACATACGGACAACCAATATTGATTTCCTTGGCACTCCTTGGCCCGCGCGCTTTTCGCTGATCGCGGCCAACATCTGGCGTGGCAATCCCGTTTGTTGCGATTTCGCTTCTCGCCGGTCTTCAGACGATATCACCCTCGCTGTATGAAGCGGCCATGCTGGACGGTGCATCGTCATGGCAGCGGTTTCGCTACATCACCTTTCCCATGATGCTGCCTATTCTGGCGATCGTGATGACGTTCTCGATCATCTTCACCTTCACCGACTTCCAGTTGGTTTACGCGATCACACGCGGTGGCCCGATCAACTCCACACATCTTCTGGCGACGCTGGCTTTCCAGCGTGGAATTGCCGGTGGGGAGTTGGGCGAGGGGGCTGCCATAGCAGTCTCGATGATCCCGTTCCTCGTGTTCGCGACATTGTTCAGCTACTTCGGTCTCGCACGCCGCAAATGGCAGCAGGGAGAAGCCAATGACTGATACCGAAGTATTGGTTCAGCCAGTCAAGGCTGCCCGAATCGTCAATTCGGCGTCCGCAGTGCCGGATACGATGCCGTGGGATACGCGTGCGCGGCGCACGGTGATGATCTACCTGCCGCTTGCGTGTTTCGTGATTATCCTGCTGTTTCCGTTCTACTGGATGGCGATTACGTCGTTCAAACCGAATGCGGAGTTGCTTGACTACAAGTCGCACAATCCGTTCTGGATAACCTCTCCCACACTCGCGCACATCAAGCATCTGCTGTTCAATACGGCCTATCCACACTGGCTGATGACGACGATGTTCGTCTCCATCGGCGCAACGTTCATTTCGCTCATTTCGAGTACCTTGGCTGCCTATGCGATCGAGCGCTTGCGGTTCAAGGGCAGTCCCTATGTCGGCCTCGGGATCTATCTGGCTTACCTCGTACCACCATCGATCTTGTTCATTCCGCTCGCGACCGTCGTGGTTCAGCTCGGACTGTTCGACAGCCCGCTGGCCTTGATCTTGGTCTATCCCACATTCCTGGTGCCGTTCTGTACCTGGCTCTTGATCGGTTACTTCAAGTCGATACCGTATGAGCTTGAGGAGTGTGCTCTGGTCGACGGTGCAACACGCCTGCAGATCTTGCGGCGAATTACCCTGCCGCTGGCCGTTCCGGGTCTGATCTCAGCCGGCATTTTCAGCTTCACGCTCTCGTGGAATGAGTTCATCTACGCGCTGGCTTTTATTCAGAGCAGTGCCAACAAGACCGTCCCAGTCGCGATATTGACCGAACTCGTGTCGGGCGACGTTTATCAGTGGGGAGCGTTGATGGCCGGCTCACTGCTCGGATCGTTGCCGGTTGCGATCTTCTATTCGCTGTTCGTCGATTACTACGTCTCATCACTGACTGGCGCGGTGAAGGAATAGCTTTGTGATCGAATAGCGGCCGGCTCGTTCAAGCGCACTCGAGGGGTTCTTGTCACCCTGTAGATGAAGCGCCATCAACCGGGCCGCACACACGCTGATTCCGCTTCAGACTCTTGAATTGCCGTCGTTGGTGATGTGCGGTTGGCTATTTCTCGTTGCAACATATGGAACGGCAGACCAAAAGCTTGGCCGAGTTCGCAGGATTGTTATGGGACTCGGCTATTTTTAGCTGGGAATTGGATTGATCTCCTTTCAACCAGCCCGTAAATGATCGGTCGAAAACTTTGTTAAGCGCCTGACCGCGCGGTAGTTTTGTCATAATGCGCTAGACTATATGTCATAGCTGCAATGCGGTAATTCCGGTCGTCGCCGACCTGATTTTCAGCCACAGATGTCCGCGCGATCTGCGAATTTGTCGGCAATTGCACTATTGGACTGCCTGTGTTGACTTGGAATGCTATCGACGCCTCGGCACCTCGCTTTGATCAGCGAGGCTGGACGCAATGGCCGCAGAATGAAGAGTACAGCTTTCATTTCATGAAAGTATTGGGTTCTGCCCAAGAGGGCGGTAGCTCGATTTCCGAATGTTTTATGACAGCGAGTCGTATTGCCAGTGGCGACGACGAAGGCTGGTATTCGGAATGGAAGAGAATTGCGGATGTGAACAAGGAACGGGGTGATTCCGCTCTTTCAAACGGTCACACGTTTACAGCGCAAGGCAATTGGCTCCGGGCTTCAAACTACTACCGGACAGCGGCGACTTTTCTCAAGTTCGACGACCGCAGGCGCAAACCCCTTCTCGATCAGATGCAGGCCTGCTCGCACCTCTATATCCGGCATCTTTCTCCTGGCGGTGAGATCCTTCGAATCCGGTGCTTTGAGAGCAGTTTTATCGAGGCCTATTTCCTTCGTGCGGTTGATTCTGCCACGCCAACCCCTGTCATTATCTGCGTTGGAGGTCCGGACCATTTCAAGGACGAGCACCTCTACAAGATACATCGTCAAGCCCGTGATCGAGGCTTATCGCTGCTCCTGGTGGATCTTCCGGGGCAGGGGGTGAGCCCACCCAACAAGGTGGCCATCCAGTACGAGATGGAAACGGCTATCAGTGGCTGCGTCGATTACTTGATGGCTCGCGGCGATGTGGACGGCCAGCGGATTGTTATTTGGGGAGACAGCTTGGGCGCGTCTTTCGCGTCGAGTGCTGCGAGTTTGGATGACCGGTTCGCGGCAGCTGTTTGTGATGCCGGCTTCTGGGATAGCCTCAGGCGAGACTTTGTAATGGGCCGGGCGTCTAACGGGGGAGAGCCCGTTGAGGATGTCGCTCGAGCGCTGTGGCGTCCGGATGTTAGCGGGCAAATCGGATGCCCGACGCTGGTGACGCTTGGCGAACATGATTGGTTTGACGCCTGCCGAGTTTCGGAGTTTCGCCGTCATTTCAACGGTATGGGACGTGACGTTACCTTGAAGGTCTTTCCTGCGGCGGAAACGGCTGCGTCGCATGCGCAGACGGATAATCCGACGCTCGGTAACGAGTATATTTTTGACTGGATATCGACCCGCCTCACTGCGCTGTAAAATTCAGCGAAAAGGGTGTTTTCAGGTCTCTGCGGCGATTTTCAGCAAAGCTTTCCCCATTCGTTCCTTAAGCAGGGTCAGCTTGTCGGTGATGTTCCGAAGTTCGCTGTCGTCGAAATCAGAAAAGATGAAGCTGTCGGCGGTGGCCTGTTGCGCGTAGAGACTCGCAATCTGTTTGCTCGCCTTGTCTGTCAGAGACATCAATACGACGCGGCCATCCTCCTCGGAGGGAATTCGACGCACGAATCCGTTCTTTTCGAGACTCTTGGTCTGCGTTGTCACAAACGACGGATCGACGTGAAGTTTTGTCGAAACCGCCCTGACTGACGCTCCCTTGCCTCGATCAAGGTCGTTCACGGCCATGAGAATCAGCCATTGCGGGGAGGTGATCCCAAGGCCGCGCGCCCAAACGGAGCGGATTTCCTCTAGGTGAACATTGATGGAAATGACGTCCCACACGAACTCCCGGACGAGGACGTCATCCGGCCTGAGCTGACCATTAAGCTGTCCGCTGCTGGCCCCGCTGGGAGGACCCGGCAAGACTTTCCTAGCGGATGACTTTCGGTCTGCCATTCAAACCCACCTCACATAGTCGTGACTGAGGTTAAAGCCGCCGATCCGGCGATGCAATCACCGATTTGCCCACAGGGACCAAGTGCCGCTGTTGCGCAGAAACCACACAATTGGGGCCAAATGAAAGCATGAGTAAATCAATTGTTGTGCTCATTTGAGATTTACAGTCATTTGGCTTGGACGATTGGGGGGGATTCCCGGGGTCGTCCCGTTAGGTGGTTTCGCTTAAGTCGCTCGCGTTCATGCGGGAGTGTCCGAAGGCGCGAGGCGACCAAGCGGTTAACGGAAGGGTCGAGGTCCAGTGGATTGCCACAAAAGACCGAAGCCTTTCCTAACAGAGCAAACTTGGAGGTTTTATGAGCAAGATTAAGAGCCTTATCCTGGGTTCGGCGGCGGGTCTCGTCGCGATCGCCGGGGCACAGGCAGCCGATCTTCCCGTCAAGGCGAAAGCCGTTCAGTACGTGAAGATTTGCTCCCTTTATGGCGCCGGTTTCTACTACATCCCCGGCACCGACACCTGCATCAAGTTCGGCGGTTACGCTCAGGCTGACGCCAACTTCAACGGCGGCAACTACAACAAGCCAGCTTGGGATGGTGCCCAGGGTCGCGGCAGCCGCGACATGGACATGTTCACCACCCGTTCGCGCGCCCAGCTGAACATCGACACCCGCACCGCCACCGAATACGGCGTTGTCCGCACCTACTGGTCGAGCAACTTCCAGCACAGCACGGGTGATGGCCCGTCGACTGGCGTTCTCACCACCGACTTCGTGTTCGTCCAGTTCGCCGGCTTCACCTTCGGTAAGGCTGTGTCGGGCTTCCAGACCCCATGGGGTTCCGTTGGCGGCAACAACAACACCTCGTTCCTGATCGGCAGCTATGACGATCTGACCGGCGTGACCCAGGCTGCCTACACCGCACAGTTCGGCAACGGCGTGTCGGCTCAGATCGGCGTTGAAGACGTCAAGGGCACCGCCCGCGGCCAGCTGATCAACACCACTGGTGTTGCTGATGCTGACCGGCGTGTTCACCGGTGTTTACAACGGCACCAACATCAACGGCGCCTACGGTGGCAATTCTGCTCCTGATATCGTCGGCAACATCAAGATCGACCAGGCGGCGTTCACCGCTCAGTTGTCGGCTGCTGCCCACAACATTCACTCGCTCTACTACGGCGCGACTGAAACGACCGGTCATCCGTCGGATACCTGGGGCTTCGCGGTCCAGGGTGGTCTTCAGCTGAAGAACCTGCCAACCGGCCCAGGCGACAAGTTGTCGTTGAGCGCGATTTATGCTGACGGCGCACTGAAGTACATCATTGCTGGCGTTACCGGCACGGCGTTCAACGCCTATTCCGGCGGCGACAACGGTGCCTACAACAACTTCGCTGCGTTCCCGGTTGCTGACGGCATCTATGGCCCAGGCACCTCGATCGAAACCAGCAAGGCTTGGGGCTTCCAGGGTGCGTTCGTGCACAACTGGTCGCCGAACTGGGAAACCAGCGTGTTCGGCAGCTACACCAGCGTCGATCTCGGTGGCACCACCAGCTTGCTCTGCGCGAACAACGGTACCCCAGCGAACATGACCCGTACCGGCACCTGCAACCCGAACTACAACATCGCGCAGGTTGGTACGCGTACGGCCTGGACTCCTGTCCAGAACCTGACGTTCTCGGCCGAAGCCATGTACACCATGCTTGATACCTCGCAGACCGGTTCGATCACCACCACTACCGCTCCGGTCGCTTTCAAGCCAGCTGGTACTTACCAGTACAAGGACCAGAACATCTGGTCGGGCAACGTTCGCGTTCGCCGCACCTTCTGATCGTGATCGCCTAACGGCGGTAACCATCTGAACTAAGATCCCCGGCAGGAAACTGCCGGGGATTTTTTTATGGAAGTAACGCAGAATTTCGCTGAAGCGCGGTGAGTTCAGGCTGCCAAACAGGCCGGACCAACTGGCACAAAATTGTGAATGCGTGACTAAATCAATTATTTGACTAAATAGAAGAGGCGTGCATAAATATCCACCGAGGTCGCGATAGCAGCCTCACTTTATGTGGAGACATCGAAGTCTTAACGTAAAACCTCCAAAGCCTCCGGCAATGCCCTGCCGGAGGTTTTTACGTTTTGGAGACAATTGAGCTCAACATGCTGCGATGACGCTGCCGATTCTGCAGGGTGCAATTGGAGTGTTTGCAGCGAGAAGACTTCGGATCTCTGGACCATCTGACGGCAGGGACCAGGACAATAATTTTACGCGCAACACACAGGCCGGCAGTCGCGTAGATTTACCGAATCCGAATCTTAAAGGGATCGCTTGGGCAGATTTTACGGATCAAGCTAAGCGCCGATCGCCTGCAGCTCATACCATCCGAAGCCTTCGGTCGTCGTTGCCTTCGGCTTGTACTCGCAGCCTATCCAGCCGCTGTATCGGATCTCGTCGAGATATCGAAACAGAAAAGGATAGTTGATTTCCCCGGTGCCAGGCTCGTTGCGTCCCGGATTATCGGCGATTTGGATGTGTGCGATGCGGTTGAGATGCTTCTGCATGGTGGGGGCCAGATCACCCTCCATGATTTGCATGTGATAGATATCGTACTGAATAAAGAGATTGTCCGATTGCACGTCTGAGATGATCTGGGCCGCCTGTTCAGTGCCGCTGAGAAAGAAGCCGGGAATATCGCGGGTATTGATCGGTTCGATCAACAGCCTGATGCGTTGCTTGGCGAGCGTCTCTGCAGCGAAGCGGAGGTTTGAGATCAGGGTTGCTCGCAGCTCAGCGGGATCGGCGCCCGCAGGCGCAATACCGACCAGACAATTCACCTGACGGCAATCAAGTGCTTTTGCGTATTCGATGGCGCGCATCACGCCATTGCGGAATTCCTCAACACGATCGGGAAAGATGGCGATTCCCCGCTCACCCGCGCTCCAGTTGCCGGCAGGCAGGTTGTGCAACACCTGTGTCAAACCATGCTGCTGAAGTCTCTCCGCCAGCACAGCCTTGTCGAACTCATAGGGAAAGAGAAATTCGACGCCACCAAAGCCCGCCGCCTTGGCCGCGGCAAAACGGTCGAGGAACGGCAGCTCGTTGAAGAGCATGGTAAGATTAGCGGCAAATTTGGGCACAGCAGGATGTCCTTGATCTTCATTGAACGGGTTTGTCCGCTTGCGCCTCTCTCACGCTGGTAAGAGCTTGCCGCGGGAGGGGGCTGTCGGGCTGGTGGGCGTGTCATCGAGCGGCAGGTCGAGGACGTCCTCGAACTCGACGATATTGTCGATCTCCGTGCCCATCGCGATGTTGGTCACGCGTTCGAGGATGAATTCAACCACCACCGGTACGCGGTGCTCAGCCATCAATTCGCGAGCCTTTGTAAACGCTGCTTGTGCATCGTTTGGATCGGTCACGCGGATTGCCTTGCAGCCCAATCCTTCGGCGACCCTCACATGATCGACGCCGTAGCCACCAATCTCCGGCGCGTTGATGTTCTCGAACGACAACTGCACATGGTAATCCATGTCGAAGCCGCGCTGCGCCTGGCGGATCAATCCGAGATACGAGTTGTTCACAACGATGTGGATGTAAGGCAGCTTGAACTGCGCGCCGACGGCGAGTTCTTCGATCAGGAACTGGAAGTCGTAATCGCCGGAAAGTGCGACGATCTGGCGATCTGGGTCGGCTGCGCGTACGCCCAGGGCCGCAGGCAACGTCCAGCCGAGTGGACCGGCCTGTCCGGCATTGATCCAGTTGCGCGGCTTGTAGACGCCGAGGAATTGCGCGCCGGCGATCTGCGATAGCCCAATGACGCTGACGTAACAGGTGTCGCGGCCGAACGCCTTGCTCATCTCTTCATAAACGCGCTGCGGCTTGATTGGCACATTGTCGAAATGGCTCTTGCGAAGCATAGTCCGCTTGCGATCGTGACAGGCCGCAGGCCACGCTTGCCGTTCTTTCAGCTTGCCGGCTTTGCGCCATTCCTTCGCAACCGTGACAAACAATTCCAGCGCAGCTTTGGCATCGGATACGATTCCGAGATCCGGGTTGAAAACGCGCCCGATCTGAGTGGGCTCGATATCGACATGCACAAAGGTGCGACCCTTCGTATACGTCTCGATTGAACCGGTGTGGCGGTTTGCCCATCGGTTGCCGATGCCCAGTACAAAATCGGATTCGAGCATGGTCGCGTTGCCGTAGCGGTGGCTGGTCTGAAGGCCGACCATTCCGGCCATCAGGACATGATCGTCCGGGATTGCGCCCCAGCCCATCAGCGTTGGCACCACCGGAACATTGACGATCTCGGCAAACGCCACGAGAAGGTCAGACGCATCGGCATTGATGATGCCGCCACCCGCCACGATCAACGGACGTTCAGCGGCGTTGAGCATATCGAGAGCTTTCTCGATTTGTTTGCGGGTCGCTGTTGGCTTGTAGACAGAAAGCGGCTCGTAAACGTCATCGTCGAATTCGATTTCAGCGAGCTGGACGTCGAGCGGCAGATCGATCAGCACGGGACCAGGGCGTCCCGAACGCATGATGTGAAACGCCTGGCTGAACACGCGCGGCACCAGCGCCGGCTCGCGCACGGTGACGGCCCATTTGGTGACAGGCTTGGCAATCGATTCGATGTCGACAGCCTGGAAGTCCTCCTTGTAGATGCGTGCGCGAGGGGCTTGTCCGGTAATGCAGAGGATCGGGATTGAATCCGCGATTGCCGAATACAGACCCGTGATCATGTCGGTGCCGGCCGGCCCTGAGGTGCCGATGCAGACGCCGATATTCCCTGCCTTGGCACGGGTATAGCCCTCCGCCATATGCGAGGCACCTTCCACATGCCGAGCCAGAATGTGATTGATCGATCCGCGCTTCTTCAGCGCCGAATAGAGGGGATTGATTGCAGCGCCTGGCACGCCGAAGGCGCATACGACGCCTTCTTTTTCCAGAATTCGCACGGCCGCATCGATTGCCCGCATCTTCGCCATGTCACACTCCGAGGGTTGGTTTCCGGAGCTTGAGCATCACAAACCGATGGTGTCGCCTCAACGCGTGTGTGTTTGTTTCTCACGATGCGGCATGAAAGGTGAAACGCGCGCGTTATCAATCGGCTAGATGGCTTGCAAACTGAAAGAGCATCTGCGCGGAGTTTTGGCTTCGTTCCGAAGGATCACGGCGCTTAAGCGCCCGCCTGTTCAACGATTGACGACTTCAGAAAAGCTTTTCGTTCAAGGTGTCTTTGTTGCGACGGGCATGACGCCACCAAGGGCGGTGGTCAATTCGCCGGCGACCTGTTGCACGAATTTTCCGAGAACCGGCAGACGATCATCGGGAACACGGGTGGCTTTCCCCGAAACTGAAATTGCTGCCAGAGGTTCGCTGCGGTCATCATAAACAACTGCCGACACGCAACGCAGTCCAATCTGCGCTTCTTCATCATCCACCGAATAACCGCGTTGGCGAATATCGTGGAGCGATTTACAAAGTTCCCCGGCGCGCACGATCGACTTGGATGTCAGTCTTGGCATGCCTTCACGGCGGATGATCGCGAATACGTCTTCTTCCGAGTAAGTTGAGAGCAGGGCCTTGCCGAGCCCTGACGCGACCATCGGAACACGGCCGCCGACTTTTGTGACCGAACGCATGATTTCGCGGCTCTCAAGGCGAGTCAGCACGACCATGGCCCCGTCATTAATGGCGGCGAGATTGGCCGTTTCGCGGGTTTCATCACGAAGTTTGCGGAGAAATGGCATCGCCTGCGTCACGAAATTGCGGCGGCGGGCAAATGTCGCGCCGACAGCGAAACTCTGCGCGCCGACATGCCATGTGGATTCGTCACGGTCGAACTGAACGAAGCGCCGCTTTTCAAGCGTCGTCAGCAGTCGATGAATGGTGGAGGGAGAAAGTCCCGTCCGGATCGCCAGATCGGTTAGTCGATATCCGTCGTCATCTTCTGCGAGCGTCTCGATCAAGAGGAGCGCACGATCGACTGATTGGACACCGCCATCTTTTATATCGGATTCGTTGTCTGGTACGGATCGCGGCGTGACGGACTTCCGTCTGATTGCATCTTTCTTCATCGCTACCTACTCCCATCGACGAGGTATGAAGGTCGCTTTGCGCCGACTTGCTTGGTCCGTGACTATTTTCCGGATTGAAAGATGCCGCCCCGGAAACCGGGGCGGCATTGGTGTTTTGTTTAGAGAAGGCCAGCTCCGCGTGCCCACTTGTACTTCGCGCCGAGCACCTCAACAGGAAGCTCCGTCGAGTACGCGTAGGCCGGAATGCCGTTCTGGTAGAGGTATTCGGCCGCTTCTTCGACTTCGACGTCTCCGGCCAGCGAAGCAACCATGGGCTTCTCGATGCCCTTGGCCTTCATCTCGTTCTTCACTTCGACCATGTTCTTGGCGAACACCATCGGCGGAGTGACGATGGTGTGCCAGTAACCGAGGATCAGAGAGTGAATGCGATCATCGGAGAGGCCGAGCTTGACTGTGTTCACGTAAGTGATCGGCGGTTCGCCACCCGTGATGTCAACCGGGTTGCCGGCTGCACCAAACGGCGGAATGAACTTGCGGAATGCTGCATCGAGATCCGGCGGCATCGCCATCAGTGACAGGCCGTTATCGACCACTGCGTCGGACAGAAGCACGCCCGATCCACCGGCACCGGTGATGATCAGGACGTTTTCGCCCTTTGGCGTCGGCAACACTGGAATGCCGCGAGCGAATTCGAGAAGCTGACGCAGCGAGCGAGCGCGGATGACGCCAGATTGCTTGAGGACGTCTTCGTAGATCTTGTCGTTGCCGGCGAGGGCGCCGGTGTGCGACGACGCTGCCTTGGCGCCTGCCGAGGTGCGGCCCGCCTTGAGGACGACGACCGGCTTCTTCTTGGAGACGCGCTTGGCGGCTTCCGCGAACGCGCGGCCGTCCTTCAGATCTTCGCAGTGTTGCGCGATGATCGTAGTGTTCGGATCCTGCTCGAAGAACGCGAGCAAATCATCCTCGTCGATATCCGACTTGTTGCCGAGACCAACGATGGCTGACACGCCCATCTTGGCGGAACGCGAGAAGCCGATAATCGCCATGCCGATGCCGCCCGACTGCGACGACAGCGCCGCCGAACCCTTGACGTCATAGGATGTACAGAAGGTCGCGCAGAGATTGGCTGGCGTATAGTAGAAACCATAGATGTTCGGTCCCATCAGGCGCACATTATACTTCTTGCCGATCTCGACGATTTCTTCCTGCAAAGCAGGCTCGTTCGCTTCGGCAAAGCCCGACGGAATCAACACCGCGCCTGGGATTTTCTTCTCGCCGCATTCGGTAAGGGCCCCAGCAACGAGCTTCGCGGGAATCGCGAACACAGCGGTATCAATCGTATCCGGCACATCCTTGACGCTCTTATAGGCCTTGAGACCCATGATTTCGTCGGCCTTCGGATGGATCGGATAGATCTGGCCTTTGTAACCGCCGTTGATGAGGTTCTTCATCACCGAGTTACCGATCTTGCCGGCTTCAGCCGAAGCGCCGATCACGGCGACGGCCTTGGGCATCATGATGCGGTTCATCGCGGTGACGATTTCTTCGTTCGAGCGCGGCGCGGGGCGCGGCTTGTAATCGAAGTCGACGACGATGCGAACGTCAGCGGCAATCGCGTCTTTTTTCGTTGCGAAGACCGGATTGAGGTCGAGTTCGATGATTTCCGGAAAGTCGCTGACGAGGTGCGAGACGTTGACGATGATATCGGCGAGCGCTTCACGATTGACCGGGTCGCCACCGCGAACGCCGTGCAACATTTCGTGGGCCTGAATGCCGTCGAGCATCGACAGCGCGTCGGTATTCGTCGCGGGAGCAAGGCGGAACGTGACGTCCTTGAGCACTTCGACGAGGACGCCGCCCAGTCCGAATGCCACGAGCTTGCCGAAGGAACCATCGGTGATCGAGCCTACGATGACTTCGGTGCCGCCCAGCAGCATCTGCTGAACCTGAATGCCTTCGATCTTGGCATCCGCCTTGTACTTCTTCGCGTTCGCGAGAATGGTGTCATATGCCTTTTCGGCGTCGGCTGCGGTCTTCACGCCGACGATCACGCCACCAGCTTCAGTCTTGTGGAGAATGTCGGGCGAGACGATTTTCATCACCACCGGGAATCCCATGCCGGTCGCGATTTTCGCGGCCTCGGCAGCGGATTTTGCCAAGCCTTCCTTTGGAACCGGAATGTTGTAGGCGTCGCAAACCAGCTTGCCCTCCGGCGCGGTAAGACTGGTGCGTCCGTCGGCTTTCACCGCATCGAGAATTTTCCGGACTTCGCCCTTCGCCTGTTGTCCGAAGTCAACTTTGCGAGCTGCGTCCTGTGAATGAGCCATTGCTTCCTCCTGTCACGTCCATTTTTTAAAACCTGGGTCGCGCACGAGGCTTAGGACGGCTTACTCGAGCGCTTAATTCGTCGTCCTGATTCTCTATCAACGCTTGACCGTTGACGGATTCGGCTCAGCCAACCGTTCGATCAAAGCCATCGTGAAGCTTAGATGAGTTCGGTGCGGGCGATGTGACCGATCTTGGCATTTGGTATGCCAAGAACAAAAATGTCAAGCGCGTTGATTGAGCTCTCCGCGTCAATACGCGTCAACTTGACATGGTGGCATCTGGCATGCCAAGAACATAGACCTTACCTATCGTGGTATTAGGACCTCTCCAAGAGGGGAGATGATTCATGGCTACGCAGAAAATATCGAAGGCACCACTGACAGAGTCCGATATCGCAATCGTCCGAATTGCGCCTGAAGCCAGTTTCAAGAACAAGGCGTACGAGGCCTTGAAGGATGCCATTCTCAAGATGGACATCTACGCAAGTCCTGAGCCGGTGATGCTGGACGAGCGTGCACTGTCCGAGCATCTCGGCGTCAGCCGCACACCGATACGCGAAGCCATTGCGATGCTGGAGCAGGATGGCTTTGTGAAGACCGTTCCACGGCGCGGCATCGTTGTGGTACGGAAAACCAAAACAGAGGTCGTGGACATGATCCGCGCGTGGGCTGCGCTGGAAAGCATGGCGGCGCGTCTCATCACGACAACGGCGCGTAAGAAGGACATTTCCGCGCTGCGGGCCTTCTTCAAGGACTTCGACAAGGACCGCCTGCCGCAGGATCACATCCTTGAGTATTCGAAGGCGAATATCGCCTTTCACCAGGCGCTGATTTCGTTGAGCGAGTCGCAAGTTCTGGTCGACATGACCAACGATATTCTCCTGCACGTGCGCGGCTACCGGCAATTGACCATCGGGCGCGAAGAGCGCACGGCGACGTCATTGATCGAACACATGGCGATTATCGAAGCACTCGAAGAACGTAATACCGAGCTTGCAGAGAAGCTCGCCCGTGACCACACGCTTGGGCTTGCGACGTACGTCGAGACGCACGGCCAGGAAATATTCGCTTAGGACAAAGTAAAGAAAAGAGATCAGGGAGGCCATTGATGCTTACGACGGCAAACAAGCCAGAGACCACGACTGCGGACGAAGCACAGCAGGAGCTGACGGATGGCTTTCATCTCGTCATCGATGCGCTGAAGCTCAACGGCGTGGACACGATCTACGGCGTGCCTGGTATCCCGATTACTGACTTTGGTCGCATGGCGCAGGCCGCGGGCATTCGCGTTATCTCGTTCCGGCACGAACAGCACGCCGGCAATGCCGCTGCGATCGCAGGCTTCCTGACAAAGAAGCCCGGCATCTGTTTAACAGTATCAGCTCCTGGTTTTCTCAATGGCCTGACTGCGCTGGCCAATGCCACGACCAACTGCTTCCCGATGATCCTGATCAGCGGCTCGTCCGAGCGCGAGATCGTCGACTTGCAGCAGGGCGACTACGAAGAAATGGACCAGCTGGCCATTGCCAAGCCGCTCTGCAAGGCGGCCTTCCGTGTGCTGCATGCTGCGGACATCGGCATTGCTGTGGCCCGTGCGATTCGCGCCGCTGTGTCCGGCCGTCCAGGCGGCGTGTATCTCGATCTGCCGGCCAAGCTTTTCTCCCAGGTGATGAATGCTGACGCTGGAGCCAAGTCGCTCGTCAAGGTGATCGACGCTGCGCCAGCGCAGATCCCCGCGCCGGCAGCGATCAAGCGTGCGCTTGATGTTCTGAAGGGCGCCAAGCGGCCTCTCATTATCCTCGGTAAGGGCGCAGCCTATGCGCAAGCCGACGACGCAGTCCGCGCGCTGGTCGAAAAGAGTGGCATCCCGTTCCTGCCGATGAGCATGGCCAAGGGCCTTCTGCCAGACACACATCCGCAGTGCGCCGGCGCGGCACGCTCGACCGTGCTGAAAGACGCCGACGTTGTGATGCTGATCGGTGCTCGCTTGAACTGGCTGCTGTCGCACGGCAAGGGCAAGACTTGGGGCGACGCACCAAAGAAATTCATTCAGATCGACATTGAGCCGAAGGAGATGGACAGCAACGTTGAGATCGTCGCTCCCGTGGTCGGCGACATCGGTTCCTGCGTGTCGGCTCTCCTCGAAGGCATGGGCGACAAGTGGACGGCGGCCCCATCCGACTGGACCAATGCGATCAAGGCGAAGCGCGAAGAGAACATCGCCAAGATGGCGCCGAAACTGATGAAGAATACGGCCCCGATGGACTTTCATGGCGCGCTCGGTGCGCTGCGCACCGTCATCAAGGAGCGGCCCGACGCCATCCTCGTCAACGAGGGCGCCAACACGCTCGATCTCGCACGTGGCGTCATCGATATGTATCAGCCACGCAAGCGCCTCGACGTTGGCACGTGGGGTGTCATGGGCATCGGCATGGGTTTCGCGATCGCGGCTGCGATCGAAACCGGCAAGCCTGTACTCGCAGTCGAGGGCGACAGTGCCTTCGGGTTCTCGGGCATGGAGGTCGAGACGATCTGCCGATACAATCTGCCTGTCTGCATTGTCATCTTCAACAACAACGGCATCTATCGCGGAACCGACGTCAATGCCTCTGGCAGCTCCGACCCTGCGACGACCGTCTTCGTCAAGGATTCGCGCTACGACAAAATGATGGAAGCGTTCGGCGGCGTCGGCGTCCATGTGACGACTCCCGACGAACTGAAGCGCGCCGTCGACACGGCGATGGACTCCGGCAAGCCGACCCTCATCAATGCGGCGATCGATCCGATGGCTGGCAGCGAAAGTGGTCGTATCGGCAATCTCAACCCGCAAAGCGTGGTGAAGAAGAAATAAGTCGATCACGGGCCAATACTCACCAAATTCGTTCAGACAGGAAAAGGCGTTAGGGAGAACCACAATGACACAGGCGCTGAAGGGCGTTCGCATTCTCGATTTCACCCATGTGCAGTCGGGACCCACCTGCACCCAATTGCTGGCGTGGTTCGGCGCCGACGTGATCAAGGTCGAGCGCCCCGGTGTCGGTGACATCACGCGCGGCCAGTTGATGGATGTTCCGAACGCGGACAGCCTCTATTTCACGATGCTCAACCACAACAAGCGTTCGATCACGCTCGACACCAAGAACCCGAAGGGCAAGGAAGTCCTCACCGAGTTGATGAAGAAGTGTGACGTGCTGGTCGAGAACTTCGGCCCTGGCGTGCTTGATCGTATGGGCTTCCCTTGGGAAACCATTCAGAAGATCAATCCGAAGCTTATCGTGGCGTCGATCAAGGGTTTCGGCCCTGGTCCTTACGAAGACTGCAAGGTCTACGAGAACGTCGCGCAGTGCACCGGCGGTGCGGCATCGACCACGGGCTTTCGTGATGGTCTGCCACTCGTCACCGGCGCACAGATCGGCGATAGCGGCACTGGATTGCATCTCGCACTCGGTATCGTCACCGCGCTTTATCAGCGTACGATGACCGGCAAAGGCCAGAAGGTCACCGCCGCGATGCAGGACGGCGTGCTCAATCTCGCGCGCGTGAAGCTGCGCGACCAGCAGCGTCTCGCGCATGGTCCGCTCAAGGAATACAGCCAGTTTGGCGAAGGTATTCCTTTCGGAGATGCCGTGCCACGCGCGGGCAACGATTCCGGTGGCGGTCAGCCCGGTCGTATTCTGAAGTGCAAAGGTTGGGAGACTGACCCCAACGCTTACATCTACTTCATCACCCAAGCGCCGGTCTGGGAGAAGATTTGCGATGTCATCGGCGAGCCAGGCTGGAAGACGCATCCAGATTATGCGAAGCCGCCGGCACGTCTGCCGCGCCTCAACGAAATCTTCGCGCGCATCGAGCAGTGGACGATGACCAAGACGAAGTTCGAGGCCATGGAAATCCTCAACAAGGATGACATTCCGTGTGGCCCGATTCTGTCGATGAAGGAATTGGCCGAGGATCAGTCGTTGCGGAAGACTGGCACCGTTGTCGAGGTCGATCACCCGGCACGCGGCAAGTACCTTTCGGTCGGCAATCCGATCAAGCTCTCCGATAGTCCGACAGTGGTGACCAGATCTCCGCTGCTTGGCGAGCATACCGATGAAATCCTGAAGCAGGTGCTCGGCTTCAACGACAACCAGCTTGCGGAGATTCACAATTCGGGTGCTCTTGCGCCTCCCCGGAAGGTTGAAGCGGCCGAGTGATATTCTTAGATTTCCCATCAAAGCCGGCGGTATTACCGCCGGCTTTTTTGTGCCTGCGACAGTATTCGGGCCAAACATGCTGGCGGCATTTCGTCGCAATATTGCGATGCAACATCGGTGTTGCTGCTATGCAAAATCATCCGTTGAGTTTGGTATCTGGTATACATAGATTGGGGTCAACGCGGCGCCGCCAAGGTGACGCTGGTGCTGAAATGACTGGTTTTGAAAGGCCCCTGAAATGTCCAAGACAGCTTCCCTCGGTTATTCCTCTTCCAACGGATTTCTCCGTCAGATCATTGCTTTTGTTGATAAAATTCTGATGAAGAGCGCGCAGATTTCGGCCCGCAATGGCGACCTGCCGCGGTTTGGTCTCTAAGGATTAAGCCGGGGCCGGCTCGCGGATAATTGCGAGCGTGGAATTCGGTTGTGTGTAAAAGGCTCCGGTTTTCCGGGGCCTTTTTTGTTTTCTGCCGGCGCGCGATGCCGCACTGCCAGAAGGTAACGGCCCAGAATAGCTCTTGTGCACTGGCATATCGCATACAAGGATGCGCTTCGGGCAGCGTCTGTCGCGATTAACAGAACAGCGCGCTCGGGAGGGGACTGATGGCTGATACCGTTCTTGCGGCGTCTGCTCGGGTTGCTCGGATCGCCGATGATGCATCGCGATGTCCGGTTGGCCTACGGTTTGCGTTCCCTGATCAAGATTGCCGGCGGAAGCGGCCGGCTTCGCCACTCGATCGTCGCGATCAAAAGCGCGGGGCCGACGCGTGTCGGCTCGTGACATCTTCAGCGATACGCGGGCTTCAGCTGATGGCCGCGCGCGGTATCGCTCGCGTTGCCTCCGACGAACTTGCCTTCAAGAGCGAGAGGATCTTCTGAACTGAAAGCTGTGTGACACACCACCCTTTATCAAGCCGACGTTGAGCGGCGGAAAACAATGTCCAGGGAGAAAGAGAATGATGCGATCGCCGATCCAGATATCCGGTCTTGGAATTGCTCTTTGTGCAGGTCTTGCTCTGACACCAGCCTCGGCTGCATGGGAGCCGACCCGTCCGGTGGAGATTGTCGTTCCCGCAGGCACCGGCGGTGGCGCGGACCAAATGGCGCGCACCATTCAGGGCATCATTACCAAACATCAGTTGATGAAACAGCCGATCGTGGTGGTCAACAAGGCTGGTGGCGCCGGCGGCGAAGGGTTTCTCGACGTTAAGGGCTCGGCGGGAAATCCGCATAAGCTTGTGATCACGCTTTCCAATCTTTTCACAACGCCATTGGGAACCGGCATTCCGTTTAATCACAAGGATCTGACGCCTGTCGCGATGATGGCGCTCGACGAATTCATCCTCTGGGTGAATGCGGAAAGCCCCTACAAGTCGGTGAAGGATTACATCGCGGCTGTGAAAGCAAAGCCCGGTGAATTCAAAATGGGCGGCACGGGTTCGAAGCAGGAAGACCAAATCATCACGGTTGCGATTGAGAAGGCGTCCGGCACCAAGTTCACCTACATCCCATACCGTGGCGGCGGAGAGGTCGCAGTCCAGCTGGTCGGCAAGCACGTCGATTCCACCGTCAACAATCCAATCGAGGCCGTCGCACAATGGCGCGGTGGTGCCGTGCGGCCGCTTTGCGTATTTGACAGCAAACAGTTGCCTTACAAGGACGTCATCCACGACGGCAAGTCGTGGAATGATATTCCGACATGCAAGTCCGAAGGACTTGATGTCGAGTATCTCATGTTGCGCGGCTTCTTCACGTCACCGAAGGCGACGAAGGAACAGGTCGAATATTACGTCGATCTGCTCAAGAAAGTCCGGGAGACGCCGGAATGGCAGAACCTGATGAAAGATGGCGCTTTCAATCAGACCCTGATGGTTGGCGACGAGTACAAGGCGTGGGTTCAGAATGAAGAGACGCGGCATCAAGCGCTCATGAAGGACGCCGGTTTCCTGGCTGCTTCACAGTAACGTAACGGCAATCCCTGCCGGCGGGGATGCCTGCCGGCAGCAATGCAGCACGGGGAATAGAGATGAGCGAGCATTCAGGTGAGCTTGGTCGTGGTCCGTCGCATCGTTTGACGGAGTTTAGCGTTGCGGCGGTTTGCATTCTGGTTGGCCTGATCGCCATCGGCGGCGGTCTGAAGGCTGGAATCGGTTGGGGGCCCGAAGGGCCGAAATCCGGTCTCTTCCCGTTCAGCGTTGGCATTGTGATTGTGCTCGCAAGCGTCGTGAACTGCGTTCAGCTCTGGCTGGAAAAAGATGACGGCAAGCTCTTCGCTGAATGGGGGCAATTGCGCCTGGTTCTTTGCGTGGTCGTCCCGACCACGGTCTATGTATTCAGCGTGCCGTATCTCGGAATCTACGTTTCCTCCGTCATTCTCATCGCGCTGTTTATGAAATGGCTCGGCAAATATCCGTGGAGCACCACAGTGGCAATCGCGCTTGGGGTGCCGGTCGCAATCTATCTGTTCTTTGAAAAATGGTTTCTCATTCCGCTGCCGAAGGGACCATTGGAAGATCTGCTTGGTCTCTGAAATCGAAGCTGGGGTTGGAGAAGCGATATGGAAGAAATTACAAACCTGTTTCACGGCTTCGCGACGGTCCTGCAGCCATTCAATATCCTTGTCATGATTGTCGGCATCATGCTGGGCGTGATCATTGGCGTCTTGCCTGGACTTGGCGGCGCAAATGGCGTGGCGATCCTGCTGCCGCTGACGTTCAGCATGTCGCCCACATCGGCGATCATCATGCTCTCGTGCATTTACTGGGGGGCGTTGTTCGGTGGCGCGATTACGTCGGTGCTCTTTAACATCCCCGGCGAGCCGTGGTCTGTGGCGACGACATTCGACGGCCATCCCATGGCGCAAAAAGGCAAGGCTGGAGAAGCGCTGACGGCGGCCTTTACATCATCCTTCGTGGGCGCGCTGTTCGCCGTGATCATGATTACGCTGGTGGCTCCGCTTGTGGCAAAGTTCGCGCTGCAATTTGGGCCGGCGGAAAAGTTCGCGGTGTTTTTCATCGCCTTCTGCAGCTTCATCGGCATGGGCAAGGAGCCGCCCTTTAAGACAATTGTTTCGATGATGATCGGGTTCGCATTGGCGACGGTTGGCCTCGACAGCATTACGGGTCAGCTTCGCTTGACCTTCGGCTTCACGGAACTGCTCAACGGATTTGACTTCCTGATCGCTGTGATCGGGTTGTTCGGAATCGGAGAAATTCTGCTCACGATGGAGGAGGGGCTGAATTTCCGAGGGAAGCCTGCGAAGATCAACGCGCAAGTGGTGTGGCAAACCTGGAAAGAGCTGCCACGCTTGTGGGCGACATCGCTGCGTTCTTGCCTCATTGGATGCTGGATGGGTATTTCGCCTGCCGGTGCCACGCCGGCGTCTTTCATGAGCTACGGCATCGCCAAACGTATGTCGAAGCGTGGAGCAGATTTCGGTAAGGGCGAAATCGAAGGGGTTGTCGCGCCGGAGACCGCCGCACATGCCGCGGGGACCGCGGCTTTGCTGCCCATGCTTTCACTCGGTGTTCCTGGTTCTCCAACAGCGGCGGTGCTGCTTGGCGGCTTGCTGATCTGGGGTTTGCAGCCAGGACCGCTGCTATTTGTCGAACAGAAAGAATTTGTCTGGGGTCTGATTGCCAGCATGTATCTCGGTAATTTGGTGGGACTCATTATAGTACTTACCTGCGTGCCACTCTTTGCGACAATCCTGCGTATACCGTTCAGCATCATCGCGCCGGTCATTCTGGTTCTGTGCGCGATCGGCGCCTACACCGTGCACAACAACGTCTTTGATATTGTGATGATGCTGGTGTTCGGCGTGGTCGGTTACATCATGAAAAAGTGTAACTATCCGTTGGCGCCAATGGTGCTCGCCATTGTCCTCGGCGATAAGGCGGAAGAAGCGTTCCGGCAGTCGCTGCTCGGATCGCAAGGCAGCCTCGGCGTTTTCTTCTCCAACGGATTGGTGGGATCCATCATGGCGTTGGGATTGATTGCGCTGTTCTGGCCGTTGATCTCGAACGGTCTCGCGTGGCTGCAGTCGCGCACGCCGAAGGCTGCGATGTAGGACATACGCTTCACTGGCATTGCCTCTTACGAGCCAGTGACGCGTATCCGCCTTCTCTGATGAGGCGTTGAAGGAGCTCGGCTTTGTCCGAGCTCTTTTTTGTTGGAGGCGGACCCAAATACCGCATCGCCAAAAAAGCTCGGAACCGCGGATTACCTCTTGTCGGTTGGCATATCATATACCAAGATGCGCGCCCGGTAGCCTTGTCACCGCTTCAAACAGAACAGGGCACCATCAGGAGGAACTATGGCTGATACAGTTCATACGGCGGCCCCTGTGGCCGGACGCGTTAGCGACACTTATCGTTGGATGCAGTTGGCTATCGGCGTTGGTGCGATGGTCATGATCGCAAACTATCAATACGGATGGACGTTCTTCGTCCCCGACATTCAGAAAAAATTCGGCTGGGATCGCGCATCCATCCAATGGGCGTTCACGCTTTTCGTTTTATTCGAAACGTGGCTGGTGCCGATCGAAGGCTGGTTCGTCGACAAATACGGTCCACGCATCGTCGTCCTCGTTGGCGGAATTCTCTGCGCCATCGGTTGGGCGGTCAATGCGCAGGCAACATCGCTTAACGGCTTCTACCTCGGAATGATCATTGCCGGCATTGGTGCTGGCGGCGTGTACGGCACATGCGTCGGTAATGCGCTGAAGTGGTTTCCCGACAAGCGCGGTCTTGCTGCGGGCATCACTGCTGCGGGATTCGGCGCGGGTTCAGCGCTTACAGTTGCGCCGATCCAGGCGATGATCAAGGATTCAGGTTTCCAGACCACCTTCCTCTACTTCGGTCTGGGACAGGGAATCATCATCGTGATTCTGTCGTTCTTCTTGTTCGCACCAAAGGCAGGACAAGTGCCTGCACCTGTGCAGAACGCTGCTCTGCAGCAAACACGTCGCAACTATTTGCCGACGGAAGTCATCCGCCAACCCATCTTCTGGTTGATGTACTTCATGTTCGTCATCGTGGGAGCGGGCGGGCTGATGGTCACTGCCAACCTGAAGCCGATCGCAGCGGACTGGAAGATCGACAACACGCCGGTGACGTTGATGGCGATGACCATGACGGCGGTAACCTTTGCCGCAACCATCGACCGCGTGCTGAACGGTTTGACCCGTCCGTTCTTTGGTTGGATCTCCGACATGATCGGCCGCGAAAACACGATGTTCATCGCGTTCGGCATGGAGGGTGTCGGCATTTATCTGCTGTACCTGTGGGGACAGGATCCGGTGTGGTTCGTATTGCTGTCCGGCTTTGTGTTCTTTGCCTGGGGCGAGATCTATTCTCTCTTCCCGTCAACATGCACGGACACGTTCGGAGCGAAGTTTGCGACCACCAATGCCGGCTTGCTCTACACCGCGAAGGGCACGGCCGCGCTGCTGGTGCCCGTCGCAAACTACATGCAGCAATCGTCGGGCAACTGGGACAGCGTGTTCATCATCGCGGCTGGAGCCAACATCCTGGCGTCGCTTCTCGCCATCGTGGTGCTGAAGCCATGGCGCAAGGTCGTGGTGGCGAATTCCCAAAAGGCCTGATCTTCATCTAAGTGATTGAAAAGGCGCGCCCATCCACGGATGGGCGCGCTTTTTTCGTTTTGCAGGCAGCAATCCGCGAAAAGCATTTGACTCTGGAACGGGGACAGGCATTCTCTGGTATACATAATACATAATTATGGACAGCCTTACTGTCCAATTTTCGGCCGCCCGGCCGGCAATGGGAGGACACGATGAACATTCACGAATATCAGGGCAAAGCTGTCCTGAAGACCTTCGGTGCGCCGGTGTCGGCGGGAGCGCCGGCCTTTAGTGTCGAGGAAGCGATTGCTGCGGCGAAGGCGCTGCCGGGGCCGGTCTATGTCGTTAAAGCGCAGATTCATGCCGGTGGTCGCGGCAAGGGAAAATTCAAGGAACTGCCTGCTGACGCCAAGGGTGGGGTGCGGCTGGCAAAGTCGATCGACGAGGTTGCGGCCTTCGCCAAGGAAATGCTGGGCCGCACGCTGGTGACCGTGCAGACAGGGCCTGCGGGCAAGCAGGTCAATCGTCTCTACATCGAGGATGGCTCGGATATCGCGAAAGAGTTCTATCTCTCGATGCTGGTCGATCGCGAGACATCACGCATTGCGTTTGTCGTCTCGACCGAAGGCGGCATGGACATCGAAAAAGTCGCGCATGATACGCCCGACAAAATTGTTACGTTCTCGGTCGACCCCGCGACTGGCGTGATGCCGCATCACGGACGCAAGGTCGCGCAGGTGTTGGGGCTGACTGGCGATCTCGCCAAGCAGGCCGAAAAGCTCACCGCCCAGCTCTACAGCGCCTTCGTCGCCAAGGACATGGCGATGCTTGAGATCAATCCGCTGGTTGTGACCAAGCACGGCGAGTTGCGGTGTCTCGACGCCAAGATCAACTTTGACTCCAACGCGCTTTATCGCCACGTCGATCTCGTCAAACTGCGTGACCTGACCGAGGAGGACGAGAAGGAAATCGAGGCGTCGAAATACGATCTGAACTACATCGCGCTCGAAGGCACCATCGGCTGCATGGTCAATGGCGCGGGCCTTGCGATGGCCACCATGGACATCATCAAGCTCTATGGCGCGACACCGGCAAATTTCCTCGATGTCGGCGGTGGCGCGACCAAGGAGAAAGTGGCCGCGGCGTTCAAGATCATCACGTCCGATCCCAATGTCAGGGGCATCCTTGTGAACATCTTCGGCGGCATCATGCGTTGCGATGTCGTGGCGGAAGGTGTGGTCGCGGCGGTGCGCGAGGTCGGACTAACCGTGCCGCTCGTCGTACGGCTTGAGGGCACCAATGTCGAACTCGGCAAGAAGGTCATTGCGGACTCCGGGTTGAACGTCGTGTCCGCTGACGATCTCGATGATGCCGCGCAGAAAATCGTGCGGGCGACACGCAAGGAGGCCGCATAATGTCCATTCTGATCGACAACAACACCAAGGTCATCTGCCAGGGTTTTACGGGCAAAAATGGCACTTTCCATTCTGAACAGGCGCTGCTTTACGGCACCAAAATGGTGGGCGGCACGTCCCCCGGTAAAGGCAATTCGAAGCATCTTGATCTGCCGGTCTTCGATACCGTTGTGGAAGCGCGGGAAAAAACCGGTGCGGATGCCAGCGTGATCTATGTGCCGCCGCCGGGCGCTGCGGATGCGATTTGCGAAGCGATCGATGCTGAGATGCCGCTCATTGTCTGCATCACCGAGGGAATTCCCGTCGCGGACATGGTGCGGGTCAAGCGCGCGCTTGAAGGATCGAAGTCGCGTCTGATCGGTCCGAACTGTCCTGGCGTCATGACCGCCGGCGAATGCAAGATCGGCATCATGCCTGGAAACATTTTCAAGAAAGGCAATGTCGGGATCGTCTCGCGTTCCGGCACGCTGACCTACGAGGCGGTGTACCAGACGACGGCGGAAGGCCTCGGACAGACCACGGCTGTCGGTATCGGCGGAGATCCGGTGAAGGGCACTGACTTCATCTCGATGCTTGAGCTGTTCCTCGCTGATCCTGAAACGAAGTCGATCGTGATGATCGGCGAGATCGGCGGCTCGTCCGAAGAAGAGGCGGCGCAGTTCATCAAGGATGAAGCCAAGCGTGGCCGCAAGAAGCCGATGGTTGGTTTCATTGCCGGGCGTACGGCGCCTCCTGGCCGTCGCATGGGGCATGCCGGGGCGATCATCTCGGGCGGTAAGGGTGATGCTGGATCGAAGATCGCAGCGATGGAGGCCGCCGGCATTCGTGTCTCGCCATCGCCTGCGCGCCTCGGCAAGACGCTTGTCGAAGTTCTGAGAAGTTAAGCGGGCGACATCGGAAGGAGTGATCGGCGGCCCCCTGTGGCCGCCGATTTTTTTTGAGCAAACCGAGATTGGCCGTGTTCCTGCGGAATGCGTGGCGGGGCGACCCTCGCTCGCTGATGAAGACCAAAGAACTTCGGCGCAACTGGCGGGAAGGGGATCTCACGAGCGACTGGCCTCGCCGCCACAGCCTTAATTGCACAGCCGAGACGTCATTCAGGGCCTGATCCAACCGGCGGCGACATCCGCGGGAGTCGTCAGTGGGGCACGTTCCGGCGGGCCAGCTGAACGGGCCAGCGAAGAGATTTTTCTGGCATACCACGGTGAAGATTTTCGAAAATCTGGATTGACAGTTGGTATAATGTATACCAATCTCAATCCATCAGAGGCGAAACGTGACCAGCTCAGGGAGGTTGTGATGAAAGTCGGAGACATCCTGCATCGGAAGGGCACTCGCATCGCTACCGTGCGCATGAACGAGACCGTCGCCACTGCGGCGCGCCTGCTGCGGGCGGAAAATGTCAGTTCGCTGGTGGTCAAGGACGTCTGCCGTACGGAGGGCAATGTTGCCGTCGGCATGTTCTCCGAACGTGACGTCGTTCGCGCGGTCGCGCAGCACGGACCATCGGGACTGAGCATGAAAGTTTCAGCACTGATCTCGGTGCAGCAGCTTGTGTCCTGCAGCTCCCATGACACGCTCGACTATGTCCGGCACCTGATGGACGACAATCATATTCGCCATCTGCCGGTTATCGACGACCACACGCTCATTGGTGTCATCAGCATGAGGGACATCAATGGTGTTTTCGAGGGCGCAAAACCGGCTGCTGCCGAGCCCGTGTTCGCCTGACGGTTTCTCCCTGCAGAGCGTAATCGCATCGATCGCATCGGATTACGCTCTGCTTTTTTTTCCTTAATCACTGATCTGACCAAAAAGACGTCTGAATATCTCAGATCAATCTTCATGACCTCGACCCGTCGCGTACGACGTGAATGGGACGCGGTTGGCCCAGTTATTTTGGTGATGGATCAGGAAAACGCGATGAAGATTTGTATTTACGGCGCGGGTGCGATTGGCGGCTATCTTGGCGTTCAGCTTAGCCTGGCAGGCGCGGATGTCAGCCTGGTGGCGCGCGGCGCGCATCTCGCGGCAATGAAAGCCAACGGTCTCAAGCTGCTGATTGGCGATGAGGAGCGCGTGGTGCATCCGCGCTGCACCGACAATCCCGCCGAACTCGGGCCGCAGGATTTTGTCATCATCTGCCTCAAGGCTCATTCGATTACCAGCGTGATTGAGGCGATGCAGCCGCTGCTCGGGCCGAAGACGCGCATCGTCACCGCAGTCAACGGCATTCCCTATTGGTACTTCTACAAGCACGGCAACACCTGCGAAGGATCAGCGCTGGAAAGCATCGATCCCGGCGGCCGGCAATGGCGCGAACTCGGACCTGAACGTGCAATCGGGTGCGTGGTTTATCCGGCGACCGAAATTGAGGCTCCAGGTGTCATCCGTCATGTCTACGGTGATCGTTTTCCGATCGGTGAGCCGTCCGGCGAGAAGACGGCTGATGTCGAAGGACTCTCCGAAATGTTCACCAAGGCGGGATTGCAGGCGCCGGTGCTCGACAACATTCGCGACGAAATCTGGCTCAAGCTGTGGGGCAATGTCTGCTTCAACCCGATCAGCGCGCTCACCCATGCGACTCTTGACGTGATCGGCAGCGATCCGGGCACGCGCGGCGTCGCGAAGGCGATGATGCTCGAGGCGCAGGAGATCGCAGAGGAGTTCGGTATCAAGTTCCGCGTCGATGTTGAACGTCGCATCGAAGGCGCGCGTAAGGTCGGTGCGCACAAGACATCGATGCTGCAGGATCTTGAGCGTAGCCGGCCGATGGAAATTGATCCCTTGATTACAGCTGTGCAGGAAATGGGCCGTCTGGCGCACTTTCCGACGCCGACCATCGATACGGTTCTGGCGCTGGTGGCTCAACGCGCGAAGATTGCCGGGCTTTATTGAGCGAACAAGATTGTTTGCGTCGACAATCGCTGTCGTCGCGGCGTTCCTCACAATGATGATTCACCCTGGAGTTCTCACCCATGACGCATTGGGTTCGCTTTTGCCACAAAGACACCGTCGGTTTCGGCGTGCTCGCGGATGGCGAGATCACTGTTCACAGCGGTGATATGTTCAATGGCGCGCAGGCCAACGGCGAAAAATTGGCGCTAGCGGACGTCCGGTTGCTGTCGCCAACCGAACCCACCAAGGTGATTGCGCTCTGGAACAACTTCCATGCGCTGGCGGCGAAGCTGAATGTCGCGGAGCCCGCAGAGCCGCTTTATTTGCTGAAAGCGCCGACGACGGTGACCGCGCCTGATGCGGTGGTGAAACGTCCGTCGTCCTATGACGGCAAGGTCGTCTATGAAGGCGAACTCGGCATCGTCATCGGCAAGACATGCAGCGAGGTATCGGTCGAAGAGGCGGGCGACTTCATCCTCGGTTACACTTGCGTCAATGACATCACAGCCGCCGACATCATCGGCAAGGACGCAACATTTGCGCAATGGGCACGCGCCAAGGGCTTCGATGATTTTTGCCCGTTTGGCCCTGTGATCGCAACAGGCATCGATCCAGAAAAGCTCACGGTGCGCACCGTCCTGAACGGCGCGGAACGGCAATCGTATCAGATCTCGGATATGATTTTCAGCGCGCAACAGCTCGTCAGCATGATCTCGCAGGACATGACGTTGTTGCCGGGGGATCTGATCTGCTGTGGTACATCGCTGGGTGTCGGTGCGATGAAGGAGGCCGTCAACACGGTGACTGTCGCTATCGAAGGCATCGGCGAACTGACCAACGAGTATCGGCAATAGAGAGAGGAACGAGGTCACAGCTCCGCGTTATCACTCTTCAGTTTTCGCAATCGCTTTTCCGCCCGTCACCTCAGACACCACAGAGGACAGTCCGGCTATTCTCGCCAGCATCATGACCTCGTTCTTCTGATCGCCGCGCAACTGGCCGAATAGCGCTTTCGATGTTTCCTTCAGACGCGTGACCGCAGCGCTTTCGGTATCGAAGGTTTCGTCGCCGGATTTCTTGGCGCGCTTCTGATGGTCATATACCAGCAGCATCACCTCACGCAGAGCCGACTCCATCGGCGGCCAATACTTCTCCTGTGCAGCCGTTAACTTCAGCCGCTGCTTGATCCCGGCAATCTGCATATCGCTGAGCAACAGCCG
This sequence comes from uncultured Alphaproteobacteria bacterium, assembly GCA_963751855.1. GTDB lineage: Bacteria > Pseudomonadota > Alphaproteobacteria > Rhizobiales > Xanthobacteraceae > Afipia. Next base: position 176,590 of record CAVVWF010000008.1, on the reverse strand, counting down.
TGACGGTTTTTCAGGCTTCGCAACAGTGGCGCGTGGTGGCGGTGCGGAGAGATAGGCATAGGCCGTTGCAAGGGACTGACTGACTGGGCCGGGATCAACGGGCGCAGCCGGAGTAACCGCGATTGCACGATCCTTTTTAATGTCCCGGTTGGAGACGGGGTATCGCGCAGCGATGGCGGCTTCTTCCTTGGTCAGGGACGCCGAAGCGCTCTGGAAGAACAATTGGTCACCCAGCAACCACCCGCCAAAGGCGGCCAGCCCCCCGGCGCAACAGGTCAGCAAGAGATAGGTCGTCCTGATTGCCACGCGATTGTCTCGACGGTGGATAAGTGGCCAAAACCTTAATCTGAAATGCCTAAGAATTGTGGCGTTTCGAGCTATGGAACCTGTCACGGGCCTTAGTGGACAGTTGGCAATACAGGCTAAATTGGACCATTGCGAGGGCTTTCGCGCGGGACGGACAGGGGGGGCGAGCGAGCGGAACAAGACAGGCGGTTGCAGATCGGCTAAGAACGACAATGTGTTAGCGAGCGAAACCCAGAGGACGACGATGAGCGCATCGAAGAAGCGAACGCCACCGCAGTCTGAAGCCGAAAAGGCCAAGGCTGATTACGAAGCACAGGGCCGCGCGGTACGCCTCAATATGGAAAAATTGCGAGCACTCCGGTTGGCCAAGGAAGCCGCTGAGGCAGCTACGGCTCCTGCGGAGAAATCCGCGCCGAGACAGGGTGCCAAACAGAAAAAAGGCGCATCCGGGACCTCGACGCTCAAATTGTCCCAGTGGCTGGCCAATGAGGAAAAGAGCGGGCGGCGTACCTGAGCGGGCACTGCGCGACGAGGATCTGAAGTGCCGAGCGTTTACGATTTTACCGCCGCGACCATCACTGGCGACAACCTGTCTCTCAACACATTCAAGGGACAAGTATTGTTGATTGTGAACACCGCGAGCGCGTGCGGATTCACGCCGCAATACGAGTCGCTCGAAGCGCTTTACAGGCGGTTTGCGCCGCGAGGCTTTGCGGTGCTTGGCTTTCCATGCAATCAGTTCGGCCATCAGGAGCCGGGCGATTCGCGGGAGATCGCGTCGTTCTGTTCGCAAAAATATGCGGTGTCGTTTCCGCTATTCGCCAAGATCGATGTCAACGGCGCGAATGCTCATCCGCTGTATGCGTATCTGACAAGCGAGCAACCGGGATTTCTCGGTTTGAAGGCGATCAAATGGAACTTTACAAAGTTCATCGTTGATCGCTACGGAAAGGCTGTCGCGCGACATGGTTCGATGACCAAGCCCGAAGCGCTGACCAAGACCATCGAAAGCCTCCTGTAACTCAGGATGCGCGAAGCAGGATATTGATACAATGAGCGATGAACTGCCGGACCGCCTTTCGACCGATCCACGTAGCCCTTACTACAACGCTGAGGTGCTCACGCGTGATGTCGGCATCCGCTTCAAGGGCGTCGAAAAGAACAATGTCGAGGAATATTGCGTCAGCGAGGGATGGGTACGGGTTACAGCCGGCTCCGCCAAGGATCGCTACGGCAACCCGCTGACCATCAAACTGAGCGGCGCTGTCGAGCCTTACTTCCGCGACAAGGCATAACCCCGGGATGTCAGTGGTCGGTCGCTAGAGCGTGACGATCAAGTATCCGCCGACCACGAGAGCAAGCGACAGCAACAGGACGACGCCAAGGACGCCGGCGATGATCGCCGGCAGTTCGTGGGTGTTTAGCCAGTTTTGCAATGCTTTGACCATGGGGTTGTTTTAGACGGCGTGGCCCGGTCTGGCAATCTGCGCGCTTTCATCGCAACCAGTGCACCGCTACTTCTCGTCCACCACTTCCGTTGAGGGTCGGTCGTCGCCCTTGGCAGTCTCCTCGTGCCATTTTCCCTGACCGTCTTCGTACTGAATCTCTTCGGTCCGGCCCGGCACGCGTTGCTCTGCGGCGACGCGCTCCGCCGCGGCATGCGCGGCTTTGTGGCTAGGGAAGGTCTCCGAGAATACGTTGTCGAATTTGTAGGCCCAGCCGCCGTCGTGTTCGACCACTTCGTAAACGACCTTTGTCATCTTGATACCCTTCGCGTGATGGCTCGGTGCTTTTTGGCCTCAAGCCAACATCGGGGCGTTCCAGCCGTTCCGTGAATACGGCGGGCGGTCGATCAATACCTTTGCTGATCGGATGTCAGCGGCTTCCAGTGAGTGGGTGGCGCGGGGCCAATAACCCGGTTTTCGATATCTCGAATCCGCACATTGGCGGACCAAGCCTGGCTTGGGCGGTGCCAAAATCCTTCCACGTCGGTGGGCCAAGCCGGATTGTGCAGCATGACGAAGGTCCCGTCCTTCGGCGCGCTATCGATGGTTTGCCAGTCGCTCATGATGCTGCAGCCTCCCGCCGGGCATAACGTCCGGCTGCTATCATTGTTTCAGGCACTTGTATTAGAGTTGGGGGCTGAGGGGCAGGGGCAATCCAATGGACAGTGCGAATCCCGAAAATCTGCGCTCGCGCGGCGTGTTGACCGGTTTCCTGATCGCGGTGTTGCTGGCGCTGCTGCCGGTCGCAGTGTGGCTCGACCTGACGAACCTCGCGGAGGCCGCGCTGCGCCGTCAGGCCACGGACCTCAATTCGCTCGTCACCAGCGTGCGCGGCTATTACGGCTCCAATGTCGTGGGCCGTATCCTGGCGCATCCGGGCTCGACCCAGGTGATCCACAATTATGAGATCGGTGCCGGGTGCCATGCCCATTCCCGCCACGCTGTCGCTGGAGCTTGGCAGGGTGATCAGCGAGCAGCAGCAGAATATTACCTATCGTTTCGTGTCCGACTATCCGTTCAAGAATCGTGCGTCGCATCAGCTCGATGAGTTCGAGCGCAAGGCGCTGGAAAGCCTGCGTGCCAATCCGGATCAGAAGATCGAGGATGCATCGCGGTCGCTACTGAGCGACAGCGTACGGCTCATTGCGCCGATCATGATGGGCACCGGCCTGCGTCAGCTGCCACAATATCCATCCGGAGAGTCCGAAGCAGGACTGGAAGGTCGGCGACGTCCGCGGCATTCAGGAAATCATCATCACGCAGCCGATCGCGGCCAACATCTTCTCCTTCAAGTATCTGCTGGCTTATTTCGTGCTCGCGGCAGCGAGCGGATTGTCGTTCGTCGGTATGCAGCGCCGTCAGTCGATGCAGATCCAGGGCATGAACCGCGAACTGGAATCCAACAACGATTTCCTCGCGTCGCTGTCGATGAAGATCTCGCGCTACATCTCGCCGCAAATCTACAAGAGCATCTTCAGCGGCCAGAAGGACGTCATCATCCACACCGAGCGCAAGAAGCTGACGATCTTCTTCTCCGACATCCAGAATTTCACCGCGACCACTGAGCGGCTGCAGCCGGAGCTGATCACCCAACTGCTCAACGAATATTTCACGGAAATGTCAGCGATCGCGCTCGTCCACGGCGGGACCATCGACAAGTTCATCGGCGATGCGATGCTGATCTTCTTCGGCGATCCGGAAACGAAGGGCGAGCGGCTGGACGCGCAGGCCTGTCTGCGCATGGCATGGGGGATGCAGCGGCGGCTCGTCGAGCTGAACGCCAAGTGGCGATCGGAAGGCATCGAGCAGCCGTTCAAGACCCGCATCGGCATCAATTCCGGCTATTGCAACGTCGGCAATTTCGGCAGCGTCGACCGGATGGATTACACGATCATCGGCGCCGAGGCGAACCTCGCAGCGCGATTGCAGACCATCGCCGAAGCCGGCCGTATCGTCATCAGCTACGAAACCTTCGCGCTTGTGAGCGATGTGGTCGCCGCGCATCCCCTGCCGCCGATCACCATGAAGGGTATCAGCCGTGAGGTCATTCCCTATGCGGTCGACAACCTGCTCGACGCCTCAGGCGACAGAGGCGATGTGGTGGTCGAGCGCATGCCAGGTCTTGATTTCTATCTCGATCCGTCGCTGATCGATGCGAAAGAGGCGCAGCGTGTCCGCACGATCCTCGCGGATGCCATGGCGGCGCTGGATAAGCGGCAGGAGAAGTCCGAAGGGTAGGGATAGATTTCGAGTGTCGGTCCCTCAGGCTAATCCTTTCAGCGCGCTCTCGATAACTCTGCGTTCGTCAGTTGTGAGCGCGGCTTGTGGTGGGACCGGATCGCCGACGGCGTAACCTTGAATTTCAAGACCGGCCTTGATGCAGGCGGCGAGATTAAAGCGCGCGAATGCCTCATTGACCTGCCACAGCTTACCCTGGAGCGTCATCGCATCGTCCCAGCGCTTCGCCTCGCACAGTTCATAAAGCCGCACGCTCTCGCGTGGCACGATGCAGGCCGGGCCCGCCATCCAGCCGACGCCGCCGATCAGCATCACCGCTGCCGGAATATGCGATGACGCTGCGAACACACGCAGGGCGTCTCCGCAGCGGTTGATGATCGAGAGCAGCCGTCCGGTATTGTTGGACGCATCCTTGATGTACTGGATGCGCGGATGCTCCGCGAGGCGCGAAATGACGTCGAGTGTCAGGTCCGAACGCTGGAATTGCGGATTGGTGTAGATCACCACCGGAATATCGACCGCGTCGGCGATGGCGAGGAAATAAGCTTCAACCTGTGCGTCCTTGACCGGAAAATAGGACTCGAGAATGGCGAGGATGCCATCCGCGCCGAGTTGCTGATAAGCCTTGGCCTGCGCAACCGCGTCGGCAATCGATGTCGATGCGACGCCCGCAATCACTGGAACGCGTCGCGCTGCGGCCTCGATCGCGGCCGTGACCACTGTCGTGCGTTGCTCGCGGCCAAGATAGGCGAATTCGCCGGTCGAGCCGAGCGGCGTCAGTCCATGCACGCCTTTGCCGATGAGGTCGTCGCAAAGCTTGCCGAGAACTTCCGTCTTGATCGTCCCATCCGGTGTGATCGGAGACACCAGATAAGGCAGGACACCGTGCAGATTGGACATTGTTCGGAGTATCCTTGGTGTTTGGAAGAATGACGAACGCAGGTGGCTGACGGGGCTCGGCTTGCGAAGATGTTAATAATTGAAGCACATCTTGCCTGTGATGGAAAATTTACGATGCTTGATGTTGGATGATTCACGACATGCGACACAAGATGTCGAGGCAGGTGCGCCGGGTCATGTTATGAATCGCTGATTCGGACGTGTTTCGTTCCGGTCGCGTTCCAAAGCTTAAGATGCCGCAACCACGCCGTCACGTTTTGAGACAGTCCGTGAAAGCCAAGCGAGAGGTCGAGTGATGAGGACAAGCACAATAAATTTGACGCTCGTTGCTGCGGTTGTATTTGGCACAACGGGCGGGGCGTTCGCGCAGGACGTGGTCGGCATCGAGATTTGCACCGTCGAGAAGACCATGGAGCGCCGCACGAGCTGTCTGCAGAGCAATGTCGATTTCCTCAAAAAGTCGCTCACCAAAGCTGGGCTCGACAGTCAGCAGAAGCTGGATGCCGCCAACCGGCAGATCGATGGACTCAAGGCGACGGTGATTGGCCTTCAGAAGACAGTCGAGCAGTTGCAGGGACAGGTTCAGGCCCTGGAGAAGAAGCCGGTGGAATTGCCGAAGTCGCCTGCGAAGGAGCCCGCCGCCAAGTGACGGGTGCGGTGAGTCCGAAGACGTCTCGCACGCGAAAGACGACGTCAGCAGTGAAGAGGATTGCGAAGCGCAAGACGGCTGCGCCGGGCGGTGCCAAAGGACGCGCGGGCGAGCAGAGTTTCGTCTATGTGCTGGGCAGTTTCCATAAGGGCCGTTACACGTCCTATGTCGGCTGGACCAATGACGTTGCGCGGCGGCTTAATCAACACAATGACGGCACCGGCGCGCGGTCAACGCGTGGTCGTGTCTGGACCTTGCTGCACACGGAAGCATTCGAGACCCGCAACGAAGCCATGAGCCGGGAGTGGCACCTCAAGCGCGATCGTGCATTTCGGAAGAAGCTGATGGATGGGGTGCGATCGCGTTAGGAAGATTGCGCCCGCGAGTGAACTCAAACACAATAACGCTATGAACAGTACCGCTTCCCCCCTCATCATCGATGCCAACCGCACTCGCGCGAGCCTGCCGTTCGATCGTCTCATCCCGGCGCTGCGCGACGCATTCACTGTGGGCGCCGACGTGCCGGTGCGGCATCATCATTTCATTCCACAGCCCGATGGCTCGACGGCGACCGTCCTCATCATGCCGGCGTGGCGACAGGAATTTCTCGGCATTAAAGTCGTCACGATCTTTCCCGAAAATGGCAAACGGAATCTGCCGGGGCTGTTCTCAAGCTACCTGCTCTGCGATGGTCCCACCGGCCAGCATCTGGCGCTGATTGACGGCAACGAGATTACCTCGCGCCGTACCGTCGGCATCGCGGCCCTCGGGGCATCGTTTCTCTCGCGCGAGAACGCGTCAAAGCTCTTGATCGCGGGCTCTGGTCGCATCGCGAGCCTCGCGGCGGATGCCTTCCGCGCGGTACGGCCGATCACGCAGGTGGCAGTCTGGAATATCAATCCCGCCGGCGCGGAACGGCTCGTGCGATCGTTGCAGGCGCAGGGAATCGACGCCTATGTCGCGCGCGATCTGGAGCGGGCGGTGGGCGACGCTGACATCGTCAGCTGCGCGACGCTCGCGACCACGCCGATCATCAAGGGGGCGTGGCTGAAACCGGGTACGCATCTCGACCTGATCGGCAGCTTCACGCCGTTCATGCGCGAGGCGGATGATGACGTCTTCCGGCGCGGGCGCGTGTATGTCGATACGATGGATGGACTCAAGGAATCCGGCGAACTGATGGATCCCATTCGCGATGGTGTGATTACGCCGGACGATATTGCGGGATCACTGGCACAGCTTTGCAGAGGCGAGCGCAAGGGCAGGGGCAGCGAGGGCGAGATCACGGTGTTCAAGGCTGTCGGCCACGCACTGTCCGATATCGCTGCGGCTGCGCTGGTGTATCGGGATCTTACCAGCAAGCACAATTACGCACAGAACTGAATTGCGCGCATGTGCTGGCTATTGTGCAAACTGCACGATAGGTTTGCCGCCGCCGCAATTCGTCAACGTCAACAAGAAAATCCGGGAGGTCTTCATGTCAAAGCTTCGTGTCATCGCAACCGGTCTCGAATTTCCAGAAGGCCCGGTGGTGATGCCTGACGGCTCGGTGGTGCTGGTGGAAATCCGCGCTCAGAAACTGACCCGCGTTTATCCCGATGGCCGCAAGGAGACGGTTGCAAAAATTCCCGGTGGTCCAAATGGCGCCGCGATCGGTCCCGACGGCAAATGCTACATCTGCAACAACGGCGGCTTTAGCTGGTCGCAAGGACGCGGAGCGCTGATGCCCGGCGCACCGGCGCCGTCCGAATATCTCGGTGGCTCACTACAGAGGGTCGATCTCGCGACCGGCAAGATTGAAACCCTGTTCGAGCGTTGCGGCGAGCGGAAACTCAACGGCCCGAACGACCTTGTGTTCGACAAGCAGGGCGGGCTGTGGTTCAGCGACCTTGGCAAGCGCCGCGCGCGCGACATGGATGTTGGCTCCGTCTACTACATGAAGCCGGGCGGAAGCGACCTGGTCGAGGCAGTGCCGTCGATGCTGCCGGCAAACGGCATCGGCCTCTCACCCGACGAGAAGACGGTCTATGTGGCGGAGACGCCGACCTCGCGGCTGTGGGCATTCGATGTCGGTGCGCCGGGTGAAATCAAGCCGGGTCCGGTGATCTATCGTGGTGAGATCGGCAGGCCGCTCGCCGGTCTCGGTGGTTACCAGATGTTCGAACTCGCTCGCGGTGGAAGCATCAGGCAATGTCTGCGTAGCGACGCTGATCTCAGGCTGCATTTCGGTGATTGCACCGGATGGCAAGCTGGTCGAGCAGGTGCCGACTGGCGACCATGTCACCACCAATATCGCTTTCGGCGGGCCGGAATTGAAGACCGCCTACATCACATTGTCGGGCAAGGGCGAACTGGTGGCGATGGATTGGCCGCGCGGCGGCCTGCCGCTGAACTTCCTCAACAAGTAGGACGTGCCGATGACCTGGCTTGCTCCCGTCACGCTGGAAGGGCCGCATGCGCACCTTGAGCCGCTGTCACCGGCGCATCACGACGGCCTCGTCGATGCCGTAAAAGACGGCGAGCTGTGGAAGCTCTGGTACACGTTCATTCCGCGCCCGGAGGACATGGGCAAGGAAATCGAGCGGCGGCTCGGTCTGCAGGCGGTGGGGGCGATGCTGCCATTCACGGTCATGGATGCAGATGGTCGCATCGCGGGCATGACCACGTATATGAACGTTGATGCGCCAAACCGGCGCGTGGAGATCGGATCAACGTGGTATGCGGCACGCGTCCAGCGCACGCCGCTCAATACCCAGTGCAAGCTGCTGCTGCTCACGCACGCTTTCGAAAAGCTGGACTGCATCGCGGTCGAATTCCGCACGCACTTCTTCAATCATCAGAGCCGCCGCGGAATCGAACGGCTTGGCGCCAAACTTGATGGTGTGCTGCGCAGTCATCAGATAGCGCCGAACGGGACCCTGCGTGACACGGTGGTGTACAGCATCATCGCCGGTGAATGGCCGACGGCGAAGGCGCACCTGACGTTTCAGCTGGATCGGCAACGGTAGCGTGCCGAAATAATGCGGGATGCTCGCGTAATCGCGGGCATCCACGTCTTTCTTTGCGGCATCAAAAACGTAGATGGCCGGGACAAGCCCGGCCATGACGAGAGATAGCTTGTCTTGCGGTTTCAGACTTCCCGGCGGCTGAGGAATGCCAGCCGCTCGAACAGATGCACGTCCTGCTCGTTCTTCAGCAGCGCGCCATGCAGCGGTGGGATCAGCTTGCGCGGATCGCGTTCGCGCAGCGTCTCCGGCGTCATCTCTTCGTTCAGCAGCAGCTTGAGCCAGTCCAGGAGTTCCGATGTGGACGGCTTCTTCTTCAGGCCAGGCACCTCGCGCACCTCGAAGAAGATGCGCAGCGCTTCCTCGACAAGACGCTTTTTGATGCCGGGGAAGTGCACGTCGACAATGGCATTCATGGTGTCGGCATCAGGGAACTTGATGTAGTGGAAGAAGCAGCGGCGCAGAAACGCGTCCGGCAATTCCTTCTCGTTGTTCGACGTGATCATCACGATCGGGCGCTTGGCTGCCTTGATGGTCTCGCCGGTCTCGTAGACATGGAATTCCATGCGGTCGAGTTCGAGCAGGAGGTCGTTCGGGAATTCGATGTCGGCCTTGTCGATCTCGTCGATCAGCAGCACCGGGCGTTTCTCATTGGTGAAGGCGTCCCACAATTTACCGCGCTTGATGTAGTTCGAGATGTCGGACACGCGCGGATCGCCGAGCTGGCTGTCGCGCAAGCGCGACACCGCATCGTATTCGTAAAGGCCTTGTTGCGCCTTGGTGGTGGACTTGATGTGCCAGGTCAGCAGCGGCGCATCGAGCGCCTTTGCGACTTCCTCGGCCAGCACGGTCTTTCCGGTGCCGGGTTCGCCTTTCACCAGCAGCGGACGTTCGAGCACGATCGCAGCGTTGACCGCGACCTTCAGATCATCGGTGGCGACGTAATCTTTTGTACCTGTAAATTTCATCGACGTTTGCCTTGTGGTGCCTTTGTTGGACGTGATTGCTGTCGCCGTTTCAAACAAGAAACGACCGCCTTATGGGCGGTCGTCCCGAAAGTCGCTTAGAGTGTCATGCGCGCCGGATCAATGACAGAATAACGAGGACGATAACGCCACCAATCGCCGCGTTAATGATGGCGCGGACGGTGCCGGTGCCGAGATTGACGCCGAGTTGCGGCAACAACCACCCGGCGACGACTGCGCCGATGATACCGATGACGATGTTGCCAAGCAGACCAAAGCCCGCGCCCTTGACGATCAGTCCGGCCAGCCAGCCTGCGATCGCACCGACGATGAGCCAAACGATGACGGATTCAATGCCCATGGACGAACCCCTGTTTTAAACGCTGTAACACTCGCTTCCGAGAGTTATGCGTACCCGGTCAACGCCGCGAACGATCCGGTCTGGATGTGTCCGGTGGGCGTCAAACGTGAGTTTAGTTGAAATCGCAGGGGGGTCTAGGCCGCCACGTGCGTCATTCGTGGCAGCAAGCCTGCAATGCAATGCGGCTTTCGGCCTGGACCTCTGACCTCGGCCCCTTGACGGATGCGTGGGCGCGGGCACATTACGTGGTATGTTCCTGCAATTCTTCACATCGCTGCGCGACGCGCAGGTGCCGGTCACGCTCCGCGAATATCTGACGCTGATGGAGGCGCTCGACGCCAATCTCGCGGATCAGAGCGTGGAGCATTTCTATTATCTTGCGCGTGTCTCGCTGGTGAAGGACGAGCGCAATCTCGACAAGTTCGACCGGGTGTTCGGCGCGACTTTCAAGGGCCTCGAGAACCTGCTCGATGCCATGGAGAAGGCGGACATTCCCGCCGAATGGCTGAAGAAGCTTGCGGAAAAATACCTGACCGAGGAAGAGAAGAAGCAGATCGAGGCCATGGGCTGGGACAAGCTCATGGAAACGCTGCGCGAGCGCCTCAAGGAACAGACGAAGCGACACCAGGGCGGCAACAAGTGGATCGGCACGGCGGGCACCTCACCGTTCGGGGCGCACGGCTACAATCCGGAAGGCGTGCGCATCGGGCAGGAGAAGAACCGCAACTTCAGCGCCGTGAAGGTATGGGATCGCCGCGAGTTCAAGGATCTCGATGGCAACGTCGAACTCGGCATCCGCAACATCAAGGTTGCGCTGCGCCGCCTGCGCAAATTCGCACGCACCGGTTCGCCTGATGAACTCGATCTCGACACCACCATCCGCGAGACCGCGAACCACGGTTATCTTGACGTGCACATGCGTCCCGAGCGGCGCAACGCGGTAAAGGTACTGATCTTCTTCGACATCGGCGGCTCGATGGACGGGCACATCGCGCAGGTCGAGGAGCTGTTCTCGGCGGCGAAGACCGAGTTCAAGCACATGGAGTATTTCTACTTCCACAACTGCCTCTATGAAGGTGTGTGGAAGAACAACAAGCGCCGCTTCTCCGACCGCACGCAGACCTGGGACATCCTGCACAAGTATCCGCACGACTATAAGGTGATCTTCGTCGGTGATGCTTCGATGTCGCCTTATGAGATCGTGGTACCCGGCGGCTCGGTCGAGCACGTCAACGAAGAGGCCGGCTCAGTGTGGCTGGAACGGGTGACGCGCACCTATCCGCATGCGGTCTGGCTCAATCCCGTCGCGCGCAAGCACTGGGATTACTCGGAATCGACGACGGTTATCCGAAAGCTGTTCACGGAGCGAATGTTCCCGCTCACCCTGGAAGGGCTCGAGGGCGCAATGCGTGAGCTGACGCGCTGATCGGCTCCCGCGCCCTGCAAAAGCGGGGAGAACGGTTGGGATGAATGCATGATCCGCATTGTCATCCCGCCTGCGCGGGATCTCTCGTTGGGAGCCACGTGCGCCTCTCCACATAAACGAGGAGAGGTGATAAGCACCTCGTCTCTAGGTCGTCAGAGATGGAGCCATCCATGCCATCCACCATCACCCGCGGTTACAAGAAACTGCTCGATGAAGCGAATGCGCAGATTGAGACCATCAACGCCGCGGAGGCCGTCGAGAAGTTTCCGAATGGTGGCGTCGGCCTGAGTGACGTCGTGATCGTCGATCTTCGCGACCCGCGCGAGATCGAGCGCGAGGGGCGTATTCCTGGATCGTTTCATTGCCCGCGCGGCATGCTTGAATTCTGGATCGATCCTGAAAGCCCTTACGCCAAGCCGATCTTTCAGGAAGACAAGAAATTCGTGTTCCAATGCGCGTCGGGCTGGCGTTCTGCACTGGCTGCAAAGACCGCGCAGGACATGGGGTTGGCGCCTGTGGCGCATCTCGGCGGCGGGTTCACTGCGTGGCGCGAAGCCGGCGGAGCGGTCGAGAAGGTCGAACCGCGCAAGAAGGACTAGGCAATGATTGATGATCCTCTCGTTACCGCCGCGTGGCTTCACGACCATCTCGGCGATCCGGACTTGCGTCTTCTCGACGCCTCATACCGCATGCCGGCGATGCGCCCGCCGACGGCGGCGGATGAGTACGCGCAGCGGCATATTCATGGTGCGGTGTTTTTCGATGTCGATGGCATCTCGGATCATGGCAGTTCGTTGCCGCACATGCTGCCGCCGCCGCTTCAGTTTGCGCGCGACGTCGGTGCGCTCGGCATCGAGAACAATCATCTCGTCGTGATTTATGATCGCGGCGATTACATGGGCGCGCCGCGCGCATGGTGGATGTTCCGCGTGTTCGGTCACGAACGCGTTAAAGTGCTCGATGGTGGTTTAAAAAAATGGATCGCCGATGGCTACGCCGTCGATGCCCAGCCTGTCACGCCGCATCTGACAGCCTACCATGCGCATCTGAATGAGAACCGTGTCCGTGATCGCGCACGGGTGCTGGCGAATATCAGTCATCCGACCGAACAGGTGGTCGATGCTCGCGCGCGCGAACGTTTCCAGGGTACGGCAGCAGAGCCATGGCCGGGGCGCCGTTCGGGGCACATTCCGGGCAGCCTCAACGTGCCGTTCACGGATCTGATCAATTCGGATGCAACGATGAAGTCGGCGGACGACCTGAAAACGATCTTCGGTAGCGCCAAGGTCGATCTGCAAAAGCCGATCGTGACGTCATGCGGCTCCGGCGTTACGGCAGGGACGGTGTCGCTGGCGCTGGCGCGGCTTGGCATCGATACCGCGCTGTACGACGGATCTTGGGCGGAGTGGGGCTTGCCTGACGGGCCGCAGATCGCGACGGGATCGGCCTAACGGTCCTGATCGCTCATTGCTGCTGTGTATGAGCGATCTGGGCGGGCTGAGCGGGAATGCCGAAAAGTGCCGCGAGAGGGTCGGTTTGCACCAGTCTCTGCTGAGCAGCGATCCACGCAGCCCGAGCACGCGCGATTGCACGCGCCCGGGCCGCGGCGCGGCGGCGCTGGGCGACAGCATAAATGCCCGAACGCTTGGCTTTCTTGATCACAGGCCTGGATGGCTTGATGACTTTGGCAAGGCTTTTGACTTCAACGGTCTTGAGGACGTTGGTTCGGAGGTTGGTCGTTCCGGGTTCGGCAGTGTCCAGTGGCTTGATTTCATTGACCGCGGCTTCGCTGCTTTTTGCCTCCGCCGTTTTGGCTCCAGCGCCCTCGGTTTCGTTGGTTTCGATCTCCGCCGTCGTGGCTTCGGACTCCTTGGAGTCTGACAGCGCTGCAACTCTGGTTCCGCTATCTCGGTTTTCAGCATCCGGCGACGGGGCAGGTGCTGTCATGTCCGGAGCAGGGGCCTCAGCTTCGGTTTGCGGATTTGCCTGAATGCTGACACTGGCGACTTTTTCTGCAGAGGGAACGGAAGGTGCCGGTTGTGGCGGAGTTTCCGCTGCCGCATCCCGCTCACCCGTCACATCATCCACGTTCAGCTTTGTGCCTGACACGCTTGGGCCGGGTTCCGGAGCGTCCCTGGTCACGTCCGGTGTCTCGATTCGCAGCATGGCCAGCGTCGGCATGTTGGTTTCGGCAGGCGCTGGGGGCAGCTGGGGTGGTGCCGCGCGCCACGCCGGCAGACTCGCGAATTCCTCATGGGCCGTGCGCAACAGCGCTGCGGCGCCGAGGCCGAAGATCAGAACCGAAACCGATAGGATGATCGTGACGAAGATAAATCGAATTCCGGGAAGCATGTCTTCGTGTCCTGCCTGCGGCAAAGCGAATCAGCCGAGGTCACCGGGCCATAACGGGACGCTTACAAACGCGAACACTATTCACGCGGCACAAAACGCCACCCGCACAGAATCGAGTGCCACGAATCGGAGCCGCACGGAGAATAGCGCAATCGTGAATGGGTGTTTCTGAAAACTTTGCCGGATCAGATGCTTCGCAACACGGCAGATTTGTCACGGCTCGCGAAAACTCGCGAAAAAGTCAGTGTTCCCAAGGCGGTTTTTGCAAAAATGTCTTGAATGCGCCGCTATCGTGGGTGATCTGGGGTTAACGATGCGGTGGCGGGTTCGCGCTAACATAAGGGGCATGATGTTCAATCGCCTTTCAACGGTTTCTGCGACGGTTTTGGTGGCTTTTGCCGCTAGCCTTGCTGGGGCACCTGTCGCCGTGGCGCAGTCCTATCCGCCTCCTCCGGGCTATTCCCAGCCGGTCCAGCCCGCGCCTTACGGGCTCTCGGATGGTTACGCGGACGATCGCGGTAGACCCGATTTCGACCGGCTCGATGACGAGGATGCGCGGGGCCATGGTGCTACCGCGCTGTCGCCGCCTGGCTATCAACAGCCGGGGCCGCCACAGCAGGTCTATCAGCAACAGTCGCTTCCTCCGCAGGGCAACGCTGCGCTCGGCCCTGTAATGTCGCCGGATGATCCGCGTTACGGTCGCCCGATGGCGCCGCCGCCGGCCTACTCTGATCGCGGTCCGCCGCAGGGGTATTCCGACCGCGGGCCGGCTCCGATCTATATGGAGGAGCGTGCGCCCCAAGGTAGCAATTACGGAGAGCAGGACCGTGGCTTGCGCCCGCCGGGTTCGGTTGATGGCCGTTCGGTTGCCGTACAGCCGCAGGGTGCCGATGGTCGCCCGATCGTGCTCTCGGCGCTGCCGCCTGACGACCAGCCGGAGACAGGTCCGCGCCAGGAGCTTGAGCCGCGCCTGCGCCGGCAGGAAGTTTCCTTCCAGACCAAGGAGCCGGCGGGCACGATCGTCGTGGATACGCCGAATACACAGCTCTATTACGTGCTCGGTGGTGGCCGTGCAGTCCGCTACGGTGTCCGTGTCGGCCGCGATGGCTTCACTTGGACCGGCGTGCAGAAGATCACCCGGAAGGCGGAGTGGCCGGATTGGCATCCGCCGGCAGAGATGATCGAGCGCCAACCTTATCTGCCGCGCTTCATGGCCGGCGGTGACGGCAATCCGCTCGGCGCACGTGCCATGTACCTGGGCAATACGGTTTATCGCATCCACGGTACCAACCAGCCATCGACCATCGGCAAGTTCGTGTCGTCGGGCTGTATCGGCATGCTCAACGAGGATGTGACCGACCTGTTCGATCGGGTCAAAGTCGGGACACGCGTGGTGGTGCTTCCGGGCGGCAAGCTGCCGGACTTGACTGCATCTGCGCAGCAGGTTCCAGGCAGCGCGCCGATGGCAAACGCAGGCTCAGTGGGTCGTGCGCCGGTGGGGGTTCCCAATCAGGGGCCCACGGTCGTCCCGCCGCTTCCAGCGCCCGTGACTGTGCGTTAGTCGCTGTTTGATTTTGAATGCGAAATGGCCGGGCATGCCCGGCCATTTTTGTTATCTCTCGAACATCATTGCTCGCGGCAATGACGTTGGCGGTCAGCCCATCACCCGCACCGGCTCGCCTTTGAGCCAGCCGGCAATGCCTTCGACCATGTCGCGGTAGTAGTGGCGATAATTTTCCTCGGTCACGTAACCAAGGTGCGGCGTGAGCACGACGTTGTCGAGCTTGCGCAGCGGATGATCGATCGGCAGCGGCTCCTGCGAAAACGTATCGAGCCCGGCGCCGGCGATCTTCTTGTCCTGAAGTGCTTTCAGCAAAGCGTCTTCGTCGACGATCGGCCCGCGGGCGGTGTTGATGAGATACGCCGTCGGTTTCATGCGGGCGAGATCGTCGGCTGTGATCAGTCCGCGCGAGCGTTTGCTCAGGATCACGTGAATGGTGATGACGTCGGCTTTCGCGAACAATTCTTCCTTGGTGGCGTAGGTCACGCCTGCCGCCGTGCAGGCTTCCGGCGTGAGGTTGCTGCTCCAGGCGAGCACGTTCATTCCCAGCGCCTTGGCGATGGTCGCTACCTTGGTGCCGAGCTTGCCGAGGCCGACGATGCCGAGCGTGCGGCCTTCTACATCCTCGCCAACGGTGACTTGCCAAGGCTCGCCGGCGTGCATGCGGGCGTTCTCAAATCCGATCTTGCGCGTGAGGTCCAGCATCAGGCCGATGGTCAGGCCGGCGGTTGGGTTGCCCGTTGTTCCGGTGCCGCACACCACAATGCCGCGCTCCTTCGCCGTCTCCATGTCGAAGGCGGCGTTGCGCATGCCGGATGTCAGGAGCAGCTTGAGGTTCGGCAGCGCGGTCAGCACCTCGCGGCTGAAGCCGGTGCGCTCACGCATCGCGCAAATGATGTGGAAATCCTTCAGTGCCCGCACCGCCTCGTCGGACGAGGCAAACGGCTTGTCGAACACCGTGATGTCGATCTTGTCCTTAAGTAGTGACCAGTCGGCCAGCTTCAACGCGACGTTCTGGTAGTCGTCGAGAATTGCGACAGCGGTGCTTCATACCGTCCTCAAATTCATCCGATTAAATCTTGCTGAAAGGGGGACGATCCGGAACGGAACGCCCTGAGACGCCGCTATGGTCGCGCGCCGCTGCTCGCAGTGCAAGCGCGATGGATGCGGGGCCGTTATATGCTGGTCAAGGATTGACGCCCGCACCGTGCTTGGCCCGCCAGGCTGGGCCGGGGCCGCGCATATAGTGCTGTTCGGGATGATAGGGATTGAAGGCTACCCGCAGGAACTCGCGCCAGAAGGTGGCAATTGCGGTGAACGTTCCATTGGAACGCTGCACGGACATTTCCGTGCCGCCGGTTGCGATCGATGTGCCGTGTGCCGCCATGGCGATCTTTCGACGATCTTCTGGTGTCGACGCTGCGATATTCGTCGCGACGCGAACGCTGCTGGTTCGAGCCTGAAACCTTGCGCGACAAGCAATTAAAAAGCGGTTTTTGACCTCGGCGGCGCCGGAAAATCCTCATCAACAACCTTTCCAAAATCCTACCAAAGGTTGCCCTTTCCTGTTCCCGCCGCTACATCAGGAGCAGCAAAAACTCCCTCGCATTACCGTCTCAAGGATCACGATGGCTCGCCAGTTCGTCTACTTCATGCAGGGTCTGACCAAGGCCTATCCCACCCGCAAAGTGCTCGATAACGTCCATCTGTCGTTCTACCCGGACGCCAAGATCGGCGTTCTCGGCGTCAACGGTTCGGGTAAGTCGACGCTGCTGCGGATCATGGCCGGCATCGACAAGGATTATAACGGCGAAGCATGGGTCGCCGATGGCGCGCGCGTCGGTTACCTCGAACAGGAACCGCAGCTCGACGCCAGCAAGAGCGTTCGCGAAAACGTCATGGAAGGCGTTGCCAAGCAGAAGGCGATCCTCGACCGCTACAACGAACTCGCGGTGAACTATTCGGAAGAAACCGCCGACGAGATGACCAAGCTGCAGGACGAGATCGAAGCCCAGGGGCTGTGGGATCTCGACAGCAAGGTCGATCAGGCGATGGACGCGCTGCGCTGCCCGCCGGACGATGCCGATGTCACCACGCTGTCGGGCGGTGAACGCCGTCGCATCGCGCTTTGCCGCCTGCTGCTCGATCAGCCGGAACTGCTGCTGCTCGACGAACCGACCAACCATCTCGACGCGGAATCGGTGTCGTGGCTGGAAGGCCACCTGCGTAACTATCCGGGCGCGATCCTGATCGTGACCCACGATCGCTACTTCCTCGACAACGTGACGAGCTGGATTCTCGAACTCGATCGCGGCCGCGGCATTCCCTACGAGGGCAACTACTCCTCGTGGCTGGTACAGAAGCAGAAGCGCCTCGCGCAGGAAGGCCGCGAAGACGCGGCACACCAGAAGACATTGGCGCGCGAACAGGAATGGATCGCGGCGTCACCCAAGGCGCGTCAGGCCAAGTCCAAGGCGCGTTACCAGCGCTATGAAGACCTGCTCAAGCAGGCGAGCGAGAAGCAGACCCAGACCGCGCAGATCATCATTCCGGTCGCCGAGCGTCTCGGCAACAACGTCGTCGACTTCGAAGCTCTCAGCAAAGGCTTCAACGATCGGCTCTTGATCGACAACCTGACCTTCAAGCTGCCGCCCGGCGGCATCGTCGGCGTGATCGGTGCCAACGGCGCGGGCAAGACCACGCTGTTCAAGATGATCACCAAGCAGGAGCAGCCGGACGCCGGCACCATCACCGTCGGCGAGACCGTGCATCTCGGCTACGTCGATCAGTCGCGCGATGCGCTCGACGGCAAGAAGACCGTGTGGGAGGAAATCTCCGGCGGCAACGACCAGATCCTGCTCGGCAAGAAGGAAGTGAATTCGCGCGGCTATTGTTCGTCGTTCAACTTCAAGGGCGCCGATCAGCAGAAGAAGGTCGGCGCGCTCTCCGGCGGTGAGCGTAACCGCGTGCATCTCGCCAAGATGCTGAAGTCCGGCGCCAACGTGCTGCTGCTCGACGAACCGACCAACGATCTCGACGTCGATACGCTGCGCGCGCTCGAAGAGGCGCTGGAGGATTTCGCCGGCTGCGCCGTTATCATCAGCCATGATCGCTGGTTCCTCGACCGTATCGCGACCCACATCCTTGCCTTCGAGGGTGACAGCCATGTCGAATGGTTCGAAGGCAACTTCCAGGACTACGAGGCCGACAAGATGCGCCGCCTCGGACAGGATTTCGTCATTCCGCATCGCGTGAAGTACAAGAAGTTGACGCGCTGACGTTTTTCCTTCTCCGGCGGAGGGTTGCATGACTGACAAGCATGACAAACTTTCGCCGGAGGATATTGAGGCTTCATCGCCGAAGGCGATGGCCGCCGCACCCGGCTCCATCTTCGCGGTCAGCGATTATGGGAGCAGGCTGCGGCCCAAAGAGATGGTTTCCAGGTCCGAGCACAGAAACCTGCGCATCGCGTGGTCCGGCGTGCATCGCCAAGCGGCGCATGGATGTTGAAACATAGGGGCTCGACAATCTGGTCAACGCATTTCCGCTGACGTACAAGGGTGCGACCGGGAATGCGGAGCATCAGACGTGGCCGACTGGAGTGCGGAGCAGTATCTTAAATTCGAAGATCAGCGTACCCGGCCTGCGCGCGACTTGCTGGCGCAAATTCCGCTGCTGCAGGCCCGGCAGGTGGTGGATATCGGATGCGGGCCCGGAAACTCCACCGCATTGCTGTCGGAACGCTGGCCGCAGGCGCGCATTACCGGCATCGATACATCTGCGGACATGCTGCGTCAGGCGCGCGAACGTCTGCCGCAACATCAGTTCATTGAAGCAAACATATCGCACTGGGCGCCGCCCGCCGGCACCGACGTGTTGTTCGCGAACGCGATCTTCCAGTGGGTGCCGGATCATCTCGCGCAATTGAAACGCCTCGCCAGCAAGTTGCCCGAGGGCGGCGCGCTTGCCGTGCAGATGCCGGACAATCTCGACGAGCCATCACACATTTTCATGCGGGAGGTGGCGCAGCTCGAGCCGTTCCGGGAGCAGCTTGCGCATGCGGCGGAAGCGCGGGACGTGTTGCCGAAGCCCGGCGCGTATTACGACGCGCTAAGGCCGCTATGCCGGAACATCGACATCTGGCACACGGTTTATAATCACGTGCTCGATGATCCACAGGCCATCGTCGAATGGGTGAAGGGCACGGGACTTCGTCCGTTTCTCGATCCACTGGATTTTCCCGAGCGCAAGGAATTCCTGGAAATCTACGGCGCGCGCATTGCGGCGAGCTATCTCCCGCAAGCCGATGGCAAGATTCTGCTGCGTTTTCCGCGTTTTTTCATCGTTGCAATTCGATGAAATCACGGCCTGCAGGCTGACCGCTGCGAAACTGACATCATGATGTCGGATCGGAAAAATTTCTGCGGTTAAACGTCGCTGCGGCGCGGCTCGACAGAATTGAACCTGTCCCCCAATTGAGGATGGTTCGATTCCTGACAGCCGGAGCCTCTGTTAATGAACATGATGACTGACACGCCTTTACCGCCGCGCGGCACTACGCTGCGTCCGATTCCGATGCTGATCTTCGGGTCCCGCTGGCTGCAATTGCCGCTTTATGTCGGATTGATCGTCGCGCAGGGTGTCTATGTCGTGCTCTTCCTGAAAGAGCTTTGGCATCTCATCACACACTCGTTCGATTTTTCCGAACAGCAGATCATGCTGGTGGTACTCGGCCTGATCGACGTGGTGATGATCTCGAACCTTCTCATGATGGTCATCGTCGGCGGTTACGAAACTTTCGTGTCGCGGCTCAATCTGCGGGGACATCCCGACGAGCCTGAATGGCTGAGCCACGTCAATGCCAGCGTGCTCAAGATCAAGCTCGCGATGGCCATCATCGGCATCTCATCGATCCATCTGTTGCGGACCTTCATCGAGGCCGGTAACCTCGGCGGCGCCGGCCGTTCCACCAACTACACGGAAACCGGCGTCATGTGGCAGACCATCATCCATGTGGTTTTCATCTTGTCGGCGGTGGGTATAGCCTATGTGGACCGCATTTCGAACGGGCCGGTTTTAGCGCCTGACGGACAGCGTCCACATAACGGACATTCACATCACGCGCATTCACATCACGGGCATTGATGCGGTTACCGTCACGATCGATAGCAAGACATCTGCGGCGCACGATCGGGTGCGCCGCCGTGCTGTTGATCTGCGTCGTGTCTCAGGCTGCCGTGGCAGCCGATGCGGGCTTTACGCAATTCATCGCCTCGCTGTGGCCGGAGGCGCAACAGGCCGGTGTGTCGCGCAGCGACGTTCGAGGCGCAAACGCGTGGACTGGAGCCTGATTACAAATTGCCGGATCTCCTGTTGCCCGGCCGTCCCGCAACCGGCGCGCCCTCTCAGGCCGAATTCGTGCAGGTCCCGGCGGATTATCTGAAGGAAGCAAGCATCGCGCGGCTCGCCACTGAGGGCCAGCGGCTGATGCAACAACATGCTGCGACGCTGAAGGCCATTGAGCAGCAGTTCGGCGTGCCCGGCACCATCATTCTCGCGATCTGGGGGCGCGAGACCGACTACGGCCGCTATGCCTTGCCGTATGACGGGCTTCGCGTGCTGGCGACCCAAGCCTATGTCGGGCGGCGCAAGGATCAGTATCGCGGCGAGTTCATTGAAGCCCTGAAACTGATCCAGAATGGCGACGTGACGCGCAAGCAGTTGCGCGTGTCATGGGGCGGTGCCACGGGGCTGACGCAATTTCTGCCATCGGAGCTTCACAAACACGGCGTCGATTTCGATGGTGACGGCCACGTCAACATCTGGACCTCGATTCCCGATGCACTGGCCTCCGCCGCGCAGCAATTGAAGAACAAGGGTTGGCAGCCGGGATTACGTTGGGCTTACGAAGTGCGTGCGCCGCGCAATGTGGATTGCACGCAAGGCGTGCCGGAAATCACCAAGCCGATTTCCGAATGGCTGCGCGAAGGATTTGTGCCGGTGCGGGGCAGCGTCTGAGTGCTGCCGAACAGGCGCAGAGCGCGTCGCTGTTGCAGCCGGAGGGAATTTATGGCCCGGCGTTTCTGACCACGAAGAACTATTTCGTCATCAAGGAATACAATTTCTCGGATCTCTATGTGCTGTTCGTCGGTCACCTCAGCGATCGCATGACCGATCCGCAGCCGTTCGTGACACCATGGTCGGCTTCAACACAACTGCGCAGCGCCGACGTCGAGGCGATGCAGAAGAATCTCACAAGCCTCGGCCTCTACAGTTCGAAGCTCGACGGCAAGGCGGGCATGCAGACGCGTGCGGCGCTCGGGGCTTATCAGAAGAAGGCGGGGCTCAAGGTCGACTGCTGGCCGAGCGCAGGACGTGCTGCGCGCGATGAGGGCAGGGCGGTGACAGGGCTAGTCGCTGCTTAGGGTCGCTCAAACAAAAACCCGGCCGTCTGACGGGCCGGGTTTCAAAACTCAGATCTCACGCAGAAGGCGAGATGCGGTCAGATCAATCGCAAACCTGAACGCGGCGGAAACGCCAGCCGTAACCATCCCAGAAACGTTCACGAACAAGACGGCAAGCAGGCTCTTCAACGTAGACAGGAGCCGGAGCGGCCTAAGCCGGACGGCTGTTGGCAATTGCTGCACCGGCGATCGCGCCGCCGAGAATGCCAAGACCCACGCCAGCGGCAACCGCGCCACCGTCACGTGCGTTAGCGGCTGGCATTGCAGTCGCCAGCGAACCAGCGACCGTCGCAGCAGCGAGGAACGCCGAAAGTGCCTTCTTCATGTGTTTTATCTCCTCAGATCACGCCAAAGCCCGGCGCAAGGCGATTGGTTTCAAGGGCCCAAGGCTGAAGTGTAATTGCTTCGGTTGGTCCCGGCTTGAGTATCCCGCCGGTTAGCGGGACACCCGTGTTCATCCCCAGATACCAATATACCGAAGATTCTGGGGTGTGGCCTCTAAAAATCCGCCCGGAATGGCGTTTTTTACCATTCCGGACGTCAGATTTATTCAAAGTGGGGCAGGAGTGCCGCATATTTTCGTTCAGCTTGCCCTAGCCTAGCCACACACCTGAACGCTGCGAATGCGCCAGCCATAGCCATCCCAGAAGCGCTGGCGCTGCCAGTAGCAAGGGGCGGCCGCGTAGGCTGGGCCACCATAGTAGCCATAACCGGGGCCATATCCGTATCCGTAACCACTGTTGGCGGCGATGCCTCCGATGATCGCGCCGGCGGCAAGACCGCCGATTACACCGGCTGCAACACGTCCGCCGCGCGCTTCTGCTGGAGCAGGCGCTGCTAAAGCGGTGACTGCGAGAGTGGCGGCAGTGGCAACCGCCAGAACAATCTTCTTCATGGCTTCACCTTTCATCATTCGCGACACACGATAACGAATGTCCAACGCGATAGTTGCAGATGTAGGTTGAACGGGAACTGAACGACACCGTCAGCTTTTCGCCATCATTCAGCTTGCGTGGGGCAAGTGTGCGCGTGGTCAAAGAAAAACGGCGCCTCGCACTATGCGATGACGCCGTTTTTAAGCTTTGATATGAGACGCCCGGAAAGTCGGCGTCGTGATGGTGCGTAACCTACGTAATTTAGATGTTACGTAGCTTCTTAGAAGAGCGACGCGTATTGCGTCAGGCCGGCCTTCTGCACGAGATGCATTGCAGTCTGCCTCTGGTCGTCGTCAAGGCGAGCAAACAGCGCGGACGCTGCAGGCGCAAAGCGGCGGACGGCGGCTTCATTCACCTGCGGCTCGCGGGCCAACGCGCGCAACGCATTGGCGACTGCCGGCCAATACTTTTCCTGGTCGGCCTTGAGCTTGAGCGCCGCGCGATAACGCATAATTGCGACTTCGTTCATTGCGGCCTTGAAGACCGACACGCGCGCGGGCTTGGCTGTAGCTTCTGCACCCATTTCCTGGGCGGCCACAGGCGCGCACATGGCAACGACAAGGGCAATCGCGATCGGCAATTTTCGCATTTCTCTCACTTCATAATGTTTTGATGACACGCGGGGGGTAGGGCCCATATGTGACCAAAATGCGTTCCGTGGGGTTAACATTCTGGAAAAAAAATGGTTCCAGCATATTAAGGTTTCCGTAAGAAATTTTTATCCGCAATTACAACGGCTTCCTCATCCGCGTAACACTCACTCACGAAACTTGATGCGCGGAATCACAGTTAAAACGGAACTGCGCGCGCCAGTTTTGTCGATGAACGCTGAAGATGTGCCTGATTCAGTGAGCCGCGCTGATGATCTCGTCCAACAACTGGAGTGCGCGCAATGAGAACGCGCGCATATTGGCGACCCGGTCACTGTTGCCGGTTTCCAACGTGATCGTTCGGGCAACGGGGCCTGCAACGCCCATGCAGGAGTGACCCGCTGCATCGCCGTAGCGGTTGCCAGTTGGGCCGCTCGCGCCGGTTTCGCTCAAACCCCACGTGGTGTTGAGAAGTTCGCGCGCCCGTGCAGCAAGCAACGCGGCGTAAGGTTCTGTCGCACCGCGCATGCCGTCCATTTCTTCCTTGGTGATGTTCACGAGTGCGGCACGTGCACGCGGTGTGTAGATCACGCCGCCGCCACGATAGTAAGCGGATGCGCCGGGCACCGCGAGCAGCGCTGCTGAAATCAGCCCGCCGGTTGAGGACTCCGCAACGCCCAAAGTTTCGCCCCGTGCGATCAGGGACGCGGCGATTTTCTCCGCGAGCGGCAGCAGCTTTTCCATTCTTGTTTTTCCTTGGATGTGATGCGGTTATTCGACGGCTTACAGCTGTGTCTTGAAGCGGGCTTCGACCTGTTCGTGATTTTCGGGCGTGCCCATTCCGGTCTGCTCGTGGATTACCTCGCTGATACTGGGCTGTGCCGATCGCGCCACGCGCGTTTCCGGCGACCAGAGTTTTGAGCGCATCAGCGCCTTGCCGCAGTGGAAATAGGCTTCGCGCACGGCGACATCCAGCACCGCGCGTGGTGGTTTACCAAACTCGATCATGGCTTGCAGCAACTCCGGATCTGCTGACACTTTTGCGTCGCCGCCGACGCGCAAGGTCTCGTCGAGACCCGGGACGAAGAAGATCAACTGCACATATCCAGAGCCGCCCAGCACATTGCGAAAACTGTCGATGCGGTTGTTGCCCGCGCGATCCGGCATCAGCAATCGGTTTGCATCCTTGATCGACACGAAGCCAGGATTGCCCCCGCGTGGCGATGCATCGACGGTGCCGTCGGGACCGGCCGTGGCGAGCACGCAGAACGGTGACAGGCTGATGAAGTTGGCGGCGTGATGATCGATGCGTGCCAATGCTTTCGCGATCACGCGCTCAGAAGGCGCAGGGTAGATGGTCTTGAGATCATCAAATCCGATGTCGGTCACGGTCCGCTCCGTCGCTGCGTTTTCCGTTCTCACTTTAGTCAGAGCAGTGCGCGTTGGCGACGGCGGCAAACTGCTTTTTGTCGCGCGCAAGTGGCGCGAGTGCTTTTTAGATTGATTCCAAAGATGAACGGCGAAAACGTTCCAGTTTGGAATAGCTTAAAACTGGCTGTTTTGCTTTTGCATCGCGCGCGCCGCTGAAATATCTGTCGGTCAATGTCCCTCTCAGGTTGCCCATCCCTCCATGATTGTTTGTTCCTGTAACGTCCTGACCGACCACGACGTCCGCAATGTCGTGGCCAAGGATTTGCCGCGCACCGCCGGACAGGTCTACGGCTGTCTTGGCTGCAGCGCCCAGTGCGGCCGCTGTGCGCGGACCATCAAGAAGATCATGGACGAGGCCCTTGGGGCCTGCGCGAAGGCCTGTTGCGCGGGCTGCCCGCACTCCCAGCAGCACCAAGCTGATGCCGAGCCACACCATCATCCAGTGGTGCTGTTGCCGACGGAAATCGCCGCTTAATCCACCCCAATCGCTGGATTTCCCCAACCCCTCGCCCATTGCGAGAAGAGACTTGTTCTCGGTTGCGATCTGATTTAGAACGTTTCTAAATTGGATTTTGGGACCGTCTAGAGCGGTTCCCCGCAATGGAGTGCATCATGAGAGGCGACGCGAAGGTCATCGAATATCTCAACAAGGGCCTGCGCAGCGAACTGACGGCCATCAACCAGTACTGGCTGCATTTTCGCCTGCTGGACAACTGGGGCCTCAAGGAGATGTCCAAGCAGTGGCGCAAGGAATCCATCGAGGAAATGCACCACGCCGACCGTTTCACCGATCGGATTTTATTCCTTGACGGGTTCCCGAACATGCAGGTGCTGGACCCGTTGCGGATCGGCCAGAACGTGAAGGAAATCATTGAGTGCGACCTTGCGGCCGAGCACGGTGCCCGCGATCTCTATCAGGAAGCTGCGACCTACTGCCATAGCGTGCAGGACTACGTCTCGCGCGATCTGTTCGAGAGCCTGATGAAGGACGAGGAAGGTCACATCGATTTTCTTGAAACCCAACTCGACCTCATCAATCGTATCGGCCTTGAGCTCTACACGCAAAAGCACATGGGCGGTCTGGAGGACGGTCACTGAGCGGATTGACGCTCGTCTACGGTCTGACATGTTGAAGACGTGCCACACTGGCGAGGGAGCCAATGATGTGTCGCAATATCAAGACGCTGTTCAACTTTGAACCACCCGCGACCGAAGACGAAGTTCAAGCTTCCGCATTGCAATTCGTGCGCAAGCTCTCCGGCTTCAACACGCCTTCGAAGGCAAACGAGGCGGCGTTCAACCGCGCGGTCATTGAGGTTTCCGATGCCGCGCGGCACCTGCTGATATCGCTGCACACGACGGCACCCGCGCGTGACCGCGAGATCGAAGCGGAGAAGTTGCGGGAGCGGAGCAGGGCGCGATTCGGCTAGTTGCGGTGGGCTCGTGCCAGTATCCGGTTGTTGAATATGATCGGGGCTCTCGCGTGAAGCGGAGCCCCGATGTCGTTTGCTTCCTCAAAACTCAATAGCGAGTCTTTTCCGGCAGCTTGCGGTAGTCGAGCCAGACCTTCTGCGCATCGCCACGCATGAGCTGCGCCACGCGAACAGTGGGCTTTGCGTAAGGCTGCGTCATGTCCTGGCTGATGTTGGAATCGTCGAACAGGTTCACATAGTCCGTCTATGAGGCGGCGATACGGTCCCGGCGCTTTTGCAAAACGAATTGCTGCTTGCGAATCAATTTCATGCGCTAAGCTGTGAACAACAGCACCTAGTCATTGCCACTCAAGAGGAGTTTTCATGCCGTTTTCATCCACCATGCGTGCCGCGCTGATCGCCTTGACGGCTTTTGTCGGCGCCGCTCTGTCGTCGTCCGCCTATGCCGATAGCGGCAGCGTGAGCCTCACGGTTTACAAGGGCGGCTGGATCATCGGCGGCTCGGGCGGCGGCGGCACGCTTACGTTTCGCGGCAGAAGCTATCCGCTGTCCGTCGGCGGGATTGACTACGGTCTTGTGTTCGGCGGATCGAAGACAGTGTTGCGCGGCCGCGTGAGCAACATCAACCGTCCATCTGACGTTGCCGGTGTCTACGGCGCGGCCGGCGCGGGCATTGCGATCGGCGGCGGCGCTCGCGCGATCGTGCTGACCAACCAGAAGGGGGCGGTGCTGGAGCTGTCCGGCCGCCAGGTTGGCCTGATGGCCAATGCGGACCTGAGCGGACTTGCGATCACGATAAAGTAAGGCGATCGGTGTGAGGCTCGGCGCGCATTCTTGAAAATGCGGCCGAGATGCGTAGCCGGGGAGCGTTCTAACCGTCGGCCGGTGTCGCGACGGTGGTCTTTTTCGTCGCTGGCGTGGAGATCCACGCCTCGTAGCCAAACATGCCCCCGGCCATAGCGACGACGAATGCGACCACCGGCAAACTAAGACCGGCGAGATTGACCAGCGCCGGGCCGGGACAGAGGCCGACCAGACCCCAACCGATGCCGAAGAGAGTTGCGCCGATGACGAGCGGCGCGTCGATATCTTTGCGGGTCGGCCACGAAAATTTCACGGCAAGGACAGGCGCACCACGCCGCCGTGCAAGCGCGAAGCCGATGCTGGCAACGGCAACCGCGCCGGCCATCACGAAAGCCAGCGTCGCGTCCCATGCGCCGAAGATGTCGAGGAAGCCGAGCACTTTTCCTGTTTGCGTCATGCCTGAGATCAGCAGTCCAGTGCCGAATACGAGACCGCAGACAAAGCTCACGAGAACAAGCGGCATCGTCTCAGCCTCCGATGACATGGCGCATGAGGGCGACCGTGGCGATGGCCGCGGCCATGAAAATTGCGGTGGCGGCAATAGAACGCGCCGAGAGCCGCGCGATGCCGCACACCCCATGGCCCGAGGTACAGCCGCCGCCCATGCGGCTGCCGAAGCCGACGAGTAGGCCTGCGACGACCACCACAATCAGGCTTGTAGGCATTGTAGGTGCAGGCAAGGGCGCGCCGGTGACGAGCGCGGCAATCAGTGGCGCTGCGACGAGGCCCGCGATGAAGGCGAGCCGCCAGTCGCGATCCTTTGCACCGTGCGTCAGAAGTCCGCCGAAAATGCCGCTGATGCCGGCGATGCGTCCGGTCAGCAACATCAGGGCTGCCGCGGCAAGCCCGATCAGCGCGCCGCCGAGAAATCCGGAGAGAGGCGTGAAGTTGTGCATGGCCGGCGTCCTTTCTTGCTTGCATCGTGTTGTGTCCGCAGAAGCAAGTCACCTCGCTCCGGCAAGCGCGAATGCGGCAGACCTTATCACAACACGAGATTGCTCCGCCTTCACCTTTTCCGTGAGGGTGGCGAAGGCGCGGGTGTCGGTGCGAGTGCAATCGGGCTGCAAAAAACGAGAAGGTGCACCCTGGCGGGCCAAGATTACACGATGGCTTGCTTCCTTCGCGCAGGTGCTGCGCGATCTCCATCAGGTGTGTGGTGCTAAGCAAGCAAGATGCTTACCTCCTTCCCGCATCCTTCCAGCACATCAGATGCGCGGGTGGAAAGGTGTGCTCCAACGCGCTGGGGCTGAACGGCTCGTTGTCGTCCACGATCCCCTGCATACAGGTGCAATACTTACGCAGCTTCTTCGGCTGTTCCTTGCTCATCTGGCGTTGCGCCATACAGGTGTCGATCCAGGCGCGGTCGGCGGCCGTCAGTTTGGCTGCGACGACAGGAGACGAGGCGATCGATAAAAACATAACCGTGCCGAGAATGCCCAGCGCGTCTGTGTAACGTGATAAAATCCACATGATGTACCTATCATTCACAAAAATAAGGCCGGGCTTGCGCCCGGCCATTTGTCTGTTCAGATCGGAAGATGGTTCACAGCGCCTTGTTGCTGTCTTTCACGGCATCGGCTTCGACGTAAACCTTGCCGCCCATCTTCATGAACTTCTCGCTCATCTGCGCCATGCCATCCTCGATGGTGCCGGAGATGTTCAACCCGACGCGGTCGGGATCGTTCAGCGTCGCGGCGTAGTCGCGTACGTCCTGCGTGATCTTCATCGAGCAGAATTTCGGTCCACACATCGAACAGAAGTGCGCGACCTTGTGCGCTTCCTTCGGCAGGGTCTCGTCGTGATAGGCGATCGCGGTATCCGGATCGAGACCGAGGTTGAATTGGTCCTGCCAACGGAAGTCGAACCGGGCGCGGGACAGCGCATCGTCGCGCAGTTGTGCCGCCGGGTGGCCCTTGGCGAGATCGGAGGCGTGCGCCGCGATCTTGTAGGTGATGACGCCGACCTTGACGTCGTCACGGTTCGGCAGACCGAGGTGCTCCTTGGGCGTGACGTAGCAAAGCATCGCGCAGCCGAACCAGCCGATCATCGCAGCACCAATACCCGAGGTGATGTGGTCGTAGCCCGGTGCGATGTCGGTGGTCAGCGGTCCAAGGGTGTAGAACGGCGCTTCACCGCATTCCTTGAGTTGCTTGTCCATGTTGATCTTGATCTTGTGCATCGGCACGTGGCCGGGGCCTTCGATCATCACCTGGCAGCCCTTGGCCCACGCGATCTTGGTCAATTCACCGAGGGTCTCAAGTTCCGCGAACTGCGCGCGATCGTTGGCGTCGGCGATCGAGCCGGGACGCAGGCCGTCACCGAGCGAGAATGACACGTCGTATTTGCGCATCAGGTCGCAAATTTCGTCGAAGTGGGTGTAGAGGAAACTCTCCTTGTGATGCGCGAGGCACCACTTCGCCATGATCGAGCCGCCACGCGACACAATGCCGGTGACACGGTTGGCGGTAAGCGGCACGTAAGCGAGGCGCACACCGGCGTGGATCGTGAAATAGTCGACGCCCTGTTCGCACTGCTCGATCAGTGTGTCCTTGTAGAGCTCCCAGGTCAGCTTGACCGGATCGCCATCGCACTTCTCCAGCGCTTGGTAGATCGGCACAGTGCCGATCGGGATCGGCGCGTTGCGCAAGATCCATTCGCGCGTCGTGTGAATGTTGCGGCCGGTGGAGAGGTCCATCACCGTGTCGGCGCCCCAGCGGATCGCCCACACCATCTTGTCGACTTCTTCCTCGACCGATGAGGTCACGGCGGAGTTGCCGATATTGGCGTTGATCTTGGTCAGGAAGTTGCGGCCGATGATCATCGGCTCGAGTTCGGCGTGGTTGATGTTGCAAGGGATGATCGCGCGGCCACGGGCGATTTCCGAACGGACGAATTCCGGCGTGACGAATGCGGGCACTGATGCGCCGAACAATTCACCGTCCGCGAGCGCGGCTTCCGCACGCTCGAGTTGCTTCTTGCGGCCGAGATTTTCGCGCTCGGAGACATAGATCATCTCCTTGGTGATGATGCCGGCGCGGGCGAATTCGTACTGGGTGATCGGCGCGTCGCCGACGCCGCGCAGCGGCTTGTGATGCGCCTTGAAGGAGGCGGCAGCATGGGACGCGCCGACATTGCCGTTGTCTTCCGG
This sequence comes from uncultured Alphaproteobacteria bacterium, assembly GCA_963751855.1. Taxonomy (GTDB): domain Bacteria; phylum Pseudomonadota; class Alphaproteobacteria; order Rhizobiales; family Xanthobacteraceae; genus Afipia. Next base: position 146,457 of record CAVVWF010000008.1, on the reverse strand, counting down.
CTTGATCACGCGACCTTCATACTCCTCGACGCCGCCGCGCTCCTTGACCCATTCGATGCGGGTGCGGGCGAGACCGGCGTTGACGTCGATGATGACGTTCGGATCGGTGTAGGGGCCGGAGGTGTCATAGACAGGAAGATTCGGCTCACCCGCGCCCTCGCTGAGAATGATCTCGCGCAGCGGCACGCGCAGGTCCGGCGCGGCATCGGGCGTGGAATAGAACTTGCGCGATGACGGCAGGCCGCCGGTGGTGACTGCGGGAAGCGTGGTATCGGGATTGGAGCGAATGTTCATGGCGTCCTCCTTGTGAGTCGCTTTGTTAATTAAGCTGCTTCTGAATATTGTCCGAGCCAGGCGCGCACACGCGCATCCGGATCGGCGTTCTGGGTCACGTCGCTGACGACGGCGATGGAATTCGCGCCGGCTGCGAAGATGTCGGGCGCGTGTTCAAGCTTGATGCCGCCGATGGCGACCAGTGGAATGTCGCCAATGGCGAGCTTCCATGCGGTGATGCGCTCAATACCCTGCGGGGCAAAACGCATCGCCTTCAACGTGGTGAAGAAGATTGGTCCCAGCGCGATGTACTCGGGCTTGTGCTGGAGTGCGTTGTCGAGTTCGTCTTCGTCGTGGGTTGAAAGTCCGAGTGTCAGGCCTGCACGGCGGATTGCGCCGACATCGGCATCCGTCAGATCTTCCTGGCCGAGATGAACATGCTGGGCGCCGGCCTCGATGGCTGCACGCCAGTAATCGTTGACCACGAGCTTGGTCGACGTGCCGCGGGTCGCGGCGAGAGCCTCTCGAACGATGGTGAGCGCCTGAGCGTCGTCGAGATTTTTTGCGCGCAGCTGCACGGTGCCGACACCAAGCTTGGCGAGGCGCTCGACCCAGGCGACGCTGTCAACGACAGGATAGAAACGATCAGGATACGGCATGCCAGAAAGGTGTCCCAACGACAGGGGTTGAAGGAGAAGCAAAATCGCGTGCGCCCATCAGGCCGGCCTCGAACCCGGCACGGCCGGCGTCGACGGCAAGGCGGAAGGCATGGCCCATCGCCACCGGATCGTCAGCCTTGGCGATAGCGGTGTTGAGCAATACGGCGTCGAAGCCGAGTTCGAATGCCTCGGCGGCGTGCGAAGGGGCGCCGATGCCGGCATCGACCACCAGTGTGATATCCGGCAGGCGTTGACGCAGAAGCTTGAGAGCGTCGCGATTGGTGATGCCGCGCGCGCTGCCGATAGGGGAAGCCCACGGCATCACGACCTTGCATCCGGCATCGACAAGGCGCTGTGCGACCGACAGATCCTCGGTGCAATAGGGAAATACCTCGAAGCCATCCTTGATCAGGATGTTCGCGGCTTCCACAAGCCCGACCACGTCAGGCTGCAAGGTTTCATCGTCAGCGATGACTTCCAGCTTGATCCAGGATGTTCCGAACAGTTCACGCGCAAGCTTGGCCGTGGTCACGGCTTCACGCACGCTCTTGCAGCCGGCTGTGTTCGGCAGCACCGTGACGCTCAGCTCGCGGATCAGCGACCAGAATGCATCACCGGTTTTGCCGCCTGCGGATTCGCGCCGCACGGACACGGTGACGATCTCGCTGCCCGCCGCACGGATCGCGTCCTGCATGATCTTCGGCGAGGGATACAACGCGCTGCCGATCAGGAGGCGCGAGGAGAATTCCTTGTCGTAGAATTTTACGGTCTTCGCGGTCATGTCATCCTCCCTGCCGGGGCGTGAGGATTTCGACGGCGTCATTGTCGTTGAGCGGGGTCTCCGCCCAACGTGCCCGGGGCACCACGTCGTAGTTCACCGCGACCGCCAGATGCGCGCCTTCGTATTCGAGTTCGGCCAGCAGCGCATCGACGCGCGTCGCCTTGGTCTCGCGGCGTTCGCCGTTAACGATCAGGAACATTGCATCACCTCGTTGTCGATGAGGCCGCGCTGCACATAGGACAGCGTCAATTCCGCCAGCGCAGGCGCCAGCAAAAAGCCGTGGCGATAGAGTCCGTTGACGGAAATTCGCGCGCTGTCGATGGCGATGCGCGGCAGGTTATCGGGGAAAGCGGGCCGAAGGCCCGCGCCAATCTCAAGGATGCGTGCTTCGGCAAAAGCCGGGTGTACGGCATAGGCCGCGGTCAGCAATTCAAGTGCGGAACGCACGCTGACGCGATCGTCTTCGCTCTCGATCGATGTCGCACCAATCATGAAGCAGTTGTTCTCGCGCGGAATGATGTAAAGCGGCCAGCGCGGATGAAGCAATCGTACCGGGCGCGACAGTTGCACTTCATCCGTCTCGACGATGATCATTTCGCCTTTGACGCCGCGCAGGTCAGGAAATTTCCCACGCGCGCTCAAGCCGCGGCAGTCGATCACGAGGCCGGCATCGGCGAGCACGTCCGGATCGCAATCCGAGTGAAAACGTATGTCTCCACCGGCCGCAGCAAGCTTCGCGTGCAACTTCGGCAGCACGCTTCGGGGCTCGACGTGGCCTTCACCAGCGAAGAACAGCGCCTCGCGGAAACGGCCATCGAGCGACGGCTCAAGATGAGTGACTCCGTTGGCGTCGAGGCGCTCGTGATCAGTGGTGAGTTTGGCGAACCGCTCAAAATCAGTGCGGTCGCGCGGATGGGCGACCACCAGGGAGCCATTGAACGGCGTCTCAGGCAAATGTTCCCGCCACAGATCAAGCGAGCGGATGCCGAGGCGGGTGATGACGGGCTCGGAGCCCTCGCGTTCGCACCATGGCGCCAGCATGCCGCCGGCGAAATAACTCGTCGCCCGTGTCATTGAGGCGTCGTCGCGCTCGTGTACGGTCACATCGTAACCCGCACGCGCGAATAACAACGCATGCCAACTGCCGGCAATTCCAGCACCAATAATATTAACTGAAGATTCCCGTTGCGGGGAAGACGATTCCTGAAACATCCCTGTCCCTTCGCCGGCATGACCCGGATCAGGTTCAAAGGGTCACCGTGCGACCACGGTATCTCAGCTCCCTGCCGGAGCTCCCCTCGGAACGGTCTCTATGTTAGGCGGGGACCGCCTGATGTCAATGTTTACGCAATCAATTCGACGCAGATTGCGCGTAGCCGCCGCGAATAACCCGTCGCGTCGCCGGAACCTAGCAAAAGAGCGTCGCGATGACCGCCCAGACCGTCGATTATAGCCCTGCTGTGCGGTGCACACTGCCGCTATGGGCAGGTGCGATCGTCTATGTCGTGTTCGTGATCGGCGGCAATCGGCTGCTGATCGATCCGGACACATTCTGGCAGATCGCCGTTGGCCAATGGATCGTCGATCACCGGACTGTCCCAGTGGTTGATACGTTTTCGCTTACCATGCGGGGACATCCCTGGATATCGACCCAGTGGCTGGCGCAGGTCGTCTATAGCCAGATTTACAAGATGTGGGGATGGACGGGACCCGTTGTCATCGCGTCGCTGTCGATCGCCGCGACATTTGCACTGCTCGCCCGCTTTTTGATGCGGCGATTAGATGATGTAACGGTGATGATCGTGTTGCCGCTTTCGGTGCTCGTTGCGCTGCCCCACCTTCATGCGCGGCCGCATGTGTTGGCACTTCCGGTGATGGTGGCATGGGTTGGAGCCTTGCTGTCGGCGGCGGAATCCCGGGCGGCGCCGCGGCTCGCGCTCATTGCCTTGATGACGCTGTGGGCCAATCTCCACGGCAGCTTCATCTTCGGGCTTGCATTGATCGCACCTATTGCGCTTGACGCCGTGATCAATGCCGAAGCTTCCGCGCGGCGCGAACTGATGCTGCGCTGGGGGCTGTTTGCGGTCGCTGCGCTCGCGGCGAGTTGCGTTACGCCGTATGGGTGGAATTCAATTCTTGCGGCTCGCGCGATTCTTAATCTCGGTGAAGCGTTAAAACTGATCATCGAATGGCTGCCTGCGGATTTCAGCAGTCTGGGGCCATTGGAAGTCAGCGCCTTGATGGCTATCGGCTTTGCGCTTCTTGCGGGCGTAAAGCTTCCACCGGTACGGGTTTTGCTGTTTCTCGGACTGCTTTATATGGCGCTTGCGCATAACCGAAATACAGACGTTTTTGCGCTTTTATCGCCGATGGTTGTTGCCAGCCCGCTGGCGGCACAGTTCAGTAGCCGGGCTCGTGGTCTGAATTTCGATCTTCCAGCGCCACGGGCAATAGAAGTCGCTGGATTGGCAGGATTGATGCTATTGGCGACCGTGGGCATTACTTCGGTGCGGGCGTATCAGCCTGAAACCAGCATCGCCCCGGTTGCTGCCGTTGAAATCCTCAAGCAGCACAATGTCCAACGTGTTTTCAATAGCTACGGTGTCGGGGGCTATCTGATTTTCAAAGGCATCCCGCCTTACATCGACGGCCGCACGGAGCTCTACGGCGAAGCTTTCGTGCTGCAACATGCCGATGCGCAAAACCTTCGACGTCCGGCGGAGTTCTTTCGGTTGCTTGATCAGTACGATATTGAAGCAACGTTGCTGCGGCGGTCGTCTCCAGCCGCACTCCTGCTCGACCAAGTCGATGGTTGGCGGAAGATCTATATCGATGATCACGTCGTCGCGCATCTTCGCGACCGTGACGCCATTCACAGTGTTGATCCAGTCATAAAACCTCGCGCGGATTGAGTCTTGCGGCGATCAATCCCGAAAGCGGGGTCGTTGGATGGGGAGCGGAATCTGCTGCGCATTCGCGTCAACCTGCTCCGCATTCGCATCCATGAGTGCAGGTGGTGATGGCTCGATCACAGGCTGCGGCGCCTGCTGCAATCTCTGACGCTTCGCGACATAATAATAACCACCTGCATAATAACGAACCGCGCGGTCATGATTGCCATTTGCGGCACGATAGGCTCCGGCGAGATACTTCACGGCGTAGGTGAGATTGGTCTCCGGATCGAGCAGGCCCTGCGCGGTGCCGTTGTAACCGAGGCCGCGCGCAGTCGCGAGTTTGATCTGCATTATGCCGTAGTTGCCTTTGCTTACGACATGAGGGCGATAGCGGCTCTCACGCACGATGACACGATGCACGAGGTCTACAGGCACGCCGTTTGCAACTGCGTGGCGTGCTACCATTTGTTCGTAATCAGCGCGTTGTGCAGACGCTGGATAAATGAAAAAGAGCGCCGCGCTTGCGGCGAGCAAAATACGTTTCATCGATCTCATCCTTGAAAAGATGGATTCCGAGCGGGCCATACGCCGACACTTGAAATGGCCGCCCGTTTAACGATGACGGACGCAAAGATCCTCAATGAGGTCGAATTGTGGAGAGATCATGTCGCCCACAATTGTCCTAAAAATCGAACGGCTTACCGCATTCGAAGAATTGTTGATCGCAACAACGGAAACGCCGCGCCGAATAAATCGATGCGGCGTTGAAAAGCGCAGTTACAGTCAACGAGTACGGAATGAGTTCTTGCGTCGCTCAATCCATTTGATGACGTCGCGCGTCCTGCTTCTTTTTGACAAGCGGGCGGCTGACCTGATTCATCGGACGATAAGCCTCGTCACCCGGCACTGTTGCGAGCAATTGATCGGCGTGAACAACGTCGATCGGCCTTTACAATTTGGGAAGAGAGGTGACCGTGACGTTGATCGCGCCGTCCGCTTCCGCGATGATACGGAGCGTGTTGGAGTCGAAGGCGATGTTCGCGAGGCGAATGCTGGTCACGGATGCATCCATGCGGATGCCTTCATCGGTTCGGCGAAAATCAGTGACGACGTCCGAGATTTTCTGACGCGCGCTGGCGGTAAACGATTTGAGATCGATGGTGGCACGCTCTTCAAGCGCGCGCTGCAGATAGGGGATTGCAGGCTTTGCGGCGGCGCCGAGCAGGCCGAAGGCTGCGTCGGATTCGACGGCGAGTTGAAGATCAGTCAAGCGAAGTATCTGCTGTTGCTGATCGAGTACCGGCCGGCCCCAGATATGCACCGTCGCTTGCCCGCCAAATCCAAACCAGCTTGTCTTCTCTTTTGCATTGACCAGCAGCGAAATCAGCAGCCGGTCTCCGGCGGCGCCCACCTTTGCGCTTTTCACCGTCACGTCGACCGCACCGCTGCCGTCTTCCGGGAAGACACGATCCTTCAATTGCAGCGTGACGATCTTGCTGACTTCGGTGAACGGCAGGTCGATAGGAACGCCGATATTGACACGGCCGCGCTCCGGTGCGGGCACGATGTCAAGCGTGGTCGGAAATGGACAATCGGGCTTGGTCTCGTTCGGTAGGACGCGCGTTTCGGCTTGTAATCCGAGCGTGAGATTGACGGCATTGGCGTCGATGCGTGGTTGTGCCGCGACAGCCGTAACCGGTCGCATCTCAAGCCACAGTGGCGGCATGCCGGCCGCTGCCGCGGGCAACGGGATCGAACGGCACAGCTTGGCCCATTCGCGTCGCGCGTTTTGTTCGAGCGACGGGTCGTTGCGCAGTCGTTGCTGCAACTGACCCAACTGCTCGCTCACCGTTTTATCGATCAGCGGTTTCACTTGCGCCGGCACTGCGACTTTCGCACCGGCCACGCTAAGACTGCTCTCACCAAGATTGACCTGCGCAGTCAGATTTGGATCGATGCGCCAATTGGTCAGGATTTGTGGTCGCGCAGTGATCGCAACGTTGCCGTAAATCGCGGCACTGGCGTTCAGCGATTTGATCGAGACATTCCCGAGCTGTTTGATTGCACCGTCGCCAAGAAGGCCGCCCAGCGCATTGCCGAGCGCGCTGCCACCTGCAACAGAGAGCGAGCCTAGCACCGTGAGCCGGCCATCGAGCGGGGTGGACAATGCCAGCGTGTTCTGTGCGCCGGATGCTGCAATGGGGCCGCGCGATACGGTCCAGTTGATATCGGCATTGGAGAGAATTTGGGCGATCGGGTTTTCAGCCTTGCCACCAAGGTCGCGTGGGGCTGCGCGGTCGAGCGCGTCTCGAAGTGCAGTGATCGACACTGCGATGGGCGTCATGATCTCGGAATTGCGTGACACTGGCGGCAGCGGCGGAAGCTGAGCCAGCACGGGCGCGTCGATTTTGGTCGGCCAGAGCCGGTTCATCGCATAGAGGCTGGTGGCAAATGAAATAACGAGAGCTGTCAGTCCCAACAGGATTATTCTTGCGCGCATAACAACTCCGGAAGCATTACGACAGTGATGCTATCGTCCTCGTCCCACGCATGCCAGTCCGTGCGGCACATGTTCCCGATCTTTAAGTCTGCTCAGCAAGTTATTTGTTGTTTCCCCTTTCTGCTCGAGCGTGATCTTGGGAGGTCAGTTCCCGCCTTCAGCCATGGTCTAGTTCCGTTCGTCGGAATTCTTCTGATCCTGCCCTTGTTTCGGTCGCGGCCGGCGTTGCTGTCCCGGCTGACCCTGCGGGGCGGGCCTGGGCGCGGCCGATGGCATTTGCGGCGCCGGCAATCCCGGTACGCCCAGCCGACCTGCAAGACCGCCGAGCTGGCCTGGCAACCCGAGTTGTCTCTGCCCGAATTGTCGTTGCGGACCTGTCTGGTTCGGCATGCCGGGTTGACGTTGCACGCCCTGTTGATGAGGGAGGCTTTGGCGTTGTCCAAATTGACCCGGCCCACCCGGCTGACGTTGCAGGCCGGGCTGGTTTTGTAGGCCCGGCCGCTGCTGCTGGCCTGGCGTGTTCTGGAATCCGGATCGCCTCTCCTGACCGCGCTGTTGCGGCTGGCCCGGCCGGTTCTGCAGACCCGGTTGATTCCGCAGATCACCCGGTTGTTGTTGTCCCGGTCGATTCCGCAGACCCGGCTGGCGCTGCAGACCAGGTTGGTTGCGTAAACCGGGTTGCTGCGATCCCGGTCGGCCGAAGCCCTGCTGACGCTGTGGATTTTGCAGGCGGAGGTTTCGTTGCTGCATGACGATGTTGCGGCCGATGCTCTGCATGGCATGCACGCGCTGCACGAAGCCGCGATCGCGCGCGATCTGTTGCGCCGACATCACCATTGGCATCGCGGACATTCGCATGCCGAAACCGCGCACCATGACGCCGCGTACGGTGAATCCGCTTGCGCCTTGCGTCAGCATGCCGAGCGGCGCGCCGTCGCGGGCTTTGACTTCGATGCGTCCGACTTTGCCGTCCGCATCGGGATAAAGTTTGACGCCGACATTGTTGGTGCCGCCGGCCGACGCTCCTTCGGGGACTTCGATGACTCCCGTAGTGCCGCGAATGCCAAGGGACGCCGTTGGTGTTTCGATCTTCATGTCACCTGTCTTGGCGACGGCGGCGGCGACAAAGGCCATGGTGCCGCGCGCCACATTGATCAGCGCGGCGTTAGCCTTGCCGCCTTCCTCGTAGACAAAATTATCAACGACGACGCGCGAACTCGCCGACAGGTTGAGTGTGGTGTCGTCGGTGAAGGTTACGATCAGCACCGAGCTCTTGCCCGTCTGCAGTGTATCTCCCTTGAAGATATCATCCTGCAGCTTGAGCGATGCGCTCACGCCGTTGCGTGTCACGGTCGCGCTGCCTTTCAGTGTCGCGACATTGCCAACCGGCTCTTCTACGGCAGGCTGCGATGAATCCGGTGCGGATTGGCCTGCCTGCTGAGCGTCAGGTTGCGCAGGTTGCGCCGTTTGCTCGGGTTGAGCTGGCTGCGGCGGCGTTGCCGGTTCGGGTACTATCGGTTGTGATGGTGCTGCCTGGGAAAGCTGAACGCCGGATATTTGGTGTTCTGCCGCTCTATCGTGTTCAGATACAGACGGTGTCGCGTGGGTTGGGATCGAAGTTGCGATGAGGCAGCAAAGGATCGACGCAACAACCAGGCCGCGGCAGCTTTTCACGATGACACCTGTGCAAGTGAATAAAGAACGGAAGGCTGGGCAACAAATGCGATTTTTGACAGTACCGCGATCCGGATGCAACGCTGTCGCGTACCAAACGAGATTGTCGAGAAAAGCATCGTCGCCTTCCTGCTTGGTCTGCGCAGGGAGGAGGAGGGTTCAATTTTGCAGGCTATCAGGCGGGAACGGTTTGGCCGCCAGCCTTCCGCCACGCCTCCAATCCACCCTGGATATGACGGGTCTCGGCGAGGCCTGCATCCTGAGCAGCTCGCACCGCCATGGCAGAGCGTTCGCCGAATGCACAATAGAACAGCAAGCGGTTTCCGGAAGCGAGGCCGAGTTCGTGGAGAAGGCCACCTGGTCTGACGTTATCGGTTAGATCGGGATACGGCGCATGCAGCGAACCGGGGATGACACCGTGTTTTTCTCGTTCGCGCCGTTCACGCAGATCGATCAGTACGACACCGCGCTGTCCGATCATTTCCTTCGCCTGCAACGGTGTAAACGCCCAGCCTCGTCGCGCAACCTCGTCCTGCGCGAGACCGACATGCATGTTCGCCGGGACGGCGACATCCATCATTTTCGGATTCGGCAAATGCAGATTGTTCATGAGCTCGACATATTGATCGACGGACTTCATCTGTAGGCGCGGGTTGCAGGCTTTCTCCTCGCCGATCGTCGATACGGTATCACCTTTGTAGTCGTGCGCCGGATAAACCAGCGTACGGTCCGGCAACTTCAGCAGCCTGCCGAAGATCGATTCGTATTGGGCGCGCGCGTCGCCACGCTGAAAATCGGTTCGGCCCGTGCCACGGATCAGCAGCGTGTCGCCGGTGAAGACCCGATCCGCCATCGCGAAGCTGTAGGAATTGTCCGTATGGCCCGGCGTATAGATCACATCAAGGCTGAGGCCTTCAATATCGACGCGGTCGCCATCCGAGACGCGCATCGAGACGACATCGACGCCGCTCTGTTCACCCATCACGGTAACGCACTGGGTTTGGTCGCGCAGCGCGCCGAGCCCTGTGATGTGATCCGCATGCAGATGGGTGTCGACAGCCTTGATGAGCTTGAGATCTAGGTCCTGCAAGAGCTGGACGTAGCGATCCACCTTTTCGAGCACGGGATCGATGATCAGCGCTTCTCCGCCGTGGCGGCTCGCAAGCAGATACGTATAAGTGCACGATGTGCTGTCGAACAGCTGGCGAAAGATCATGACCGTCTCTCCTGATGCAACAACTACACCGCTTCTGCAACGACGCCACACACATTCCGTTGAGGTGCACGGCTTGGTCGCACATCCCTCACTTTGGCGCTAATGTTTGGCGGGCTCAAGTGCCCGGTTGCTGCACGACGCGTATATAAGGCTTTACAGTCTTCCAGCCGTCGGGAAACTTCGTTCTGGCTTCTTCGTCCGAGACCGATGTCACGATAATCACATCCTCACCGGGCTTCCAGTTGACGGGCGTAGCGACCTTATGAGCAGCGGTCAGTTCGACGGAATCCAATACGCGAAGGACCTCGTCGAAATTGCGTCCGGTGCTCATCGGATAGGAAATCATGAGCTTGATGGTCTTGTCGGGCGCAATGATGAAGACGTTGCGAACCGTCTGATTGTCGGCCGCCGTTCGTCCTGCGGCAACGCCGTCAATATCGGCGGGAAGCATTCCGTAGAGTTTGGATACTTTGAGATCGGAGTCGCCGATCATCGGATAATTCGGCGCGTATCCTTGGGTCTCCTCGATGTCAGCAGCCCACTTCTCGTGATTGCTCACAGGGTCGACGCTCAGACCAATTACCTTACAGTTTCGCTTATCGAACTCTGGCTTGATTTTCGCCATGTAGCCGAGTTCGGTGGTGCATACGGGCGTGAAATCCTTCGGATGTGAGAACATCATGCACCAGGAATTTCCGATCCACTCGTGGAAGCGAACTGGACCTTCGGTTGTCTGTGCTTCGAAATCCGGAGCCATATCGCCGATTTGAAGACTCATCTGCATGGCCTGCCTCCTTCGTAAGGTTCATTAGGTCAAACGCTGACAGTGCTTCAGCGCGGAGGATTGTACGCCTCTCGCTGCTGCAGTTAAGGCTTTTCTGAAAATGCGTTGCATCTCAGCAATTGGAGAATGCAAGGACGAAACGCCTATCGCTCTCGATCAGCGTAATGGCTTATCGATCGGAGAGGTCGGTCAGGTCGCAGGCGATGCTAGAGCAATCCCAGCACGATCGCGGCGGCAAACAGGATCGACGCATATGCAGTTGCAACGCTCAGTGTCCGAACCATCGTCATCAGACAACTCCCTGAAGACCGTCAGCTGGATCTGGCACCGTCCGCACTGACGGCTCCCTTCGGGTTGAAGGGGCGTGAATTGACATCGCTTGTCGATGCAACGTGGAAGGTGGTGAGGCGTTCCAGCCGGATAAAGTCAGTCTTGCTGCCGCACCGGAGTTGGAATTCGGATCGGGCGCGTCAACATGGTTAAAAATCTTTAAATAACAATGCGTTGAGAAGTCTTTAATTATCTTCGGCGAACTTGCGCGAATGACGCGCGGAGTTTGTTTGTATCTCGTCGGCTCCCTGATCCTTGTCTCGCTGGCTGGTTGCGGTCGTGGTTTTTTCACTGCGGAACGCGAACCCTGGAGAGCAGAGGCGGAGAAGGCGTGCCTGAAATCCGGAGCGGTAAAAGAAACTGCAGAACTCGTCCGCATTGATCCGATTGCGGGTCCTGGAGTTTGCGGTGCGGAGTTTCCGCTCAAGGTCGCAGCGCTCGGCGAAGCCAACAGCAGCCTGGGGTATGCGGACGATCTGCGGCCACCGGCAAGCATCGGCAATCAGCCGCGCTGGCCTGTCTCACAACCGCCCCCGTCCTATTCGCAGGCGCCATCGTCTTATCGGCAGTCGCAGCCGGCCATCGCGCCTAGGGCTGACTATCCGACATCAACTGGCGCGCCGATGTCGCTGAATGCGCCGGGTGTTGCACCGCCCGACGACGAAGACGTCGCTGCCGGAGCTGAAGGAACGCCGCCTCCAATGAGCCGCGCTCCTTACAGCGCGCAGCCTTATCCCGCGAGCCCGCCGTTGCAGTCCTCCGCACCGCCGCGCCTTGGCCCGCAAGGGTCGCCGGTTAATGCGTTCGGCCCGGTCGCGCTGAAGCCGACCGCGACGCTGGCATGTCCGATTGTTTCGATGCTCGATCGCTGGCTGGTGGAATCGGTGCAGCCGGCAGCGGAGCGCTGGTTCGGTGCGCGTGTCGTGGAGATCAAGCAAATCTCGGCCTATTCCTGCCGCGGCATGAACGGTAACCCAGGCGCCCATATTTCCGAGCATGCGTTCGGTAACGCGCTGGACATCGCCGCGTTCACGCTGGCGGATGGGCGGCGCATTTCAGTCAAGGATGGTTGGAAGGGACTGCCGGAAGAGCAGGGCTTCCTGCGCGATGTGCAGGGCGGGGCGTGTCAGATGTTCAACACCGTGCTCGCGCCGGGATCGAACGTCTATCACTACGACCATATCCACGTCGATCTGATGCGGCGCGCGAGCCGGCGTATCATCTGTCAGCCGGCGGCGGTGTCAGGCGAGGAAATCGCATCGCGCGCGTTTTCTCGTGGCTATGCGGGGCGCGACGGTGGCATCACCGGTTCGATCGGGCAAAACTCGCGCCGCGTGTATGCGCGCGGACCGCTGTCCAAGGAAGATCAGGACTCGATCGAGGACGAGTCGCGCATCAAGGGCCGCGACTGAGCGCGATCAGGCTGGCTTTGACCGGTAGTTCTTGAGGAACATGCGCGTTGCACTGTCCACGACGACAGCAATCTGTTCGGGCGAAGGCGCAGGCTTGGCCTGAAAGATATACGGCTGAAACAGCGTCGCCTGGCACATCTGCATAAACTGTGCTGCCGCCAATTCGCAATTATCGATGGCGAGTTGCTTCTCTTTGACTTTTACATCGAGATAACCGGCGAGACGATTGATCGTGTGCGCGAGCACGCGCTCATAAAAGCGGCGGCCGACGTCGGGCATGCGCTCGGCAATTGCCATAACGGTTCTGATCGACGAGCCGCCGCCTGGCCGGCACAGCACATCGATATAGGCGCGGCCGAAATTGCCGAGAACCGTCTCGGGATCTTTGGCGGGGTCAAAATCGAACGTTGCCTTGCCTTGCTCGAGGCTTTCCTGCTCGACGATGGCTTCGAACAGTCCGAACTTGTCAGCGAAATAGACGTAGAGCGTGCCTTTGGAAACGCCGGCTGCGCGCGCAATCTCTCCCATGCTGGCGCCATCAAAGCCCAGATCCATGAAAACGCGGTGTGCACCCTCCATAATCTGGCGGCGCTTGGCGCTGTCTTCTTCGCCCGTGTGGTGGGCGGTAAGGGGAGCAGATGCAACCATTCCTTTAGCCTGACTTGAAGTTCCCGTTTTTGGACGCGACCTTAGAAGATTTCATCGGTAAATAATCTGAATCTAAAACTACCATTGACCGAACGGTTCGGTCAATGGTAGTTTTGCCGCATGTTGAAGAATGCGCTTGCTGTTTGTCGATCAGCGGAGTGGGCGCCAGGCGAAATCAAGGATGCCGAAAATGGCCGTACCTGCTCGAGAAACTCCCCGGGTCGTACATCCGGAGCCGCAAGCGTCTGAAAGCGACGCTGCGCGTATCGTGCAGGAGACGGAATCTCCGCATTCACAGCGGAATGAAGGACCGTCTGCCCGCCGAACAGTCGAAACGCCGGCGCCTGCGGCACCCGTCGCAGAGGGCGAAGCAGCCAAACCCAAATCCGCGTTGCGCAAGAAGATCATTGTCGGCGCCGGCGCAGTGGCTGCGCTCGCCGTAATCTATTTTGGCGTGCATTATCTTTTTGTCGGCCGCTACATGATCACCACCGACGACGCCTATGTGCGCGCCAACAACACCACACTCGGCGCGAAGGTCGCTGGACACATTGCCAAAATCGGCGTCGGCGACAACGCGCGCGTCGGAGCGGGCAACATTTTGTTCCAGATCGACGATGGCGATTATCGCCTCGCAGTCGAAAATGCACGGGCGAAGATTGTCACGCAGCAGGCCACGATCGAACGCATCGGCCGTCAAGGAGCGGCGCAGGAAAGTGCGGTTGATCAGGCAAAGGCACAGCTCGTGTCGGCGGAAGCCGCCACCAAGCGTGCACAGGCTGACTTTGTCCGACAGGAAGAGTTAAGCGCCAAGGGCTTTGCATCGAAGGCGACGTTCGATGTGGCGCAGGCTGGACGCGATCAGGCGGTCGCGGCTGTGCAGGCCGCACAGGCGACGCTTGAAGCCGCGCAGACGCAGGTTGATGTCATCAAGGCGCAGAAGACGGAAGCCGAAGGACAGTTGCAAGAGCTGCGTGCCGCACTGGCCAAGGTCATTCGCGATCTGTCGTTCACCGAGGTGCGTGCGCCGGTCGATGGTATTTTCTCCAATCGTTTGGTGAATGTCGGCGACTTCGTCCAGCCCGGCCAGCGCCTCGCCAGCGTCGTGCCGCTCGATGACGTCTATATTGACGCCAACTACAAGGAAACGCAGCTTGGTCGATTGAAGCCAGGGCAGCGGGTCTCGATCACCGTGGATGGTGTGAGCGGGCGTACCATCAGTGGTGTTGTCGATAGCCTCGCGCCGGCCTCCGGCTCGGTGTTTACGCTGCTGCCGCCGGACAATGCGACCGGCAACTTCACCAAGATCGTTCAGCGCGTGCCGGTTCGTATTCGCGTGCCGTTCTCTGTCGCCCGTGAGAACCTGCTGCGTCCAGGCATGTCCGTCATCACAACGATCAACACCAAGCCGAATCCTGACGCCGTCGATCCGATCGCCGCGCGGTAATCATCTGGTCCCAGGTGGCGGGATTTAGGAACAATCGATGTCCTCAAGCACCGCATCGCCGAACGTAGGAGGTGCTCCTGGCGCAGCAGGTCCGCCGGAGACGATCAGCTCGCGGCGGCTGATCGCATTCCTCATCATGGTGTTCGGGATGTTCATGTCGATCCTGGACATCCAGATCGTCTCGGCATCACTCTCCGACATCCAGGCTGGTCTGTCCGCAAGCTCCAGCGAAGTCTCATGGGTGCAGACCGCTTATCTGATCGCGGAAGTGATTGCGATTCCGCTGTCCGGTTTCTTGTCGCGTGCGTTCGGAACGCGACTGTTGTTCGCCATTTCCGCTGCGGGCTTCACCGGCGCGAGTCTGATGTGCGGATTCACGTCGACCATCGAGCAGATGATCCTCTGGCGCGCGATCCAGGGCTTTCTTGGTGCCGGCATGATCCCGACGGTGTTTGCGTCTGCCTACACTATCTTCCCGCGCAGCAAGATGCCGTTGGTGACGCCGATCATCGGCCTGGTCGCGACGCTTGCGCCCACCATCGGTCCGACTGTCGGCGGCATCATCACCGATGCCATGTCGTGGCACTGGCTGTTCTTCATCAACGTGCTTCCGGGCATCGGCATTACCATCGGCGTGCTGGCGCTGGTCGACTTCGACAAACCCAATTTCAAATTGCTTGAGCAGTTCGACTGGTGGGGGCTCGCGTCGATGGCAGGTTTCCTCGGCGCGCTGGAATATGTCCTTGAGGAAGGGCCGCAGTACGACTGGTTCGACGATACGTCGGTGTTCATACTCGGCATTGTTTGTGTCGTCTCGGCGGTCATGTTTTTCTATCGCGTCCTCACAGCCGAGGAGCCGATCGTCGATATCCGTGCGTTCACGGACAAGAATTTCGCGATCGGCAGCATCTTTTCATTCTGCGTCGGCATCGGCCTCTATGGACTGACCTACATCTATCCGCGTTATCTCGCTGAAGTCCGCGGCTACAGCGCGGTGATGATCGGTGAGACCATGTTCGTCTCCGGCGCGGCGATGTTTCTGACCGCACCCCTGGTCGGACGGCTGATGACCAAGGTCGATTTGCGCTACATGATTGCGGCCGGACTGATCATTTTCGCGATGGGGTCGTGGCAGATGACGTGGATCACGCGGGATTTCGATTTTTATGAATTGCTTATGCCGCAGATCCTGCGCGGCGTCGGAATCATGATGGCGATGATTCCCGTCAACAATATCGCGCTGGGAACACTGCCGCCCTCCCGCATGAAAAACGCGTCCGGGCTGTTTAACCTCACGCGCAATCTCGGCGGCGCGGTGGGGCTCGCGGTCATCAATACCGTGCTCGACACGCGCACGGATCTGCACATCGCCCGCCTGCAGGAGCGGGTGCACTGGGGCAACGCGACCGCGACCGAACTGCTCAACATGCTGACGCAGAAATTTCAGGGCGCCGGCAATGCGTCGCTGATGGCAATGAAGCAGCTCTCCCAGATCGTCCATCGCCAGGCGGTGGTAATGAGCTTCGGCGATGCGTTCTTTGTGTTGACGGTTTTCTATCTGGCTCTCACCGCGCTCGTCCTGTTTGTCAACAAGCCGAACATGGCCGGACCGCCGACCGATGCGCATTGAGCCTTAGGGGCAGATCAGTGTGTAGCCCTCACGCGTCTCTGAACTGACATCCTGCCTTAAAGCAAGTCATCATATTGTCTGCATCGATTGCTCATGCTTGAACGTCGAGATGGTTGACTGACTTACGAAGCGCGGAAGCAACGCGCCAACAGGAGGGGCGATGAGTTTCATCAGTGGCGTAGGGCTGACGTCGTTCGGGCGTCATGAGGGTCGCTCGACCATCGATCTGATGAGCACGGCCGCCGAAAGCGCGCTGTCCGATGCTCAACTGAAGCGGAAAGACATCGACGGCCTGTTGTGCGGCTATTCCACCACCATGCCGCATTTGATGCTGGCGACGGTGTTTGCCGAACATTTCGGCGTGCAGCCCGCGTATGCGCATGCAATTCAAGTCGGCGGCGCGACTGGGTTGGCGATGGCCATGCTGGCGCATGAACTGGTGGACGCAGGCGTTGCGAAGAACATTCTGGTGGTTGCGGGCGAGAATCGTCTGACCGGCCAGACCCGCGATTCCGCGATGCAGGCATTGGCCCAGGTCGGCCATCCGCAATTCGAGGTGCCGCTTGGGCCGACGATCCCGGCCTACTATGGACTGATCGCATCGCGTTACATGCATGAGTACGGTCTGACGGCGGAGGACCTCGCCGAATTTGCCGTGCTGATGCGCAAGCATGCAATGGCGCATCCCGGCGCGCAGTTTCGCGATCCGATCACGATTGAAGACGTGATGGGCTCCCGCGAAATCTCCACGCCGCTCAAATTGCTAGATTGCTGTCCGGTGTCGGATGGCGGCGCTGCGTTTGTCGTCAGCCGTGATCCAACCAGTGAGCGTCGCGTGCGTGTCACCGGTTGCGGACAGGCCCATATGCATCAGCACGTGAGTGCAGCACGTACGCTCACGGAATTCGGCGCGGCGGTGGCCGTGGCGCGCGCCCGAGAAAAATCCGGTGTGGCACTCAGCGACGTCAAATACGCCGCGGTCTACGACAGCTTCACCATCACGTTGGCGATTTTACTCGAGGAAATCGGGCTTGCAGGCCGCGGCGAGGCGGCGTCACGCGCGCGCAACGGCGATTTCGGGATTGCCGGCGCGTTGCCGCTTAACACCCATGGTGGACTCCTGAGTTACGGTCATTGCGGTTGCGGCGGCGCCATGGCGCATCTGGTTGAAACCCATTTGCAGATGACGGAGCGGGCCGGACCGCGTCAGGTCGCGTGATGCTTCAGTGGCGTTGTTACATGGCGACGGTGGCGTGATGTCGTCGCATGTCAGCATGTTCCTGGAGCGGGTCCGATGAGCGAAGCGACACATTCCGGTTGGACCGAAGGCCGCGAGGCCATTCTCTATCAGTCATGCACCGCATGCCGCCATGTCTGGTACTTCCGTCGTGCGTTTTGTCCCTCCTGCGGAGCACAGAACCCTCAAATCCATCGCGCGAGCGGCAGGGGTGAGGTCTACGCCACAACGATCGTATGCCGCGCGGCGACACCGGAGGCGAAAGCACATGTGCCTTACGCCATTATCCTCGTCGATATGGAGGAAGGTTTCCGGATGATGACGCATGGCAACAATGAGCTTGTCATCGGTGACAAAGTTGTTGCGCAATTCAAACCATTCGCTGGCGCTCTCGCGCCATACGTTGTGAAGGCCGAATGACGCGTAAATATTGGCGTGCGGCTTCCGGCCGCATGCCAATTTGCCTGTCGTTATATGCGGCTAAAAATTTGCCGTAATTATTGCATAAGAAATGATCAGCGGATCACGCGGTGTGATCTGCATTGTTTGTGATGCGGGAGGGTTCGCATGGATTTCAAATATGCGTTGATCGCGATCCCGCGTCCCTTCAGCCGTTCCCGTACCTTTGGGTGACTTGCTTGCTTGAGTTGGCGGCTTTCGCTTTCGCCGCTCATTCGTAAATGTAATCGCGCAAGTTCAACCTGGATCAGGCTGATCTCGACCGGGCCATCCCGTGGCGAGTTCGTTTATTCCCACAACCAGAACTTATTCACGGACGTTAGCGCGTGGCGCCGCCGCCGCTCCGTCGATTGATATGGAGTCGGGCGGTATTGCCGCCTCCGGAAAAATACGATGACCTATTCACGCACAAAACAACCCGCCATTCGGGCGGTGTTACCCTTTGTCTTCCGCCACTGGCGCAAGCAGCCATTGCGCGGTGCGATTGTTTGCGCCGGTTTGACGGGTGCAACTGTCGCCGATGTCTTCATGCCGCTGTTCGCAGGTCGGCTGGTGGATGCCATTACGCTTGGCGCGACCGATATGGCAGCTGCACAACATGGGGCACTGATCGCATTCAGCATCATCGTTGCATTGGGCTTCGTCTCGATGGCGCTGCACTTCGTCGGTTTGCAGGCCATCGTGCCGTTCACGCTGCGCATCATGTCTGATGTGGCGCAGAACGCGTTCTTGCGCGTGCAGCGATTCTCGACAGACTGGCACGCCAACACATTCGCCGGCTCCACCGTCCGCAAGATCACGCGTGGCATGTGGGCGCTCGATTTACTCAATGATACGTTGCTGATGGCGCTGTTGCCGTCGCTTGCCGTGCTGTTGGGTTCGACCCTGCTGCTGGCGTGGTATTGGCCAGTGCTCGGCGGTGTCATCGCATTGGGTTCAATCATCTATGTCGTGATGACGGTGATGCTCACGACACGGTACATCGCCCCAGCAGGGCGGCTCTCCAACGCATGGGATACCAAGGTCGGCGCCACGCTCTCCGACGCATTGACCTGCAATGCCGTCGTTAAATCCTTCGGCGCGGAATCGCGTGAAGACGAGCGGCTGGCCGGCGTAATCGGCAAGTGGCGGCGACGTGCCAACCGCACGTGGTTTCGCTACAACTACGTCGGTACTGCACAACTCGCGGTATTACTCGGCGTGCGCGCAGCCGTGATCGGCGGTGCGTTGCTGCTGTGGACGGCGGGCCGTGCGTCTGCGGGCGACATCGCCTATGTGCTGACGAGCTATTTCGTCATTCACGGCTACCTCGCGGACATCGGGATGCACATCAATCATCTGCAACGCTCGGTGAACGACATGGAGGAACTGGTTGCTATCCATGACGAAGCGATCGGGATTGCCGATGCAGCCGATGCCGCGCCGATCAAGGTTATTGGCGGCAACATCGTATTCGACGACGTGACGTTTCATTATCATGGACACGACACGCCGCTGTACGACCGGTTGTCGGTCAACATCAGGTCCGGTGAACGTGTCGGTCTGGTCGGTCGTTCGGGTTCGGGCAAGACGACCTTCGTCAAGCTCGTGCAGCGTTTGTACGATGCGACCGGTGGCCGCATCCTGATCGATGGGCAGGATGTCGCGACAGCGACGCAACGCTCGCTGCGCAGCCAGATTGCGATCGTGCAGCAGGAGCCGATCCTGTTTCACCGCTCACTGGCGGAGAACATCGCTTATGGCCGGCCCGGCGCCAGCCTCGCGCAGATCGAAGAGGCCGCACGGCTTGCCAACGCGCACCACTTCATCATGCGGCTGCCGAAGCGTTACGACACGCTTGTCGGAGAGCGCGGCGTGAAGCTGTCCGGCGGCGAGCGTCAGCGTGTCGCGTTGGCGCGCGCCTTCCTCGCCGATGCGCCGATCCTGATTCTGGACGAGGCGACCTCAAGCCTCGACTCGGAATCCGAGGCTCTGGTTCAGGAGGCAATGGATCGTCTGATTCAGGGTCGTACAGCGATCGTGATTGCGCATCGGTTGTCGACGGTGCGAAGCCTCGATCGAATCCTGGTGTTCGATCACGGCCGGATCGTCGAGGAGGGGACACATACGATCGCTCGCCCAGCGTCCGGGCGGTATTTACCGCGCGCTGTTTGAGCGACAGGTGCTCGATCTCGATCGAATGCTCGCCGCAGAGTAACACACAATGTGTTGAAGGCCGGGCGGTCAGGGTGTGTCGATGATGCACCCCGATTTTGCGCTCGGGCTCGACGCGCTTTCCAGCTATAAAAAGCCACTTATTGCTCTCAGGACTGGAAATTGAATTCGCATTTCCCGGCGCCAGAGGTTTTGGCGCGTGCATAAGGAGCATTGGCATGATTTCGGTGGGCAGGAATTTCTTTTATACATTGAGCGTTGCGCTCGTCAGCCTGGTTGGGATGGATGTTGCTTCGGCCCAGTCGGTCGGTGCGGGGTGCGTGCTGGAGCGGGTGCTGATTACCGGGCAGCAGACGCTGCGTTGTGAACCGGGCGTGACCATTATCGCCGAAGGCGGCGCTCAATACACACTTCTCGATCGCGACAAGAACGGTCGGATAGATGCGGCCAATCTCGGAAGCAAGGCGCTGCTGATTGATGCGCCCAAGGCGCGAGGCAGGACCAGTTTCCAAGTCATCACGCCGCAGGCCATCGCTGCTGTACGTGGCACGAAATGGGCCGTCGATGTGGACACCACCAAGACATCCGTCTTCGTCGTCAGGGGGAATGTTGCCGTACGCAGGCATGCCGCTGGGCGCGGTGTCACTCTCGGCCCCGGTGAAGGCGTTGATGTGGACACGGGGACTGGCCCCTTGATTGTCAAGCGCTGGCCTCCAGAGCGAGCCGCGGCCTTATTGGCCCGGCTCGGCCAATAAACACGGATGAGCAGCCGGGCGCTTCAGACGCTCGTCGCGCTTGTGTTGGCTGGCCTGTGGGGGGCAGGTCTTGGCTTCATCCATTTGCGCGGCGACGCATGGTTTCTCGATCGCATCGAAGCGACAATGACTGATCTGCGGACACTCGTGCGCGGGAAAGCTGCCGCGCCTGACCTTGTCACCATCGTTGCAATTGACGATGAGGTGGTCCGTGATCAGGGCGGATATCCTCTTCCGCGTGCCACCCTGGCGAAAATCATCGATGGGATCGCGCGGTTTGAACCCAAGGTCGTCGTGGTCGATTTACTGTTCGTTGATCCGGGTTCGGAAGCCGGCGATCAGGCGCTTGAGAAGTCTCTCAGCAAGACGTCCAGCGTGATTGCAGGTGCGGCAGTGTTTGCCGAGGGCAAACAATGGATCGACGGCGATAAGGACGAAACGCTCGCCGGCGTGCCGAGCGCGGATCGGTTTTTGCTGCCGTTGCAAAGATTCGCGGATCAGGCCGCTGTCGGCGTGGTGAATGTAGCGACCGATCGGACCGGAACGCCGCGCTTTGTCCCGATGTTGTTCAGGGTCGGTAATCGCATTGAGGCATCATTGCCGCTGCGTGTCGCGACCATCGCAGCCGCAGCGGATCCCGCTATCGAGACCGACCGTCTGACGTTGGCGGGGCGATCCATCCCCACCGATGTCAGCCATGTGCTGCCTCTGACATTTTACGGCCCGCGCGGCACGATCCGGACGATCAGCGCGGCGGCAGTATTGAATGGTCAACTCGGGAGCGAGACTATTCGCGACCGGATTGTCGTGATCGGCGCAACGGTGACTGGCGGAGGCGATGTTTTTCCAACGCCTTTCGATTCCGTATTGCCCGGAGTGGAAGTGATCTCGACCGCCATCGCGCAGATCATGACAGGTGATGGAATCGTACGCGATCGCAACGTGCGGTTGGCAGACGCCGGCGTGGCGGTGATGTTGCCGATGCTTCTCGTCGGTTTGCTGGCCTGGCGCCGAAGTGTCATCGGCCTGGTCGCGATTGCTGTCGTCATTCTGCTTTGGCTGGGCGTAAATTTCGCTGCGTTCTCGCATGGCATCTGGCTGAGCGCGGCGTTGCCGATGGCCGCTGCCATTCCACCAATGGCCTTGTTTGGGGCGGTGCAGATCTGGCAGGGCAGGAGATGGGCGCAGTATTTCGCAACGAAAAGCAACCTGCTGCAACAATTCCAGGCGCCGATTATGCGTGAATGGCTGACCAGGCATCCGGATTTTCTCGCGGAGCCGGTACGGCAAAATGCGGCGATCGTGTTTATCGACCTCTCGGGATTCACCGCACTCAGTGAAACGATGGAGCCGAGCGACATTCGCGAACTGTTGAAATCCTTTCACGCCTTGATCGACAGGGAAGCAGTGGCCAGCGGCGGCGTGATCACGAGTTTCATGGGTGACGGCGCGATGATCCTGTTTGGCTTGCCCGAACCCGAAAGCTGAAGACTCCGCCAATGCGGCCCGGTGCTGCGTCAACCTGTGCAACGGTACCGAAAAATGGCTCGCTTCGTTAGAGCCATCAATCGCTTCCCGGATCGGGTTCAAGGTCGGCGCACACTTCGGGATGATCGTGGCGTCACGGCTTGGCGGCGGGAGCTATCAGCACATCACGGCGACCGGCGACACCGTCAATGTGGCAAGCCGCCTGATGGAAGTAGCAGCCAAGCAGGGCGTCGAGCTCGCACTGAGTGACGACATGCTCCGCGCTGCCGGCCCGGATAACGCGCTGCTTTCATCGGGAAAATTGAGCGGCGCCGTTGAAACCGATATTCGGGGGCGATCCGGCTCGCTTATGATTCACTTTTGGGAAAGTCGCCGCGTCCGCGAAAATCTGCCGGTGGATAATTCGAGGCACTAGGCTGCATCGGCGCGCGACCGCCGGACGCGAACACGTGAACTGATCGCGACAGTGGTGACCACCGCGGCGGCGAACAGCAGAATCTGCAACGTGATCTCTTCGCCGTTAAAGGCAGCAGCCAGCGCGAAGGTGATGAATGGTTGCAGCAACTGCGTTTGCGAGACGCGGGCGATGCCGCC
Organism: uncultured Alphaproteobacteria bacterium; assembly: GCA_963751855.1. GTDB lineage: Bacteria > Pseudomonadota > Alphaproteobacteria > Rhizobiales > Xanthobacteraceae > Afipia. Next base: position 123,522 of record CAVVWF010000008.1, on the reverse strand, counting down.
GATCGCCATTCCGGCATTCCATGCGAAAAAGCCGATCCATTGCGAGAACAGTGCGACGTAAAGCAGCGCTAGCCAGGGCTTGAGCGGAATGCTGGTCATGTCCGAAGGCATGGTCAGCGCGGCGGCGGGGAGTGAGATCGGCAACGCAATCACCAGCACCCAACTGATGACTTCCCATCCGGGCATCGAGGCAGTCAGCCGTCCTGAGAAAGCGTAGCCGATAGCGGCCACGGCTACGGCTACAAACAACAGGATGTCTCCGATTGACAGCGCGCCGCCGCCCTGGCGCAGGGCGAAAATGATGACCAGCGCCGCACCAATGACGGATGCGATCCAGAATAGCGGTTTTGGGCGTTCGTGAGTAATGAGGACGGCGACGAACGCAGTGGCGATGGGCAGAATTCCAAGAACAACGCCGCCGTGAGACGCGTCGACACTCTGCATGGCGACGGCCATCAGAAACGGAAACGACATACCGACGCAAACCATCGTGACCACGAGCTGCAGCCAGAGACGGCGCGGCGGCAGCGGGCGACGCAGCACGATCAGCAGTGCCAGCGCACATAGCCCGGCAATCGCCGTCCGCGATGCCGTGAGAGCAAGCGGGTCGATCGCGGAGACGGCGATACGTGTCGCTGGCAAGGTGCCGCCGAAGATGACGACGCCGATGAAGCCAAGCAGCAGGCCGAGCGGTTCACGTGAGGGCGATGTCGAGATGGTGGATACTGAGGTCATGGTGCGTGGACCGTACATGCTTTGCACGATGAGCCCGATAGCTTTGCCGTATGGCTGCAATGACCGGTGAGCGGATGAGGAGGGCTCCTTAAACTGGCGAGGGGTCCGGCGTGTTGCGCCGAACCCCTCGTTGTCGTCACCCGATCCATCACAGATCGTGCGTCTATTAAGTATCAGCCAGCCTGTAAGCCGGGTTCTGTAGGGCCTGGCTGGTTTGCACCAGACAGACGTGACGGCCATTCCTCTGGGACGCAAGTTACCCTGCGCCTCAAGCAACCTACCCGGACAGCGAGCCTGACATCGCCCTGCGGAGTTATCGCCCGAAAGCGAACTTTCCGCGTTGCCGTCCCTATTCGGTTTTGCTCCCGGTGTGGTTTGCCATGCCGTCTCCGTTGCCGGAAACGCGGTGCGCTCTTACCGCACCTTTTCACCCTTACCCGGTCCGAAGACAGGGCGGTTCATTCTCTGTGGCACTTTCCCTGGGGTCGCCCCCGCCGGACGTTATCCGGCACCGTATGTCGATGGAGCCCGGACTTTCCTCCCCGGCGACCTTTCGATCCTTGCCGGAGCGGCCGTCCGGCCGACTGACGAATGAGGACATGAGGGTTCCTGGCCAGCGCGTCAAGCCAATTGCGGGCAGGCCTGGAAGGTAAAATAAATTATCCTGAAGATGTCGTTCTGCGGACGGGTCGCTCGTCTAGGGGTACGGCGAATGACGCCGGTTGAATCGAAGGGATGACTTCCATGCAATATCTGTTGCTGATCTACCGAAATGACGCTGAAATTGCGAAGATGACCGAAGCCGAAGCCAAGGACATGACGGCGGAATTTGGTACATTCACGCAGTCCATCATCCAGAGCGGGCACTTCAAGGGCGCTGACCGGCTGCATCCGGCCAATATGGCGACGACGGTGCGGGTGCGGAACGGCAAGACGCTCACGACCGACGGCCCGTTCGCAGAAACCCATGAGCATCTCGGTGGATACTACATGATCGAGGCCAAGGACCTTGATACCGCGCTTGGAATTGCGGCGCGAATCCCATCGGCCAGGTTTGGCTCGATCGAGGTCCGACCCGTTTATCAGATGTAAAAATGACGCCAGGCGAGGTCGAGACAATATTTCGCGATGAAGCGGGGCGCGCGCTTGCGACGCTGATCCGTGTTGTCCGTGATTTCGACCTCGCCGAAGACGTCTTGCAGGAGGCGTTTGCCGCAGCGCTCCAACGGTGGCCGACAGATGGCGTGCCGTCCAACCCGCGTGCGTGGCTCGTCAATGTCGGACGCAACAAGGCCATTGATCGCATTCGCCGCCAGTCCACGTTTCGCGCCAAGCAGGATCAAATCGTCCACGAAATCGAACAGTGCGGTGCGAGTCCTGCGGGCGTCGATGAAACTGATCAGGATGTCGCGCTGGATGACGATGCATTGCGGCTGATCTTCATCTGCTGCCATCCTGCCTTTGCAATCGAAATTCAGGTTGCTTTGACCTTGAAGACGATTTGCGGTCTGTCCACCGCTGAGATCGCGCGCGCATTTCTGGTTAGCGAAGACGCCATGGCCCGGCGCCTCATCCGTGCCAAGCAGAAAATTCGTCTTGCGGGAATTCCATATGAAGTGCCGCCGCACGATGCGTTCGAGCCGCGCCTGCTGGGCGTGCTCGCGGTAATCTATCTCGTTTTCAATGAGGGTTACGCCGCCACTGCGGGCGATGGGCTGATGCGTCCGGACCTGGCGCGCGAGGCGATCCGGCTGTGCCGTTTGCTCGATGCGTCTTGATGCCGGAACGCAGCGGGATCAGGGGTTTGCTTGCGCTGATGCTGCTGCATGATGCGCGGCGCTCCAGCCGGGAGACGATCGGGGGCGATATCGTGCTGCTGGAGCATCAGGATCGCTCGCTATGGGATCAGGCCCAGATTGCCGAAGGATTGCAGCTGGTCGAGACCGCGCTGTCAGTGCCGGGTCGCCCAGATCCCTATGCGGTACAGGGTGCCATTGCGGCTTTGCACGCGCGTGCACCGAGCTTTGAGCGACACCGATTGGCCGCAGATCGCAGGGCTTTATGCGGTGCTGATGCGGATCGCACCGTCACCGGTGGTCGAACTTAACCACGCAGCCGCCATTTCCATGGTCGATGGACCGGCAAAGGCATTGGAGCTGGTCGATGCGCTCAACGCACGCGGTGCCTTGTCCGGCTACACTTTGCTGCCGGCGGTTAGAGCGGATTTGCTGCGACGGTTAGAGCGATTCGATGAAGCGCGCGCCGCCTATACGCAGGCGCTTGAAGTGACCAAGCTCGAACCGCTGCGACGGCTTTATTTACGACGGCTTGCCGAGCTCAATTGATGTTGGGTCAGGTGATGTCGGTTCAGGCTGTCGCAATCTCTTTCGGGAGTGCGACGAGCAGATCGTCCAACGTCGTCAACGTCGAGAAGTCCGCAATGCCATCGACGCGCTCCGGCCGGAAGTGGCGCTGGAATGCCGCGACCACATCCATCGTCTGGCCGTCATATTGCCCGGTGAGCGGGACGCCATAGCCGAAGCTCGCAAGCTTGCGTTGCATCGCCAGCACTTCGTCGCCGCTGGCGCCCAGCATCTTATGTTCGCTGCGGACGATCGGCGTTGGTTCGATCCAAAGTCCGACGCCGGAATCCGCCAGCAGACGCCACGGGAATTTCTCGCCGGGATCCTTCTTGCGGCCGGGGGCAACATCGGAATGTCCGACGACGCGATGCTTGGGAATGTTCCGGCGCAGCATGATGCCTTTGCACAATGCGATCACCGCCGCGATCTGCCGCAAGGGGAAATCCGGGTAACCGAGATCATGGCCGCGGTTGACGATCTCGATGCCGATCGAACGCGAATTGACGTCGGAATCGCCGACCCACGACGACGCACCGGCATGCCACGCGCGCGCAGATTCCCTGACGCATTGCACGATGTTACCGTCCTCAAGGACGACATAGTGTGCGGAAACTTCGGTTCCGGGCGTGCATAGCCGCACGAGCGCACCCGCAGCATCGGCCATGCCCGTATAGTGCAGCACGATCATGTCGGGTGAAGTCACACCGTTGCGGTCACCGTAGTTCGGTGAAGGTGTGATAGTCGATACGACGGACGAGTCCGGCACGAAACTCAGCATGTCAGCCTTAAATCCTGGTGAGGGAAAGGGACGCTGACGCTTCGAATCAAATCCAACAGACGCAAACGATCCTTGAGTCATTTGAGAACCCAAAGCAGGCAAGAGTAAGGGCACGGCGTCCGCAATGAACCGTCAACGGGGTCCCAGTGCAATCCGTCGAGCCACGTCAAAGGACGTTTCCCCACAAGGCTGTGCGCATGGCACGGTTGCGCCAAATCATTGTGAAAAACTCGATCGGTGTCGTCAACCATTCCTTAACGATAACTGCCGCTACTGAAGGATTGAAGAGTCGCGTCAAGAAATGGGGCGGCTGCGGTCCTTGGTGCGCAAAACCTCATGGCTGGCCATAAAATCCCATGCGGAACCTCAAATTTGCGGCGTGTTATCGCGAGCACCTCCGCGTTCAGAACGATCTGGGCCAGCCAATGTGCAAACCCGGGACTGTTCGGACGGGACGTCAGCGAGCGATTCGTCGCACCTGGCTGGCACGTTGCCCCATTCCACCGGGGAGGTTTTGACATGGCTTCCGACCATGAACCCATTCGCCACGTCCCGGTTCTTGGCCGTGAAGCTGTGGATTATCTCGCCCCGCATGATGGCGGCGTCTATGTCGACGCGACCTTCGGCGCGGGCGGCTACAGCCGCGCCATCCTGGAGATTCCGGGCACAAGCGTGGTCGCGATCGACCGCGACCGGACCGCGATCGCCGGCGGGTTCGATCTGGTCGATCAATCCGACGGGCGGCTGACCCTTGTGGAGGATCGGTTTTCCAATCTGGCCGAGGTGTGTATTGCCCAGGGCCTCAGCGCGGTCGACGGCGTCGTCATGGATGTCGGCGTCTCGTCCATGCAGCTCGATCAATCTGAACGCGGCTTCTCGTTCCGGTTCAATGGCCCACTGGACATGCGGATGGGCCAGGATGGTCCGACCGCGGCCGATGTGGTTGCGAAGGCATCCGAGACGGATCTGGCCAACATTATTTATATCTTCGGCGAGGAGCGGCATTCGCGTGGCGTTGCGCGGGCCATCGTCGCGGCGCGACGTGAAGCCCCGATCACGACCACGCGCGCGCTTGCTGACATCGTCGCGCGGGTGGTGCGCTCCAAGCCAAACGACATCCATCCGGCCACCCGCACGTTCCAGGCGTTGCGGATCTTCGTCAACGAGGAACTGGACGAACTGCATGCCGCGCTGGTGGGCGCCGAGCAGATGCTGAAGCCCGGCGGCCGGCTGGTGGTGGTGTCGTTCCATTCGCTTGAAGACCGCATCGTCAAGAATTTCCTCAACGAGCGCGGCCGGCGCGGCGGCGGCTCGCGGCATCTGCCTGAGGTCGATCAGGCCGCGCCGAGCTTCGACATTCTCACCAAGCGTCCGGTTGTGGCCGATGATGACGAGGTGGCAGCCAATCCCCGTTCGCGCTCCGCCAAGCTGCGCGCTGCGGCGCGCACGAGCGCACCCGCGCAATCCGAGACCGCATCGTTCGACTGGCCGCAACTGGCCGATGTGATGAGGGGAGGCTGACCATGCGCATCGTCCATCTCTTCGTCATCTGTGCGCTGATCTTTGCCGCAGCCTATGTCTACCGCATCAAGATGGACTTCTACGGTGCGGACCGAGAAGGTGTTGCGGCTCCGCGCCGATATCCGCGAACAGCGCGATGCGATCGCGGCGCTTCGCTCGGAATGGGCCAAGCTGGAGTCGCCAGCCCGCTTGCAAGGACTTGCCTCGCGCCATCTCTCGCTGCAGCCGATCCAGGCGACGCAATACGATTCCTTGAAGAACCTGCCGCCGCGTCCGCCGAGTTTCGTCAAGCCGGGTGATCCGGACCCGATCGGCTCGATGATCGAGAGTGTCGATCAGGAAGCTCTCGTGGGTGGTGGACAGGATGCCATCACGGGGTCGATCCCGTCGCCAGGAGGCAAACGGTGACGGATCAGGCCATTAACACCGCGCGACCGACAGAACCATGGCGACAGCGGCTTATCCGAACGCTTCTTTATGGGCGCAATGTCGATCGCTCCGCGAAGGCGCGCGCGCGTGTCGGCTTGGCGATGATCGCGTTTGCTGCGGTTTTTACGATTATCGCCGGACGTCTCGTCATGTTTGCGGTCGTCGGCGACAGTCACGGCACGCGCCGGACGGCCGCACAAGACGCCATCGCAACCGCGCGGCCGGATATCGTTGACCGCAACGGTGCAATCCTCGCGACCGACGTCAAGACCCCGTCGCTATTCGGTGAACCGCGCCGCATCATCGACAAGGACGAGGCCATTGAGCTTCTCACGGCAACGCTGCCCGATCTGGACGCGGGTGAGGTGCGGGATCGTCTTTCGTCAAAGAAAGGCTTTGTGTGGCTGAAGCGTGAAATCACGCCGCAGCAGCAGAAAGACATCTATCGCCTCGGCATTCCCGGTATCGGCTTCCTGCGCGAGAACAAGCGCGTCTATCCCACCGGCGCCGAAGTATCGCATTTGATCGGGCTGGTGAACGTCGACAACCAGGGCATCGCCGGTATCGAGAAATGGCTGGACAATAATGGTCTTGCCGACTTGCACCGCGCGGGCTTCGCCACCGATCGTCAGCAGGTGCCGGTCGAACTCTCGGTCGATTTGCGGGTCGAACATGCGCTGCGCGACGAACTGATGAAGGCCAAGGACAAGTTCCGCGCCAAGGCTGCGTCCGGTATCGTCAGCGACGTGCGGACCGGCGAAGTGGTTGCAATGGTGTCGCTGCCGGACTTCGATCCCAACAATCCTCGCGAGGCCAACGATCCGGACCGCATCAACCGTCTCACCACCGGCGTGTACGAGATGGGCTCGACCTTCAAGGCCTTCACGCTGGCGATGGCACTAGATTCCGGCAAGGCCAATCTCAACTCGATGTGGGATGCGCGTGGACCGCTGCACTACGGCAAGTTCACGATCCACGACGACCATGCGATGGGTCGATTCATCAACCTGAAGGAAGTCTTCACCTACTCGTCAAACGTTGGCGCGGCGCGTATCGCGCTGGCGCAAGGTGTCGAGGCTCACAAGGCCTTTCTCAGCAAAATGGGACAGCTGGTTCGACTGCGCACCGAATTGCCGGAAAGCGCGTCGCCGTTGCTGCCGCGCCGCTGGGGTGAGTTGAACACCGTGACGATTTCCTTCGGGCACGGCATTGCGGTTGCACCCCTGCAGGCGGTGATGGGTATCAATGCGCTGGCGAACGGCGGCTATCTGATCCCGCCGACGTTCTTGAAGCGTTCGGAAAAGGAAGCGATGGCTGTTGCGAAGCGGGTGATCCGCTCCGACACCAGCGAGAAGATGCGCTTCCTGATGCGCCTCAATGCCGAGGTCGGCACTGCCAGGAAGGCTGACGTCAAGGGCTACTATATCGGTGGCAAGACCGGCACCGCCGAGAAGGTCGTCAATGGCCGTTATGCCAAAAAACGGGTGCTCAACTCGTTTACGGCGATCCTTCCGGCGGACAATCCGCGGTACCAGCTCCTTATTATGCTGGACGAGCCGCAACCCTTGCCGGAAACCCATGGTTTTATCACCTCGGGCTGGAACGCGGTGCCCACCGGCGGCAAGGTGATCGAACGGATCGCGCCGCTGCTGGGAATCACGCCCCGGTTCGATTTGCCGCCGTCCGACCGCCTTATTCTTGCGACATCGAAGGATAGCCGGTAAGCGCTCTGGGCTTATTCTGCTTCTGCGCCGGCCGACTGGGGTATTATGAAACTACGCGACCTTTTCAGCGGGGATGCCGTCGTTGACGTGCGACACCATGATGTCGCGGTCGGTGGTCTCGCCGTGGACAGCCGCGCGGTGAGGCCGGGTGATGTTTTCTTTGCGCTGGCCGGTGCCAAGACCGACGGTGCGCGCTTTATCGATCAGGCGATTGCATCGGGCGCCGCCGCAGTGGTCAGCGACCGAAAACCGGCCGACGACAACCGCGTGCCGTTTATCGCGGTGCCTAATCCGCGCCGGGCGCTGGCGCTCGCCGCCGCCAGATTTTATCCACGCCAGCCGCAAACGATTGCTGCCGTCACCGGCACCAGTGGCAAGACGTCCGTCGCGGCGTTCACGCGCCAGATCTGGGAGCGCCTCGGTCATGCCTCCGCCAGCATCGGCACCATTGGACTGGTGTCGCCGAAACGCACGATTTACGGCTCGCTGACAACACCCGATCCGATCGCGTTGCACCGTTCGCTCGACGAACTGGCCGACGAGGGTGTCACGCATCTGGCGCTTGAGGCTTCGTCCCATGGTCTCGATCAACATCGGCTGGATGGCGTGCGCGTCAGCGCCGGCGCGTTCACGAACTTGTCACGCGACCACATGGACTATCATCCAACCGTGCAGCACTATCTCGCGGCGAAGCTGCGGCTGTTCACGGACCTGATCGTGGATGGTGGTGCGGCGGTGATCGCGGCAGATCATGAGCGTTCGCAGGCCGTATATGATGTGGCGCGCGGACGTAAGCTGCGCATCACAACCGTTGGACGCCAAGGTGATGGTATTCGGCTGCTCGATGCATCGATTGACGGATTTGCGCAGAGGCTGACCATCGAGCATGACGGACGGAAGCAGAAACTGCACTTGCCGCTGGTCGGTGAATTCCAGATCGAGAACTCTCTAGTGGCTGCCGGTCTCGCGCTTGCAACCGGCGGCGACGCTGAACAGGTGTTTGCAGCAATCGAACATCTTGAAGGTGCGCCGGGCCGGCTCGAACTCGTCGGCGAACGCAATGGCGCGCCGGTTTTTGTCGACTATGCCCATAAGCCCGATGCGCTGGCGAAAGCCCTTGAAGCTTTGCGCCCATACGCGAAACACAGGCTCGTCGTGGTGTTCGGTGCGGGCGGCGATCGCGATGCCGGCAAGCGTCCGCTGATGGGCGCGATCGCGGCGCAGAATGCCGACACCGTCATCGTGACGGATGACAACCCGCGGTCGGAGAACCCTGCGTCGATCCGTGCCGCGATCTTGGGCGCGGCCAAAGGTGCAAGAGAGATTGGCGACCGCAGCGAGGCGATCCGCACGGCCATCGCGGGCCTTCAAAATGGTGACGCACTGCTGATCGCAGGCAAGGGTCACGAGACGGGACAGATCGTCGGAGATAAAGTGTTGCCATTCAGCGATCACGAAGCCGCAGCGGCGGCTCTGGCGGAGCATGTCGCATGACGGCCCAAGCGCTCTGGACAAGTTCTGCGATGGCGGAGGCGATGCGTGCCGCGCGCAGCGGTGTGCTGCCGAAGTCGATCTCAGGTATCTCCATCGACAGTCGCACGTTGATGCCCGGCGAGGCCTACTTCGCCATCAAGGGGGACGTGCACGACGGGCATGAATTCGTCGAAGCCGCATTGAAGAATGGTGCGGGATTGGCCGTAATCGCGGAGGCCCATCGCACGAAATTTGCTGACGGTCTTCCTTTGCTGGTGGTGCCTGATGTTTTGGCCGCTCTGGTTGATCTGGCGCGTGCGTCTCGTACCCGGCTTGGTGCCAAGGTCATCGCAGTGACCGGTTCGGTCGGCAAAACGTCGACCAAGGAAGCGCTGCGCACGGTGTTCGGTGCGCAGGGCGAAACCCATGCGTCGGTTGCCTCGTTCAACAATCACTGGGGTGTGCCGCTGTCTTTGGCGAGATGCCCTGCATCGGTGAAGTTCGCGATCTTTGAAATCGGCATGAACCATGCGGGCGAAATCGAGCCGCTGGTAAAAATGGTGCGGCCGCACATCGCCATCGTGACCACGGTCGAACCGGTGCATCTGGAATTCTTTTCCGGCATCGAGGCGATTGCGGATGCGAAGGCCGAAATCTTTTCGGGTGTCGAACCGGGTGGCGCGGCCGTGCTCAACCTGGATAACGCGCAGTTCGCCCGGCTGAAACAGAGCGCGGAGAAGGCGGGCATTTCGTGCATCGTATCGTTCGGTGCCGATGCCAAGGCGGACGCCCGGCTCATCGACGTGGCGCTGCACCCGACATGTTCGGCCATCCATGCTGATATCCTGAAGCAGGATGTGACGTACAAGATCAACATGCCGGGTCGGCACATGGCGATGAATTCGCTTGCTGTGCTGGCGGCCGCATCGCTCGCGGGGGCTGACCTCGCACTCTCCGCCATCGCTTTGTCGGGAATGAAGCCGGCGGCCGGTCGAGGAGTGCGCCAGACGCTTGAACTCGCCGAAGGCACAGCCACGCTGATCGATGAAAGTTACAATGCCAATCCAGCTTCGATGACCGCGGCCATCACTGTGCTTGGCCGTGCCGAGACCGGCTCACGCGGACGGCGCATCGCGGTGCTTGGCGATATGCTCGAATTGGGGGCTGCTGGTCCGGATCTGCACCGCAACCTGGTTGAGCCGATCAAGGCGAACGATATTGACGCGGTATTTTGTTGCGGTCCGCTGATGCGTCATCTCTGGGAGGCCCTTCCTTCCGGCAAAAAGGGCGGCTATGCCGAGCACTCGGCCGCGCTTGAATCGCAGGTCGTGGCGGCGATCGGCGCAGGCGATGCCATCATGGTCAAGGGTTCGCTCGGTTCGCGTATGAAACCAATTGTGACGGCGCTGCAAAAGCGCTTCCCAGGAAAGGCCGCGCTCGACGACGCAATCGTCTAGAGTGGCGGCAAAAGGCGGTTTGAATGTTTTATTGGCTGACCGAATTATCGGGCATGATTCCCGGGATCAATGTCTTCCGCTACATCACGTTCCGCACCGGCGGCGCGATGGTCACGGGTGCATTGTTCGTTTTCATGTTTGGCCCTTGGATCATTGACCACCTGCGCCTTGCGCAGGGCAAGGGACAGCCGATCCGCGCCGACGGCCCGCCGACACATCTGACGACGAAAAAAGGCACGCCGACCATGGGCGGCCTGATGATCCTGTCGGGACTTCTGGTTTCGACGTTGCTGTGGGCCAATCTGCGCAATCCCTACGTCTGGATCGTGCTGCTGGTCACGCTCGGCTTTGGTTTCGTCGGATTTTACGACGACTACCTGAAGGTTTCGAGACAGACCCATCACGGCTTTTCCGGACGCACGCGTCTGGCGTGCGAAGGCGTGATCGCGCTGACCGCATGCTATTGCATCGTCTGGTTCGGTCGTGACCCCTCGGTGACCGCGTTGTCGATTCCTTTCATCAAGGATTTCACGATCAACTTCGGCTGGTTCTATTTGTTTTTCGGCATGTTCATTATCGTTGGCGCAGGCAATGCTGTGAATTTGACCGACGGCCTCGACGGACTTGCCATTGTGCCCGTCATGATCGCCGCTGCGAGCTTCGGCATGATCGGTTATCTCGTCGGCAACGCCGTGTTCGCCGAATATCTGCAAGTTCGCTATGTCGCAGGCACCGGCGAACTTGCGGTTCTTTGCGGAGCGGTTTTGGGGGCGGGCCTTGGGTTCCTCTGGTTCAACGCACCGCCGGCATCGATCTTCATGGGGGATACCGGTTCTCTGGCGCTCGGCGGCATGCTGGGCACCATCGCGGTCGCGACCAAGCACGAGATCGTGCTCGCGGTAATTGGCGGCTTGTTCGTGGTGGAAGCGCTCTCTGTGATTGTTCAGGTCGCGTCGTTCAAACTGACCGGAAAACGCTTCTTCCGTATGGCGCCGATCCATCATCACTATGAACAGAAGGGCTGGACCGAACCGCAGATCGTGATTCGGTTCTGGATCATTTCGGTGCTGCTGGCGCTGGCTGGTCTCTCCACGCTGAAGCTGCGGTGAGATCGTGATTCCCGTTACATCTTTTGCCGGCAAGACGGTTGCGGTGTTCGGCCTCGGTGGGTCGGGCCTTGCCAGTTGTCATGCGCTCAAGGCGGGTGGTGCGGAGGTTATCGCCAGCGACGACAGTTCCGCGAAGCTGGCTGAAGCCGCCAAGGCAGGATTCATCACAGCCGATCTGCGCAGTGTGTCGTGGGCGAATTTCGCGGCACTGATCCTGACGCCGGGCGTGCCGCTCACCCATCCGGAACCGCACTGGACCGTGCTGGCTGCGCGCAAGGCCGGCATTGAGGTCATTGGCGACATCGAACTGTTCTGCCGCGAGCGCCGCCGCCACGCGCCGACATCTCCGTTCGTTGCTATCACCGGCACCAACGGCAAATCGACCACGACCGCCCTGGTCGCGCATTTGATGCACGAGGCTGGTTACGACGTGCAGATGGGCGGCAATATCGGTACGGCAATCTTGTCGCTGGAACCGCCGCGTATGGGCCGCGTCCACGTGATCGAGATGTCGTCCTACCAGATTGATCTCACCCCGTCGCTCGATCCTAGCGTCGGCATTCTCTTGAACGTGACAGAAGATCATATCGATCGCCACGGCACGCTCGCACACTACGCCGAAGTGAAGGAGCGACTGGTGGTCGCCGTACAGCCCAGCGGTACAGCCATCGTCGGCGTTGACGATACCTGGAGCGCGGCGACGGCGGACCGCGTCGAGCAGGCAGGCAAGCACATCATCCGTGTGTCAGTGAAACGTCCGTTGGCCGATGGTGTTTATTTCGACAAGGATTCGATCGTCCGTGCTTCCGGCGGTGCACTCACGGAGATTGCGAAGATCGACAATATCGGTTCGCTGCGCGGGCTTCATAATGCGCAGAATGCAGCCTGTGCTGCATCTGCCGCCTTGGCGCTCGGCGTTAGCGGCGATGTTCTGCAAAAGGGCCTGCGGAGTTTTCCGGGTCTCGCCCATCGCATGGAGCAGATCGGTCGGAAGGGCCGTGTGCTGTTCATCAACGATTCGAAAGGCACGAATGCCGACGCGGCGGCGCGCGCGCTGTCGTCATTTAATGATATCTTCTGGATAGCCGGTGGCAAACCGAAGACCGGCGGTATCGAGAGCTTGCGTGAATTCTTTCCGCGCATTCGTAAGGCTTATCTGATCGGCGAGGCGGCGGAGGATTTTGCCGCCACGCTCGGCAGTGTTCCGCATGAGATCAGCAAGACGCTGGAAGAGGCCGTGCCGCATGCCGCGCGTGACGCGGAGGCATCCGGTTTGAGCGATGCTGTTGTGCTGCTGTCGCCCGCCTGTGCCTCATTCGATCAGTTTCCGAACTTCGAGAAGCGCGGCGACCGCTTCCGTGATCTGGTGACGGCTCTAGAGGGTGTTTCCGCGGTCAAGGCCTCATAGATTGTGCTTGCGGTTCGCTGGCGGTGCGGAACCGGTCATGAATTAAGATTATGGAAACCATATTCGGGGCAAGACTAGAGGTCAGATTGGGGATTGAGACGTTGCGGATGTCTCGTCCGAGGAGCAGCGGCCCATGATCTCCCGAGAACAACGCACACCGCTGAGCGAATGGTGGTGGACGGTCGACCGTCTGCTGCTTGCGGCTATTTTGACGCTGATGCTGGCCGGTGTGATCTTGTCGCTCGCTGCCAGCCCGCCGGTCGCAGCGCGCATCGGCCTTGATCCGTTCCATTTCTTCAACCGGCATGTGATCTTCCTGATCCCGTCGTTCATCGTGTTAATCGCGGTGTCGTTCCTGTCGCCGCGTCAGGTGCGGCGGTCCGCGCTGATCGTCTTTGCCGTCAGTGTCGTGCTGATCGTGGCGACATTGTTGCTCGGTCCGGAGGTCAAGGGCGCGAAACGCTGGATCACTATTCTCGGCGTCAACATGCAGGCGTCCGAAATTGCCAAGCCTTCTTTCGTGATCCTGGTGGCGTGGCTGTTCGCGGAATCCGCGCGGCGCCCGGAAATGCCGGCGACCTCGATGGCGCTGGCATTGCTGTTGACGCTGGTTACGTTGCTGGTGGCGGAGCCTGACTTTGGCCAGACCATGCTGATCTCGATGGTGTGGGGGACGCTGTTCTTTATCGCCGGGATGCGAATGATCTGGGTGTTCGGACTGATGGGCGTGTCAGCGGCCGGATTGTTCACGGCCTACCTGCTGGTGCCGCACGTCGCAGGACGCATCAAGCGCTTCATGGACCCGGCATCGGGCGACACGTTTCAGGTCGATATGGCGATGGAGTCCTTCACCCATGGCGGCTGGTTCGGGCTGGGGCCGGGCGAAGGCACCGTGAAGCGTATCCTTCCCGACAGTCACACGGACTTTGTGTTCGCAGTGGCGGCGGAGGAGTTTGGGATCATTCTGTGTCTGGTGCTGCTGGCGCTGTTTGCTTTCATCGTCATTCGCGCGTTGTCACGCGCCTATGCCAGCGAGGATTTGTTCGCGCGTTTCGCCGCGGCGGGGCTTGCGATCATGTTCGGCATCCAGGCCTCCATCAACATGGCCGTGAACCTGCATCTCATGCCTGCAAAGGGAATGACGTTGCCGTTCATTTCCTATGGCGGCTCGTCGATGGTCTCTTTGGCCTATGGCGTTGGCATGCTGCTGGCGTTGACACGTCAACGTCCGCGCGTCGAAATGGAATCGATTAACGCCGCCAACGCCGCACGCAGCTTCGCCTAGAGGAGCGATCCAGCCGATGTCGGACAGCCCCCTGATCATGCTGGCGGCGGGCGGAACGGGAGGTCACCTGTTTCCGGCCGAAGCCTTGGGCGTCGCGCTCATGAAGCGCGATATGCGCGTGCGGCTGGTGACGGATTCGCGCGCTGTTCGTTACAGCGGACTGTTCTCCCGGGATATGTTTGACGTGGTGCCGAGCGAAACTGTGCGCGGCCGTACGCCCTGGGCGTTGGCCCGTACCGGCACAATGCTCGCGGCCGGTGGTGCGATGGCGCTTGCTTTGCTGCTGAAACAGAAGCCCAAAGCGATAGTCGGCTTCGGTGGCTATCCGACGCTGCCGCCGCTGATCGCGGCGAAACTGCTTGGCATTCCGACCATCATTCACGATGCCAACGCGGTGATGGGGCGCGCCAACAAGCTGCTTTCAAGTCGCGTCAGTGCGATTGCGACATCGTTGCCTGGTGTGCTTGATCACGAGCCGGCGCTGGCGCAAAAAACCACCGTCACCGGCACGCCGATGCGGCCTGCGATTCTCGCCGCGGCCGCCGTGCCGTTCACGCCACCGGATGCGACGAGCCCGTTGCGTGTGCTGGTCGTCGGCGGCAGTCAGGGCGCGCGCGTCATGGCGGACATCGTGCCGCCCGCGCATCGAGCGGCTTGAGCCTGCGCTGTGGCATCGGCTCAATCTCGTGCAGCAGGTGCGCGAGGAAGATATGGCGCGCGTGCGAGCGGTGTACGACCGCCTCAAAATCAATGCAGAGCTGGCGCCATTCTTCAACGATCTTCCGGCGCGTCTGGCGGCGAGCCATCTCGTGGTGTCGCGCTCTGGCGCGGGCACTGTCGCGGAACTTGGTGCGATCGGGCGCCCATCGATCCTGGTACCGTTGCCAGGCGCCATCGATCAGGATCAATTTGCGAATGCCGGAGTGCTGGCGCAGGCGAATGGCGCGATCCGCATCGCGCAATCTGATTTCACGCCTGACCGTCTTGCGACGGAAATTTCGGCGCTTGCGGCCGAGCCGGTACGTCTGGCGGCAATGGCGACCGGTGCACGGTCGGTCGGCAGACTGGATGCCGCTGAGCGGCTGGCCGATCTCGTGACGAAAGTCGCCGGAATCTGACGCATCACAACCGCACATTGTCCACGAGGAAGTCGAGAAACGCTCGGACGCGTGCAGGTAACTGTCCGCCGTGGCCGACGAAGACTGCATGGATCGCTTCAAGATCGCCGGGATTGTAGTCCTCCAGCACCGGCACGAGTTTCCCGGCATCAATATCGGGATCGACGTGAAAGCGGGTCAGGCGCGCAAGACCGAGACCAGCCACAGCAAGGCGTTGCATGGCTTCGCCGTCGCTGACCAGTGAGTTGCCTGTTGGGGGGATCGAGATGGTTCTCCCTTGTAGATCAAGAAACGGCCACCCTTCGACCTGTTTCACAAAACAGAAGCCGAGCATGTTGTGCTGGAGCAGATCCTGCGGCGTTCGCGGCGTGCCGCGTTGCTTGAGGTAACTGGGGGCGGCAACGACGACCATGCGGCTTTCGCCGAGTTTGCGTGCCAGCAGCCGTGACTCGCGCAGAGGTCCGACTCTGATTGCGATATCCGCGCGCTCCTCCATCAGGTCAACCACAGTGTCGGTGAGCGACACATCGACACTGACTTCAGGGTGACGTGCGAGAAAGGCCGGCAACAGCGGCAACAACCGATGCAGCCCAAATGGGACACTGGTGTTGACCCGCAGCCGTCCACGGGGAATCGCACCAATGGCTGCCTCGCGTTCGGCTGTATTGATGTCGTCGAGAATGCGGACGACGCGATCGTAATAGGCGATGCCCTCCGGCGTCAGTTGCAGCTTGCGCGTCGAGCGGTTGATGAGACGGACGCCCAATCTTGCTTCGAGCCGTGCGACGAGTTTGCTCACCGCCGACGGCGTCATGCGGAAGTCACGGGCTGCCGCTGAAAAGCCGCCGAGATCGACGACGCGGGCAAACACTTCCATCTCGCCCGAGCGATTGATGTCTTGTCGCGTCATTGTGAATTAATTTCACAAATATTGTTACTCTAGATAGTCTAGTTCACGAATGGAGTCGCGTCCACTTCTCAGCGAAGCCGGCGACTTGCCGGGTTTTTCTGAGGAACTCTTTATGCCTGTCGCCCTCTACGCGCTCACTGCCGGTGCTTTCGGCATCGGTGTTACCGAATTTGTCATCATGGGCCTGCTGTTGCAGGTTGGCGCCGATCTCGGCGTCTCGATTTCTGCTGCCGGCCTTCTGATTTCCGGATACGCACTCGGTGTCGTGGTTGGCGCGCCGATCATGACCATCGCGACGGGACGTTGGCCGCGAAAGACCGTGCTGCTGGCGTTGATGGGAATCTTCACCATTGGAAACGCGGCGTGTGCGCTTGCCCCCGACTACTGGACGCTGATGGCGGCGCGCGTGTTGACGGCATTCGCCCATGGGACGTTCTTCGGTGTGGGCTCGGTCGTGGCCACAAATCTCGTTGCGCCCAACAGGAAGGCGTCGGCCATTGCTGTAATGTTCACCGGCCTGACGGTGGCGAATATTCTCGGGGTGCCGTTTGGTACGTGGTTGGGGCAGGGCTTCGGCTGGCGGGCGACGTTCTGGGCGGTGACACTGGTCGGCATCGTTGCCTTGGCGATCATCGCGGCTTTCGTGCCGCAGGACAAAGCGGCGCCGGAAGCGTCCAACCTGAAAGACGATCTCGCAGTACTCGGGCGTGGGCCTGTGTTGGTGGGACTTCTCACCACGGTGCTCGGATGGGTCGGTGTTTTCGCCGCCTTCACCTATATTGCACCGATACTGACGAAGATCTCAGGTTTCTCGGAGTCAGCCGTATCGCCGATTCTACTGGTGTTCGGCGCGGGCCTCGTGGGCGGCAATCTGATCGGTGGTCGTTTCGCTGACAAGCGGCTGATGCCGGCGTTGTTCGGCAGTCTGTTTGCCCTTGCAGCGGTGCTCGCGCTGATGAGCTTTGCCATTCACAGCAAGGTTGCGATTGTCGTCTTTATCGGTCTGCTGGGTGCAGCGGCCTTTGCCACGGTGCCGCCGCTGCAGATGTGGGTGCTGGAGAAGGCGCATGGCGCAGGACAGAGTCTCCGCCTCAAGCTTCAACATCGCGGCATTCAATCTTGGAAATGCCATCGGCGCCTGGCTCGGCGGCGTGGTGATCGACCGCGGCCCGGGACTTGCGGCAATTCCCTGGGTAGCCGCGCTGGTGCCGCTTGCGGGGTTGGGACTGGCATTGGTCAGCCACCGTATCGAGATGCGGCGTACGGCAATCTCGTCTACGAAAGTCGCCACAGTCTGCAGCGACGCTGCCGAGTGAGAGCTGAGTGCGCGACATCGCGCGGCATCTCGTGACGTGAATGCTGTGGCGTTATTCTGGCTGGGGTCATCCCGGCCAGTCACGTTTTGCACGCTAAAGGCGATTTCTACCAAGCAAGCGCGCGGCGGCCGACAACCGCACCAAGGCCGGTCATCATGAGAATTGCCGCGCCATACCAGACGGCGACAAAAAGTCCGCCATCGTTTTTACAGGCAAGCACGTAGGCCGCCGCGCCAAGGGTTCCCGACAGCAAACCCGCCGCGGCACCTGCGATGCTCGGACGTGTCGGCGCGCCGGTTTTAAGAGCACCGAGGATGAAAAACAAAGCTGGCAGCGACAGCATCAAGATGGCGCCGACACAGGCTGGCACGGAGATATTCGACGCGCCCAGAATTGAGAGGCCGGATTTGTCGGTCACAGCACCCAGTGCAAGCAAGCCTGCACCGGGCAGCAGCGCGATGTAAGGCGGCGCAGATGTGCTGGGCTCCGCTGTCCACTTCACGAAAATAAAACCGCCGCAGGCAAGCAGTAAAGTGCTCGCAATCTTGAAAGACAAGGATGCGCGGTGTGCGACATCAATTAGGTCGGTGCGGATGCCGATCAGCACAACGACCATTGCGATGGCAACCACAATCGACAGAGCTGACGCCAAGAGCAAGATTCGCCCGGTTGAATGACTATCAATCGCGCGCTGGGTGCCAGCTTCTTGTGCCAGCTTCTGAATGAGATTTTCCGTTTTAGTCGGCATTACGCACTCCCAGTGGCGGGCTTAGCCGTTGTTGTCAGTTGTCGTAACGCACGATGGAAAGTCATGCGCACCACGCCTTCGGTGGTGTTGAGCCGCTGTGCCGTCGCGCGAACCGAAGCACCATCGATCGCCAGAGCACGCACCACGGCCTGTTGAGTACGCGGAAGATTTCGACAGGTGCCGGTCGATATCCAACATGGCACGGTCGTGATCGTCGGCCGGCGCTTCAATAATGTCGGACAATTCCTCGAAAGTCAGATCGATGCGGTATTGAGCTTCGCGCTTGAGACCGCGTGCCGCATCCACAAGTTTGTAGCGCGTGATGGCATAGAGCCATGGCAGGAACGGCCGGGCTGCATCCCACGTATGGCGCTTGGTGTGGAGGCCGATCAGAACGTCCTGGACCAGATCTTCCGCATTGTGTGCGCCAAGTCCGAATTGGGCGAGGCGATGCTGAATTAACCGTCGCAGCAGCTCCGCAATGTCACGGAGCAGTCGCTCATAGGCCGCGGCATCGCCACGGCGCTCGGCGCGCATCGCTTCGGCCCAAAGGTGCTCTTTGTCTTTTGCAGTCATGCCCTGTTCTTCGCAGGAAAGAGGGCAGGTGTTACGCAGGCGGCGGCGTTTCTCGGCAGCATCACAAGCCTGTGATCGTGTTGCGTTGCTCCGTCGAAGATCGAACTGGCCTGTCGGAGCGCATTGCTTCGATGCAAATCAAACACGGAGTTAGATCATGAAGATTTCACGGGTCGTGGCAGCATTGGCCGTTAGCTTGTTCACAGGAACATTCGGTACACTCGAAGCGCGTGCGCAGACGCCCACGCCAGTCGTTGCGAAAAATGTCGTGCTCGTGCACGGCGCGTGGGCAGATGGTTCGAGCTGGAGCGAAGTCATCAAGCGGCTCCAGGCCGCCGGTTTGAACGTCACGGCGGTACAAAATCCTCTGACGTCTCTTGAAGATTCCGTGGCAGCGACGCGCCGTGCGCTGGCACTGCAGGATGGCCCGACCGTTTTGGTCGCGCATTCCTGGGCCGGGACGGTCATCAGCGAAGCGGGGACGGATTCAAAGGTAACATCGCTCGTTTATGTCGCGGCGCGCGCACCTGACGCCGGCGAGGACTTTGTTGCACTGTCCGGAAAATTCGCGACCATGCCTGCGAGGGCAGGTGTCCAGGAGCACGACGGCTTCACAAAACTGTCCGAAGAGGCCTTCCTGAAATATTTCGCCAACGGTGTTCCGACTGCGAAGGCGAAGGTTCTCTACGCCGTGCAGGAGCCCACCGCGGCGTCGCTGTTCGGCGGCCGGACCACGGCTGCGGCCTGGCACACCAAACCGTCGTTCTATGCGGTGTCGAAACAGGACCAGACGATCAACCCGGAACTGGAGCGGTTCCTTGCATCCCGCATGAAGGCCACGACTGTCGAGCTGGATGCCGGCCATCTTTCGCTGGTGTCGCATTCGAAGGAAGTGGCCGACCTGATCCTCGCCGCCGCGGGCCGGAAAAAGAACTGAAACTGTCCAATTCGGGGCGATCGCGGCGCTTCGCGGTCGTTCCATCCAAGGGGCAGGCCGAGATCGTATTGATATCATTGCAGGAATTTTCCATGCTGGCCGGGCTTGTCCCGGCCACGCGCGTCTTGCAAAAAGTGGCTCAGATTCGAGGATGCCCGGGCGCCGTCCGGGCATGACCCAGTGAGACACCTTCCATGAGATTGCCGCGCGAAATCGGACCCATCCACTTTGTCGGCATAGGCGGCATTGGCATGAGCGGCATCGCGGAGGTGCTGTGCAACCTCGGCTATACCGTGCAGGGCTCAGACGCCTCGGAAAACGCCAATGTCGTGCGGCTTCGCGAGAAGGGCATCAAGATCAGCATCGGTCAGAAGGCCGAGAACGTGGCTGGTGTCGATGTGCTGGTGGTGTCGACCGCGATCAAGCGCGACAACCCGGAACTGATCGCGGCGCGCGGGCTTCGTATTCCCGTGGTTCGCCGTGCGGAGATGCTTGCCGAACTGATGCGGCTGAAAAGCTGCATTGCCATCGCGGGCACTCACGGCAAGACAACCACGACGTCGATGGTTGCCACCTTGCTTGACGCGGGCAATCTCGATCCGACGGTGATCAATGGCGGCATCATCAACGCCTATGGCACCAATGCCCGTCTCGGCGCGGGTGACTGGATGGTTGTGGAAGCCGACGAGAGCGACGGCACGTTTCTCAAACTCCCGGCCGATGTCGCAATCGTCACCAATGTCGATCCTGAGCATCTTGATCACTTCAAGACGTTCGATGCCGTGCAGGACGCGTTCCGCAACTTCGTCGAAAGCGTGCCGTTCTACGGCTTCGCGGTGATGTGTATTGACCATCCTGTCGTGCAGGCGCTGGTCGGCAAGATCGAGGATCGCCGCATCATCACCTATGGTGAGAATCCGCAGGCCGACGCGCGGCTGGTGGAGCTCGAGCCGTTCTCGGGCGGTTCGAACTTCAAAGTGGAATTCCGCAACCGCATCACCGATGCAACGCACTGGATTCCCGATCTCGTCCTGCCGATGCCTGGGCGTCACAATGCGCTCAACGCAACCGCTGCCATTGCGGTGGCGCATGAGATCGGCATTTCCGACGAGGCCATCCGCAAAGCGCTTGCCGGCTTTGGCGGCGTGAAGCGTCGCTTCACCCGCACCGGCGAGTGGAATGGGGTTACCGTGATCGATGACTATGGTCACCATCCGGTGGAGATTGCTGCCGTACTCAAGGCCGCGCGCGACTCCACCAAGGGCAAGGTGATCGCCGTGGTGCAGCCGCATCGCTACACGCGTCTGCAGTCGCTGTTCGAAGAATTCTGCACCTGTTTCAACGATGCCGACACCGTCATCGTCGCCGATGTCTATGCAGCCGGCGAAGCGCCAATTCCCGGTATCGATCGGGATTCCTTCGTGCTGGGTCTACGCGCGCATGGTCATCGCGAAGTGATCCCGCTGCCTGAGGCTTCTAAACTCGCAGCGCTGGTGCGTGACGTTGCCAAGCCGGATGACTTCGTGGTCTGCCTCGGTGCGGGCAATATCACGCAGTGGGCCTACGCGCTGCCAGGCGAGTTGAAGGCGCTGGGCTAGCCGATGACGACCTGTATCGCGCTGCGCCATCTGGCTTTTGAAGACGCCGGTCTTTTTGGCGATGTTCTTGCCGCGCGTGGCATCGATCTGTCCTATGTGGACGTAGGGCTCGGCTCGCTCGACAAGAGCGCGTTGGCGGAAGCCGATCTTCTCGTGGTGCTTGGCGGACCGATCGGGGTTTATGAAACTGCTGAATATCCTTTCCTGTTGGACGAGATAGCGGCGCTACGCGCGCGGCTCGATCGCCGCCGGCCGACGCTCGGGATATGTCTGGGCGCGCAACTGATCGCAGCTGCGCTGGACGCGCGCGTTGCGCCCGGTCCGGCCAAGGAAATCGGTTATGCTCCCATCGACCTGACCGAAGCGGGTAAACGTTCTGTCCTGGCGCCATTCGAGGGTGTTGATGTGCTGCACTGGCATGGCGACAATCTCGATCTGCCAGCGAATGCTGAACGGCTTGCCTCGACAAAAATTTGCCCAACGCAGGCATTCACGATTGGCACGCACGTGCTCGGGCTGCAGTTTCACATCGAGACGAAGCCGCAGATGCTTGAAAGTTGGTTGATCGGACATGCGGTCGAATTATCGAAGGCAGGGATATCGCCATCTTCCCTGCGCGCGCAGGCGGCGCGATCCGGCGAGGTTACGGCTGCCGCCGGTCGCCGTGTGCTCGAATCCTGGCTGGCGGGTGTGATGTCATGAATTTTCCGGATCTTGTGCCGACGCTGAAATCCGCCATGCCCGATTTGCGCGGGCGTCTGCTGGCGAATAAATCCCTGGCGCCGTTGACATGGTTTCGCGTTGGTGGTCCGGCGCAAGTTCTCTTCACCCCCGCAGACGAAGATGATCTCGCCTATTTCCTGTCGCAACTGCCGGACGAAATTCCGGTCTACACGGTGGGCGTGGGCTCCAATCTCATTGTGCGTGATGGTGGTGTGGCCGGCGTTGTTATTCGTCTGTCGCCACGTGGCTTCGGTGAAACCAAGGCGGAGGGTGATACCGTTCGTGCCGGTACGGCAGCGCTCGACAAGCGGGTGGCTGAGGCGGCTGCGGCCGCGAACATCGGTGGACTTGAATTCTATTTCGGCATTCCGGGTTCGATCGGCGGCGCGTTGCGGATGAACGCCGGCGCCAACGGCGGCGAGACAAAGGACGTGCTGGTCGCGGCGCACGGCGTGACCCGCAAGGGCGAGAAGATCTCGTTCTCGAATGCGGATATGAAGTTCGTCTATCGCAATTCAGGTGTGGATACGTCGATCATCTTCACGTCGGCTCTCTACCGTGGACGCGTGACCGATGCTGAATCGATCCGTACCCGAATGAGCGAGGTCCAGAACCACCGCGAGACTGCGCAGCCGATCCGCGAGAAGACCGGTGGCTCGACTTTCAAGAATCCACCGGGCCACAGTGCATGGAAATTGATCGATGCCGCCGGCATGCGTGGTTTCCGCGTCGGCGGCGCCCAGGTGTCGGAAATGCACTGCAATTTCCTGATCAACACCGGCGCTGCCAGCGGTCACGACATCGAGACATTGGGCGAAACCGTGCGTGCGCGCGTCAAAGAGCACTCGGGCGTCGAGCTGCAATGGGAAATCAAACGGATCGGAATCGAAGCCTAATTAGGCCGTGCACCCATAAACCCGGTCGCGTGGCGCAACGAGGTCGATGTCCGCTTTGCTCCTAAAGCGACGCAGTTGCTGCGCAGCAGCGAAATGACGCGATGGGCCAACAGGCGGCATCGCACGTTTGGCCTAAAATAAAGAGGCCGCCAACTTAGGGCTCTATAGCTCGATGAGGTGGTGTTTTCAGTACGTTGGGTTCACAGCCGTGTTCGCTCGTTATCTGTGTATTTTGAACTTAGGGGTTACGACTATTACCACTAGTTGACGAGGATCAGGCTCCTCTATTCGTCGCATTGTTCCTAAATACGTTGATTGCAATATTATTGCAGCAACAAGGGGAACTCACTGTTCAAGACTTGAGTGACGAAGCATCTCATCCGTGTAGTAAAGAGCTCTGAGAATTCCTGTCGGCGCCGCTCCTCGCCATTTTTTGTGATGCGACGGGTAGGCTTGAGTGCTAAGCTGATTTTCTAGGCGTCTATTGAGGCCACCCGGGCAGTTCCGGGCAAGCAGTGCTCACAGTCCGGCTCGAGGCTGTGCAATGCCCAAAATCCTGCTGGTCGAAGACAACGAGATGAACCGCGACATGCTCTCGCGACGTCTCGCGCGCGGCGGCTACGAGGTCACCATTGCCGAGGACGGGGCGCGCGGCGTCGCCATGGCGACGAGCGACAGGCCAGATCTCATTCTGATGGACATGAGCCTTCCGGTGATCGACGGCTGGGAGGCGACGCGCCGGATCAAGGCCACACCTGAGCTGCGCAAAATCCCCATCATCGCGCTCACGGCGCACGCCATGGCGACCGACCGGGAAAAGGCCCTCGACGCCGGCTGCGACGACTACGACACCAAACCGATCGAGCTGCAGAGGCTGTTGGACAAGATCGAGACGCTACTCGCGGCGGCTGGACAGTAGACGACCTACAAGTCCCGGACAGATGACGAGAGGAAACAACCCATGAAAACGGCTCAGTACAAATGGTCCCAAAGTGACGGGTGGCGGCCGAATTTGCCGGCTGGCGAAGTCGGACGACAAAGTGTTGTATTCGTTTTCGGCGCCAGATCACTGATGCAGGGAGGTGACCTCGTCGGCGAGCTGCGCGACCACTTCAAAGGAGCCGCCATGCTTGGTTGCTCGACTTCCGGCGAGATCCTCGGCGACATGGTCGTCGACGACTCGGTGATAGCCACCATTGTCGATTTCGAACATACGCGTCTCCGCTCCGCCTCTGCCACGATAGATGAGGCGAAGGCGAGCTACGACGTCGGCAAGGAGCTCGCGCAGCTATTGAACGACGCCTCGTTGCGCCATGTGTTCGTGCTTTCGGACGGCTTGCACGTCAATGGCTCCGACTTGGCGCGCGGTCTCGCGGGCGGCGTCCTGGAAGGCGTGTCGATTACTGGCGGCCTTTCCGGCGACGGAACCAACTTCGCCGAGACCTGGGTCATTGCCGACGATGCCGTGGGCCCCCAGCGCGTAGCAGCGGTCGGTCTGTACGGCGAAGACTTGCGCATTGGCTACGGATCGATGGGCGGCTGGGTGCCATTCGGGCCGCTGCGCACCATCACTCGGGCCGAGGGCAACATCCTCTATGAGCTGGATGAGCGGTCAGCGCTCGATCTCTATAAATCGTACCTGGGCTCACACGCTGACCAGTTGCCGAGCTCTGCCTTGCTTTTTCCAATCCTGGTTACCGAGGCAAAGGGCGGCCAGGGTGTCGTCCGGACCGTCCTGTCTGTGGACGAGCAGAACAAGTCAATGACGTTCGCGGGCGACATCCCGCAGGGCGGAACCGCGCAGTTGATGAAGACCAATGTTGACGATCTGGTCGACGGCGCGACGGCCGCCGCCAAGGCCAGCCTCAGTGGGCTGGGCGACAGGCGACCAGATCTTGCAATTCTGGTGAGCTGTGTCGGTCGCAAGCTTGTGATGAAGCAGCGCACCGAAGAAGAAATCGAAGCAATCCGTAATGTCTTCGGGACGGATACCAAGATTTCCGGGTTCTACTCGTATGGCGAGCTTTCCCCCTTCATGCACGGTGGCGAGTGCCGCCTGCACAATCAAACTATGACCGTAACAACTTTCGCCGAGGACTGAACGTCACGGGGCACAGATGCACAGGCTGCTACGACGCCAGCTCAGAAAGCACCTCGGTGTCGAGGACGAAGTACCGGCTGCGCTGCAGCGTTTCGTAGCGGCCGTCGATGCCGCATACGCCGATTTCGATAACGATCGGGCGATGCTCGAGCGCTCGCAGGAGCTAAGCTCGAAGGAGCTGTCGGAGGCACGCGACAAGGCCACGCAGGCCCAGAACTCGGCTGACCGACGCCCTCGAGAGCATCTCGGAAGGCTTTTTCCTGTTCGACGCCGATGATCGCATGGTGCTGTGCAACTCGCGCTATCGCGAGCTGTATCCGGGGTTGGCCGACCTCATGCGGCCAGGCCTGGAGTTCGAGCATTTGATCAAGGCCGTGGCCGAGCGCGGGATCGTGGCCGATGCCGTTGCACGGCCTCACGAATGGGTCGAGCAAAGACTTGCGCGGCATCGCAACCCCAGAGGGCCGTTTCTGCATCACGAGTGGGACGGTCGCTGGATCCAGATCAGCGAGCGTAAGACGCAGGATGGCGGCACCGTGGGCGTGTTCACAGACGTGACCGAACTCAAACGACGAGAGGAGGAGTTGGCAGCTGCGCGCGACAAGGCAACGGAGGCTCAGCGCCGGCTGGTCGACGCGATCGAGAGCATCTCGGAGGGGTTCTCGCTCTACGATGCCGACGACAAGCTGGTGATCTACAACCGGCGGTACCGGGACATGCACGGCACCGGCAGCATCGGTGTCGTGAATCAGGGCGTATCGTTCGAAGCGATCCTCCGCAATGCAGCCGCGAGCGGCGAGATCCGCGACACGGAGGGACACGTCGAGGGATGGGTCGCGGAACGTCTGGCCCGGCATCGCAATCCCGAAGGCACGCATGTGCAACGCCGCGCCGACGGGCGGTGGATCCAGATCAACGAGCGCAAAACCGACGACGGTGGGACGGTCGCGACCTACACCGACATCACCGATGTGAAGCAGGCGGAGCAGGCGATCCAGGAGAGCGAGCAGCGGCTGCGCGTCATTGCCGAGGCCGCACCGATGGCGGTGCTGATCGTCACCTTCGATGACGGGATCATCCGGTATGCCAATCAACGCTTCAACGAAATGTTCGAGCTCGAGGCTTCGTCCGCCCTGGGTCTGCAAGCGAAAACTCTTTACGCAGACCCGCAGAATCGCGAGCGCTTCATCGGCGCGCTCACCGAGCACGGCCATGTGGAGGGCATGGAGATGCTGTTCAAGCGGACTGGAGGCGAGGAGTTCTGGGCGCTCATGGCCTCGCAGCGCGTCCAGTTCGAAGGGCGCCCGGCGATGATCACGGGCCTCGCCGACATCAGCGACCGCAAGCGCATGGAAGGCGAGCTGCACAAGGCGATCTGGGCGAGCGAGCAGGCGACCCGCGCGAAGTCGGACTTCGTCGCCAGCATGAGCCATGAGCTGCGCACGCCCTTGAATGCGATCATCGGTTACAGCGAGATCCTGTTCGAGGACGCCCAGAGTGACGGGCGCGAATCGGAGATGGCGGATCTGCGCAAGATCCAGGATGCCGGCAAGCATCTGCTCGGCCTGATCGACAACATCCTCGATCTTTCCAAGATCGAGGCCGGCAAGATGACGCTCTATCTCGAGACCTTCGAGCTGCGGCCCATGATTGATAGCGTCGCGGCGACCGTCGCCGCGCTGGCCAAGAAGACTGGCAACGTTCTCGTGGTGAACTGCGCCGACCAGGTCGGCACGATCCACAGCGATCTGACCAAGGTGCGGCAGATCCTGTTCAACCTTCTTAGCAACGCCTGCAAGTTCACTCGGAACGGGACAATCACGCTGACCGCGCTCCGTGATACGAACGAAGCCCTCGACTGGATCGAGTTCCAAGTGCGCGATACCGGCATCGGCATGACGCCAGATCAGCAGGCCAAGGTGTTCGAAGTCCTTCACTCAGGCCGACAACTCGACGACCCGCACCTATGGCGGCACCGGGCTGGGCCTCGCCATCACCAAGAGCTTTTGCCGGCTGATGGGCGGCGATGTGACGCTGATCAGCGAAGCCGGCAAAGGGACGACCTTCATGGTTCGTCTGCCGGCGGTGACACGCACTGCACCGGACACTGCGGTCTCGGACGGCAGAGCAGCGTTCCAAGGGGCCGCAGGTCACGGAGCCAGAGCCTGCACCGACCGTGCTCGTGGTCGACGATGATCCCAACGCGCGGGAGCTGCTGCGTCGACACCTGCAGCGCGGCGGCTACGCCGTTCGCTTGGCTGCCAGTGGCGAGGAGGCGATTCAGCTCGCCCGCACGCTGCAGCCCGATGTCGTCACGCTCGACGCTCTGATGCCGCAGATGGACGGCTGGGCCGTGCTCAGCGCCATGAAGGAAGATGCGGCACTCGCCGAAATTCCCGTGATCATGGTCACGATTGTCGACAACCAGAGCTTTGGTTTCTCGCTCGGCGCCGCCGATTATCTGATCAAGCCGATTGATCGCGACAGACTGGTCCGTGCGGTGGAAAAGTGCTGCCCAAGGGGTGCGCCCCGGCATGTGCTGATCGTCGAGGATGACGCTCCGACCAGTGAGCTGATGGGGCGCGCCTTGCGGCAGATCGATTGCAGGGTCACGCAAGCAGAGAATGGTCGGGTTGGTCTTGAGCGTTTGAACGAGGCTTTACCCGACGCAATTCTGCTCGATCTGATGATGCCCGAGATGGACGGGTTCGAGTTCATCGCGCGGGTGCGCGCCGAATCCCGCTGGCAGCGCATCCCGGTCATCGTCGTCACCGCCAAGATACTGAGCGCCGAGGATCTCGCGCGCCTCAACGGCCAGGTACAGCATTTGGTCCACAAGGGCGAATACAGCGGCAAGGCCGTGCTGGCGGCACTCGACGAACTGGTACCCCCGCACGCCCGGCACGCGAGCCCGGATCGGCCATGAGCATCATCGACACCGACAGCGCGCGCGCCTTGCGCATTCGGCTTGCGCACCTTCGCCAGGAACTGCTGTCCCCTGTCAACGCCTTGCTCGGCTATGCAGAGATCCTGCACGAAGAGGCGTCCCGGAAAGGGCGTCCGGACATCCTCCCCGATATGAACCGTATCCTCGGTGCCACCCGGGATCTCGCCCGCAAGGTCGACCGGCTAGTGGACGGCGCCCGCGCCAAGAGCCCGCCCGGCGCAACCGCCGCCACGCAAGAGCAGGAGCTGCGTCACGAGCTGCGCACGCCGCTGAACGCGATCAAGGGTTATGGCGAGATGCTTCGCGAGGATGTAGCCAATTTCCCAAGCGACTCGCTTGGGGCAGATTTCGATCGCCTGCTGATCGCGGCCACTGACCTGCTAATGCGTCTCGATCGAATCGTGCGATTCTCGGTCGATGTCGACGAGACGAGCTTGGCCTCCGATCAGACCGGCGCGATCATTGTCAGCGACTTGATGCGCAGCCTCGGGCCAGTCCGGCATGAGCCATATGCTGTCACCGAAACCGGCTCTATTCTCGTCGTGGATGATATCGAGGCCAACCGCGATCTCCTGTCGCGCCGACTGACCCGCGAAGGCCATCGCGTCGCTTCGGTGGCCAGCGGTCAGGAGGCGCTGCAGGCGCTCGCCAATAATGAGTTCGACCTCGTCCTGCTCGATCTGATGATGCCCGATATCAACGGGTTTGATGTGCTCGTGCGTATGAAGGCCGATGAGCGACTGCGTCGCGTTCCCGTCATCATGATCACGGCCTTGGCAGAGACCGAGAGCGCCGTCCGCTGCATCGAGGCCGGGGCCGAGGATTATCTGCCCAAGCCATTCGATCCAATCCTACTGCGCGCGCGGATCAATGCTTGCTTGCATAA
This sequence comes from uncultured Alphaproteobacteria bacterium, assembly GCA_963751855.1. Classification (GTDB taxonomy): domain Bacteria; phylum Pseudomonadota; class Alphaproteobacteria; order Rhizobiales; family Xanthobacteraceae; genus Afipia. Next base: position 94,484 of record CAVVWF010000008.1, on the reverse strand, counting down.
GAAGCGCTGGCGCGACCGCGAGCAGAAGTATCTTCGCCGCATCGAGGACGAGACCGCCAAGTTCGAGCGGCTGCTGTTGACCATCCTGCCAAGACAGGTGATTGGCCGCCTGAACGAAGGCGAAGCCATGATCGCCGACCGCTTCGACGGCGTGAGCGTTCTGTTCGCCGATCTGGTGGGCTTTACCGAGCACTCAGCACGGATCGCGCCTGCAGCGATAGTCGAGTATTTGAACCGGTTATTCTCGGAGTTCGACGCGCTTGCCCGCGAGCTCGGTGTCGAGAAGATCAAGACCATTGGCGATGCCTACATGGCCGTCGCCGGCTTGCCCGATCCGAACCCCGATCCGTTCGCAGCGATCGCGAAAATGGCGCTCGGCATGATCGATCGGCTAGGCCGCGTCAACGGCCATTTCGGCTGGCCGTTGCAAATCCGAATCGGCATACATGCCGGTCCCGTGGTTGCCGGCATCATCGGTGCGCACCGCTTCGTCTACGACGTGTGGGGCGATACTGTAAATGTCGCCAGCCGGCTCGAGGCCTATTCTCTACCCAATCGAATCCATGCGTCCCAGGATATCGCGCGCCACCTCGCCGGCCCCTTCGCGCTGGAGCCACGCGGCAGCATTGACGTGAAGGGCAAAGGCAAACTGGAGACGTTTTTCTTGAGCCGGACCTAGGCGCGCGCGCCGGCGGGGGGCATCTGACGCCGGTCGCGCGCGAAGGGCGATCGAAGCTTGTGCCGACCGACAACGCCCTGCCCCCGCTTCCGTTACGAAAATTAGGTGTCCCGCCACAACGCCAGCGACTGCCCCGTCATGCCCCGCGTGGCGGTTCAATTGGAAAAGGCCATTTGAAGCTTTTTTGCCCCCTCGGACAAGCGGGCGACTTCCGAGTTGGGTCAAACTCGGCGGTCGCGTCGCGTCGTCATTGAGTCTGCTTCACCCCAAAGAGCGGACTCTATCAACTCCATCTATCTCTTCCGGAAGGTGCCATGAGCGGTCATAAGGCTCGCCCTCATAGCGCGCGGCATTGACAACCGCGAACACTGCGAGACTGCGCGTTCGGTTTAGGCTTATTCAGCCGTCGCGAGCCTGAGACCGGATAACAAAAGCTCGCGTTGCTAACGATCGCCATACAGCAATCCAATTTTGAGCCACTGTCCGCCGGGACGAATGCCTTGGCGGGCTGCGAAGTCACACGTTAAAGGGAGTGCTCGTATGAAAAAGTTAATTATCGCGATGGCAGTTGGCGCAGCCGCGCTGCTCAGTGGTTCCGCTGCAAACGCAGCAGACAACACGGTGAAGGCAAAAACCGCAACCGATCGACCGACATCAGCTCTCAAGGTCGGCGCTATCGCTACTATGGCTATCGTCACTACCGCCCGCATTATAGAAGCTACGGCTACGCTCCGCGGCGGTACTACGGCGGCGGTTATGGTGGGCCGTACTATGGCGGCGGGTATGGTTATGGCGGGCCGAGCGTAACCTTTGGCTTCGGCGGAGGTGGATACCGCGGTTGGTAATACAAAAACGCCCGCAGCAATGCGGGCCTTTTTTAAACATCGCGGCTGGCTGCTCCGGCTTTAGCCTGCAGCCAACGTCCGCTTTGCTGCGCATTGCGGACTGAACTCGGACATGAGCGAGGTTCGAAAAGGAGCCGCGAACGGACATTCACGTAAAGTGCGGCTCTGCTCACGCGTCGAAAACCAAGCGAGTTCCGGTGTACGAGCGTAAGAGCTTCGTTGGCATTGCGGCGCGCGCGGCTTCGTAAAAAGGTTCGCCCGTGCAATGCAGCGGAACCACGTAAGTCGGATCGATCTCCTGGAGGGCCTTGACCGTATCTCGAACGTAGTCCTCTTGATAGGGCGCGAGATGAAAGCCCCCGATCACCGCATGAACTTTTTCCACACCGGAGGCAGCTTGAGCTTGCCTGATCGCGTTGACCACGCCGCGATGGCTGCACGAAGTCAGGACGACAAGCCCGTGTCCTTTCAAATTGAATGCCGTCGCGATCTCGTGCTGAAATTGGTCCGGGACCACGGCCGCACTGCGTTCCGCCTCGCTGAGGCGGTCAGGATAACAGCCGACGCCTCGTGCGAAACCAATGGTCATTGCGCTCGGTGATAGCACCTTCTCGAAGCTCTTCTGGCTGATCGGCCCCGTGGCCACGGCGTGATCGGCAACCAGGGCAGCTCTCTCCGTGGAGGTTACGGCGACGTCGGCCTCCTCAAGTGCTTTGCGGTCGATGACGCCGAAGCTGCCCCGCACCGGGGGCGCAGTCCACTCGCGCGCGCAGAAGCATCCTTCGCCGCCGACAAACAACGGCAGTTTGGGCTTTAGCTTGCCACCGTGCGCCTGCAAGAAACCGACGAGACCGCCAAAGTGGTCCTGGTGCCCGTGGCTGAGCACAAGTGCGTCGATGGCCGCGGGATCAATACCAAGCAGATTCGTGTTGTTGAGAAGTGCTTCGGGCGTGAAACCGAAATCAATCAGGATATTGCGCGTCTCGTTGCCGCGTCGCGTCTCGACCTGCATCGCAAGGCCGAATTCGCTGACCAACGTTCTGCGCGGCGGCTTGTCGCTAAGACCCCAGCCAAAGTGCTGGACATCAAGGTTAGGCAGCTTCCTGCTCGGAGCGACAGCGAACTGGTAGCTATCGATCACTATCCGAACTGCCACGCGGTCGAGCTCAGGCACCGATCCAGTGACGGCCTCGGCCCTGACCGGCTTCGAGCCCGCGAGGAGCGTAGCAAGTATCACGCTTAAGACACTGGCGCCTCCGCCGCAGACGAATTCCCGCCGTCCGACCACATCGCAGAAAAACTGCCGCCGAGGCACCTGAGGGCGTGCTTGTGAGAACGCGATTGAAGCTGAAGTACAATCGACAGCCATTGCTACCTCCCATTCCTGCCAACAACGAGGCCATAAACAGAAAGCGCGGGACCCCACGGTCGCATTTCGTTCCGGAGGGCCGGGCGTCTTAAGAAGTGCGCGTACTCATTAAAACAGACTTGTTGAGTGCGGCTTTGCTGAAGGGTCACTTATCACCCAATAGCGACCGCATTGAGGAAGTAGTCAGCCTCGCTTGGGGAACAGCTTGTCGCGGATGTAACGAGAGGTGGGTGTTAATCGGATGCCGCGCGGGTGCGGCTTATGCCACGCCGCCTTGTCTATTTCCTGCTTGTCACCGATGGCGAGACGACCGGAGGCTTCATTGGCGACGAAGATAGCATCGCTCATCTTGCGTCCTGATCTGGGGTTCTTGGCCCTGACTTCTTTCCAGAGCTTCAACCGCCCCAGTTTGAGCTTTGGAAGCTCCTCCCGGATTTCCCTGCGCAGGCAATCTTTTTCCGTTTCCCGCCCCCGCCTGCGCCCCCCCGGGAACATCCATAACCGGTCGCGCCTTCTTCTCACCAACAAGACCCGCCCGCGCTTTGCCGCAACGAGCTTTGATGACTTTGCCATTCCTATTCTGCGCCGCCCTAACATCGAATCATTTGCACGATTTTATCAGATGCTCGAAAGAATTCGTCAGCAGCGATGTCCGAAGTGGGTCATCTTCGAAAGTCGGCGGTCGTATTCGCGAGGTCCGTTCTACCCTAACGAACGGACATCGTCAGCTAGACCGGCCTCGTCCGTTTCGTGCCACAATCAGACTCTTCCCCCGCAGCAATAACGAAGCGATGTCCTCATTTGGCAGGCCGGAAAGCCCGGGTGGTTATCTCATCGCAGAAGTTTTGGGCCCGAGCCTCGAGGGAGAGTTCCCGGAAGACGTTTGCCGTGCGTGGAGGGCTCAGCAAGGCCAACTTCTTTGCCTGGCAATCGGTTGTCCGATCGTTTTCGCCAAGCTCTCAAATCTCGATTTCGGTGCCAAATTCCACCACTTGTCTCGCGGGCACGCCGAAGAAGGTTGCGGAGCCTTTGGCGTTGTGCTGCAGAAATACGAAGAGAGTCTCGCGCCATACTGCCATGCCCACGATCTCGTCACTCGGGATGATCGTCTCGCGGCCGACGTAGTAAGTGATATTTGCGGGATCGATGCCGCATAATTTTCCTTGATCGCAGGCGGCCTGCAATCCTGCTGCGATCGTGGGGTTTTCCATAAAGCCGAAGTGGAGAATGACGCGTGTAATACCCTTGATCACTTCAATCACATCCACCCGACGCTCGTCGGTGACACGCGGCGTCTCCTCGATAACGACAGTGAGGAGTAAAACACGCTCGTGCATCACATGATTGTGCCGGATGAATTGGGTCAGCGCGAGCGGCACGCCATTGGCCGCGGATGCAAGAAACACAGCGGTACCGGGTAATCGCGCCTGGCATCCGCGGGTGGCGGTCTCGATCAGGTCTTCTTCCGGCTGACGCAAGTTGCGGCGCGCCTCCTCGACCAGCTTGGCACCGCTCCGCCAGGTCAGCATCACGAATGCAACCGCGCCCGCGAGCACAAGCGGAAACCAGCCGCCCTCAAGCAGTTTGGTCGAATTCGCGGCAAAGAAGATGAGGTCGATGATAAAGAAGAAACCGTTGACCGGGATGACGACGATCGGATGGAAGCCCCATTGCAGCGCGACCAGCGCCGCAAGCAGCGTGGTGATCGCCATCAAAAGCGACACCGCGATCCCATAGGCGCCTGCGAGCGCATCCGATGTGCCGAAGCCGATCACGGCTCCCAGCGTCGTTATCGCCAGCAGCCAGTTCACAATTGGCACATAGATCTGGCCGATCGTGTGCTGGTCGTGTGCCAAATCTGCATGCGCGGCAGGAAGCCGAGCTGGATCGCCTGCTGCGTCAGTGAAAACACGCCTGAGATAATCGCCTGCGAGGCGATCACAGTGGCCACGGTCGCGAACGCAACGAGCGGGTAGCGCGCCGAGTCTGGCGTAAGCTGATAGAACGGATTGTCGAGCGCGCTGGCGTCAGCGATCAGCAGTGCGGCCTGTCCGAAATAGTTGAGGACGAGGCCAGGAAGTGCCACCGCGAACGATGCGAGCCGGATTGGCACCCGGCCGAAATGACCCATGTCGGCATACATCGCTTCGCCGCCTGTCACCGCGAGAAAGGCTGCGCCCAGGACGGCGAAACTGATGTGGAAATCCCGGTGGATCAGAAAATCGAAAGCGTAAAGCGGGCTCACGGCAACGAGCACCCCGGGCGCCTGCACTATACCGTGGATGCCGAGCAGTGCGAGCACCACGAACCAGGCGAGCATCACCGGCCCGAATATGTTGCCGATGAAGCCAGTGCCTTTCCGTTGCATGACGAAAAGCCCGATCAGGATGATGACGGTGAGCGGCACCACGGCGGGCGCCAGCGACGGCGCATCGACCTTCAGGCCTTCAAGGGCGCTGAGCACGGAGATGGCCGGCGTGATGGCGCCGTCGCCGTAGAGCAGCGCCGCGCCGACAAGGCCGACGACCAGAAGCTGGACACGCCACGTTCCCGGCTGGGCGTTGCGGGCGTGAAGCAGCGACAGCAGCGCGACGATGCCGCCTTCGCCGCGGTTGTCCGCGCGCAAGATCAACAGGGCATATTTGACTGAAATGATCAGGATCAGCGCCCAGAGGATCAGCGACACCACGCCAAGGATCGCTTCTGGAACGAGGGGCCCGCCATGGGCGGCCGCCTTGGCCGCTTCCTTCAGGGCGTAAAGAGGACTTGTGCCGATGTCGCCGTAGACGACGCCGAGCGCGCCCAGTGTGGCGACAATCGGGAGACCTTTGGTGTGTGCCGCTTCAGCTGGGTGAGGAACAGTCATTGTTTCCCCCGATCAGCATTTTTTCGCTGCACAGTCTGCATCCGGCCGACGCGAATTGCTAGAAATGATGTCGGTTGATCTGCGGGGTCACCATCATTATGTCCGGGCTGAGTTTTCGGTACACACAGGAGGGAATATGGCTCAGTAGAGCCATTCTCAAGTGTCGCACAGCCGCCGTTTCGCGGCCGCAGTGTTTTGCGACACGCCAGAGATGCTACTTCCGCTTTGGGTCCATTTCCGGACCTCGACGCGCGCTCCCGCGAAGTCCGCTTTCCCTTAATGAACTGACATCATCAGTTCGACCCGCTACTTCCGGAATGTGCCCAAGGCGGAAGTGTAGGTTGCTTTGACCCCGATCGCAGTAGCGCTCCAACGGCGGCGTTACCGAGGCCAGCACGGCGGTGTTCCGAAGTCTTGATGCTAACACACAGCAGCAACAGCACGGCAAAGAACAACTCGATGCAGCGATTGCGTCAACAAGCACTCTCTCAAGCAGCTTTCAAGCGATTGCGAATGCTTACAGCGACTACACTAAGAAGTCGTTTGAAGATACAAGGTCCTTTGTCTTCCCGGTTGCCCTGAAAGCGGACCTAGCTCAATGCAGTCGGCACTTCGCATTCGTGCCAACAGGGGAAGTCTTATCACTCATCTCCCTGATCGCGTGGGTTAACTGATCTCATCGACACGGTCAGCGTAGAAGGCGACGTAATCCTTGATCTGCGCCATCTCTTCGAATGGAGTCTCATAAGTCCACACCGCGTTCTTCGAACGATTACCGCCGGCTGGAATGCTGTAGTAGGAAGCGTCACCCTTGTAGGGGCAATACGTCGTGTGTTCGCTGCGCACGAGCGCGGCCATATCGACATCCCGACGCGGGATATATTGGACGGCCGGGTAGGAGGCTTCGCGAAGCGTCAGCGCACTGCGGGTGTCGGCGACAATTCTGCCGCCGACTTTGACCACGACGCGGGACAGGTTTGCTTCGATCGAAATGGGGTGGTCGGGCCCCGGAATCTTCACCACCTTGTCAGCCATGATTTGCATCCTTTTCAATTGGAAACGGCTCTGGACGCGGTGTAATCACCGCGTCCAGACCGGGTCAGTGACTCTTGCCGCCATCGACGTTGAGGACGTGGCCCGTGATGAACGATGCTTCGTCCGACGCGATAAAAACGATGGCGTTCGCGACCTCCTCCGAGAGGCCAAGGCGATGCATCGGAACAGTCGTTACCAAAGCCGCCTTGTTCTCCGGCGTACCCGTAAAGCGGGTCAACATGCCGGTATCGATGGGACCAGGCGCCACGACGTTCACACGTATCCCCGATTTGACGGTCTCCAGCGCCACCGACTTGGTGATGCCTTCGACAGCGTGCTTGCTGCCGACATAGACAGAGGCGCCTGCCGCACCCTCGTGGCCGTAGGTCGAGGAGATGTTGATGATGTTGCCGCTGCCCTGTCCCTGCATGACGCGCACTTCATGCTTCATGCTCAAGAGCACGCCAAGAACATTGGTGTCGAACGTCGCGGCGTAGCTTTCCGTGGTTTGGTCCGTAATCGGGCCAACCTTGCCCTCGGTGCCGGCATTGTTCACCGCGACATCGAGACGGCCAAACCGTGCGACGGTCTTGTCGACGAGAGCACGGACGTCATCATCCTTGCGGACGTCGGTGTTGATGAACTCGGCCTCCGAGCCGAGCGAGCGCAGCTCCTTAACGAGGGCCTTGCCGGCCTCATCGCGCCGACCGGCGATGACGAGCTTTGCGCCCTTCTTGGCAAAGGCGACGGCGGCGGCGCGACCGATGCCGGTCAAAGCGCCGGTGACTAATACGACTGGGTTGCTCATTTTCTGGTTCCTTATGATGCATGGATCCTGCCGACGGAGCATGGATCGTCCCGCCGGGAAGCTACTAAAGCCCTCCAGATTTCTTCCGAGAGCGCTTTCATAATCGAGCAAGTAGGAACCCCTCGCGCCTCCACCAAAGACTTTATAAGTTGATGGGCATGCCTGAGAGATATGGGATACCGTCATGGAACTGCGGCACCTTCGTTATTTTGTTGCGGTCGCCGAAGAGGGCAGCCTGACGCTCGCGGCTGAAAAACGACTGCACACCGCGCAGCCTTCGCTGAGCCGGCAGATCCGCGATCTCGAATACGAGGTCGGCGTTCAGCTGATGAGCCGCAGCGTGCGCGGTGTTGAATTGACCGCCGCTGGTCGCGTCTTTCTCGACCATGCGCGACTCGCGCTCAGCCAGGCAGATACAGCCAAAGAAGCAGCGCGGCGCGCGGCTCAACCCGCCAAGCCGACCTTCGCTCTAGGGTGTCTCACTGGGAAGGAAATAGATTGGTTGCCTGAAGCTATGCGCATCCTTCACGATGAACTGTCCAATATAGACGTCACGGTCTCTAGCCAGAATTCCCCGGACCTTGCTGACGCCTTGATGAGGGGCAGGCTCGACGCCGCCTTCATGCGGTTGGAAGAGCGGGCGGACGATCTGGTTTACAAGCGTGTGACTACGGAGCCGTTCGTCGTCATGGTCCCCAGCGACCACCGCCTTGCCGGGCATGACGCCGTCGATCTGCGAGAGATCGTGGGCGAAACATTCATCATACCATCGAAGACGGCCCCGACCTCGCGCGCTGTGATCGAGGACTACTTGAAGCGGTCCGGACTGGCTATCGTTCCGGCTCACGAAGTGGACAACATTACCCATGCGGTGTCCATGATCGCGTCGACCGGCGCCGTAGCGCTTCTGCCTGCCTACCCAAATAATCTTCTTCCTTGGTCCGTAACCAGCCGTCCGATCCGAGGAGATGCCCCAACGATCGACTTGGTTGTCGGCTACAACAAGGCGAATAGATCACCGATCCTGAAACTGTTCCTTTCGAGAGTCGAGGACATGAGCGCCCAAATGTCCGGCAAGGGCCGGAAGGCTCCGTGACTACGATCGGCACCGCATCCCGCCCTTGTCTGAGGCCGATTACAGGGGCACGGCTGCGCGCGGCTGGCGCGCGAATTCAAATCAGCGCCGCCGTGGTGAGGTGGCTCGCCGGCTGGCACGATTGTCCGGTTTGGGTCCATTCGTGTCGGTTTGACGGAGTACCGATGGCTTCCGCTATACCCCTCTAACCAGACGTCATTACCGTCCGTCGGCATTCTCAAAAGGGCCAACAAGAGACTCATGCAACGCAGCAAACTGTATCTCTATTCGATTACCTCGTCGGCGCGAGCGAGCAACGATAGCGGCACATCGAGGCCGAGTGCCTTGGCGGTCTTGAGGTTGATGACGAGTTCGAACGTCGTCGGCTGTTGCACAGGCCAATTTCGCAGGCTTAGCACCTTTGAGAATGCGGTCGACGTAAACCTCCGCGCGCCTATACTGGTCTTTGAGATTAACCCGCCGCTTATGTCTTTTTCTCGAGCCCATAGATTGCGGGAATGCCGTGGCAGGCGGAACTCATCGACATCGGATAGCAAAACTCGAATTGTTACCGTACCGTAGTCTCTGGGTATCGAAGGCCATGGCATTCGAACAGTTCTACCGCCCCCTTTCCCTTTAGTTCCACGAGACCGCAGCTTCGGCCGACGCAACAATGGCGAACCTGGTCCCAGGCCGCGGCACTCATAAAGATCGATCCTTCGTTGGCGTGCGAGGTGATACGGGCGGCGGTGTTCACCGTATCTCCCCACAAATCGAACAAATATTGATGGTGGCCCATGACGCCGGCGATCACCGGACCGTTGTGAATCCCGACGCGGATCGACCAGCCGGGCTTGAGGCTTCGCGAGGTTTCGATCATCACCCTCGCACAGCGCACGGCGGCGAGCACGCCGTCCTGCATTGGGCTCAGCAGTCCGGCGGTGGCAAAGAATGCATCCCCAATGGTTTTGATCTTTTCCATCGCATGGGCATCGACGATGTCCTCAAACGCATCAACAAGATCGCGAAGTTCGGATACCACCTGTTCCGCAGGATGGCTGTCGCAGTAATGCGTGAAGCCGACGATATCGCTGAACAGGACCGTCACGTCTTCCACGCGGCGCGGCTTGACCTCGTTCGTGGCCTTCAACTCGGCCAAGGCGCTTGGCGGCAGGATGGCTTGCAGCAATTCATCGGCGCGGCGCCTCTCGCGTTGGATCTCTTCGCGGTAGTAGGCCTCACGGTCTCGCAGGCGCTTTTTCTCAAGGCACGCGGCGACCCGCGCTCCGAGAATGACGGGGTTGAACGGCTTGAGAAGATAATCGTCGGCGCCAAGTTCGATTCCGCGAACCACGCTGCTCACGTCGTCCACTGCAGAAATCATGATGACGCGGATCTCGTGTAGCGCAGGGCGCGCCTTCAATTGCTCCAGCACTTCATGACCGTTCATTCTTGGCATCATGACATCGAGGAGCATCAGATCCACGGGTTGCTCGGAGAGCATTGACATCGCCTCGACGCCATCCGCGGCAGCGAGGAGCGTCTCATAGCCCAAGTGTCGCAATCGGCGCAGCAGCAGATAACGATTGTCCTCGTTGTCATCGACGATCAGAATCGTGGGCGAGAGTTCGTTCATGAGCGTTCGTTCATGTCATTTGCGAGTTAATTCATGTCTTGGCCGTCAGAAGAGTCTCGATCCGATCAAGCAGAAGCGGAAAGTTGGTCGGCTTCGCAACGAAATCATTGCACCCGGCCGCGAGTGCTCGCTCGCGATCCTCCGGCATGGTGTGCGCAGAAAGCGCGATGATAGGGACGGCCGCAGTCTCCGGCGCCGTACGCAATTGCTGCGTCACCTCCCAGCCGTCGAGGACCGGTAGCCCGAGATCCATCAAAATAAGGTCCGGGGCCTGGCTTTTGGCCTGCGCCAGACCTTCCGCGCCGTCGCGTGCAACGAGGACCTCGTAGCCTCTTCGATGCAAACGGTGTGACATCATGTAGATGTTGTCTTCGTTGTCCTCAATGTACAGGATCCTGACCATGGCTCTCGGCTCGCCGTTGCAGTCCATTGATGGGAAGCTTGTGTGTGAGGAAGTTGCGGATTCTCGCGTCAGCAACTCGTCGTGGGTGCAGCCCGCCTTGGATACGAACTCAACAATTCCGTTGTTGAGCCGCTTGCGATCCGCGTCGCTGAGGTCCGTGGCAGTTATCACGACGACGGGAATATCTTTGAATGCCGCGTCGCTTCGGAGCTCCTCGATGAACTTGAACCCGTCCATCTCCGGCATCATCAGATCGAGAAGGATCAAACTCGGTCTGCGTTGAGCAAGTTGCTTCAGTCCCTCCCGGCTATTTTCGGCTTCGACAATACGCCATCCCTCAACGGCAAGTCTTGACGCCAAAAGCCGCCGCATCCGTTCGTCGTCCTCGATAAGAAGAATATCCTTGCTCGACGGGCTTCCGCTCAAATGTTGCAGAATGGCCCGCAGCCTGGTCCAATCGATCGGCTTGGTAATGTAATCGCTGGCGCCCAGCGCATAGCCCTTGCTGCGCTCATCCACGATGGTCAGCATGATCACCGGTATAGAAGCCAGTTCGGACGATTTGAGTGCTCTGAGAACGTGCCAGCCGTCCAGCTCCGGCATCAAGACATCCAGAGTGATCAGCGAGGGATGAAGTTCACGCGCGAGCTTAAGCCCCTCTCGTCCTCCTCGTGCGGTCAGGACATCAAATCCCTCTTTACTGAGGAAGCGACGCATCACATCGAGCGCGTCACGATCATCGTCGATCACAAGCACGCGCGGCACGGGGCCCATCGCCCGAATGGGGAGGGCGCCCTGCGTGACCGGCGCTATCTCGGCGCGTTGTGGAGCCGCGCGGGCGGCTTGATCCGGCAAGCGAACGGTGAAGACCGCGCCACGACCGGGCGTGCTCGCAACGGTGATTTCTCCGCTCATGGCCTGACACAAGCGCCGGCTGATCGCCAGACCAAGTCCCGAGCCGCCATATTTGCGGGTCGTCGAGCTATCGGCCTGGGAGAACTCTTGAAAGAGACGCCCAAGCTGCTCCTCCGTCATCCCGATGCCGGTGTCGGCCACGGTGAAGACCAGCCATCCAGTTGATCCGTCAGCTTCGCGCGCCGCGGTCAGGCGTATCTCGCCGCCTTCCGTGAATTTGCACGCGTTGCTGAGCAGATTCAGAAGCACTTGGCGTACCCGTGTTGCATCCGCCCGCATCACACCAACATCCGCAGGACATTCGACGATGAGTTGGTTGCGATTCTTGTCGGCGATCGACTGGGTGGTCTTCGTCAATTCGCCAACGAGCGCTGCTATGTCGAGCTCCTCCAGGTACAGATCGAGCTTGCCGGCCTCGATCTTGGACAAGTCGAGAATATCATTGATCAGCATCAGAAGATGTTTGCCGGCCCGCTCGATGTGCCCCACGGGCTCGGCAAATGCGTGATCGTGCTCCTCCTGGGTCTCCTCGTGAAGCATCTCAGCGATACCAATGATGGCATTGAGCGGCGTGCGAAGTTCGTGGCTCATATTCGCCAGGAATTGGCTCTTCGTCCGGTTGGCCGACTCTGCCTGCTCGCGTGCTTGCTCGAGCTCAATCTGACGGCGCTTCAGCTCGGTGATGTCGGTGTAGACGAAGACCGTGCCGCCGTCATGCGTCTTACGCTGGGTTACTCGCACCCAGAGATCATTCCGGTACGAATACTCGGAGACGCTGTAAGGCTCGGCATGCTGCCTCAGGCGGTCCGCAATCCACTCCTCCGGGGTACGCCCATTCAGGTCGGGCACAGAGCGGGCAATCGCTGCCTCGAGGATCTCGCGAAAGCTTGTGCCGGGCCGGAAGAGGTCTGCCCGCTGAGGGTAGATCTCACGTACGCGCTCGTTGCACACCACGATGCGGTCGTCCGCATCATAGAGAACGAATCCATCCGTGATGGTTGCGATTGCCGCTGCGAGCGTCTTGCGCTCGTGCTCACGTTCGGCAGTCAGCCGGTCACGCTCGGTGAGAGTGTCGCGGAATACCGCCAACGTCCTTGCCATGGCACCGATCTCGTCGTGGCCCGCGGCCGGAAATCGGGACGGACACGTTCCCGGCGTTGAGGCCATCGATCGCCACCACAAGCCGCCGGAGCGGCTGCGTGATCGAGCGCAACAAGAAGAAGGTCAGGAGTGCAGCCAAAATTGCCACGGTCACTGCGACCGCTTGGGTGATCCGGGTCGCAGTGGCGACATCCGCAAGCGCGCGATCGCGGCCGGCTGCCGCCTCACTAGTTAATTCGGTGACGATCGATCTAAGCTGTTCATCGATCACTGCACTGTGTTGGCGCGCCTGAGCCAGGAGCGTGTTGCCCATCACGCGGCGATCAGCCGTGTACTCCTCGACGGCATCAGCGGCCAGTTTCTGAAACTGCGCGAGTTCCGCACGAACCGATGCGATGCGATTGGGTTTCCTCGCTGCCAATTGATCGAGAAGATGCTCCATCCGGTCTCGGGCTGAGGTCGCGTTCTTTTCCGAGAGCGTCAGCATGCTGACAGCGAGGTCCGTCATCCAATAGCGCATCTCTCCGAACGCGACGCGCGCACCATTCGCCGCACCGATGACGTCGATCAAATCGGCCACTTCGGATACGGTCGCCGAATTGTTCGCCAGCTTGCGCGTGAGATAGATGTCCGTTCCCCAGATAACGAGGAGCAATGCGCTCGACAGAAGAATGACCCGAGTTTGGATATTCAGTCGCGCCATCGTCGCAAACCTCGTAATCCTCATGCTGGGCTACCGGTAGAGGATGATGCTAATGACGCCGCCCAGCTCATCCAATTTCGCGCCTTCTTTCGGGTAGCCTGTGATGTCGACTTCGCCTTTTGGCGAACCGTGGCAAGCCAGGCAGGACTTGTCGTAGTACTGCGGCACCATAGACTTCGGAACGCGGGACGTCCGCCCGTTTCGACAGCGGCCGAATAGGCCTGGTTGCGCGTCCAGTTTGGTGCGAGCAGCTTTGATTTGATGACGTCAGTCTCCCAGGCGTCCGGACGTGCCTTTCGGTTGCGGATGCGATCGGACGGGCCCGTGGACTTGACTTCAGCCTCACCCTTGGCTCTGCGGGCGAAGGCTTCGTTCACCAGGCGCGCAAACACGGCCGGGATGAACCCCTTGAAGGCGGTCCCCGTCGCGTTGATTGTTGCCTGATTGGCGTCCATGACCTCGACGATCGCGTCCATTTGGGCGCGCAGCAGCCGACCATGTCGTGAGGCGGGGTCGATCGTTGCCGGATCGATGCCGGTCGTCGTGCGATAGATGTCGCGAGCCTGCGCGATCAGCGCATCGCCGCTCAGGCCCTTGTCGCCGATCTTTGGATCATCGATCCGGTCCTGCTCACGGGAGATGACAGTTTCGCCGGCGACCAGCATGTCCGCCAGGCTCTTGCCGATCAACAGATCCTCGCGCTGCCCTTCGCTGTCCGAGTTATCGCCGATCACCGATGCCGGGATTGTGCCCATCAAGAAAAGGGCTACCGTCACTGTCACCCACGAATGCTTTGAGCGGACCATCGCTTCGTCTCGCTGTGACTGAGCACATAACTGAGTACGTATAGCTCAATGCCCCTCAATCGCCGCCATCACCTTCGCCGGGGTAAACGGGACCGAGCGCAACCGCACGCCGATGGCGTCGAACACGGCGTTTGAGATCGCGGATGGCACGATGACGGCTGCAGGCTCGCCCGCGCCCCAGGGTTTCTCGTTCGGACGATCGATGAGTTCGATGACGACGTCCGGCACCTCAGGAAACGTCAGGATTGGGTATGTTGCCCAATGCAAGCTCGTCACCGCCGAGCGGTCAAAGAGGACTTCTTCTTTCAACGTGCGGCTGACGGTCTGGAGGACATTTCCTTCGATCTGATTCCTGACGCCGTCCGGGTTAATGATCTGCCCGCAGTCGTGCACGATGAGGAATCGCTGCACGCTGATCTCGCCGGTTCGCCGGTCGACCTCGACCTCAGCGGCGGCGCCGACATAGGTGCGGCCCAGGTCATATTTGACGTAGCTGATGCCTCTTCCTGCCACGCGATCTCCTTTGATGTCCTTGCGGGGAGAGGGGCGTTTATCCCAATTCGCGAGAGCAGCCAGACGCACCAGAAGCTCGGCACCGCGCGGATCGTTGAGATGGCCAAGGCGAAACTCGAGCGGGTCGGCACCAACAAAAGCAGCGAGCTCATCAACGAAACATTCGTTAGCGAACGTGTTTTGCAGACGACCCGGCGACCGGATCCAGGACCAGCGCAGTGGCACTTCTGCAACGAGATGGGCGACGGTCTTGATGTTTGGAAGCGCGTAGGGGATCGCCGAGTTGGCGGTCAAGACATTGGGGATGTTGAACCGGTACGGCTCCGTGATCGGTCCAGTGGAGAGGCCAGCGAGGCTCGCTGCGATCAGTGGCACCGGCGCGAGGCCATCTTCAGGAACGAAGAACTCCAACTCCCAGGCGATAACCTTGCCTTCGTCATCAACTCCGGCGCGGAGATCGATCAGTATTGGCGGACCTTTTGGGTCCCAGCCGTGCTCGTCAGCGCGCATCCACTGGACGCGCACTGGTCTGCCGCCCATCGCGCGCGAGAGGAGGGCGGCGTCGCCGGCTGCGTCCTCGTGCCCGTTGCGGCCGTAACAGCCCGAACCTTCGACATAGAGACAATGCACATCGTCGAGCGGCATATCCATCATCGCCGCCAGCTGTCGCCTCAGTCTGTGCGTCGCCTGAGAGGCGCTCCAGCACGTGAGCTTTCCATCGCTGATCTCGGCGACTGCGCAAGATGGGCCGAGCGAACCGTGGGTGTGGATGGCGAAATCGTACGTTGCTGAAATGCGTTTCGACGCGTCACTCAACGCGTTCGCGCTGTTACCGACATTGGAGGTCACCTGATCGCCATTGGTTTTGGCGGCACGAACGTGCTGCCAAAGCTGAGCGCGCTCCGGAAGTCCTTTCCATTCTGACCAGGTCGCCTTCAGCTTGCGCGCGGCCTGGATGGCGCCCCATTCAGTCGTCGCCACGACGCCGAGGAAGTTGCCCTGACGCACAACCTTGAGCAGGCCCGGAACATCGTTCACCGAGGATTCGTCGACACGCTCAAGGCGAGCACCGATTGCCAACGGGCGCACCACGCGGCCGTGCAACATTCCGGCGACACGGAAATCCTGTATGTACGTGAAATGTCCGGTCGCCTTTTCTGGAATATCGCGACGCGCCGCAGACGTGCCCACCACCGTGTACGTCGCCGGGTCCTTGACAGGCGCATTGTTGTCGATCTTCAGCGAGAACGTGCCGCCGCCGACAAGCTCGGCATAGGACGTGCTTCTGCTCCGACCAACGATCATGCCGCGCTCGATGCGAAGCTCTGTCGCCGGCACGCCCAAGCGCTCTGCAGCGATTTCGGCGAGCGCTTTGCGCGCCGTCGCCGCGGCCCGTCGAAGCTGCATCCCGCCGATCTGAATCGAGATGCTGCCCCAGGTTGGACCCTGGTCCGGTGTGAGCGCGGTATCACCCTGGATGAGACTGACTTGCTCGAGCGGCACGTCGAGCTCTTCGGCCGCGATCTGCATCAGCGCGGTGGGCAATCCCGTGCCGAGGTCTACTTTGCCGGTATAAACGGTGACCCGCCCGTCGGCATCGATAGACAGGAATCCGTCGACCTCGTCGGATGCGACAGTCTTTCTCGCGGCGCTGCTCTGCGCCGAAGCGGAACGAACCTTTCCCGCGAGCGTGAAGGTGACGATAAGTGCACCGCCGCTTTTCAACACGTCACGACGGGTGGAGACGAAATCCAGCATCTTTGTCCCCTTTTTGCCTCACGTCGTCCGGGCCGCCCGCTGCACTGCCCGAATGATGCGAAGATGCGTGCCGCAACGGCAGAGGTTGTCGGCAAGCGCCTTCTTGATCTGGGGAACGGTCGGGCTCTTGTTTTTTGCGAGGAGGGCGGTCGCGCTAATAATCATGCCATTGAGACAGTAGCCGCATTGCGCTGCCTGTTCGTCTATGAAGGCTTGCTGAACAGGCGACGGCTGCTCCGGACTGCCGAGTCCCTCGAGCGTCACGATCTTCTTGTTTGCGACCTTGGTGAGTGGCGTTTCACACGAGAGCGCGGGCTCGCCATCCAAAAGCACGGCGCAGGTGCCGCACTGGCCCAGTCCGCAGCCGAAGCGCGGACCCTTCAATTCAAGATTATCTCGCAGTGCATAGAGAAGCGGCATGCCCGGGTCATCGACTTCGATTGTGACCGCGCGGCCGTTGACATCGAGCGAAACTGACGTGGGCATGCGTACCTCCCACAATCGCACCTGGCTACTGGTAGTGACTTATACTACTTCCCGCGGTGGTTTTGAACGTACTCCTTTCGGCGGTCGTTTGAACGCCCAAGAGGGTCCTTCGGTTTTGTCCCATGTCCGAGATGGGTCCAATCGCGACCTGTCACTCGCGGCGAACTCGCATTCCGAGTTCGCGTTCGCTCGAAAGCCGACCTGATTTTATGCCGTAACGAGTCCACATGCTCCTCGTCTTCTGGAACCGAGGAGTATGCTCATGGAAGCCCCAGCAAATACGACCGCGATACGGGTACCTTGGAACAAAGGCAAGGTTACGGGGGCGAAACCGCCGCTCCGGCCCAAACATGTCTGGTCAATCCGGACAAAACTCCAGATCGAGGGTCGCGTTCGTGACCTCGCCATGTTCAATTTGGCGATCGACAGTAAGCTTCGCGGTTGTGATGTCGTCGCGATAAAGGTCGAGGATGTCGCCGCCAGCGGATATACGGCGGATCGAGCAACGGTGCGACAGAAGAAGACCGGACGGCCGGTCAGATTTGAATTGAGCGAACAGACCCGCCAGGCGGTCGATGATTATTTGAAGGTCACCAACAAAAGGCCGGGCGAGTTCTTGTTTACAGGTCGTCGTGGTCCCGAACGCAGCATGACAACGCGTCAATATGCGCGCCTAGTTTCGGAGTGGATTGCCTGCATTGGACTGGATCCGAGGCTTTTTGGCACACACTCCCTTCGACGTACAAAGGCTACTTTGATCTATCGGCGCACCGGCAATCTAAGAGCTGTTCAGCTGCTGCTCGGCCACACCAAGATCGAAAGCACGGTTAGATATCTCGGCATCGAGGTGGACGATGCTTTGGCGATAGCAGAAACAAGTTGATGTCTGAACTACTTGGGCAGAGCGGACATGCTCTGCCCAACCTCCAACCGCCGATTTAGGCCAAACTCGGAAGTCGCCGCTCATTCGATCACTTCGTTGGCGCGGCCCAGCATTGTCGCTGGCAGATCCAATCCGAGTGTCTTGGCGGTTTTCAGGTTGAGAGCCAATTGGAACTTTGTCGGAAGCTAGACAGGCAAATCGGCAGGTTTGGCGCCTCATCTGCCACAGTCGTCGGTGGACAAAAGCGCGTCTTTTGGTAAGCTATTCCATGTTGAACGGTGGAGATCACACGGCCTAACGAACATTCCCGCGGACGGAATTCCGATTCCATTCGCGGAGGGCCGGCACACGTTGTGTCTCTCCACAACATTGGCAGCAGACTACGCTTGAGCCGGCTTGGGCACGACGTGCCGTGGGTGAAGGCGTGAAGTTTTGTCAGAGAGCCGGATGCGGGAAATCTGCCTGTCCGGTTCGTGCCGGCAACGATCCCAAGCTGAAGATTGGGGATGACCGCGATGGCACCTGAGACACGGAAGACCGGAATCGACGTCGTTGGCGATATGCCCTGGGGTACCCACTTTTGTCTCTTCTATGAGACAAAAAGGGATCTCCTCGACACGTCGATCGCATACTGCAAGACCGGATTGGAAAGCGAGGAGTTCTGCCTATGGGTTGTTGCCGAGCCCTTGACAGTCGAAGAAGCCATCGATGCGCTGAAAGACGCGGTGCCTGACCTTGATCGATACCTCGAGGATCCCAGTATAGAAATTGTCTCAGCCCGCGACTGGTATCTGCAGGGTGGCACGTTTGATCTCAAGAGAGTAACAGGCCGTTGGCATGAGAAACTCGCTCTCGCATCGGCCAGAGGTTACGCCGGCGTGAGAGTGACCGGGGATACGGCCTGGTTGGAAAAGAAGGACTGGAAAGACTTCTGCGAGTACGAAGAGGGTCTCAACGAGGCTATCGCCAATCAGCACCTGGCCGTGCTGTGCACGTACCCGCTTGCGGCCTGCGGAGCTGTTGAAGTCCTGGATGTGGCGCGTACACACCAGTTTGCCCTAGCAAAGCGACACGGGAGTTGGGACGTTGTCGAAACCGCCGGGCACAAGCAAGCCAAGTCCGAAATCAAGCGACTCAATGAGGAGCTCGAACAACGTGTCGTGGAACGGACCAGCCAACTGATGCGGGCCTCGGAAGCGTTGCGCGAGGCGCAGACGACGCTCGCGCATGTCAATCGCGTTACGACGATGGGGCAACTTGCGGCCTCGATTGCGCATGAAGTCAACCAGCCGATCACCGGAGTAGTCACCAACGCCGATGCGGCTTTGCGCTGGCTTGGCCGCCAACCTCCTGATCTGGAGGAAGTTCGGTACTCCCTCGATGAGATCATCAAGGACGGCAATCGAGCCGGCGACGTTATCGGCCGGATACGCGCCCTCATCAAGAAGGTTCCCCCGCGGAGGGATGGCTTGGAGATCAACGAAGCGATCCTTGAGGTCATTGCCCTGACCCATGGCGAAGTGGTGAAGAACAGCGTCTCGTTGCAGACGCAACTCGCGGCCGGCTTGCCGCTCATTCAAGGAGATCGAGTCCAACTGCAACAAGTGATCCTTAACTTGATCGTCAACGCCGTCGAAGCGATGAGCGGCGTCAGCGAGGGGTCGCGAGAGTTGCTGATCGGCACCGGGAAAGATGGATCGAGCGGGGTGCTCGTCGCGGTGCAGGATTCCGGCCCGGGACTGAACCCGAAGAGTTTTGACCGCCTGTTCGACGCATTTTACACGACCAAGCCCGGCGGCATGGGCATGGGACTATCGATCTGCCGTTCGATCGTCGAAGCTCACGGGGGACGGATATGGGTCTCTCGCACTGCCGGCCCGGGCGCGACCGTTCAGTTCACCCTGCCTGTGGGTGAGAGTGTGCAACGTGAAGCTACGCTCGTCGTCGCCCCCCCGGCATCGTGAACGGTAGTCTGTCGGGAATTGCCGAGTTGGAAGTCATGTAATTGGGGTCGTTGAAGCGGTACGGCTCCGTTATCGGGGCGGCAGACAGTCCGGCCGGCGTTGGCCACGTCCATCGCCCAGCGCTTAAGTTTTGAGAACTTCGTGATCCGCGCCAGTACAACATTGGCGGCTTCATAGAGTGCCGTGCGCACCATCTCATCGCCGGCTCGGGAGCCCGCCAGCTAGCGCTCCCACCGCCTTCGACTTTGTGATGCGGCTCGGATCGTCTACCGTCGATGTAAAGGTAATAGCCACCAGCGGACCAACGCCTGGCACTGTCATTAGCCGGCGGCAGACAGCATCATCACGCACAATCGTCAGCACAGCCTTATGCAACTTTGCGTACTCCGTTTTCAACGCCGCCCGTGCCGAAAGCATCGCTGTGGCAATGCGCTCCAATGTCGCCTGACCCGTCACCAGCTCTCGGATCCGTGCCTCGAAATTCTTGCGCGTGACCGGACCGACCTTCAGGCCAAAGCCACGCAGGATTCCCCGAATGCTCAATTCCACATCGATAAGCCGCCCAAGAAGTTGCTTGCGCGCAACCAGGAGCGCCCGCATCTCCTGCGATCCCATCGATTTGACGTGCACCGGGCGGAACCATCCCATCCGGATCAACTGCGCAATCCCGCGCGCATCCTTGCGATCCGTCTTCACCGTCATTGCCGATAATGCCGCCTTCACATGCCGCGTTTCCAGCAGAACCGTTTCGTACCCTGCTCGTTGTAATCCCGCATGCAGCCACTGCGACAACGGCCCTGCCTCCAGTCCGATACGCTTTACTGCAAAGCCAAGCGCCTCGAAAAAAGTAACCAGAGCTTCGGGCTCACTCGCGACCTTCGCCTCCTTCACGATCTTGCCCTGCGCATCCACAACGCACACGCTCGATAGTTCCAAAGACACGTCGATTCCGGCATACTGTTCCATGGCTGTCCTCCGTCTCCAGATGCTTGGGGCCGACTCAACGTCGTGACCCCGTTTCATCATCTATCGGGGGACAGCCACCATCACCCCTCGCTCGGAGCAGGGCCCATTACGGCATCTAGTTTCGTGCCGGCTCCGGTGCCTGCGGCGTCACGGTGTCTGGCCAGGACTGGAACTGAGCGATGGGGGCGGGCGATAGCTTGAATGCTCCGTAGAACGGATATTCCTGCAGCGCGACGATGCCGAGCGCGACGACCGCGGCGCTTGAGAACACGACGAGCGCCGTCGTAAACGCGCGGATGCGTTCGAGATGCACCAGCCCGATGCTGATCTGTGTGAGCAGGCCGAGGATGATCACCGTCAGCCATTTCAGATCGTTGGTGTGATCTGCCGCGATGCGAGAGCCTGTCGTTGCGTGCGGTCCCGAGCCGGACGGCGGCATTGAGCAACGCGGCATGCACAGCGTTACCCGCGCTTCTTGGCGATCGACGGATTGCTGACTTCACGCAGCAGATCGTCATAGGCCGCATCGGTCTGCGAGTGACTGACGATCCTGTGCCATCGCGGGCCATTCGTCGGAAACCACAGCGCTGGTATAGGCTTTCAGCGCCGTTCGGATCGGCCGCATGTCGGATACCGAAGCGACGCTGAGCGTATAGATGTTGCGCAACTCGCCGGCTTCGGTGTGGACGGCACGGAGGGCTTGACGATTGCGATCGCTGATATCGTTGGCGAGAAAACCGGCCAGCAACGCGAAGAGCAATGCGACAGCGCCGAAGAACGGCGCCACGACACCGCTCAAATGCTGGATCCCATTCGCGAATGGCCTTCGAAACGCGATCGTCACAAGCAGCAGTACCATGCCGAAATAAAGCACGATCAGCGTCGCGAAGATTCCAGTGGATGACAAATCAAGCCAGGTTCTGATCATAAAAGGTGCCGTGTTTTGAAGCGCTCATGTTCCGCGCGACCATAGCTGACTCGCGGCGACTTGGTCATACGCTCAAATCAGCGTAGGTAAGATGAATTGAGGAGTTGTCATGAATCGATTTCAACACGTCGCGGTGCTGATGGGCGGATGGTCGTCGGAGCGGGAGGTCTCGCTGCGCTCAGGCAAGGCATGTGCCGACGCGCTGGAGCGCAAAGGCTATCGCGTCACGCGTGTCGACGTGAAACGCGACATCGCGACGGTGCTTGAGGCGCTGAAACCGGACGTCGCGCTGGTGATGCTGCACGGGCGGCCAGGCGAGGATGGTACCATTCAGGGCGTGCTTGAGACGCTTGGTATTCCCTATAGCCATTCGGGCGTTCTCGCCTCATCGCTGGCGATGCAGAAGGATCTCGCGAAGACAGTGATGGCGACGGCCGGCGTGCCGGTAGCGGAAGGACTCACATTGTCCCGTGCCGAGGTGGCGAAAGGCCATGTCATGGCGCCGCCTTATGTCATCAAACCGGTCGCGGATGGCTCCAGTGTCGGGGTGTTCATCGTCACGGAGACCCACGCCCATCCGCCGCAGGAGCTTTTCCGTGACGACTGGCCCCACGGGGAGCAACTTCTGGTGGAGAAATACGTCGCCGGAAAGGAACTGACCTGCGCGGTGATTAATGGTGAACCGACCGACGTTATCGAGATCGTACCATTAATCAAATTTTACGATTACGAGGCAAAGTATTCTCCGGGCGCATCAAATCACATCCTACCCGCGCCAATTTTACCTTTTGTTTACCAGGAAGTCCGAAGGTTAACGCTGGCGGCGCATGTGGCGCTTGGCTGCCGGGGTGTTAGCCGTGCGGATTTCCGTTACGACGACCGCATCGAGGGGGCAGGGGGATTGATCTGCCTCGAGGTCAACACCCAACCTGGCATGACCGAGACGTCACTTGTTCCAGAACTTGCCGCGTATGCGGGCGTAACATTTGACGAGTTAGTGCAATGGATGGTGGAGGACGCCTCTCTCGGTCGTTAGGACGGACGAGGCCCCAATCTGATCCGAGTAAAAAGGCTGCTTCTGCGGTATCGCGTTTCCGCGCCCGCACACCTGCGCCTGCTCGTCGTCCTGCTTTCCATGATGAGAATCCCACGATTGCCAAGCTCGAACGGTGGATGCCGAGCGGTATCGGGGTTGTTGCAATGGTTTTGCTGTTGACCGGTGCCGGCGTGCTGGGCGTCCTCAAGGGAGGTCACAGCGACGACGTTCTCGGTGCGCTGAGCGATACCCGCAATGCCGCCGCCAATTCCGTCGGCTTCAGGATCACCAGCGTCGCGATTACCGGACGCAAGCAATTGACACAGGATGAAGTCCTTGCAGTCGGTGGCGTCAACGGCCGCTCCTCGCTGCTGTTCCTGGATGCTGCTGCTGCCCGCGACAAGCTGAAGGCTGATCCGTGGATCAGCGATGCCACCGTTCAGAAGCTCTATCCTGGCCGGCTGCAGATCGACATCACCGAACGTGCGCCCTATGCCCTCTGGCAGGAGAACGGCAGGGTATCCGTCATCGCGGAAGACGGCACCGTGCTCGAGCCCTACGTGGCGCGGCGTTTCGTGTCGCTGCCGTTGGTGGTGGGCAAGGGCGCCGAGACCCGCGCCAGGGATTTCCTCAACCTGCTCGGGCACTATCCGCAGGTGCGTTCAGCCGTAAAGGCCATCGTGTTCGTCGGTGAGCGGCGCTGGAACCTGCGCCTTGCCGATGGCATCGACGTGCGATTGCCGGAGCACGAGGTCGAAAAGGCGTTGGCGACGCTGACGAGGCTCGACCAGGAGGATCGCCTGTTCTCGCGTGACATCACCGCCATCGATATGCGGTTGCCGGATCGCCTGACCATCCGCCTGTCGGAGGATGCCGCGAAAGCGCGCGAGGAACTGTTCAAGGACAAGTCGAAACCCAAGCGCAAGGCTGGTGACGCATGACCAGTCTCGATGGCGTCCAGACCCCGAAGACCCGCCAGATGCCGCCGAACAAGACGGCGCTGGTGGCGGCGCTCGACATCGGCACCAGCAAGATCGCCTGCCTGATCGCACGGCTGAAGCCTTGTCCGCCGAGTGATGCATTGCGCGGCCGCACCCACGCGGTCGAGCTGATCGGCCTGAGCCATATCCAGTCGCGCGGCGTCAAAGCCGGTGCGGTGGTCGACCTGGCCGAATGCGAGCAGGCCGTGCGGCAGGCTGTCGCGCTGGCTGAGCGCATGGCGAAGGTTCGCGTCGAATCCGTGTTGCTGTCGGTCTCCGCCGGACGCCTCCAGGGAAATCTGGTTGAAGCGTCGGCCGACTTGCGCAACGGCGCGGTCACACCGGCCGATATGAGCCGGGTCATCAGTGCCGGCATGCACCATGCGACGCCGCGCGGACGCACCGTCCTTCACGCCCTGCCGGTCGGCTTCTCGCTCGACGGCGTCAAGGGCGTCCGTGATCCAAGCGGGATGGTCGCCCGGCATTTCGGGATCGACATGAATGTCGTCACGGCCGAAGCAACCGCAGCAAAAAACCTGATGCTTGTGGTCGAGCGCTGCCATTTGAATGTCGAGGCGATGGCCGCCGGACCCTATGTGGCGGGGCTTTCGGTGCTCACCGACGACGAGGCCGATCTGGGTGCGGCCGTGATCGAGATGGGCGCAGGTACGACAACCATTGCGACCTATTCGGGGGGGCAGTTCGTCCACGCCAGCGGATTTGCGCTCGGCGGGCAACACGTCACCATGGATCTCGCGCGAGGACTCGGTGCATGCATTGCAGATGCCGAGCGAATCAAGACGTTATATGGCACGGTGCTAACCGGTGGATCGGATGCCCGTGATGTCATGAGTGTGCCTTCGGCGGGAGACTACGACCGCGATGCGCCGCAGATCGTTTCACGTGCCACGATCGCGAACATCATTCGGCAACGTGTCGAGGAGATTTTTGAGATGGTCAGGGATCGGCTCGCGGAATCCCCCTTTGCGGCAGAGCCGCGGGCGCGAGTTGTCTTGAGCGGCGGCGCTTCGCAGCTCACCGGCGTCCCCGAGCTTGCCAGCCGCATTCTCGGCCGGCCGGTGCGGGTCGGACGTCCGCTCGGTTTCGGCCGTCTGCCGCCTGAAGCGAAAAGTGCATCCTTCGCGGTGCCCACTGGCCTGCTGCTCTATCCGCAATTCGCTCATCTTGAACACGTTGAACCGCGGCATACGCGGCAAATCATGACAGGGACTGACGGCTACTTCGGAAAGGTCGGACGATGGCTTCGAGAGGGCTTCTGATGATCTCAACCCGCATCGAACCATTTCATCAACTGCTTTGGCGTGCAGCCCAAGCCCCCACGCGCGCGTAATCGAGAGGCAACCATGACCATCAATCTCAACGTACCCGACATTCGCGAGCTGAAGCCGCGTATCACCGTGTTCGGTGTCGGCGGCGCGGGCGGAAATGCCGTCAACAACATGATCACCGCCGGCCTCCAGGGCGTTGATTTCGTCGTCGCCAATACCGACGCTCAGGCCCTCACCATGTCGAAGGCCGAACGCATCGTGCAGATGGGCACGCAGGTCACCCAGGGTCTCGGTGCGGGGTCGCAGCCGGATGTGGGCGCCGCTGCCGCGCAGGAAGTCATCGACGAGATCAAGGACCACCTCTCTGGCGCCAACATGGTGTTCGTCACCGCCGGTATGGGCGGCGGCACCGGCACCGGTGCAGCGCCCGTCATCGCCGCGACCGCGCGCGAAATGGGCATCCTCACCGTTGGCGTTGTCACCAAGCCCTTCCACTTTGAAGGTCAGCGCCGCATGCGTACCGCCGAAACCGGTATCGCGGAGCTTCAGAAGGTGGTCGACACGCTGCTGATCATCCCGAACCAGAACCTGTTCCGGGTTGCCAACGAGAAGACCACCTTCGCTGATGCATTCGCCATGGCCGACCAGGTGCTTTATTCGGGCGTTGCCTGCATCACCGATCTGATGGTCAAGGAAGGCCTGATCAACCTCGACTTCGCCGACGTTCGCGCCGTGATGAAGGAGATGGGCAAGGCGATGATGGGCACCGGCGAGTCCACCGGCGAGAAGCGGGCGCTGACCGCCGCTGAAGCCGCGATCGCCAATCCGCTGATTGATGATTCGTCGATGAAGGGCGCTCGCGGCCTGCTGATCTCGATCACCGGCGGCAAGGACTTGACCCTGTTCGAGGTCGACGAAGCCGCGACCCGTATTCGGGAGGAGGTCGACAACGACGCCAACATCATCGTCGGCGCGACCTTCGATGAGACCCTCGACGGCATCATCCGCGTGTCCGTGGTCGCTACTGGCATCGATGCCATCGCTGCGGCGCGCGCCACTCCGGCACCGGCCACGATCACCCCATCGGCTGCTGCTCCGGAAAGCCGCCTGGCTGAATTGACCGCGCGCCTGCGTGCGGACAATCAGCGCATGGCCGAGCGTGCTGCGCAGCAGAAGCCGCAGCAGTCTCAGGCTGTTGCCGCTCCCGCCGCTGGCGGACCGCCTCGCGCCGACCAAATTGACCGCGCGGCGTTGGCGGCAATCGCAGAGGCGGTGTCTCCTGCGGAACGTCAAGCTCAGCCGCCTATGCAGCCCGCATCCTATGGCGATGTGAGCGTGCGGCCGATCCCGCAAAAGCAGTCGCTGTTCCCGGCGCAAGAGGAACCGATGCATCTTCAGGAACCGGCACCACCAGCTTCCTTTATTCCGCAGCCGGCTGAGCGCATGCCGCTGCGTGCGCCACGGATGCCGCAATTCGACGAACTGCCGGTGCCGGCGCAGAATGAAATCCGCAAGGCCCGTGGTGAAGCGAACGAGGAACCGCATCCTCAGAAGACCCGCACATCGCTGCTCCAGCGCCTGGCCAATGTCGGTCTTGGCCGTCGCGACGAGGACAGCGAGCCGCCGATTGCGGCGCGTAGCGCCGGTCCGGCCCAGATGCCTGCGCTCCCGGAGCGCAAGCAGCAGCGCCCGATTCCCGCGCAATATGGCGGCGATCCGGTATCCGAATATGCGCGCCGTCCGGCCCCCGCGCCGCAGGGCCTTGATTCGCATGGTCGTCCGGCCCCGGTTGCCCCTCAAGGCGGCGAGGATCATCTCGATATCCCCGCCTTTTTGCGGCGGCAGGCCAACTAATCGTGTGTAACAATCCGTGAAGATGACAATGCCCCGGCTGCCTCGCCGGGGCATTTTGTTTTGGGGTCGGAAAGTCGATAGATTGCAATTAACGGTTTGATTTTATTTGATGAATTTATGATTTGGTTGGCTTGTTGGGGTCGCCGGCGGCCATGAAGTTGGCCGAACCCACGGCGCGAATGCGGCGAGTTTAGGGTAACAATCTGTAAACAAGCGTGAATTGGCGCTCTTGGGGGCAATGGCTAAGGTCTTCGCATCTTGGGGATGATCTGAAGCCGACGTACCGGTTAACGGCATAACGAGCTTCAGATTATTAAAGTTATCGGGCACGCGGGAATGAAATCCAGTCGGCAAACAACCCTCCGGTCGCACGTGACTGTGACGGGTGTTGGCGTTCACTCCGGATCGACGGTCAGCCTGACCCTCGGTCCCTCCGATATCAATTCCGGTTTCATCTTTATCCGGACTGGTCTCGACGGTGGCGACCGGGAAGTGCAGGCTACCGCCAGCTCCGTCATCGCCACCGATTTTGCCACCGTGCTGGGCGACCGGTCAGGCCCACTGGTTTCTACCGCTGAGCATGTTCTCGCCGCGTTGCGCGGCATGGGTGTTGATAACGCCACCATCGAAATCGATGGACCTGAAGTGCCGATCATGGACGGCAGCGCGGCTCCCTTCGTGGCAGCGATCGATCGCGCCGGAATCGTGCAGCAGAACGCGCCGCGCCGCTTCATCGAAGTTTTGAAGCCAGTGCAGGTTGTGCAAGGCGAATCCGTCGGCGAGCTGCGCCCTTATGCCCACGGTTTCCGGGCTGAGTTGGAAATCAACTTCACCAATTCACTGATCGGACATCAGGCTTACGCCTTCGATCTCGATGCTGACAGCTTCCGTCGGGATATCTGCCGTGCCCGCACCTTCGGTTGTATGGCCGATGTCACAAAGCTCTGGAGCACGGGCTATGCGCTTGGCGCATCGTTCGATAATTGCGTGGTGTTCGACGACACCCGCGTACTGAACACTGAAGGCTTGCGCTTTGCCGACGAATGCGTTCGTCACAAGGTTCTCGATGTGGTGGGCGACCTTGCGTTGGCCGGCTTGCCGTTGATTGGTCTCTACCGCTCGGTGCGTGGTGGCCACAAGCTCAACCATGCCGTGCTCACCGCCCTGATGGCCGATCGCCATGCATGGCGGGTGGTCGAGGCCACCGAGGTCGCGACCGAACGTGTTGTGACAGCACGGCGCTCGCGTGGTCACGCGGACGTTGCCGGCGGGATGGTCGCTGCGGCTTTCGCACCGGACGTGTCCTGAGCGTTGCTCTTTGGATCGGGGCCGGGACCGGGGCTGGATCAGCCCTGTTGATAAATCCAGCTTAACCAAGTTCGCCACCGGGGGCGGCGCCCCGCCTTAATCCGGGCGAAATGTCCACCTATCCGGTTGGTTGAGATATCTTTTTCGGCTACATAGGCCCGACTTGAACTTCGTGTAGGCCATTTGTGCCTGAGGCAACGGTTTCAAGCCTGCCGGCATCGCAAACAACCCTAATCGCCGGATTTTACGCGTCGGATTTTTATTCAGGTCGGTCCCAAACGTATGACGCTCGAACCGCGCAAATTCATCAATCCTGTTCTCAAAAGCCGCATCGGCCGCAACGCACGTCTGGCGTTTGGGCTGCTGGTCCTGGCCGCACCGCTGAGCGGTTGCGGAACCGGTGCGCTGTGGGACAAGTTCATGGCCAAGGAAGAAACCTTCGTCGATGAGCCGGCGGACAAGCTCTACAATGAGGGCTTGTATCTGCTGAACAAAAAGAATGACCGGAAGGCGGCCAACAAGAAATTCGAGGAGGTCGACCGCCAGCACCCGTATTCCGACTGGGCGCGCAAATCGCTGCTGATGTCGGCCTATGCGTCCTATGAAAACGGCGACTACGACGAGTGCATTTCCTCAGCCAACCGCTATATCGCGCTGCATCCCGGCAGCGCCGACGCGGCCTATGCGCAGTATCTGATCGCGGCGTCCAATTTTGATCAGATCCCGGACGTCTCCCGCGATCAGGGCCGCACGGAAAAGGCGATTGCTGCGCTTGAGGAAGTGACCCGGAAATATCCGACATCTGAATACGCCAGCAATGCCCGTAAGAAGATCGAGGCTGCCCGGGACCAGCTCGCCGGCAAGGAAATGACCGTCGGCCGCTACTATATGGATCGCAAGGACTACACCGCTGCGATCAACCGCTTCAAAGTCGTGGTGACGCAATACCAGACCACGCGTCATGTCGAAGAGGCGCTGGCCCGTCTCACCGAGGCTTATATGGCGATCGGCATTGTGGGCGAGGCCCAGACTGCCGCCGCCATTCTTGGCCACAACTTTCCTGACAGCCGCTGGTACAAAGACGCCTACAATCTTGTAAAGTCCGGCGGAGTTCGAACCGACTCAAAACAAGGACTCCTGGATGACCCGGGCGTTCAAGAAGGTCGGTCTCGGTTAGCTTAGTCAGGACTTACTTCGCATGCTGGCCCGGCTTTCGATCCGTGACATCGTCCTGATCGAGCGGCTCGATATCGATTTTCTCAGGGGACTTGCTGTTCTCACCGGCGAAACCGGTGCGGGCAAATCCATTCTGCTGGATGCCTTCGCGCTGGCGCTCGGCGGCCGTGGGGATGCGAGTCTTGTCCGGCACGGCGCGGAACAGGGGCAGGTCACGGCCGTGTTCGACGTTCCGAAGAAACATCCCGCCAGCGCTATCCTCCGTGACAACGGGCTCGACGATTCCGGCGAGATGATTTTGCGCCGGGTGCAATTCGCCGACGGCCGCACCCGTGCCTTTCTCAACGATCAGGCCATCAGCGTCCAAACCTTGAAGGCTGTCGGCGCCACTCTGGTTGAGATCCATGGCCAGCATGATGAGCGTGCGCTGGTGGATACGGCCACGCATCGGCAACTGCTGGACGCTTTTGCCTCGCTCGACAAGGATGTGACCGCGATCGAAAGTCTGTGGGAGGCGCGGCGAACCGCGCGTGCCGCGCTCGACGATCATCGTGCGGGCATGGAGCGTGCTGCGCGCGAGGCGGACTACCTGCGTCATGCATCCGAAGAACTGGCCAAGCTCAACCCGCAAGAAGGCGAGGAAACCGCACTGGCCGAGCGTCGCACCGTCATGATGCAAGGCGAGAAGATCGCAGAGGATCTGCGCGATGCGCAGGCGGCGGTCGGTGGCCCGCAATCTCCCGTGTCATCTTTGGCGGCTGCCGTGCGGAGACTGGAACGCCGTGCGGCCAGCGCGCCAGCGCTGATTGAGCCCGCCGTCAGGGCAATGGATGCAGCGATCAACGCGCTGGAAGAGGCCGACCAGCATCTCAATGCGGCACTTGTCGCGGCGGACTTCGATCCCGCTCGAGCTCGAACGCATTGAGGAGCGTCTGTTTGCTCTTCGGGGCGCGGCGCGCAAGTACTCCACACCTGTCGATGGACTGGCCGCGTTGGCGAAGCGATATGCATCCGATATTGCGTTGATCGATGCCGGCGCGGATCAGTTGAAGGCGTTGGAAAAATCCGTCGCGGTCGCTGATAAAGCCTACGATGCCGCCGCACAAAAACTGTCCGCGGCGCGTAACAAGGCGGCCGACAAGCTCAACAAGGCGGTGAACGCCGAGCTTGCGCCGCTCAAGCTCGAGCGCGCGAAATTTTCCACGCAGGTAGAGAGCGATCCGGCTTCACCCGGACCGCAGGGCTTCGATCGTGTCGAGTTCTGGGTGCAGACCAATCCGGGCACCAAGCCGGGTCCGCTGATGAAGGTCGCGTCAGGCGGTGAGCTGTCGCGTTTCCTGCTTGCGTTGAAGGTGGTGCTGTCGGACCGCGGGTCCGCTCCGACGCTGGTGTTCGACGAAATCGACACCGGTGTGGGCGGCGCGGTGGCGGACGCCATCGGCGCGCGGCTGGCGCGGCTTGCGGAAAAGGTCCAGGTGATGGCGGTGACGCATGCGCCGCAGGTGGCCGCGCGCGCGAACCAGCATCTGCTGATTTCCAAGGATGCGCTCGACAAGGGCAAGCGGGTGGCGACAAGCGTGGCCACACTTGCCAATGATCATCGTCGCGAGGAGATCGCACGCATGCTTGCGGGCGCGGAGATCACCGCGGAAGCGCGTGCCGCGGCGGAGCGTCTGCTGCGAGCCGCGACGGCGTAGTCGGCACAAATGGCAGCGAAACCAAAAAAAGCGCTTGTTGAAGTCGATAAGCTTACCAAGGCGCAGGCCAAGGTCGAGTTGATGCGCCTCGCGCTCGAAATCGAGGAACACAACAGCCGCTACTACCAGGAAGACGCGCCGAAGATCTCGGACGCTGCTTACGACGCCTTGCGCCAGCGCAACGATGCCATCGAGGCGCGCTTTCCCGATCTTGTCACGAAGGAATCGCCTTCCCATAAGGTGGGCGCTGCGCCCATCGGGCCGTTTCGCGAAGGTGCAGCATACAGTGCCGATGCTCTCGCTCGGCAATGCGTTCAGCGACCAGGACGTAACCGACTTCGTCGAGCGCGTGCAGCGCTTTCTCAAGCTCGATGCCGATGAAATCCCGACGATCGTCGCCGAACCGAAGATCGACGGCTTGTCCCTGTCACTTCGTTATGAGAATGGCGAATTGGTGCGCGGGGCGACGCGCGGCGACGGCACCACGGGCGAGGATGTCACCGCGAATGTGCGGACATTGTCCGACATCCCCAATAAGCTGAAGGGCCGCAACGTGCCTGCGATCTGCGAGGTGCGCGGCGAAGTCTACATGCTGAAAAGCGATTTTCTGGCGCTCAACAAGCGACAGGAAGAGGCTGACGAAACGGTGTTTGCCAATCCGCGCAATTCCGCCGCCGGATCATTGCGCCAGAAAGACCCGAGCGTTACCGCATCGCGGCCGCTGAAATTCTTCGCCTATGCTTGGGGCGAAATGAGCGAAATGCCGGCGCCGACCCAGTTCGAGATGATCGAATGGATCGACAAGGCTGGCTTTGTGACCAATCCGCTGATCACGCGATGCAAGGACGTGGACGCGATCCTGAAGTTCTACCGCGAGATCGAAACCAAACGCGCGACGCTCGGCTATGACATCGACGGCGTGGTCTACAAGGTGGACCGGCTGGACTGGCAGCAGCGTCTCGGTTTCGTCTCGCGCAATCCGCGCTGGGCTATCGCGCACAAATTTGCCGCCGAACAGGCGACGACGATCCTCAACGACATTGAAATTCAGGTGGGCCGTACCGGCGCATTGACGCCGGTTGCGAAGCTGGCGCCGGTCACGGTCGGTGGTGTGGTGGTGCAGAATGCGACACTGCACAATGAGGACTACATCAAGGCCATCGGCAATGACGGTCAGCCAATTCGCGATGGCGTCGATATCCGGATCGGTGACACGGTGGTCGTGCAACGCGCGGGAGACGTGATCCCGCAGATCGTCAGTGTCGTTCTCGACAAGCGTCCAAAGGACGCGAAGCCATACCAGTTTCCACAGGTGTGTCCTGCCTGCGGAAGCCATGCAGTGCGTGAGACCGATCCCAAGACCGGCGAGCAAGACTTCGGTGCGCCGCTGCACCAACACATTGGCATGCCCGGCGCAGGCGAAGGAGCGGCTCAAGCATTTCGTCGCCCGCAATGCGTTCGACATCGACGGCCTCGGTGACAAGCAGATCGAGGAATTTTTCACCGATGGGCTCGTAATGTCGCCGGTCGACATCTTCACGTTGCAGAAGCGCGATGCGCGTGCCGTGAAGAAGCTCGCCGATCGCGAAGGCTTCGGCGCAACATCGGTGCGCAATCTGTTTGCGGCCATCGATGCGCGACGCTCGATCGCACTGCATCGCTTTATCTTTGCGCTCGGTATTCGCCACGTGGGTGAAGGCAACGCCAAATTGCTGGCGCGGCACTATGGGACGGTCGAGAGTTTCCGCTCGGCCATGATTGCGGCCGGCGAGGGGCCTCTCTCCGAGGCCTATCTTGATCTGAATTCCATTGAGGGGATCGGTGCGGTGGTGGCCAATGCCATTGTCGAATTCTTTGCCGAACCGCATAGCGTCAAGGCAGTGGACGATCTTCTCGAAGAAATCCAAGTGCAGCCGGCCGAGAAGGCGAAGACGGATTCGCCGGTCGCCGGCAAGACGGTGGTGTTCACCGGCTCGCTCGAGAAGTTCACACGTGATGAGGCAAAGGCCACGGCTGAGCGTCTCGGCGCCAAGGCAGCCGGGTCGGTGTCGAAGAAAACCGATTATGTCGTAGCCGGTCCTGGCGCAGGCTCGAAACTTGCCGAGGCAGAGAAGCTCGGCGTCAAGGTGCTGACCGAGGATGAATGGTTGGCATTGGTCAGCAATTTGTAATTCCAGCTACATGATTCCGGCTTCCTGCTCCTCCGCCTTGATCATCGTGTTGGCATCTACGACACGGCGGTCGCGAGGGACGAGAAGGACGATCGCGGCGGCACAGGCGCCGGACATCACCAGCACCGCGATATTGAGCGGCAGCGGCGTCGTGAAGTGACCGCCGAGATAAGCGCCCAGTTGCGAGCACAGTGCGCCAAAGCCCATTTGCAGGAATCCCATTGCACCGGACGCCATGCCTGCGGCTTGTGGGCGAATGCTGATCGCACCCGCCGATGCATTGGCCATCGCAAAGGCATTGCCGAACATCACGATCATATGTGTTCCGAACAGCCAGGACGGCACCTGATTCATGCCGGTCACACCCCAGATGACATTGAGAACAGAGCCTGCAATCTGCAGCACGAGGCCGATCCAGATCATGCGGTCGAGCCCGTAACGTGGTGACAGTCGCACCGAAACCAGGTTTCCCATCATGTAGGCGAAACCGGCGGTGGCGAACCAGAGACCATATTCGGTGCCGGAGCGCGCCATCTGATTGATGACGACATAAGGTCCGCCGCCAGCGAAGGTAAAGATGATCGCCGACGCCAGCATCTGGCAGAGCACGTAGCCGATGAAGGCGCGGCTTGATGCCAGCGCACGGATGTCCTTTGCAAAGCCGCTGTCGTCCGTTGGCCGGAGCGATGCGTCGCGTTTCCGGCAGCGCCAGCATGATGGCGACAACGGTGAGGGTCGTGACGGCGGCGAGCACGTAGAAAATCGAGCGCCAGCCGAACCAGGTGTTCAGCAGCCCGCCGGCCAGCGGGCTGAGCATTTGCGCGATCATCATAACGGCGATGACCAGACTGATCATGCCGCCGACGCGATTGCGATCGTAGATATCGCGGACAATGGCGCGGCTGATCACCATGCCGGCTGCGCCACCAACGGCCTGGATGAAACGACCCGCAATCAATTGCGTCAGAGTTTGCGCAAAGATGCAGCCGATGTTGGCGACGATGACGAGGCCCAGGCAGCAGATCAACACCGGCCGCCGCCCAAAGCGATCCGACAACGGTCCCATCACCAGTTGGGACAAAGCCATGCCGACCATGTAGAGCGACACGGTCATCTGCGCGACTGAGATATCTTGCGAGAATGTCGCCGCGAGGAGCGGCAACATCGGGACCAGCATGTAGAGCGAGATCGGCGCGATGCCGTTCATCGCCACAAGGAGCGGCAGGACTTTCCAGGGATTGAATGGGTTGCGGCCAGTGGTTGTCTTGTTCTCGTTGTCGGTCACGTTGTCCGGACTTTGTTATTGATTGTTATGTTCAATAGCTGATCTCAGTGAGTCATCGGCTCCGTTGCGGCGTCGAGCCAGATCTTTGTTGCTTCATCCACCAGCGGGCGGATCTCCTCACGCACGCGCGCATGATAGGCGTTGAGCCATTCCAGTTCGCGTTTGCTGATGCGGGTCGCGTTGATCAGCCGACGGTCGATTGGCGCGAGCGTCAGTGTCTCGAACCCGTTCATTGGTTTTTCAGCACCGTCGATCCTGGCCTCGGTCACCAGTTCCAGGTTTTCGATGCGGATGCCGAAGGCGTCGGTTTTGTAATAGCCCGGCTCGTTGGACAGGATCATGCCGCGTTTCAGCGGTGTGGTTCCGAGTTTGGAGATGCGTGCCGGGCCTTCATGTACGGAGAGATAGCTTCCGACGCCGTGGCCGGTGCCATGATCGAAGTCGATGCCCGCGTGCCAGAGGAACTGCCGCGCGAAGGCGTCGATCTGCGCGCCGCTGATGCCGTCCGGAAATACGGCGCGGGCGATGGCGATGTGTCCGCGCAGTACACGGGTGAAACGGTCGCGCATTTCGTCGGTGGGTTCGCCGATCGCGATGGTGCGGGTGACGTCCGTGGTGCCATCTTCATACTGCGCGCCGGAATCGATCAGCAGCAGGTCGCCGGGTACGATGCGGCGATTGGATTTCCGGGTGACGCGATAATGCACGATGGCGCCGTTGGGGCCGGTGCCGGCGATCGTGGGAAACGACACGTCTTTCAACGCGCCGGTCTCGCGGCGGAACGTTTCCAGCGCCTCGACGGCGTCGATCTCGGTCAGCCCGCCTTTTGGCGCTTCGCGATCGATCCAGGCGAGAAAACGTACCAGCGCCGCGCCGTCGCGCCGGTGCGCCACGCGGGTCCCGGCAATCTCGGAGGTGTTTTTCACGGCTTTCAGCATGGCGACCGGATCGACGCCGCGCATGGGCTTGCCGCCTTCCGCTGAAATCATGCGGCTCAGGGCGTCGGCAGCGGTTGCAGCATCGAGACCGATAGCCGCGCCTGTTCGCGCGAGCGCCGCGAGGCGCGGCATCAGGGCCTCAGGCTCCTCAACCGCCGCGTTTTTTTCGAGGTGATCACGCACGCTATTCGAGAGCTTGCGGTTGTCGATGAAGATTGTGGGGCGGCCGTCTTTTGGGATCAGCGCATAGGACAGTGGCAGCGGCGTATGCGCCACATCGGCGCCGCGAATGTTGAAGGTCCACGCCACTGCATGAGAGTCCGATAGAACCAGCGCCTCGACATTGAGTTTGGCGATCTCGGCGCGGATGCGCGTGAGCTTGTCGCTCTCACTTTCACCGGCGAATTGCAGGCCATGGATTTTTACGGGTCCGAGTGGCGGTGCAAGGCGCTCGGTCCAGATCGCATCGATCGGGTTGCTGTCCACCGCCACGAGCTCCGCACCGGCCTTCTTGCAGGCTCGGGCGAGGCGTTCGGCTGCCGCAGAAGTGTGCAACCAGGGATCAAAACCGAGGCGGTCACCGGCTGTCAGATGGGTCGTGAGCCAATTTTCCGGCGGCGGATCGGCCAGCGGCTCGATCGTCCAGGCCGTCGTGTCCACCTGCTTGGCGGCCTGGATGGTGTAACGCCCGTCCACAAAGACCGCCGCCTGCCCGGTGAGGACGATGGCCAATCCGGCGGATCCGGTAAAGCCCGAGATCCATGCCAGCCGTTCCTCGGAGGGCGCAACGTATTCGTTTTGCTGGCTATCCGCGCGTGGAATCACGAATCCGGTCAGTTGCCGCCGCAGCAATTCCTCGCGAAAGGCGGACAGGCGGGCCGTCAGCGCAACGCCCCCTTCGGGGTCCTCAAATGTCTGAAATTGGGCCTCGAACATCATTCAACCTTAGGGTCGCGAAGCGGACGGAGCAATCGGGTGTTCCGCACACCCGGTATGGCACGGCTTATGCTTGATTATTTCACAACGGGACGACAGGGAATATACGGCGTCAAAAACACTTCAAAAACTGAGTCTCGCAGGAACGCGGAGGGGTGTGTTTTTCAACTCAATGAAGAGGGGATAGGGCATGCCGGCATTTATGTTTGAGAAGATTTCATCGGCGCCACGCCATATTCAGGCGCCCGCAATCAAGGAGCCGCGCGGCGTTATTGTGCAGATGCTCGACCGTCTGGCCGAGAGCCGTTTGGGACGCGAGGCCCGTGCGTCCCGCCGGGCACAACGCGAAACGGGATATACCGAAGCCGATGTGACGCCTCGCCGCACGCGGGGCGAATGACGTCAGGCTCAGCGCATTAGCGCCGCTGCATCAACAGGCTGCTCCAGCCATCGATCTGGAGTCGCCTGACGAGCTTCATTCCATTGCCGCGATAGGTGGCGACAACGCTGTTTGCCTGGTGCGGCAATAGTCCCGACAGAATGACAAAAGCATTCGGCGCGAGATGCTTCACCAGTGTCGGCGCGAGCTTGCGCAGCGGATTGGCGAGAATGTTGGCCAGCACCAGCCCGAAGGGACCGTTGGCAGCAAACCGGGGTGAGTGAAAGCCCGTCGCCTCGATCATTTCGACCAGATTGCCTACCCCATTGAGTTTTGCGTTGTCGCGCGCCACGAGTACCGAACGCGGATCGATGTCACTCGCCAATACGTGTCGTCTCAATGTTCGTGCAGCGGCAATCGCCAGCACCCCGGTGCCCGATCCGAGATCGAGCACACGCTTGGGCACACGTTGATTGAGAACCTGATTGAGCAAAATGAGGCAGCCGCGCGTGGTGCCATGATGGCCCGTGCCAAATGCCAGCGCCGCCTCGATCTCGATTCCGATTTTGTTGGTGGGCACGCGCTCCCGGTCATGGCTGCCGTGGACGACGTAACGCCCGGCATTCACCGGTACGAGGTCGGCGAGGCTGGCCTTGACCCAGTCTTTGGCTTCCACCGTTCCGAAAACGATGGTTTGTGCGGCGGCCTCGCCAGCGGTCTGTGTCACCAGCGCGCGGATCATCTCCTCGTCCGGCGCCTCCGCGAAATGCATGGTGATGTCCCACCGTCCACCCGCCGCTTCGAAGGCGGCAATCGCCAGATCGTGGTCCGGATAGATCTCGGTAATCGTGTCCACAATTCGGCTGGCGGTGTGCTCGTCACCGATTGCGAAGGTAGCCTGCGTTGCGGGAGAAGGACTCGATGACGTCACGGGTGGATCCAAATGCCTGAAAACGTTGACTGCATCGCCTATTTTCCCCCAGCCTGTCCACACCCTTATGCAGGGATTATCCGATATTTATTCCGAGCTTTTTCACAGGGCTATGCACTGTTTATTCGACCAGTTCTGAACTGGATATCCACAACATATCCACAGGTTTATCCCCGGGTTGTCCACATCGTTGCGACACTCGTTAGCCGAACAATCCGCGATGGTCCTTCAAAATCACCTGCGCTGCATTGTGGCCCGGTGCGCCGGTGACGCCGCCGCCGGGATGAGCGCCCGAGCCGCAGTGATAGAGGCCCTTCAGCGGGCCGCGATATCCGGCATGTCCCAGCATCGGGCGTGCCGAGAACAGCTGGTTGAGGGAGAGTGCGCCATGGAAGATATCGCCGCCCAGCAATCCGAATTCGCGTTCAAGGTCGAGCGGTGAAAGGACTTGCCGTCCCATCACGCTGGCGGCGAAGCCGGGCGCGTAGCGATCGACCGTTGCAATCATCAGGTCCGCGACTTCGTCGCGATGATCATCCCATGATCGTCCATCCGGCAATTGTGGCGCGACATGCTGGCAGAACAGGCTGGCGACATGCAGGCCCTCCGGTGCCAGCGAGTCATCGAGCGTGGAAGGGATCAACATTTCCACCACCGGCTCACGGCTCCAGCCATGCTGACGCGCGTCGAGCCAGGCACGGTCCATGTATTCCAGGCTCGGTGCGAGAATGATGCCCGAGGTGAGATGATCGCCGTTGCCGGGCAGGGCAGTGAATGATGGCAACGCCGACAGCGCGACATTCATCCGGAAAGTGCCAGAACCATTGCGCCAATTGGTGATGCGATCGAGAAACGGCTTCGGGAGCGCATCCGGCGCGATCAGGCGTGTGTAGAGCAGCTTCGGATTGACACTTGAGATGACGTAACGCGCGCGGATCGTTTCGCCATTGTCGAGAACCACTCCAACTGCGCGATCGCGTTCGACAATCACCTCGCGCACCCCGGCGTCGGTCTCAACCTCCGCGCCGTGTGCACGGGCGGCGGCAGCCATTGCCTGTGCGATCGCGCCCATACCGCCGATGGCGTGGCCCCACAGGCCCTTTTTGCCATTCACTTCGCCAAAGGCGTGGTGCAGCATGACGTAGGCCGAGCCTGCCGCGTAGGGGCTGGCGTAATTGCCGACGATGGCATCGAAGCCATACAGCGCTTTCACCAGATCAGTCTCGAACCAGTCATCCAGCATGTCGCCGGCGGAACGAGTAAACAGATCGAGCAGCATGCGCTGGTTCTCCAGCGACAGGCCGCGCAGGATATTGGCGGTGCCCAGCGCATTGAAGGCTTCGCGCACTGCACGCACACTGAAGCCTTCGACGATGTCGGGTGGCGCGCGCAATACGAATTCCCGCAGGACATCGGCGATGGTTTCCAACTCGCCATTGAAATCATCGATCCGCAAGGCATCGCGTTCGCTGAGCTTGGCGACGGATTGATGCGTTCGTCCCTCGCCGGTGAGAAGATAACGTCCGTCCGGCGCGGGCAGAAAATTCTGCGCGCGTCGTTCGACGATCCTCAGGCCTCGCTGGTGAAGCTGCAGATCCGCGATGACCTTCGGATTGAGCAGGCTGACGGTGTAGGCCGCTACCGAATTGCGGAATCCAGGATGGAATTCTTCCGTCACCGCTGCGCCGCCGACCACCTTGCGCCGGTCGACCACCTTAACCCGCAGGCCGTTCATCGCCAGATAGGCCGCACAGGTGAGGCCGTTGTGGCCGGCGCCAATGATCAGTGCGTCGAAGTGCTGCATGGGGCGGGATATCTTCTCGTCTCGAAACGTCTTGCCAGCTTGGAAGGCGATTCATGACGGACGTGGATCGCCTGCACAAGTCCGTGCATGACGAATTTGTCATTGGGATTTGCATTTTATTGGCGCATGAGACGCCTTATGGTCGCTCCGTTGCCCGGCAATGTGCCGGAATATTGCCGGAGTTTTCATGACGTCAGTGCCGTCGTCCGAGTCCGCGATCCAGTCTTCTGGCGCGAGACACACGCTTGTTTTGGTGATTTACACCGCTTCTATTTTTACCAGCGCATTGCTTCTGTTTTCGGTGCAGCCACTATTTACGAAAATGGTGTTGCCGCGTCTCGGTGGTTCGCCTGCCGTGTGGTCGGTGGCGATGGTATTCTTCCAGTCGCTGCTGCTCGGCGGCTACGCCTACGCCCACTATCTGATGACGATCAAAAGTCGGATCATCCCGGTGGTGATTCATCTTGTGGTGCTGGTCATCGCGATGCTGACCCTGCCGCTGTCGATCGCAAGCGGGTGGGGGGAACCGCCCGCCAGCGGTTACGCATTTTGGCTGCTGGGATTATTCGTGGTCTCGATCGGTTTGCCGTTCTTTGCTTTGGCGGCGAATAATCCGATGCTGCAGGCGTGGTTCGTTCGAACCGGCCATCCGGACGGACCCGATCCCTATTTCCTTTATGCTTCATCGAATATCGGCAGCTTCCTTGCGCTGCTGTCCTATCCGGTGCTGCTGGAGCCTATGTTCACGCTGCACACGCAGAACCTGATCTGGACGTGTGGCTATGGGCTGCTGATCGTTTTGATCGCGGCGTGCGGTTTCCTCCTGGTGCGGTCGCCACAGATGACGGTGGATGCAGTCAGCGCCGCTGATGGCGATGCGCCTGCGCCATCCTGGGCCGCTCGACTGCGCTGGATATTCCTCGCCGCCGTGCCGTCAGGGCTGCTGATCGCAGTGACCGCACATATTTCGACCGATGTCGCCGCTGCGCCCCTGCTGTGGGTGCTGCCGCTGTCGCTCTACCTCCTGACCTGGGTACTGGTGTTTCAGTCGCGTCCGCTGCTGCCGCATAAATGGATGCTGATGTTGCAGCCCGTCGCCATCGCTGGCGTGATGGTGTTGTTGGCAGTCGGCGGCGAGCAGAATTTGCTGCTCACGCTTGGCGGTCATCAAGTATGCTTCTTCATCATTGCGATGGCCTGCCACGGCGAACTCGCACGCACGCGTCCGGCCGCAAGCCATCTCACCGGATTTTATGTCGCACTGTCATTCGGCGGAATGGTCGGTGGTTTGTTCGCCGGTCTGATCGCGCCTTATACGTTTTCGTGGATCGCCGAATATCCGATCCTGCTTGCTCTGTCGGCGCTATGCCGGCCTCCTGAGGCCTCGAGTCTGCGAGGCAGTCTCACGCTCTGGCTTTTGTCGGTTGTCGCCGCGCTCGTTCTGATCTGGTTTGCCTACCAGCAAGGAACGACCACAGACTTTCTCGAGACCAATAGGATTTGGGTGGTCGCCGCAGTGGCGTTGGTGGCGGTGATCCTGACATGGCCACTGAGAATCGATCGCTGGAAGTTGGTGGCGCTGGTTGCTCTCGGGTTGATCTTGATCCGGGTCTATCCGGCGGACGAAGGGCGTGTCGAAACGGTGCGCAGCTTCTTCGGCGTGCACAAGATCGTGGTGACGCCGCACGGCCAGTATCATGTGTTGATGCACGGCACGACCATCCACGGGGCCGAGAAATTCCAACAGGATGACGGTACGCCGGTGACCGGACGGCCGGAGCCGATCAGTTACTATCACAAGGATGGTGGCATTGGCCGGGCGATCGACGCGATCCGAGCCCGCAAGGGCGGCCCGATCCGTGTGGCGGTGATCGGCCTCGGCGCGGGCACACTGGCTTGCCAGTCGGCCCCGGGTGAGAACTGGACCTTTTTCGAGATCGACCAGACCATGGTCGATACCGCGCGCGATCCCAAATATTTTACGTATATCAATTCGTGCGAACCGAACATGAAGCCTGTGATCGGCGATGCGCGACTGACTTTCGCCAAGGAGAAGGACGGCACCTACGACCTGATCATTGTCGATGCTTATTCATCGGATGCGATCCCAATTCATCTCGCGACCGAAGAGGCGATGGCGATCTATAAATCAAAGTTGGCGCCGCAGGGTGCGGTGCTAATGCACGTATCGAACCGGCACCTCGAATTGGCCAGCGTTGTTGTTGGCATTGCAGAAGAGAATGATTTGAAAAGCTGGGTCTTCAACGAGGATTCCGGGCGCGACAGCGAATACATTTTCACGACGGAGGTTGTGGTTTCCGCGCGCGAGGAAGCTGATGTCGGCAAGCTCGCATCGGATGACAAATGGGCACTGACGGAAGCCACCGAAGGCCAGCGGGTCTGGACCGATGACTACTCCAATGTGCTCGGCGCGGTGTGGCGGCGGTTGAAGAACGGGGATGAGTAAAGTTTAACTTCGACGCCGTGTCCACAGCTGGCGGATGTCCACGTTTTACTTCGAACGTATGCTTCAAAAAATTATGGCCGGGACAAACCCGGCCATTCACGTTCGCTGTTTCGGCGCTACGATAGCGCTAATCGAGGAAACCGAAAAAGCCTCCGCGTGGGCGTTGGTAGCGCGCATCCTGTTCGTAGTAGCCGCCCTGGTATCCGGCGTTTGCCGCGCTGCTGGGCCGGCCACCGGGGATCGCTGTTACCGTAATAGTAAGCGCGATCCCGCGGCGTCAACTGGCGAGAGCGCGTATCGGCGTTGAGATCCTCGCTGTAATAGCCTCGCGCCCTGCCGGTCCTGCGGCACGATCTGCAACGGCTGGCCGTTTGCATCATAGCCGGCATCGTCATTGGACGTCGCAACGTTTCGTCCTCGTCCGAGTCTTGCCAGCGCGACCTGGGATGATCCCGTCAACGTGACCGTCGTGTTGAGCAGACCTTCGGTCTTCACCAAGTCCCAAAGCTTGAGCGCGTTCGCGCGTGACAGACGCACGCAGCCGTGCGAGGCGGGTGTCCCAAGCCGATTGACAGCATCCGTGCCGTGGATGGCATGGCCCTGTTTGGTGAAGAAGATCGAATTCGGCATCGGTGCGTCGTCGAATTCCTTCGAGTAGTGATCCTCTTCCATACGGAAAG
Source organism: uncultured Alphaproteobacteria bacterium (assembly GCA_963751855.1). Classification (GTDB taxonomy): domain Bacteria; phylum Pseudomonadota; class Alphaproteobacteria; order Rhizobiales; family Xanthobacteraceae; genus Afipia. The sequence continues at coordinate 51,814 of CAVVWF010000008.1, read as the reverse complement.
TGCGGAAGGAGCCGTTTGGTGTCTCGTGCGAAGGATTGCCGCTCGACACCGGCCAGGTGTAGCGTTGTACGCCGTCGACGGAGACCGTCATTTGCTGGGCACTTTTATCAATGACGATAGATACGGCCGCTTGCGCCGTGCTGCCCATCAGCAGCATCAAGCCGGTGAGTGGAATTAGGATGGCACGCATGATTTGCCTCGTCGTCAGCCGCCCCTGTGCACGTATAAAAGCACGGAAGTCGGCTTTTAACATCTCCTTTCACGCCGAGATTGACGTTTCGCCGGTAGCATCTGCGTGACCGTCATCGTTGCGCGGCGTTTTTGTCAAACTTGACGCAACCTTTGTGTCATCGAGACGTTAAGTCAGCGGCTGAATTTCAAGCTGTTGAGGAGACGTTTCTCGATGAAGGTTGATACGTTATTCATGTTCACCCCGTTGCACCGGCGCCTTGCTCTCGCGGCGGCACTGGCGTGTCTTGCGATACCCGGGTTAGGCCACGCGCAGGGCGTCATCAGGGGTGTTGAGGGCGGAGCCGCGCAAGGTACGTACCAAGGCCGTCGTGCGGCGGGTCCGGTCGGAGGTGTTGTTGGAGGTGCGGTAGGTGCAGGTGTTGGCGGCGTGGTCGGAGGCGTGAAGGGCGTGCTCGGCATCCCCGAAGGGCGACGTTATCGCCATCGCCACTATCATCACCGTCATTATCGATGAAGGATGAACGATTGGCGGGCGCGTGCGCGTACCACCCGCAGTGTTATACTCCCGCAACTGAACGGCACGCTTCAGAAAGCGTGCCGTTTCTTTTGTCCGCGGTTAGCTGCGTGCGTCCGCCAACTGACGAGGCGATGCTATTGAAAGCACCGCGGTCGCAATCACTGCGACGACGACGTTCAGGATGACAGCGCCAAGTCCCACGTAGAAGGTGTAGCTGGAATCACCGAAGCTGAGCGTCGCGAGCGGCTTCAACCCATTGCTCCACGCAGTCCAGGATCCCCAGGCCATGCCTGCAGCCCAGCCGAGCAGCAGTCCGCTTGCCCTGAACCAACGCGTGAACAGACCGAACACCAATGCCGGGAAGGTCTGGAGAATCCACAAACCACCAAGCAACTGGAGATCGAGCGCATACTGCGTCGGCAGGAACAGGATAAACGCCAGCGCGCCAACCTTGACCACCAGTGACGTGATCTTGGCGACGTTTGCTTCACCGGCATGGTCGATTGTCGGGTTGACGTAAGCCTTCCAGATGTTGCGGGTGAAAAGATTGGCGGCACCGATGCTCATGACAGCTGCGGGTACCAGCGCGCCGATTGCGATGGCGGAGAACGCGAAGCCCGCGAACCATGACGGAAACAGCGTCTTGAACAATACCGGCACGACATCGTTTGGCGTATCAACCTTGATATGTGCAGCGTGAGCCATGTAGCCGAGCAGGGCGATGAGGCCCAGCAGCAGCGTGTAGGCCGGCAGCAGGATCGCATTCTTGCGAATGGTGGCGGCAGACTTTGAAGCGAAGATGCCCGTCAGCGTGTGTGGATACATAAATGCCGCAAGCGCCGAACCCAGCGCCAGTGTCGCATAGGGCAACATCTGAGCAGGTTTGAGGATAAGTCCGGTTGCGCCACCCTTGGCTGCAAAGGCATCACCCGCTGCAGCAAATACCGCGCCATAACCACCGAGCTTCGCCGGCACGAGCACAACCGCAACCAGCACCACGATATAGATCATGATGTCTTTCACGAATGCGATCAGCGCCGGCGCGCGCAGCCCGGAGCTGTAAGTATAGAGCGCGAGCACGATGAAAGCCGCAACGATCGGTAGTTCACCGGTCAGGCCCATGGCCTTGATCACTGCGCCCATGCCGATGAGCTGCAAGGCGATGTAGGGCATTGTTGCTACGATGCCGGTCAGTGCCACCGCCAGTTCGAGGCCGCGCGAACCGAAGTTTCCCTTTACGACGTCGGCCGCCGTAACGTGGCCGTTCGCGTGAGCGTTCTTCCACAGCAACGGCATGATGGCGAACACGATCGGGTAGACGATGATCGTGTAAGGCAGCGCGAAGAAGCCGTAGGCGCCAACCGCATACACCAGCGCGGGGACAGCAATCACGGTGTAGGCCGTGTAGAAATCGCCGCCCACCAGAAACCATGTGATCCAGGTGCCGAACTGGCGTCCACCGAGGCCCCATTCATCGAGATGGGCCGGCGCATCGGCGCGCTTCCAGCGCGCAGCCATGAAGCCCATGACGGTAACAAGAAGAAAAAAGCCGATAAACACACTGGCGGCTGTCCAGTCGATCTGATCGCTCATGGCGAACCTTCCGAAATTCAGGTGAGGTTTAGTTGGTTTCGTCGCGTGCGACCCGGCGATAAACCAGCCAGATCAACAGCGAAGTGATCGGCACCCAGGCGAGCTGATACCAATAGAAGAAGGGGAATCCGAAGAGTGAGGGCTCCATGAAATTGTAGAAAGGAACCCAAAGCAGGCCGACGAACGGCACCAGCAGGAGTAGCCACATGGTGAGGCTCCGATGATTGAGGCGGGAATTCTGTAAAAGGTCAGCGCTACTAGAACGCCAAAATCTCTGGCGGAGCACTAAAAGCTGCAGCCCGTTGCGTCCATGAAAATTACGTCAGGGCAGGCATTCCGATGCCGCCTGTTCAACTTAAGACGAATAACGGTGATTACGATCACGCTCGCGTGATTGTAATACGATACTTTTCGCGATTAGCGCTTAAGCCGATAACCGGTTCTGAAAATCCACCACACCGTCACCATGCACACCGCAAGGAATGCGAGTGTCATGCCGAGACTCAACCCGACGCTGACGTCGGCGATCTCGAAGAAGCTCCAGCGGAAGCCGCTGACGAGATAGACCACCGGATTGAACAGCGTGATCGTCTGCCAGAGCGGCGGCAGCATGTGGATCGAGTAGAAACTGCCGCCGAGGAACGTCAGCGGCGTGATCACGAGCAGCGGGATGACCTGCAACTGCTCGAAGCCATTAGCCCAGACGCCAATGATGAAGCCGAACAGGCTGAACGTCACAGAGGTCAGAACAAGAAACAACAGCATCATGCCGGGATGCGCAATCCTGAGCGGGACGAACAGGCCAGCGGTGGCAAGGATAATAAGACCAAGGATGATGGATTTGGTCGCGGCCGCTCCGACATAGCCAACCACAGCTTCGAACGACGACACCGGCGCCGATAGCAATTCGTAGATCGTTCCGGTGAATTTCGGAAAGTAGATTCCGAACGATGCGTTGGCGATGCTCTGCGTCAGCAGCGACAGCATGATGAGACCCGGCACGATGAATGTGCCGTAGCCGACGCCGTCGATCTCGGTGATGCGCGAGCCGATCGCGGCGCCGAACACCACGAAATACAGCGAAGTCGAAATGACCGGCGAAACGACGCTTTGCAGCAGCGTACGGAAAGTGCGGGCCATTTCAAATTTGTAGATGGCAGCGATGGCGTGAAAGTTCATGAAAACGTTCTCATCGATTGAGCATGATCTGGTCGGAAAACTGGTTCCCACTTTTCCGGATCATGCTTGATGCACCAGGCTGACGAAGATTTCTTCCAGCGAACTTTGCGTCGTGTTCAGATCGTTGAACGAGATACCCGCCACGCGAAGGTCGTTCAGCAGCGTGGTGATGCCCGTGCGATCGCCTTTCGTGTCGTAAGTATAAATCAGTTCCGCTTTGTCCGCCGAAAGTTCGAGGTGGTATTGGGCGAGGGACGACGGAACGGCATCCAGCTTCTGCGACAGGTGCAGCTTGAGCTGCTTCTTGCCGAGCTTCTGCATCAGCCGGGTCTTCTCCTCGATCAGGACGATCTCGCCCTTGTTGATGACGCCGATGCGGTCGGCCATCTCTTCCGCTTCCTCGATGTAGTGCGTGGTCAGGATGATGGTCACACCGGAGTTGCGCAGTTCACGCACCACTTCCCACATCGCCTTGCGCAATTCGACATCGACGCCGGCGGTCGGCTCGTCGAGAAACAGAATCTGCGGCTCATGGGCCAGCGCTTTGGCGATCATCACACGGCGCTTCATGCCGCCGGAAAGCGTGATGATCGCGCTGTCCTTTTTGTCCCACAGCGACAAGTCGCGCAGCACTTTCTCGATATGTGCGGGATTTTTCGGCTTGCCGAACAGCCCGCGACTGAAGGCGGTCGTGTTCTTCACCTTCTCAAAAGCGTCGGTATGCAGTTCCTGCGGCACCAGCCCAATCATCGAGCGCGCTGCGCGATAATCCTTGATGATGTCATGGCCATCGACCGTCACGGTGCCTTCGGTCTGCACCGCGAGGCCGCAGATGATGCTGATGAGCGTGGTCTTGCCCGCGCCGTTCGGTCCCAGCAGCGCAAAGATCTCACCGCGGCGAATATCGAGGTTGATATTCTTCAGCGCTGTGAAGCCGGACGGATAGGTCTTCGACAGGTTGGAAACGGAGATGATGGACATGCAGGGGGCAATCAGGTGCAGGGGGCGGGATGCAGACATAACGGCGGGAATGCGCCGTTACAAGGGTGCACAGGCAATTGCGGTGCGCCTAAGCTTTTGTCACGAAGCTGTCGACGACCTTCTTCTCACCCGCCTTTTCGAAGGCAATGGTGAGCTTGTTGCCATCGACCCTGGCGACGTTGCCGTACCCGAATTTCTGATGAAATACGCGGTCGCCCAGCGAGAACTCCGAATTGGTGCCGGTGGATTTCGCGATCAGTTCGCCCTCGATCGTCATCGGCTTGCGGCTGGAGCCGCCGCGCTGACCGGTACCGTATCGTGCGCCGGTCTCGTCAAAGCCGCTGCCGCCGCTGCGTGAGCGGTTAGCCTGCGCGCGCTGCCACCCTGGCGTCGAATAAGTCGAGCCGAACGATTCAACGTTGTCGAAGCGGGACGCGCCATAGCCACCGCTTCCGCCCCATCCGGAGCCTCCCTTGGATTCGGTGATTTCGACATTGTCCGCGGGCAATTCGTCGAGAAAGCGCGACGGGATGGTCGTGGTCCACGAGCCGTGGATACGCCGGTTGGTGGCGAAGTAGAGTTTCGCGCGGCGACGTGCCCGCGTAATCCCGACATGCGCGAGACGGCGTTCTTCCTCGAGACCTGCGCGGCCTTGTTCGTCGAGCGCGCGCTGATGCGGAAACAGGCCTTCCTCCCAGCCGGGCAGGAACACGTTGTCAAACTCAAGGCCCTTCGCGGAGTGCAGCGTCATCAGCGACACCGCGTCTTCATCCGCGCCGCCTTCGCGATCCATCACGAGGGAAATGTGTTCGAGGAAACCCTGCAGGTTCTCGAATTCTTCCATCGAACGGACGAGTTCTTTCAGGTTTTCCAGGCGGCCCGCGGCGTCGGCTGAACGGTCCTTCTGCCACATCTCGGTGTAGCCGGATTCGTCCAGCACGATTTCGGCCAATTGGGTATGCGATACGATATCGCGCTGGGTGCGCCAGCGGTCGAAATTGGTGATGACATCGCGCAGGCTGCCACGTGCCTTCGGCTTCAATTCGTCGGTCTCGATGACCGTGCGAGCAGCCTCGGTCAGCGGGATGCGGCGCTTGCGTGCGATGTCGTGCAACAGTTGCACGGTGGCATCGCCAAGCCCGCGCTTCGGCACATTGACGATGCGCTCGAAGGCAAGATCGTCCGCTGGCGAGTTGATGACGCGCAGATAAGCCAGTGCGTCACGTATTTCCGCGCGCTCATAGAACCTCGGACCGCCGATCACGCGATAGGGAAGACCGAGTGTGACGAAGCGGTCTTCGAACTCGCGCATCTGGAATGACGCGCGTACGAGGATCGCGATCTCGTTAAGCTTTTGTCCGCTGCGCTGAAGCTGTTCGATCTCCTCACCGATGCCGCGAGCTTCCTCTTCGGAATCCCACGCGCCGGTGACGGTGACCTTCTCGCCGTCCACGTCCTCGGTTCGCAGTGTCTTGCCGAGACGGCTCTCGTTGTGCGCGATCAGATGCGAGGCGGCCGCGAGGATGTGGCCAGTCGAGCGATAGTTGCGCTCCAGACGAATGACCTTTGCTCCGGGAAAGTCGTGATCGAAGCGCAGGATGTTGTCGACCTCCGCGCCGCGCCAGCCGTAGATCGACTGGTCATCGTCGCCCACGCAACAGATGTTTTTGGGAGCGGCGAGAGGAGCAGGAATGCTGCGTACTTTCTCCATCTCCGCACTTGCGGGAAGAGAGCCATCGTCGGCTGGGTGATCGGTAATTTGGTCATCAGCCGATGCACGCGGTGCAGCGATCTCTCCCCGGGCACGAGACGAGGGTGAGGAAGATGGCGCCTGCGCCAACAGCCGCAGCCAAAGATATTGCGCGACGTTGGTGTCCTGATACTCGTCCACCAGAATGTATTTGAAACGGTGCTGATACTGCCGCAGCACGTCCGGGTGCTCGCGGAACAGCCGGATGTTTTCCAGCAGCAGATCGCCGAAGTCGGCGGCGTTGAGAATTTTCAGCCGCTCCTGATAGGCGGTGTAGAGCTTGCCGCCCTTGCCGTTTCCGAACACGGCGGCTTCGCCTGACGGCACCTGCGATGGCGTCAGCCCGCGGTTTTTCCAGCCGTCGATCAGCCCGGCCAGCATTCGCGCGGGCCAGCGTTTGTCGTCGATGCCTTCGGCCTGAAGCAACTGCTTGAGCAGGCGAATCTGATCGTCGACGTCGAGCACAGTAAAGTTGGCTTTTAGCTGCACCAGTTCGGCGTGATAGCGCAGGATGCGTCCGCCGATGGAGTGGAATGTGCCGAGCCAAGGCATGCCTTCAACCGCCTGGCCGAGCATCTGGCCAAGACGGTGCTTCATCTCGCGCGCCGCCTTGTTGGTGAAGGTGACGGAGAGGATGTCACTCGGCCGCGCACGGCCCGTCGACAGAATATGGGCGATCCGTGACGTCAGCACGCGGGTCTTGCCCGTCCCCGCGCCAGCAAGAACCAATACGGGACCCTCGAGCGTTTCCACGGCATCGCGCTGCTCGGGGTTGAGCCCGGTCAGATACTGCGGGCCAGCCGCGGCGCGTGCACGCGCGGCGATGCCGCCAGCGGCAGGCTGGTGGCTCGGCACGTCGTAGGGCGGCAGTTTGTTTGGTTCGGTCATGCGATTCGTCTTGTGCCCAAGATGGCACCCTAGAGCGCGATCAGCAAAAGTGGAAACCGGTTTTGTGTCCGATTGCCCTCTAAATAGTTGATCGGACGCATGATCTTGTCGTCGAACAGCTCACACTTCGACGGGAATCATGCGCAGGGCCGGCAGGGAGCCTCGGTGGAGGATTTCAGAGGATATAGGCACGATTGGGCCTCGACCACAGGCTTCATGCGTCGTCCGCGCAATCGGCCGTCTTATCCAGCTGTTTAGCGGATTTGTTCCGGTAAAAGGCGATTTTTCTGAAAGAGCAGAGACTTGTGGATGGCGGAACTTTCGTTCCGACGGCGGATTGGTTTTGCATCCGGAGCGCACGCTGGCGCTCCCTGACAACAGACGAAACGCAGGAGCGTGTCATGCTGAGTTGGGTCGTTACATTTCTGATTATCGCGTTGGTCGCGGGTCTTCTGGGCTTCGGCGGCATCGCGGGCGCTTCAATCGAAATCGCGAAGATTGTGTTCTTCGTCGCGCTCGTGCTGTTCCTGATTTCGGCCGTGGTGGGTCTGTCACGTCGCCGCGGCGGAGTATGAGGGTTACTTCGTCGGCATAGCGATATGCCGGCCTATCCCATCGGGACGAGGAACGGCGCTGTGGGCCTGATGAACCGTGCGGATGCGTGCGGCGATATCAGGCGGAAACGGCGCCGTTTTTCGTAGTCCCATATCCACATGCAGCGTCATGTTCTCCGAAGTGGCTGAAATCCAACCTTCGGTCGCGTGACGTAATTCTTCGAACGTGTGAATCCGCTTCTCGTCGGCGCCGAGGATGTAGACTGCGACCTGAACAGGATCACCGAGGTGGATCTCGCGCAAATACCGGACGTGACATTCGGCGGTGAACGTCGATCCATTGCGCTCTTTCATGTAGGCGGGGCCGATGCCGAGTTCGAGCCACATCTGATCGATCCCGCGGTCGAACAGCACATTGTAGTACGCCATGTTGAGATGGCCATTGTAGTCGATCCACTGCGGCTCGACTTGCATGATCGTCGTCAAGAACGGCGCCGGTGGATGTTGCAGCGCATTGTCGCTGGAAAGCGTGGTCGTCATCTCGATTCCCGGTTCGCATCGCGTGTCTCTTGACCCGCTATACATCCTTTGCCACGGTCCACGCCACATCGGCATTTCCGAACAAAGCGAGCAACCGTGGCCTTTTCCAACGCAGCCCTGACACGTCCGGCACCGACCGCAGTTTCGAGTGCGATCGAAGCGCTTGCCGCGCGGTTCGGTAACAATCTGATCACGTCGCAAGCCGTGCGTGAACAGCATGCTCATACGACGACCTGGCTGCCGCCGCAGCCGCCGGACGCCGTGGTGATGGCGCAGAGCACCAAGGATATTCAGGACGTGGTGCGGATTTGTGCCGAGCGGCGCGTGCCGGTGATCCCCTTTGGCACAGGCACGTCGCTTGAAGGTCAGGTCAATGCGCCGGTGGGCGGCATCTGCATCGATCTGCGTGAGATGAATCGCATTCTTGAAGTACATCCGGACGATCTCGATTGCGTCATCGAGCCCGGCGTGACGCGCAAGGCACTCAACGAACATCTGCGCGACCAGGGTCTGTTCTTCCCGATCGATCCCGGTGCGGACGCGTCGCTCGGCGGCATGGCCTCAACTCGTGCGTCCGGTACCAACGCGGTGCGCTACGGCACCATGCGCGACAATGTTCTGGCACTCAAAGTGGTTCGTGCCGATGGCGAAATCATCACCACCGGTACACGTGCCAAGAAATCGGCGGCCGGCTATGATCTCACCCATCTGTTTATCGGCGCGGAAGGCACGCTCGGCATCATTTCCGAACTGACGATCAGGCTGCGCGGCATTCCGCAGTCCATCGCCGCTGGGTCGTGTTCGTTCACGAGCGTGCAGGGCGCCTGCAATGCGACGATCCTCGCGATCCAGACCGGCATTCCGCTGGCACGCATCGAGCTGCTCAACGCGGCGCAGGTCAGAGCCTGCAACGCGTATTCGAAACTCTCGCTGCCGGAGACGCCGTTGCTGCTGCTCGAATTCCACGGCACCGAGGCTGACGTCGCCGAGCAATCGCAGATGTTCGGCGAGATCGCCCGGGAATGCGGCGGTGGCGCATTCGAATGGACCACGCGGCAGGAAGATCGCACGCGTCTCTGGCAGGCGCGGCATGATGCCTATTGGGCCGTGCGCGGGTCTGCGGCCCGGCGCGCAGGCGGTGGCAACGGATGTTTGCGTGCCGATCTCGCGGCTCGCAGAATGTGTGGTCGAGACCGAGAAGGATCTGGAGACCGTGGGGCTGCTGTCCCCGATCGTCGGTCATGTCGGCGACGGCAATTTCCATTGTTCGATGCTGTGCGACGTCAACGATCCCGATGAAGTCAGGCGAGCGGATGAGTTCTTGCACCGTCTGGTCGAGCGTGCCCAGGCGATGGGCGGCACCTGCACCGGTGAGCACGGCATCGGGCAGGGCAAGCAGAAATATCTCGAGTCCGAGCTGGGGCCGGAGGCGGTCGCGGCAATGCGCGCGCTGAAGGCGGCGCTCGATCCACACAATATTCTTAATCCGGGAAAAATACTTCCATGAGCGTTACAGATAGCGCATTCGATGTCCGAAACGTTGCCAACGAGGCGTTGTCTGTGCTCGGCCAAGGTCGGGTGATCGTCGCCATTCTCGTCGCGTCATGCGACGTTTGGTCTGGACGATGCGTACCGCGTCACGCCTATCGTTCGGCAGATGCGCGAGGCCCGCGGCGAGCGTGTGTTGGGGCGCAAGATCGGTTTCACCAACCGCAAGATGTGGCCGCAATACGGCGTCTATGCCCCGATCTGGGGCTACGTCTATGACCGCACGGTTCACAATCTGAGGGACGTATCCGGCGCATTCTCACTTGCGGAGCTTACGCAGCCGCGGATCGAGCCGGAAATCGTGTTCGGAATGTCTGCCGTCCCTGATGCGCGCATGGATGAGCGGGAACTGCTCTCCTGTATCGGCTGGGTCGCGAATGGCTATGAGATCGTGCAGTCGATCTTTCCCGACTGGAAATTTGCGGCGCCGGATACGGTTGCAGCATTCGGCCTCCACGGCGCGTTGTTGATCGGTGACCGGCATCCGGTTTCCGGTTCGACCGATCAATGGTTGCAGACGTTGGCGAATTTTGAAGTCACGCTCACGTGCGGCGACATTGTTGAACGCGGCCATGCGCGCGACGTGCTGGATGGACCGCTCTCCGCGCTGCGGCACCTTGTTGGTTTACTGGCCGAGGATGATTTCAACCCGCAACTTGCGGCCGGCGAGATCATCACCACAGGAACGCTGACCAGCGCCATGCCGGTCAAGTCCGGCGAGGTTTGGACGACGTCGCTGTCCGGTATCCCGCTTGATGGGATCAGTATTCGCCTTGGCTGAAATCTACGGCCAAGGGAGGGATCAGTGGGAGCGATCAGTATTTCTTCACGAAGCTCATGCGCAGAAGACTGGCCATCCCGATCCTGAAACCTGCAGCCGACAGCTGCAGGTAGCGGCGGAATTCGTCGGTGTGCGGTTTCGCCGACAAGGGCGACAGCCTCGTCGTAATGAGCCATAAGGTTCTGCTCCCAGAACTGCAGCGTCCGATAATAGTGATCTCCGTCGTTACGCACGGCGATGAGCTGGAAACGTCCCTCGGCAGCAGCGATCGGTTCCCATACCAGCGGCAGGTCGCTCTCAGGGAAGGTCTTTTCCAGCAGTGGGTGAACTTTGTGATGCTCGGAATAGGCGATGGTCTGGAGCGACAGCTTGCCTCCTGTCGCAAGGATGCGATCGCAATAGGCGAAGAATCCTCGATAAGCGTCGAGCTTTCTCGCCGGATCGAGGCCTTTTTGCACGAAATGCTCGAACGCACCGATCGAGATGATCGCGTCGTATCGCTTCTCCGGTCGGTGGTCGCGCCAGTCCTGCTCAAGGACTTCGATTTTGGGGTGCTCGTTCTGGCGAATCCAGCGGGTCTGCGAGGGGCTAAGCGTCAGTCCGACTGCATGCTCCACTCCGGCGTGATCGACCAGCCGCCGGAGCATCGCTCCCCAGCCGCAGCCGATGTCCAGAACGCGGGCCTTGCCGGCGGCGCCGGCCGCTTCAATGTGATGGTCCAGTTTCCGGTGTTGGGCGGCTACAAGGTCTTCATTGGCCTCGAACATCCCGCAGGAGTAGTTCAGCTCCGGATCGAGGACGAGCCGGAAGAAGTCCTCGCCCATGTCGTAATGGGAGATGATCGCATCGGGCGATGCGCCCGTCCTCTCCAGTGATCGCGTCTCTTGCTCGGACATGACGCCCAGCCTTCCGCTTCGAGGAGTGTGGATCGAGAGCATCAAATTCTGTATTCGAAACGGCTAGTACGTCAAGGTCGTGCCGCCGGTATGAGCTGAATCACCGCGCGGGGGCATACCGGCGGGGCCGCTGCGAAACGTCGCTGTGACTTCGCCGCACTTGGCTCTAATGTGGCACCGTTGCCGCCGTCACGTCGGCACGGCGTTTCCGAGGGAAGACGTTGCAGACCACACTGCTCGGACTGGCAATTGCTCTCATCGTTGCCCTGGTTGCAGCGCTGATTGGGCCGTATTTTATTGACTGGAACCAGTTTCGCCCGCAATTCGAGGCGGAAGCCTCCCGCGTGATGGGGGCGCCCGTGCGTGTGGACGGCACGCTTGACGCGCGGTTGCTGCCGACACCGACGCTGCGGTTGCAATCTGTGGCGGTCGGCGGCGACAACGATCCTGGGAAGGTCCGCGCCGACAAGCTCGACGTCGAATTCAGTCTTAGTTCGCTGATGCGAGGCGAATGGCGCGCGAGCGAACTGTCGCTCAACGGCTTTTCTCTAGATCTTGGTCTTGATCGAGAGGGCCGGTTCGAGTGGCCCTCGTCGATCGGCAAATTCAATCTGGGGTCGCTCGCCATTGACCGGCTGAATCTCACCGGGCGCATGGCTCTGCAGGATGCGGCGAGCGGCAACACGTTTCACATCGATGATCTCGTCTTCAACGGTGATGTGCGCGCGCTTGCCGGTGCGATGCGCGGCGAGGGGACATTTACCTTGCTGGGCGTCCGTACGCCGTTCCGCATTTCGTCCGGCCAGAGCAACGACGGCAAGGGCACTCGTGTGCGCTTCATGGCAGATTGGGTTGAGCGCGCGGTGTCGGCCGATCTGGATGGGGTGCTGACGTTTGATGCGCTGGTGCCGAAGTTCGACGGCGCGCTCACATTGGCGCGGCCGGCGGATGCAAAATCCAATGATACGGTTGCAGGCTCTGCCTCGCCGTGGAAGCTTTCGTCGCGACTTAAAGCTAATCCGTCATCCGCAACGTTCGATCAGGTCGAGGCTGCGATCGGCCCCGATGAAAGGGCGTTGCGGTTGACGGGTAATGGGGACATCAGCTTTGGCGCTTCGCCGCTGCTGCGTATGGCTTTATCCGCGCGGCAACTTGATGCGGATCGACTGCTGGCAAAAGATGCCGCAAATAATGAACCGCTGCAGCTGCTTCCGGCTGCTCGAAGTCTGATGACGGCGTTGCCACCGTTGCCGATTTCCACCCGAATTGAATTGAGCGCGGAGCAGATCGCGTTTGGCGGGCGATCAATCCAGAACTTTGCTGCGAGTCTTCAAGGTGGTCCAGAGGCATGGACAATCGACAAGCTTGAATTGCAGTCGACAGGCAATACGCGGCTGACGCTGAGCGGGGTCGTAAAACAGCCCGGACCGGGCGCGAGTTTTTCCGGTCCCGTCAGTCTTCGGACAAATACCGCGAAAACGTTGGCGGACTGGCTGCAGGGCCGCACCCCGATTGCTTACCGCAGCGAATTGCCGATCGGCATCGCCGGCGATTTGGCGGTCGAGAAAGACCGGGTCAGTCTCGACGCGATGAAGGCAGACATTGACGGCAGCCCCTTGGAGGGGCGCTTTGCATTGCAAGGATCTCAGCTTCAGGCGGAACTGAGATCTCCATCTGTCGATCTTGACGATGTGAAAGGGCTCTTGAACTCGGCGGTGGGTTCGCAGTTGGACTGGCCGTCTGAGGCGAAAATTTCGGTCGATATTGCACGCGCAAAACTTGGCGGCCAGGACATCAGCCCGATCGTTGCGCACCTGTCCTATGGACCGAAATCGGTCTCGGTCGATCGGCTTCAAATCGGCAGCGCAGAAAACATGGCGATCAGCGGCTCCGGATCGTTCGATCGGAGCGGTAACGCCGGCAAACTATCGTTGGCAGCGACTGTGCCGTCGCTCGACCGCATCAGCGGCTTCGTTGCGCCATTTTCATCCATTGCAGCTGAGCGGCTTAACGCGGTTGCGAAAATGTCAGGGGCCGTGCGGCTGCAATTCTCGGCCAGCCTCGACAAGGCACCAGACCGCAACGACCGCATGAACACGCGTGCAGTGCTCGACATCGATTCCCCGCAAATCAAGGGAGCCGTGACGTTGACGGCGTCTCCTCCGCGCGCCGCGGTGCAGGCGTTCGACGCCGCGTCGCTGGAGCGAACGGAATTCAACGTAGACACAAAGCTATCGTCAGACCAGACAGCGGCTATGCTGGCGCTGTTCGGTCTGGATCGCGTGGTCTCTGCACACGATGGGCCTGCGCGGTTCGAGTCCTCGGTAACCGGTGTATGGCGGGCGCCGTTGCGATTGAAAGCGAAGCTGTCCGGCGCCGGTGCCGATGGCGATGTGCAAGGCACCGCTGATCCATGGGCAGAGCCACCCACGGCCGCCCTGAATGTCGCAGTACGCCATGCAGATCTCGCGGCCTGGTTTGATCTCAAGCCTGCCAGTGTCGCGTCGCTCGATGCCAGTCTGTCGTCGCGCCTTAGCATGTCAGGTCCACACGTTCACGCTGGATGACATTGATAGCACGGTCGGTGGCGCTCGCGTGCGTGGGCGACTTGTGCTGACCCGGGGAGATGAGATCGGCATTGATGGCGAGATCGGAATGAACACGCTCGATCTGCCGTCGGTGACCGCCCTCGCATTCGGCGCGGCGGCCCACGATCCGTCAGAACCGCTCGGTCGCGGGCTGTTGCGCGGCTGGCGCGGCAGGTTGGCGTTCGAGGCGCTGCGAAGTGCGTTGCCGGGTGGCGGCGAATTGCGGCCGCTCAGCGGCGTGGTCAAGGGTGATGGTCAGTCGCTGGTGCTCGAAAATGTCAAAGGTGGAATCGGTGGTGGCGAGGCGACGGTCGCTCTCGATGCGCGCCAGACCGCTCAGGGCACCTCGGTGAATGCGCGTCTGCAACTCACCAATGTTGATGGTGCTGCGCTTCGTTATCGCGGGTTGACGATGCCGCAGGGCCAGACGTCGTTGCAATTGTCGCTGGCGAGCCAGGCACGCAGTGCGGCGGGGCTGACCGGCGCATTGTCAGGGGCGGGTTCGTTCACGCTGAAGGACATGCGCATCGCGGGGCTGGATCCGCGCGCTTTTGAAGTTGGCGTTCGTGCCAGCGATAATGGGCAGGCATTCGATGACGATAGCTTGAGAACGATCGTTGATCCGGTGTTGTCTGCAGGGGCGCTGAAGGTCGCATCCGCTCAAATTCCATTCACGATCAGAGATGGGCGGCTGCGGGTCGATACGGCGACGCTCGAGGGTGAACGCGCCCGTGTGGCGGTTGCCGGCGGCTATGATCTCGCAGCGGATCAGGCCGATATTCGCGCGGTGTTATCCCCGATCACGACAAAGCCGATCACTGGTCGTCCGGATATCCGGATCGACATGAACGGGTCGCCCGACGCCATGACGCGTTCGGTCGATGTTGCTGCACTGTCGTCATGGCTTGCGATGCGGGCGATTGACCGCGAAACGCGGCGGCTCGATCAGCTTGAGCAGGGGGGAACGTCTCAGCCGGAGTCCGACGACTTGTGGGAGGAACCGCACGCAGACCCAATCCCGCAATCGGATGTCCGGATTCCTCATCGTGACCCACGGCGGAAAAGTCCAACGGCCAAACCCGTGTCGCCTCGCGTCAGCGAGCCGCCAACAGCGATTCCACAAGTCTTGAAACCCGATCCATCCGCGGCGAACTCGCAGGTTCAGCCGCTGCCGCCACCGATCACGGTGCGGCCTGCGCCCGGCGCGGTGCGTGCGCCATCAAGGCCGCGACCCTCGGCGCCGCTGGTGCTGACGCCGCCGGCCGCGAGCTCATTCTGACCGGTCCTCTGAGAGGAGAGTTTGCTCTATCCGTGCCGTATCTTCGGCAGGGAGACGCCCCTTACTGACGCGTTTCTTCCATGCGTGGAGCGCCGCTGGCGCTCTGAATTGGCGGCATGGTGCGCGAGCGGAAATAGTCGAGGACGAAAAGGCGGATTGCCGACGACAAGTTTCCTTGCTGGCGTCCGCCATCGATCTCGCCGACCAGTTCTGACAAGGTCAGGTGCTTTACTGAAGCGATTTCCTTCATGCCATTCCAGAAGGCCTCTTCGAGACTCACGCTGGTCTTGTGACCCGCGACGACGATCGAACGTTTGACGACTGGTGATTTCATGTGGAGCTCCCGTCGTCGATGCGATGTTGATCCAGCATTTTTGTCGCCTGCTGCTTCTGCAGCTCATCGCGTTGACGCTCGTCTTTGGTGCGACCAAAACGTGCCCGGTTAACTTCGGCTTCCTTCACCGATTCCTCGCGCGAAATTCGCTTCTTAAATCGGTTCAAATTGACCAGATCGCCCACGATGCCTCCATCTTTCAAACGGATGCAATGCGCGGCGCGCCGGCATACTCAAACTTATATTTTATCTCGACTTGTTCGGGTCTCATTGGAACCGTTCCCCCCGTCGCGAGCGCAATCTCGCGAAGTGTTCCTGAGATTTAGCATGCGATACGGCACGCAGGGTAGCCGATCGAGCTAACTATTTGACAGGTGCGACGACATGACAGTGCCCGTGGCATACGGCAGAACGGATTATCCAGGGTGCGTCATCTTGTCCGGTTGCACGAGTTTGTCAAACTCTCCTGCCGACACGAGACCGAGGCGAAGGGCTTCCTCTTTCAGCGTGGTGCCACGCGCATGTGCAGTCTTCGCCACCTTGGCGGCGTTATCATAACCGATCTTGGGTGCCAGCGCCGTCACCAGCATCAGCGATCGCTCCATCAATTCGTGGATGCGTTTTTCATCGGCGCGGATGCCGACGACGCAGTGCTCGGTAAATGAGCGCGCCACATCCGCCATCAACTGGATCGATTGCAACATGGAATGCGCCAGCACCGGCTTGTAGACATTCAGCTCGAAATGTCCCTGGCTGCCGGCAACAGTGATCGTCGTGTGATTGCCGAAGATCTGACAGCATACCATTGTCATTGCTTCGCACTGGGTCGGATTGACTTTGCCCGGCATGATCGACGAGCCCGGCTCGTTCTCGGGCAGAATCAATTCACCCAGTCCCGAGCGGGGCCCTGAGCCGAGCAGGCGGATGTCGTTTGCAATCTTGAACAGACCGGTCGCAATGGAATTGATCGCGCCATGGACGAACACATAGGCGTCGTTCGACGCCAGCGCTTCGAACTTGTTCGGTGCGCTGGTGAACGGCAGCTTGGTGATTGTTCGCACGTTCTTGGCGAAGAGTTTCGCAAAACGCGGTTTTGAATTAAGACCGGTGCCGACGGCCGTTCCGCCTTGCGCAAGCGGATAGAGATCCTTCGCCGCGATGCGCAGCCGGGCGATACCGCTTTCGACCTGCGATGCGTAACCGGAAAATTCTTGTCCCAATGTCAGGGGCGTCGCGTCCTGCGTGTGCGTGCGGCCGATCTTGACGATTTTTCCGAACGCCTTTTCTTTCTGACGCAACGCCTTGAGGAGCGTGGTCAGCGCGGGAATGAGATCATGCGTGATGCGCTCGGCGGCGGCGATGTGCATCGCGGTCGGAAAGAGTTCGTTCGAAGATTGACTCATGTTGACGTGATCGTTCGGATGAACCGGCTTCTTCGTGCCGGGTTCACCGCCGAGCAACTCACTGGCACGATTGCCGATCACCTCGTTGAGGTTCATGTTGGTCTGGGTGCCTGAACCGGTTTGCCAGACCACCAGCGGGAAGTGATCGTCGAGTTTGGCGTCGATGATTTCACGGGCCGCGCGAATAATGGCGCGTGCGCGGCGCTGGTCGAGCAGCCCCAGTTCAAGATTGGTCTGAGCGGCCGCAAGCTTGACGATAGCCAGCGCTCGGATGATCGGCATCGGCATGCGTTCGCCGCCGATCTTGAAATTGTGTTTTGAACGCTCGGTCTGTGCCCCCCAGTAGCGATCTCCCGGCACTTCGATTGGTCCGAAAGAGTCGGTTTCAGTCCGTGTTGTTTTTTTTGAAGTGGCCATGATGCTTTCCGATGCGATGCGAGGATGGCAAGTTTAGTGCCTCACGGTCATCGCGCGCAATCAGGGGCTGGTTCATTGTTATACGAAGCGGCGCGGGGACGTTAGAACACATCGAAATCATCGTGGCCGGGACGGACCCGACCACGATTTGTTTGTTGTCCAAGCTTAAGCGGGAATGATCGCCGACAAGTAGGCTTGAACGGCCTTGGGATCGGCCGCGAAGCTGCTGCTCTCTGCTTGGTCAACTCACCGGGAAACACTTCATCAATGCCCTGTTCGACGGCATCCAAAGATTCGATCGCGACGTCTTGAGGGGCGACGCGAGGCGCTGGAAGTCCCTGGCCCATCTCCGTTTCGACCTGCACGGGCATCACGCCAATCACTGCGGTTCCTTGCGCAGCCAATTCGGCACGCAGGCTTCGCGTCGCTGCCAATGCCGCAGCTTTCGAGGCCGAGTAGGTGCCCCAGATTGGCAATGTGACCAGCGACAGGAATGAAGCGACATTGACGATAGCGCCGCCGCCGGCTGTCTTTAGCATCGGCGCGAAGGCGCTCGCGAGTGACAGGATGCCGAAATAGTTCACGTCCATTTCGCGGCGCGCTTTCTCGATGTCGAGCGTCTTGAATGCACTGGTGCCACCTGCGTAACCGGCGTTGTTGATCAGCAACGTGACGTCGCTTGCTGTCTTCGCAGCCTCGGTGACCTGTGCCTGATCAGTCACGTCAAGCTTGAGCGGAACGAGCCGTTTGTCTCCGCTCTTCAAGATCTCCGACAGAGAGGCGGGGTTGCGCACGGCCAGATAGATTTTGGCGGCGCCGCGCTTGAGTAATTCCTCGACGTACACGCGGCCGATACCGCCGTTCGCCCCGGTGAGGAGGACAACTGATCCTTCGATTTTCACTTTTTATTCTCCAGTTGGTATAAGTGCATATGCACATTTTCGGGCGAGTAAACTTGGCTTGAGGGTTAAGATCAGGCCTCCTGGGTAAGGGTAAGGAAATCATGCCGAAGACGGGCAGCCCGCTCGCCCCCGATCTGTGCCTCGTACTCCTGCTGGGCAGCTTGCCAAAGCGGACCGGTTTCTTCGATTTTGCGAAAGCCGGCAGGCGACACTGTAAATGCAAGTTGACGGGTATCGCCTTGCTTAGGAGCGCTGGTGACAAGACCGTCACGCTGTAAGGGCTTGATCGCCCTCAGCAACGTTGTTCGATCCATAACCAGGATGCGGGACAGCTCGCTCATGGTGAGCCCAGGCTCTTCCTGAAGGAAGCTCAGAATTGAAAATTGCGTGCTCGTGACCCGGGCCGGAGCGAGATGCCGCTCATACAGCCTGGAGATGTGACGCGCCAATTGGCGGGTCGCAAAACAGTGACAGGCAAGGGGACCAACCGCTTCTTTCATAACACTGAAGGTATATGTGCATATGCACACTGTCAACCGTTATAGCCCTACACGCGGTTCTGACTTCAAATCGAAGGGGTCGGTTATTTCTTGCGGAACCGGTCGAGCCGCACGACTTCTGCGCCTTCGCCCTGCTTTGGAGGTTCGTCGGTGCTCTCTGCTTCATCCCGAGCGGCGATTTCGGCAACGGGAGCGGGTACGATCTCCGCGGTTGGCGCACTCGCGGCTTCTTCGTTCGCTTCGAACTGCAGACCGAACTGTACCGACGGATCGAAGAAGCTCTTGATCGAACTGAACGGGACCACCAGGCGTTCGGGGATGCCGTTGAATGACAAGCCGACCTCAAAGCGGTCGTCGGTCACCACCAGATCCCAGAACTGATGCTGCAGGATGACCGTCATTTCCTGCGGGTATTGCGACAGCAGGCGTGGTGAAATTTTCACGCCTTCGGCCGTGGACAGGAAGGTGATGTAGAAATGATGTTCGCCGGGCAGGCCGTGTTCAGCCGCATCCGTCAGCACATGCCGCAGCACACCACGGAGCGCATCGCGTGCCAGAACGTCATAACGAATGTGGTCCGAGGCCATTTTGGGATCCTGTCGAACTTGAAACTTATCGTGGTGCCGATTTAACGATCCGACTCGGCCTCACGTTCCGTATCGTATCCTGTGGAAACCTTGCGGTCAGCAGGCGCACCCGCGCGAATTGGGGAAATTTCACGCAGATCGGCACCAAACCGAATGCAAGGCAGAATGAAAGTGGAGGCTTCTGTTGCCAGGTGCCTCCGAACCCCGCCTAACGGAGCTTAACCCGTTAGGACTTTAAGAATGGTCTTTCAAACTGCGTTACGCAGCCTGAGCAACCGGAGCATAGTTGTCGTTTGCAACTATTGCATAGCCCGATAACGGCGGAACCATACCGAGAAAAAACACGCCCTTTACGCCCTCGTCGATCCTGTTTCGCCCCCGCCGAAACCCGCCAAAAGGCAGGCTAAGGATTTCGGGTTTTGGTGGAGGCGCCGGGTGCTGCCCCCGGGTCCGAATGGTTTATTGCGACGGCCATTTATTTCCATAGCCGGCGAACCGGCATCCTCAATATAGGGGGCAAAGCCTAACGGAAAAAAGGTCCGTTTTGGCTGCCTGCCGTCAGTGAACCGGGCATTATTGCCCGATTTGCACACAGCGCATGCGGGGACATCCGGATATATCGGTTGGCCTGTGGCGGCGGTCATTCTAAATCGAGCGATGCCTTCCAGATTCCCTGCCAGCCGCTTCCCCAGACCCCTGACATATTGACCCCTCAACAGCCGGGGCTGTTCGAGTTGTTCTTTGCGTTCGCCAAGATGTCGTTAGCTGGTTTCGGCGGGGTTCTGGTGTGGGCGCGGCGGGCCATCGTCGATCAGCATCGCTGGATGACGCCGGAGGAGTTCAACGAGGCCTTCGCGCTCTGTCATTTCCTGCCGGGACCGAACATCGTCAATCTCTCGGTGGTGTTCGGCGCGCCGCTTTCGCGGTATCCCCGGCAGCATCGCGGCCTTCCTCGGCCTTGTCGGCCCACCGGTGGTCATTGTCACAATCCTGGCGGCGATCTACGCGCAATACGGGCAAATTCCGGCGCTGCAACGGACTTTGACCGGCGTATCATGCGCCGCGATCGGACTGTTTCTGGCAGTGATCGGTCGCATGATGGTGCCGCTGTTGAAAAAGCGCGAGCCGGTCACGCTCACTCTGCTTGCGGCGGTCTTCATTGCCATCGGCGTGTTGCGACTGCCGCTGGTGCCGGTGCTTCTCACCGCGATCCCGATCAGCATTGCTCGTCACCTTCCTGATGCGACGGCGGGCGGCATCATGAACTCGCCCAACCGGCACGCTGCTGACCATCGCGTGGACATTCGGTCTGATGTCGTTGCTCGCCATCGGTGGCGCCAATTCGACCATTCCGGAAATGCACCGCGTCGCGGTCGAAGTGCAGCACTGGATGTCGGATTCGCAATTTGCGGACATGTTCGCAATCGCGCAATTGTCGCCGGGACCAAACGTGCTGATCGTGACGCTGATCGGCTTCCATGTGGCCGGTGTCGCAGGCGCGCTGGTCGCCACATTTGCCATGTGCGGTCCATCCGCGGTGGTGTGCCTATTTCGTCAGCACCATCTACTGAGACGATCGAGCCATGCGTCCTGGCCGGCGATCTTTCAGGCCGCGCTTGTTCCGATTTCGATCGGGCTGATGTGCGCCAGTGGCTTCGTTCTCACACTAACGTCGGACAGGACGTGGGCCGCCGCGGCCATCACGATCGACAGCGGCCGTCCTGGCGATCGCCACCCGCCTCAATCCGATCTGGATGTTGATTGCTGGGGGCTTGCTTGGTTTTGCTGGCGTCGTCTAACGAAAATCGATAAGCAGAAGGGTATCGGGGTGACCCCGGTCCAAAAAGTAGAACGGGCAGAAGTCCGTGTAATGGGGGATACGTCGATGAGTGAAGCGCCCAGCAGCGCAACAAATCCGTCTACGCAACACGCCGTCATCAAGGGGCCGCAGGATTTCTACGGCGGTCTGGCCCTGATGGCGATCGCGCTGTTCGCCCTGTGGGCATCGAGCGACCTGCAAGGCATGCGCGGATTTTCGTTCGGTCCAGGAACCGCGCCCCGCATGTTCGGCGTGCTGCTGGCGTTCTCGGCGCTGGTGTTGCCTTGACCGGGTTTCTTTCCAAGGCGAGCCGTTGCAACGCTACGGCATTCGCGGTCCTGTCTTCGTCACGGCTGCGATCCTGTTCTTCTCGTTCGCCATCCGTCCATGCGGCCTGATCATCACGGCCTTCGTCGCCTTCCTCATCGCCGCACTCGGCTCTGACGAAACGCGGTGGAAAGAAGCCATCATCGTCGGAGCTTTGCCTGACGGCTCGGATGCGCGCTGCTTGTTCCCTTATGCGCTCGGGCTGCCGCTCGACTTGCTTCCACGCGCACTGATGCGCTGAGGCCGAGACAATGGATATTTTTGCTAACCTCGCTCACGGCTTCGTTGTCGCGCTTTCGCCCATCAATCTCGGACTGTGTCTGATCGGTGCTCTGGTCGGCACGCTGGTTGGCGTGCTGCCTGGCATTGGTACGATTGCGACCGTCGCAATGTTGCTGCCGATCACCTTTGGATTGCCGCCTGTCGGCGCGCTGATCATGCTCGCGGGTATCTATTACGGCGCGCAATATGGTGGTTCGACCACGTCCATTCTGGTCAATATTCCCGGCGAAGCGACGTCGGTGGTCACCGCGCTGGACGGCTTCCAGATGGCCAAGCAGGGACGTGCTGGTCCCGCCCTCGCAATTGCTGCCATCGGTTCGTTCTTTGCCGGTTGCGTCGCCACCGTGCTGATCGCGGTCTTGGGCGCGCCGTTGACCAAACTCGCGCTCGCGTTCGGCCCGGCGGAATATTTCTCGCTGATGGTACTCGGTCTGATTTTCGCGGTCGTGCTTGCGAAGGGCTCGGTGCTCAAAGCCATCGCGGTGATCGCGTTCGGCATCCTGTTGTCGATGGTAGGATCTGACATCGAGACCGGTGCGTCGCGCATGTCGTTCAACATTCCTGAACTTGCCGACGGCCTGGGCTTTGCAACCGTCGCAATGGGTGTGTTCGGCTTTGCAGAAATCATCCGCAATCTCGATCCTGGTGCCGCGATGGACCGCAATCTGGTCCAGCAGAAAATCTCCGGTCTGATGCCGACCAAGAAGGATCTGAAGGCTTCCGCGCCTGCGATCATCCGCGGGACGATCCTCGGTTCGATCCTCGGTATCCTGCCCGGCGGGGGTGCGGTGATCGCGTCCTTTGCGGCTTACACATTTGAAAAGAAAATTTCCAAGCACCCGTCGCGCTTCGGTCGCGGCGCAATCGAGGGCGTTGCCGCGCCGGAAAGCGCCAACAACGCTGCGGCTCAGACATCGTTCATCCCGCTGCTCACGCTCGGCATTCCGCCGAACGCGGTGATGGCGCTGATGGTTGGTGCGATGACCATTCACGGCATCGTGCCAGGGCCGCAAGTCATGCAGAAGCAGCCCGATCTGGTCTGGGGCATGATCGCCTCGATGTGGATCGGCAACCTGATGCTGCTGATCATCAACCTGCCGCTTGTCGGCATCTGGGTACGTTTGCTGCGCGTTCCGTACCGTCTGCTGTTTCCTTCGATCGTGGTGTTCTGCTCGATCGGCATCTATTCGGTGAACAATGCGCCGATGGACGTGGTGCTAGCGGGCGTGTTCGGGTTGTTCGGCTACTGGCTGGCCAAGCATGACTTCGAAGCTGCACCATTGCTGCTCGGCATGGTGCTCGGACCGCTGATGGAAGAAAACCTCCGGCGCGCGCTCCTGATTTCGCGCGGCGACTGGACGGTGTTCTTGAGCCGTCCGCTGTCGGCGACCCTGCTCGCCATCGCGGCATTCCTCCTCGTGCTGGCGTTGCTGCCGTCGCTGCGCAAGAAGCGTGACGAGGTCTTCGTCGAGTCCGAAAGTTAACGACGGGGAGGGTGCGGCGTTGCGCCGCGCCCTTCAGCCCCAAGTCGAATGGACTCGTCTCGACAAGGTGATGTTGACACTGGGGATTAGGATTACTCGTCCGTAATCACAAAATTATCTCTGGGAGAAAGTCATGAATTTGTTCAAGCGTATGCTCGCGACCTGTGGGCTTTCAGCCCTGGCCGCAGTCGGCGCAGTTTCCGCGCAGGCGCAGGATTATCCGACCCGCAACATCACGATGATCGTGCCGTTCGCGGCCGGCGGCCCGACCGACGTTATCGCCCGCATCGTCACTGGCCACATGCAGCAGACGCTCGGCCAGTCGATCATCATCGAAAACGTGGTGGGCGCCGGTGGCACGACCGCCTCGACCCGCGCGGCGCGTGCCACGCCGGACGGCTACACACTGATCACCGGCCACATGGGCACTCACGCTGCGTCGGTGCCGCTCTATCCGAACCTTGCCTATCATCCCGACACCAGCTTCGAGCCGGTCGGACTGCTTGCCGGCACGCCGATCCTGATTCTTGCGCGCAAGGATTTCCCGCCGAAGGATCTCAAGGAGTTCGTCACCTACGTGAAGGCGAACACCGAGAAGCTCAACGCGGCTCACGCCGGTGTCGGCTCGGTGTCCTATACGTCATGTCAGCTGCTGAACTCGGTGCTTAAGATCAACCCGACCGGCGTTCCGTTCAACGGCACCGGCCCGGCGATGAACGCGCTTGTCGGTGGACAGGTCGATTACATGTGCGACCAGATCGTCAACGCCGTGCCGCAGATCAATGGCGGCACCATCAAGGCCTATGCGGTTGCGACGCCGGAGCGCAATCCTTCGCTGCCAAACGTGCCGACCACCGCCGAGGCGGGCTTGCCGGAATTCCAGGCGCAGGCCTGGAACGCGGTCTTCGCGCCCAAGGGAACGCCACCGGAAATCGTCGCAAAGCTGAATGCAGCCATCGTGAAAGCGCTGGATGATGAAAATGTCCGTAAGCGTCTGCTTGAGTTGGGCAGTGTTATTCCCAAGTCAGATGAACGGTCTCCCGAGGCGCTTCGCACCCTGGTTCGCAGCGAAATTACCAAGTGGACGCCGGTGCTGAAGCCGGTTTCCAACTGATCGCATTTGTCATCATGAGATTGCGAAGGGCGGAACGCGAGTTCCGCCCTTGTCGTTTGTGCCCGGAACTCTCATTTTTCGGGGTATAATCACGACAGACGCCGAATCGCCGCAGACGGTGGTGGTGCCGGGCGGCTAGATAGGCGAACGCACAAAGGTGCCTACGTCGCGGGCCGATAGAACCATGAACCAATATCACGATCTGCTAGAGCGAATTCTCAGCGACGGGGCGGAAAAACACGACCGTACCGGAACCGGAACGCTGTCCGTATTCGGCCACCAGATGCGGTTCAATCTGGCGTCGGGATTTCCGATGCTGACCACCAAGAAACTGCCGCTTAAATCGATCGTCTATGAGCTGCTCTGGTTCCTGAAGGGCGACACCAACGTCCGTTATCTTCAGGAGCACAACGTCACGATCTGGGACGAATGGGCGGACGAGAACGGTGACCTCGGACCGGTCTATGGATCGCAGTGGCGGTCGTGGCCCGCACCCGACGGCCGCAGCATCGACCAGATTTCAAACCTGATCGACATGATCCGGAAAAATCCGGATTCGCGCCGTCTGATCGTAAGTGCGTGGAATCCCGCCGAAGTGGACAAGATGGCGCTGCCGCCGTGCCACTGCCTGTTCCAGTTCTATGTCGCCAACGGCAAGCTCTCTTGCCAGCTTTATCAGCGTTCGGCTGACGTATTTCTCGGTGTGCCTTTCAACATCGCGTCCTATGCGTTGCTCACGATGATGGTTGCACAGGTGACAGGATTGAAGCCGGGCGATTTCGTTCATTCGCTCGGTGACGCGCACCTCTATTCCAATCATCTGGAGCAAGCACGGCTGCAACTCACGCGTCCGACGCGTCCGCTGCCGACGATGAAGATCAATCCCGATGTGAAGGATATCTTCTCGTTCCGCTATGAAGACTTCAAACTCGAGAATTACGACCCGCATCCTCACATCAAGGCCGAGGTTGCGGTGTGACCGCATCGGTGTCTGCCGACCGGCTTCCGGAAATCGTTTTCGTCGTGGCCGTCGCAGAGAATGGCGTGATTGGGCTCGACGGCGCGATGCCGTGGCATTTGAAATCCGATCTGCAGCGTTTCAAGAACATCACGTTGAACCGGCCGGTCATTATGGGCCGCAAGACCTTCATATCGATCGGCAGGCCGCTGCCGGGCCGGACCAATATTGTCGTGACACGCGACAAGGCGTTTCAGGTCCCGGGCGTTGTCGTCGCAACGTCGCTTGAGGCGGCGCATGATGTCGCACGTGGCGATGCTCTGCGGCGTTTCGTCACTGACATCATGGTGATCGGCGGCGCCGAACTGTTTTCACAGTGGCTGCATATAGCGGATCGCCTGGAGATCACCCAGGTGCACGCGACGCCGGACGGCGACACGTTTCTTGCTCCAGTTGATCCGAAGGAATGGGAAGAAGTGGCACGTGCGCGCCATGTGAAAGGTGAGAAGGATACGGCCGATTTTTCCTACGTCACATATAAACGGTATAGCCGAAACCTGCCCCGCATATAGTCGCAGCGCGGCGCATTAACCGCGTCAGGCGATGTTTACATTGACAAATTTGCCCTGCGTCCTAGCTCTTTCGAGCCGACGACTTGCGTTGTAAGGACCGCGCGCGTCCCCTATAAGGCCAGAGATTGCGGGGTGAGAACCCTGTGCGGAGGAGAGTATCGATGCCGTGGAAGAATCAAGGCGGAGGCCCGTGGGGTCAGGGTCCGAAAGGCCCGTGGGGTTCGGGACCGCAGTCACCGGGACCACGTCCGCCTGATCTCGAAGACCTCCTTCGACGCGGACAGGACAAGTTGCAGAGTTATCTGCCGGGCGGCAATTTCAGCGGCATGGGCATTCTGTTGGTTCTGGTTGCCGCGTTGGCAATTTGGGGACTGTCCGGTTTCTTCCGGGTGCAGTCCGAAGAGCTTGGTGTGGTTCTGCGTTTCGGCAAGCACGTGCGTACGGTTCAACCGGGCCTGAATTATCATCTGCCTTATCCGATCGAGACCGTGTTGCTGCCGAAGGCGCTGCGTGTCTCTACGCTTAGCATCGGCATGCGTATCGTTGACGACTCTCGGCGCGGTGGCGGCACCGCCATTCGCGACGTTCCGGAAGAGAGCCTGATGCTCACCGGAGACGAGAATATCGTCGATGTGGACTTCACGGTGTTGTGGCGCATCAAGCCTGATGGCGTCGGTGACTTCCTGTTCAACATTCAGAATCCGGAAGGCACCGTGAAGGCGGTGGCTGAGAGCGCGATGCGCGATGTGATCGGCCGCTCCAACATTCAGCCGATCCTCACCGGCGCACGCACCACGACGGAAGCTGCGGTGCTCGATCTGATGCAGAAGACGCTCGACACCTATGGTTCAGGTATTTTGATCCAGCAGGTTCAGATGCAGAAGGTCGACCCGCCACAACAGGTCATTGATTCGTTCCGCGATGTGCAGGCAGCTCGCGCTGACCTCGAGCGGTTGCAGAACGAAGCTCAAACCTATGCCAATCGCGTGGTGCCCGACTCGCGCGGTCGCGCTGCTCAGATCCTGCAGGTCGCGGAAGGTTACAAGGAACAGGCAGTCGCGGAAGCAAAGGGCCAGAGCGCGCGCTTCCTGAAGGTCTATGACGAATACAAGAAGGCGCCGGACGTGACGCGTGAGCGCCTTTATCTCGAAACCATGGAGCGGGTGCTCGGTGGCGCCGACAAGCTCGTGCTCGATCAGCAGAACGGCGGCTCGTCTCCTGGCGTTGTACCGTATCTGCCACTCGGTGAAATTGGGCGTCGCACACCACCAGCCGTGCAGCCACAGGGCGGGAGCACCCGATGAAAAACGGCATCGCAGGTATCGTTACTCTGTTCGTTCTGCTGGTCGCGATCGTCGTCGGCTACAGCTCGATCTTCACTGTGAGCCAGACCGAACAGGCGCTGCTGGTCCGGCTTGGTGAACCAGTGCGCGTGGTCACGGAACCGGGACTGAATTTCAAGGTGCCGTTCATCGACACTGTCATCACCATCGACAAGCGCATTCTCGACCTCGAGAATCCGTCGCAGGAAGTCATCGCCTCGGACCAGAAGCGTCTCGTTGTCGATGCATTCGCCCGCTATCGCATCAAGGATCCACTGCGGTTCTATCAGACCCTCGGTTCGATTCAGGCTGCCAATATCCAGCTGACGACACTGTTGAACGCGTCGCTGCGCCGCGTACTCGGTGAAGTGACGTTTATTAACGTTGTCCGCGACGAGCGCGACGCGCTCATGAATCGGATTCGTGAACAGCTTGATCGTGAAGCCGCGAGCTATGGCATCTCTGTGATCGATGTCCGCATTCGCCGTGCCGATCTGCCTGAACAGAATAGCCAGGCGGTCTATCAACGGATGCAAACGGAACGCCAACGCGAAGCGGCGGAATTCCGCGCGCAGGGTGGTCAGAAGGCGCAGGAGATTCGTTCGCGCGCCGATCGCGAAGCGACCGTTATCATTGCGGACGCCAACTCGCAGGCCGATCAGATCAGGGGTGAGGGCGACGGCGAGCGCAACCGGCTGTTCGCGGAAGCCTATGGCAAGGACGCCGATTTTTTCGCGTTCTACCGCTCGATGACGGCCTACGAAAACAGCCTGAAGAGCAGCTGATACGCGCTTCCTGCTGCGGCCGGATTCCGAGTTCTTCCGCTACTTCGCCAATCCGACCGGCAAGCCTGCCGCCGCTCCGGCGACTGCCGGCGCCACGCCGCAGCGTTAACATGATGGAACACAGGTGTGGCCAGGCCGGAGTGCTTGGCGGATGAGATCCATCGGATACAGCGATTTCCTTGTCGGGGTCGGAATGGTGCTGGTGATTGAGGGATTGCTGTTCGCAGCAATCCCGAACGGGATGCGCACGGCCATGAAAAGTGCCTTCGCCTCGCCGGACAACATTCTTCGGGCGGTCGGGCTTGTGTCGGCGGTGATTGGCCTGATCCTGATCTGGCTGGTGCGCCACTAGTTTCCGCTGAACGCCGGGTGGTTTTGCGTTATATTGAATTGCCGATAAAACAGCCGGCCTGACGTCGTTGTGACGGCTAAAGCCGGGTTTTCGCCGCAATCGGTGCGTTCATCGCTGGAAACACGCCAGTTGGCGGCGCTTGCTTCCGTGTCGTTTTCGGGCGCACTGTAGACCCAGTAATCCGACCCTTTTCAGGAGACCTTTCGACCATGTCCGATGCGCTTCAAGCATTGACTCGCCGCATGCTGCCGCTGGCCGCGGCGATTGGCCTCGCCGTCGTGACGACACCCGCATTTGCCCGGGGGCCGGACGGCATTGCCGATGTCGCGGAAAAAGTGATCGACGCGGTCGTCAATATCTCCACCTCGCAGACCGTTGATGCGAAGAACACTGATGAGGATAAGGGCAACACCCCGGGGCGTGGCAGCAAGCGTGGGGCAAATCCGCAGTTGCCGCCCGATTCCCCGTTCAGCGAATTCTTCGATGAATTTTTCAAGAACCGCCGCGGCGGGGGGATGGGCAACGGCAACTCACCGCGCAAGGTGAACTCGCTGGGCTCCGGCTTCATCATCGATACCGACGGCACCGTCGTGACCAACAATCACGTCATCGCCGACGCGGATGAGATCAACGTCATTCTCAACGACGGTACCAAGATCAAGGCCGAACTGATCGGTCGCGACAAGAAGAGCGATCTCGCCGTGCTCAAGTTCACCCCGCCGGAGAAAAAACTCACCGCGGTCAAGTTTGGCGATTCCGACAAGCTGCGGCTTGGCGAATGGGTCATCGCCATCGGCAATCCGTTCAGCCTCGGCGGCACCGTCACCGCAGGTATCGTCTCGGCGCGCAACCGTGACATTAATTCCGGTCCTTACGACAACTACATTCAGACCGACGCTGCCATCAACCGCGGCAATTCGGGCGGCCCGCTGTTCAATCTCGATGGTGAAGTCATCGGCGTGAACACCGCGATCATTTCGCCGTCGGGCGGTTCGATCGGCATCGGCTTTGCCGTACCGTCGAAGACGGTGATGGCCGTGGTCGATCAGTTGCGGCAGTACAAGGAAGTTCGTCGCGGCTGGCTGGGTGTTCGTATCCAGCAGGTAACCGATGAAATCGCGGAAAGCCTCAACATCAAGCCCGCGCGTGGTGCACTGGTCGCCGGTGTGGACGACAAGGGACCGGCCAAGCCTGCGGGCATCGAGCCCGGCGATGTCGTCGTCAAATTCGACGGCAAGGAAATCAAGGAGATGAAGGATCTGCCGCGTGCCGTCGCTGACAGCGCTGTCGGCAAGGCCGTGGATGTCATCATCATCCGCAAGGGCAAGGAAGAAACCCGGAAGGTGACGCTTGGTCGCCTTGAGGACGGGGAGAAGCCGACCGAGGCTTCCGCCAAGACCACCGGCCCGACCGAGGCCGAGAAGCCGGCGACGCAAAAAGCGCTTGGTCTCGATCTCGCCGGTCTCAGCAAGGATCTGCGGACACGCTACAAGATCAAGGACAGCGTCAAGGGCGTGGTCGTTACCAATGTTGACGCGGCATCCGATGCAGCTGAGAAGCGGCTCGGGGCTGGTGATGTCATTGTTGAAGTGGCGCAGGAAGCAGTGACGAATGCCGCCGACGTGAAAAAGCGCGTCGACCAGCTCAAGAAGGACGGCAAGAAATCGGTGCTTCTGCTGGTGTCGAACGGCGACGGCGAATTGCGCTTCGTCGCTTTGAGCCTGAAGTAAGCTTTCTTCGTGCAATCATGCGTTATGGCCGGGCTTGTCCCGGCCATTTACGTTTTGGTTTGTCGCATTTGCAGGAAAGATGTATTTGCAGGAAGACGTGGATGCCTCGCACGGAGACGGGCGTGACGATTAGCTGGTCACAAATTCCGAGCGTCTGTAACCCTGCACATAAAGCAGCGCGGTGAGATCACCGTGATCGATCCGCGCGCCGGCTGCTGCTGCGACAGCCGGCTTGGCATGATAGGCGACGCCAAGGCCTGCCTGTTCGATCATGCTGAGATCGTTTGCGCCGTCGCCGACCACCAACGAATCCAGATTGTCGAAATCGAACGACTCGCGCAGATCAACCAGCGTTGCGAGCTTCGCCTCGCGGCCCAGGATCGGTTCCGCCACGAGGCCCGTCAGTTTGCTGTCTTCGACCAGCAGTTCGTTGGCACGGTTTTCCTGAAAACCGATCATCTCGGCCACGCGTTTCGTAAACAGTGTGAACCCGCCGGACACGAGACATGTGTAGGCACCGTGCGCGCGCATGGTTCGCACCAGTTCCACCGCGCCTGGCGTCAGCGTGATACGGCTCTTGAGAACTTCGTCGACCACAGTGATGGAAAGGTCTTTCAGCAGCGCCACGCGCTCGCGCAACGCCGGCTCGAATTCGATCTCGCCTCGCATGGCGCGTTCGGTAATCGCCGCGACATGGACTTTGAGGCCGGCGAAATCAGCCAGTTCGTCGATGCATTCCTGGCCGATCATGGTGGAATCCATGTCCGCCAGAAGCAGCTTCTTGCGCCGGTCGAGTTGCGGCTGCACGACAACGTCGACGCGGACGCCATCCATGGCCTCGCGAAGCCGGCCAGAAATTGTGCGAATGTCGTCGGTGCTGCTAAACCGAATGTCGGCGGCAACCCCTTCGAACAGCCAGTCGCCGTGTTCGGGTGAGGGCAGTGCGGAACGTGCGGCGTCGATCGCCGTGCTGTCGAGCTCGGGTTCGGCAGGGTTGCAGATCAGCGTGGCGACGAGAGACATGATGGCTCGATGTTAAACGGTGGCATGAGGTGGGAGCTGGGCGACACCAAGGCGGTGCTTATCGCAGGGCCGACGGCCAGCGGCAAGTCGGCGCTGGCGCTGGCCCTCGCGGAGGCAACCGGTGGCGTCGTCATCAACACCGATTCCATGCAGGTCTATAGCGACCTACGCATCATCACCGCGCGTCCGACGCCCGAGGATGAAGCGCGCGCGCCGCATCGGCTTTACGGATATTGCGACGCTGCGGTGAATTGCTCGGCCGGAGCGTGGGTGGATGATGCGGCCATTGTGCTGAAGGAGGCCAGGGCCGAAGGCCGCCTGCCGATCTTCATCGGCGGCTCCGGCCTCTACTTCAAGGCGCTGACCCGTGGGCTGTCAGCGGTGCCGCCAGTTCCGGCCGAGGTCCGCGAGGACGTCCGCCTGCGCCTCGAGCGCGATGGCGTTGAGGCATTGCATGCGGAGCTTTCAAGGCGCGATCCCACATCCGCGGAAAAGCTTAAACCGCGCGATCGCACCCGCATTGCACGTGCGCTCGAAGTGATCGAGGCGACCGGGCGTTCGCTGCGGGACTGGCATCAAGAGGGCTTGCCGCCGCTGCTTCCGGTCGAGCAGACGGTCTCGGTGTTTTTGGCTCCCGATCGCGACGAACTTTACGCGCGCATCGACAAGCGCTTCACGACGATGATCGAAACGGGTGCATTGGGCGAAGTTGCGGCGCTCGCCGCGCGCAAGCTCGATCCGCTGTTACCGGCGATGAAAGCCCACGGTGTGCCGGCGCTGATCCGCTACCTGGCCGGCGACATCACGCTGGATGAGGCCGCAGAGATCGGCCGGGCCGACACCCGGCATTATGCCAAGCGACAATTCACCTGGTTTCGGCATCAGCTTCCGGAATTCACCTGGGTGTTGCCCAATGAGGCCCACGCATGGCTCTCCCACGCACTTTCGCTCTCGTCGGATGCTTTGGGAGTGATTAGGCTCTCTAAGTGAGTGCGGACTTGACTTTCGGCTCCTGAGCCGTATAACCGCCGCGCAACCTTTGGAAATTCACAGCTGTCCATGCGTAATAAAATTACAAATCTTCTTATTCTTGTCGTACCCTGGCACACCGCCGGGGGTGGCTGACGGCCACCCACGACAAGGCGGTGTGCGAAGGGTCCTCTCGGGCCCTTTTTTATTGTCCGAATGTGTATGTCCAAGATCTGTACGTCCAAGATCTTTACGTCCAAGTCTCGAACCACCTGCGCCACGAGCGCCCCGGAGCGAACCATGAGCGAGAGCAAGAAACACGATCCCAACCAGATGACCGGCGCGGCAATGATCGTACGCGCGCTCGCCGATCATGGGGTCAAGCACATCTTCGGCTATCCGGGCGGCGCGGTACTTCCGATTTACGACGAGATTTTCCAGCAGAGCGAGGTCGAGCACATTTTGGTGCGGCACGAGCAGGGCGCAGGCCATGCGGCGGAGGGCTATGCCCGCTCGACCGGCCTGCCGGGCGTCGTGCTGGTCACGTCTGGGCCGGGCGCCACCAATATGGTGACGCCGCTTACTGATGCGCTGATGGATTCGATCCCGCTGGTTTGCATCACCGGCCAGGTGCCGACGCATCTGATCGGTAACGATGCGTTCCAGGAATGCGACACGGTCGGCATCACGCGGCCCTGCACCAAGCACAACTGGCTGGTGCGGCGGATCGAGGATTTGCCGAAGGTGCTGCACGAGGCGTTCTACGTCGCGACCACGGGCCGCCCCGGTCCAGTGGTTGTCGACGTTCCGAAGGATGTCCAGTTCGCCATCGGCACTTACCATCCACCGCGCAAATCCGATGTGCATGTGTCTTACGCGCCTCGCGTGAAAGGCGACGCGATGCAAATCCGCAAGGCGGTCGCGTTGCTGGCTTCGGCGAAGAAGCCAGTCGTCTATACCGGCGGCGGCGTCATCAACTCAGGTGTCGATGCGTCGAAACTGCTGCGTGAACTGATCGAGGCAACGGACTTTCCGGTCACGTCGACGCTGATGGGGCTCGGCGCCTACCCGGCGTCGGGCAAGAACTGGCTTGGCATGCTCGGCATGCACGGCACTTACGAAGCCAACATGGCGATGCATGATTGTGACGTCATGCTGTGCATCGGCGCGCGGTTCGATGACCGCATCACCGGCCGTACCGATGCGTTCTCGCCGAACTCCAAGAAGATCCATATCGACATCGATCCGTCGTCGATCAACAAGAACATCCGCGTCGATGTCCCGATCATCGGTGATGTCGCCAATGTGCTCGGCGATATGCTGCAGGTGTTCAAGAAGGAAGCGAAAAAACCTGACATCAAGGCGTGGTGGGCGCAGGTCAACAAGTGGCGCGCGCGCAATTCGCTCGCGTACAAGAAGAACAACGATATCATCCTGCCGCAATATGCGATCCAGCGGCTGTACGAACTCACCAAGAATCACGACACCTACATCACGACCGAGGTTGGTCAGCATCAGATGTGGGCGGCGCAGTTCTATGGCTTCGAGCATCCGCATCGCTGGATGACGTCTGGTGGTCTCGGCACCATGGGTTACGGCCTGCCGGCTGCACTCGGCGTGCAGGCCGCGCATCCGGACAGCCTCGTGATCGACATCGCGGGTGATGCCTCGGTGCAGATGACGATTCAGGAGATGTCATCGGCAGTTCAGCACGAATTGCCGATCAAGATCTTCATCCTGAACAACCAGTACATGGGCATGGTGCGGCAATGGCAGCAATTGCTTCACGGCAACCGGTTGTCGCATTCCTACACCGAGGCGATGCCGGATTTCGTCAAGCTCGCGGAAGCCTATGGCGGTGTGGGCATGCAGGTCACCAAGCCCGGCGATCTCGACGGTGCGATCCAGGAGATGATCAAGGTCAGGAAGCCGGTGCTGTTTGACTGCCGTGTCGCGTCGCTTGAGAACTGTTTCCCGATGATTCCATCGGGCAAGGCGCACAACGAGATGCTTCTGCCGGAAGAAGCCAATGATGAAACGACTGCTGCGGCCTTCGCCGGCGGCAAGGCACTGGTCTGAGACAGGATTGAGGACAATGACAATGGACCAGCCCGCATCCGCCTACTTCATGGAAGAGCGTCACGACCCGAACGAGACGCATACGCTTGCCGTGCTCGTGCAGAATGAGCCCGGCGTGCTCGCACGTGTGATCGGTCTCTTTTCCGGCCGTGGTTACAACATCGAAAGCCTCACGGTGTCGGAGACCGAGCACGCCAAGCACATGTCGCGCATCACCATCGTCACGACGGGAACGCCGATGGTGATCCAGCAGATCAAGCATCAGCTCGATCGCATGATCCCGGTCTACCGCGTGGTTGACATGACGACCACTGGCCGCTCGATCGAGCGTGAGCTTGCGATGGTCAAGGTCAAGGGAACGGGGGATGCCCGCGCCGAAGCGCTGCGGCTGGCGGAAGCTTTTCGGGCACGCGTTATCGATGCGACCACCGAGAGCTTCATCTTCGAGATCACCGGCGCGTCCGACAAAATCGATCAGTTCGTCACCTTGATGGTGCCGCTTGGTCTCGTCGAAGTCTCGCGCACCGGCGTCGCCGCGATCTCGCGCGGGCCGGAGGGAATGTAAACTCTGGCGTGATTGACCCGACATGAAGCCAACCGACATCTTCCTCGCGATCGGCGTTGCCATTGTGTGGGGACTTGCATTCGTGGCGAGCAAGATCGGATTGCGGGAATTCTCTCCCGCAATGTTCTGCGCGCTGCGTTTCGCCGTCGCGGCTTTGCCATGTCTGTTCGTGCGCAGGCCGAAGATTTCGTGGCAGTTGTTCGTTGCACTTGGTCTGACGATGCTGCTGTTCCAGTTTCTCGCTCAGTCCTATGGACTTGCGCATGGTGTTCCGGCCGGATTGATGGGCGTGATCGTCCAGACCCAGGCGTTGTTCACTGTTGCTCTCGCAGCCCTCGTGCTGCGCGAATTGCCGACCCGTGCGCAGACGATCGGGATTGGCATTGCGATGATAGGGCTCGCGATGATCTGCGGCACGGTTGGTTATGACTTTAGCCTTCAGGCCTTCGCAGTCAGCATGATCTCCCCGATCAGTTTTTCGATCGGAAATCTGTTGCTGCGCCAGACCGGCAACGTGCCAATGCTTGATCTGACCGCGTGGCTAAGCCTTATGCAGGTCCCGCCCTTGCTTGTGATTTCCTTCGCCACCGAAGGACCGCAAGCAGCCATTCAGTCGGTCCTCAATGTTTCGTGGGCAGGAGCGGGAAGTGTTCTTGCTGTCGGCATCTTTTCCACGAGCCTTGCCTATCTGGCTTGGGGACATTTGCTGCGGACCTATACGGCCGCCCAGGTGGTTCCGTTCGCACTGCTGGTTCCATTCACGGCAGCGGTAATGTCGTCGCTGGTATTCGGCGAGACTTTCGGGCCGCTGCGTCTCGCGGGCATGTTGGTCGTCGTGGCCGGGATTGCGATCATGCTGTTGCTCGGCCGTTCCCGCACCTTGCCGAAGATCGCGTCATGATTTCTCATGAGCTTCTCATCGCCTTCATTGTCTTCGCCGCGGCGGCATTGTTCACGCCGGGACCGAACAACATCATGCTGATGGCGTCGGGATTGAACTATGGATTTCGCCGCACGCTGCCGCATGTCGCAGGCGTGACTCTCGGATTTTCATTTCTGGTGGCGGTGATCGGATTCGGTCTCGGTGCGGTGTTCGCTGCCTATCCGGTGCTGCATACCATCCTGAAATATGCCGGCGCGGCCTATCTGATTTATCTGGCCATCGTCATCGCCATGTCCGGTCCATCCGACACCAAGGATAGCGCCGAGGGCAAGCCGATGACGTTTCTTGGGCGCGGCAATGTTTCAATGGGTCAACGTCAAGGGCTGGGTGATCGCAGTCGGCGCGATCGCAGCCTACGCGGCGGTTGCTGTCTATCCGCTGAACATCGTGATGCTCTCGGTCCTGCTGTTTTTGATCGGGCTGGCGTCCTCGATGACCTGGGTGTTGCTGGGTACCTCATTACAGTCGCTGGTGCGGTCGCCCCGTGCGGTCCGCATCTTCAACATCGTCATGGCCGTGCTGTTGCTGGCCTCGCTCTACCCCGTTCTGAAGGAGCCCTGAGCCGGTTGCACTGCAGAAATGGGGCTCGCGGGCTTGTCTCGCGGCACCTGCCGCCCTACACAACGGCGGCAATTCATCCGGGTCTTATGGGCCCGAACCACTCCGAAAACGTCTGTTATGGCCGCCTTGGCCGCCAAAAAGAGGAACTGAGCATGCGTGTTTATTACGATCGCGACGCCGACCTGAACCTGATCAAGGGCAAGAAGGTTTGCATCATCGGCTATGGCAGCCAGGGTCATGCCCACGCGCTGAACCTCAAGGACTCGGGCGTCAAGGACGTTGCCATCGCGCTGCGCAAGGGCTCGGCTTCTGCGAAGAAGGCCGAGGCGGCCGGCTTCAAGGTGATGGAAGTCGCCGATGCTGCGAAGTGGGCCGATGTCATGATGATGCTGACCCCTGACGAACTGCAGGGCGACATCTATCGCGATCACCTGCACGACAACATGAAGCAGGGCGCTGCGCTGCTGTTCGCCCACGGCCTCAACGTGCATTTCAATCTGATCGAGCCCCGTGCCGATCTTGACGTGCTGATGGTTGCGCCGAAGGGCCCCGGCCATACCGTGCGTTCCGAATACCAGCGTGGCGGCGGCGTGCCGTGCCTGATCGCGATCCACAAGGATTCATCCGGCAACGCCCATGATCTCGGCCTGTCCTATGCGTCGGCCATCGGCGGCGGCCGCGCCGGCATCATCGAGACCTCGTTCAAGGAAGAGTGCGAAACCGATCTGTTCGGCGAGCAGGCCGTGCTCTGCGGCGGCACCGTCGAATTGATCCGCGCTGGTTTCGAAACGCTGGTCGAGGCTGGCTATGCGCCGGAGATGGCGTATTTCGAGTGCCTGCACGAACTGAAGCTGATCGTCGACCTGATCTATGAAGGCGGCATCGCGAACATGAACTACTCGATCTCCAACACCGCGGAGTACGGCGAGTATGTCACCGGCCCACGCATCATCACCTCGGAAACCAAGGCGGAGATGAAGCGCGTTCTGACCGACATCCAGTCCGGCAAGTTCACTCGCGACTGGATGCTGGAAAACAAGGTCAACCAGGCGTCGTTCAAGGCGACCCGCTCCCGCAACAACGATCATCAGATCGAAGCCGTGGGCGCCAAGCTCCGCGACATGATGCCGTGGATCAAGGAAAAGGCACTGGTCGACAAGACCAAGAACTGATTCATCAAACCTGATCGGGATTGTGACAACGGGGCCGCATTTGCGGTCCCGTTTTTGTTGTAGTGTGCGTCGTCCAACAAACAGAAGGGCGCGCATGCAGTCCGTCGTTATTACCGGTGTCTCAACCGGCATTGGGTGGGGCACCACAAAGGTGCTGCTCGATCGTGGTTTTCGCGTCTTCGGCAGTGTTCGCAAAGAGGCTGATGCGGACAGGTTACGAAAAGAATTCGGCGATAACTTCACCCCGCTGATGTTCGATGTCACCGATGAAGCAGCTGTTCACCGAGGCGCACGCCAAGTGCGAGATGCGTTGAATGGTGAGACACTGAAAGGTCTCGTGAACAACGCGGGCATTGCGGTGTCAGGTCCGGCGCTGGAGCTTCCTATTGCTGAGTACCGGCGGCAGATGGAAGTTAATGTCATCGGACCAATCATCGCCACGCAGGCGTTCGCGCCACTGCTGGGGGCTGATCGTTCATTAATGGGGACGCCGGGACGGATCGTGATGATCAGTTCAGTCTCCGGCCAGAACGGCAATCCAATGCTGTCGCCTTACAGCACTTCGAAATTCGCGATCGAGGGGTTTTCCGAAAGCATCCGCCGCGAATTCATGCTGTATGGCATCGATGTGATTGTGATCGGGCCGGGGGCCGTGAAGACGCCGATCTGGAGCAAGGCTGAAGAAGCGGACATCTCCGTCTATAGGAACTCACCATTCTTCCCGGCACTTCAAAGGATCCGCGATTATATTCTGAAATTCGGTGAAAACGGATTGTCAGTCGAGATCATCGGCGAACTCGTTCACCGGGCGCTGACAAGTTCGCATCCGCGCGTGCGCTATGCCATCAGCACCGAACCGATCCAGTTGTGGATCGGAAAGCTGCTGCCAAAGCGGATGGTCGACAGGATCGTGGCAAAGCGTCTTGGATTGATACCGTAGAGCAGGCCCCGATCGTAAGGCTATTTCTTAGACACCTTGTCCCACAGCCATCGCGCGACGGAATCCGGCGAACTGTTGCCGTCATTGGTGCTGGCCCGCAGATTGGCCTCGCGCATCGTGGCGATATCGATTTTCCCGAGCAGCGGCTGCAACGCGGCCAGCAGCGCCTTGTCGTCGGCGCGTTTTGGTGAAACCAGCATGACGGCGTCATAGGGCGGGATCGCGTGCTTGGGATCGTCGAGCACAACGAGATCGTATTTCGCGATCAGTCCATCGCTGGTGTAGCCCGCGATCACATCGACATCACCGGAGGCGACCGCCGCATACATGAAGTCCGGTTGCATCTGCCGCTGTTCACGGAAGTTCAGGCCATAACTCTGCTTGAGTGCGGCCCATTCCGGGCGTGAAAAGAACTCGTAGTCTCCGGCAATTGACAGTGATCCGGCACGCGTCGCCAGATCAGCGATTGAGCGAATGCCCAATTCGTTGGCACGCTTGCGCGGCATCACCAGCGCATAGGCGTTCTCGAAGCCCAGATCGCCGAGAAGGGATATCTTGTAGCGGTCGGCAAGTGTGGTCCTGAGCGCATCCAGTAATTCTTGCCGCGGCAACATATCGGTGCGCTTCAACTGATTGAGCCAAAGCGTGCCGGAGTAGTCGACATAAACATCGATGTCGCCGGAGGCGAGCGCCTCGAAAATCACATTCGAGCCGAGGCCTTCGCGTGAACTGGCCGGCAATCCCGCCGCCTGCAGTCGCTGCGCGATCAGTGACGAGAGGATGTATTGCTCGGTGAAAGTCTTGGCACCGACAATGTAGTTCGTTTTGGCGCGCGCCATCGAGGGAATCAGCGTCGCGACGATCAGCGCAGCGATGCCGAGACATCCAATGACAACGCGCATGCGGCTGCGCAGCCGTACGCCGGTTTCGATCAATGCCAGCAACTGATCGACAGCCAGCGCCAGCACGGCGGCGGCGGCGCAGCCAAACAGCACGAACACCCAGTTCTGGGTCTGCAAGCCTGCGAAAATGTAGTTGCCGAGACTGGTCTGCCCGATGGGGGTGGAGAGCGTGGCGGTGCCGATCACCCATACGGCGGCGGTACGGATACCTGCCATGATCACCGGCAACGCCAGCGGCAGTTCGACCATCAGAAGCGATTGCCGGGGCGTCATGCCGACAGCCTCGGTTGCTTCCACGATCGCGGCGTCGATCCCTTGCAGGCCGGTGATGGTGTTTCGCAATACCGGAAGCATGCTGTAGAGCGCGAGCGCCAGCACGGCCGGCAGGAATCCGAAGGCTGAGAATTCGATGCCGAACCATTGTGAGGAGAGCCCTGCCAGTGCCAACAGCAGTGGATAAAACAGTGCCAGCAGTGCAAGGCCCGGAATGGTCTGCACGATGCTGGCGATGCCCAGCACGGCGTCGCGCATCAACGGCCTCCGTCGCGCGACGAGCGCCAATGGAAAGCTGATCAGGAGGCCGAGTGCGAGCGCCGCAAGGCTGACGCGGACATGGTTGCCGAGATAATCCGGAAGGCGCGTGAGTGCATCGCTCCAGCGTGGATCAGACCACGTGCTCATTGCAGGCCCTTCGGCAGCAGTTCCTGCAACCGCTCAGCCTGGCGGCGCGGTGTGCCGAGCAGCTCACGAACATAGGCGTCATCGATCATCGACAATTCCTGCGATGTGCCCTGGGCAATGAGATGCCCATCGCGCATCACGGCGATACGATCAGCCAGCAACAACGCTTCCGCCATGTCGTGAGTGATCATCACCGTCGTCAAGCCGAGTTCACGATGAAGCGCGCGATAGTCCTCGCCGAGTCCGTCACGGGTCAATGGATCGAGGGCACCGAACGGCTCGTCCATCAGCACGATGCTTGGCTTCGCGGCGAGGGCGCGCGCCACGCTGACACGCTGGCGCTGGCCACCTGACAATTCGTGCGGGAAGCGGTCGCGATGAGAGCGATCGAGGCGCACGAGTTCGAGCAGGTCATTGATGCGCTTCGAAGTCTCGCCCGGCGGGATGTCGAGCAGGTGTGGCGTGATGCCGATATTGTCGGCGATGCTCATATGGGGAAACAGTCCGCCGCTCTGAAACACGTAGCCGATGCTTCGGCGCAATGAGATCGGGTCGACTTTGCGTACATCGTCGCCATGGACGCGCACGATGCCGTCATCGGGTT
Organism: uncultured Alphaproteobacteria bacterium; assembly: GCA_963751855.1. Classification (GTDB taxonomy): domain Bacteria; phylum Pseudomonadota; class Alphaproteobacteria; order Rhizobiales; family Xanthobacteraceae; genus Afipia. Next base: position 11,201 of record CAVVWF010000008.1, on the reverse strand, counting down.
CAATCAGGCGGTTGGTCAATCTCAGCAGCGTGGTCTTGCCGGAGCCTGAGCCGCCGACAATGGCTAGAAATTCCCCAGCGGCGACGCTGAGCGACACATTGTTGAGTGCATTGACGCGACCGTGCTCGAAGCTCTTGCGGACGTTCTCATAAGCGATGGCAAGTACTGCGTCATTCATGACATCATGATGAACTATCGGCCTTGGCCTGTCGACTGTCGTTCGCGGCCGTTTGCGAGTTGGCGTCGCGTCCAGGTCTTGGATTGCAGGTCTTGGATTGCAGCTTGGATTGCATGCCTTGGATGGAGCACTGGCGGACAGGTCCTTCGCCGTGTAGCTTCATTGCAGAGAACCGGAGCATCGCATTTCATGGCGAAGAACGACAAGGCATCGAAGCCTCTCGCGGGGCAATTGAAGCAGTATGTGGACCCGTTCCGTGTCGACGGCACGCATGAATTTCATCTTAAGTTTCATAAGCCGAACGAGAAAGGCGATCTCGACAAGGATGCAGCCAACAAGATCATCGATGCCAATCGCGACCGGCTGCGTGACCTTCAGGAAAAACTCTATGCGCAGGACACATGGTCCGTGCTGTTGATTTTCCAGGGCATGGATGCTGCGGGCAAGGACAGCGCTATCGAGCACGTCATGTCCGGTATCAATCCACAAGGGTGCGAGGTTTATTCCTTCAAGCAGCCGTCGACGAAAGAGCTTGACCACGATTTCATGTGGCGCACGACAAGGAGCCTGCCGGAGCGCGGACGCATCGGCATCTTCAATCGCTCATACTATGAAGAAATGCTGGTGGTGCGCGTGCATCCCGAAATCCTGGCGAAGCAGAAAATTCCGCCAGAGCTGGTGACGAAGAATATCTGGCGCGAACGTTTCGAGGACATTGCCGCTTTTGAGAAATATCTCGCACGCAATGGCACGCTGATCCTGAAGTTCTTCCTCAACGTCTCGAAGGAGGAACAGCGCCAGCGTTTCCTGGACCGTCTCGATGAACCGTCGAAGAACTGGAAGTTCTCGTTGGCCGATGTCTCCGAGCGCAAATTGTGGGACAAGTATCAGGCGGCGTATCAGGATATTTTGCGCCATACATCGGCCAAGCATGCGCCCTGGCATGTGGTGCCGGCGGATCACAAATGGTTCGCCCGGGTGGTGATCAGTTCAGCCATCGTCAGTGCGTTGGAGAAGCTCGACCTGCATTTCCCGGAGGTTGAGAAAGGCGCGCTTGAGGAGCTGAAAAAAGTGCGTGAGGCGCTCGAGCAAGAGGGACGGGTTGCCGCCCGCGTCACCAGGAAACAGAAGGTAGACGGCGTGAAAGGACAGTCTTCCTGACCTATTTTAGCCGTTGCCGGTCCTGCACTTTGTCGTTTAGAAGGGCTTGTGAAGTGCTTTTGGCAACCAACCGTCAATGGTTTGGGCCGATCATGCGCTTCCGGGGAAATGGAATGATGATTCGCGGCGACATCCAGGAACAGCAGGGAACGGCGGCAAAGGCTGCATGTTTCATTGCGCGTCCGGCTGCGTCGGTCCCCTCGCTGCGTCCAGCACTTCTTGGCGGGCTTCTGCTTCTTATCAGCCCCTGAGGGCCGTCTGGGCATTTGCGCCTGGGCACTCAGGGGTTCGACGAAAGCACCGAAACCTGACCGCGCCCTGAAGAGGCGCAATTGACCGAAGGATGATCCCCATGACCACCGCGAACCAGTCCGACAAGGACCGCGTCGTTATTTTCGACACCACTTTGCGCGACGGCGAACAGTGCCCCGGCGCCACCATGACCTTCGAGGAGAAGCTCGAAGTCGCCGAGCTGCTCGACACCATGGGTGTCGACATCATCGAGGCCGGATTTCCGATTGCCTCCGACGGTGACTTTGAAGCCGTGCGGGAAATCGCCAAGCGCACCAAGAATGCTGTGGTTTGCGGATTGTCGCGTGCAGGGCAGAAGGACATCGATCGCTGCGCAGAGGCCATTCGGCCCGCGAAGCGCGGCCGCATCCATTCGTTCCTGTCCACCTCGCCGGTGCACATGAAATACAAGCTCCAGATGGAGCCCCAGGACGTCTACGAACTGGTGATCTCGTCGGTGACGCGCGCGCGCAATCACACCGATGACGTCGAATGGTCATCGGAAGACGGTACCCGCACAGAGTTCGATTTCCTGTGCCGCTGCGTAGAAGCTGCGATCAAGGCCGGCGCCACCACGATCAACATTCCGGACACTGTCGGTTACAGCGTGCCCGAGGAGTATTACGACCTGTTCAAGCGCGTGCGCGAGACGGTACCGAATTCTGACAAGGCGGTGTTCTCGGTTCACTGCCATAACGATCTCGGCATGGCGGTCGCCAATTCGATGGCAGGCGTGCGTGGCGGCGCGCGGCAGATCGAATGCACCATCAACGGCATCGGCGAGCGTGCAGGCAATGCGGCTCTCGAGGAGGTCGTGATGGCCATGCGTGTTCGCAACGACAAGCTGCCATACTGGAACAATATCGACACCACGATGCTGACGCGTGCGTCAAAGGTGGTGGCGGCAGCGACATCGTTCCCGGTGCAGTACAACAAGGCCATCGTCGGCCGGAACGCATTTGCGCATGAAAGCGGCATTCATCAGGACGGCATGCTGAAGAACGCGCAGACCTACGAGATCATGCTGCCGGAAACGGTCGGCGTGAAGCAGACTTCGCTGGTGATGGGCAAGCACTCCGGTCGCCATGCCTTCATCCACAAGCTGGAGGAGATGGGCTACAAGCTCGCCAGCAACCAGTTGGAAGATGCCTTCGTGCGCTTCAAGGCGCTCGCCGATCGCAAGAAGGATATCTACGACGAAGATATCGAGGCCCTGGTCGATCAGGAGATCGCGCATTCGCACGATCGTATTCACCTCGTCTCATTGACGGTGATCGCAGGCACGCACGGTCCGCAACGCGCGACCATAAAGCTGGATATCGATGGCCAGGTGAAGATTGAGGAAGCTGAAGGCAACGGCCCCGTTGATGCGACATTCAACTGCATCAAGTCACTGGTGCCGAATGAGGCCAAGCTGGAGCTTTATCAGGTACATGCGGTCACCGCAGGGACAGACGCGCAGGCCGAAGTGTCGGTGCGTTTGTCACAGGATGGTCGTTCTGTAACGGCGCGTGCTGCCGATCCCGATACGCTGGTGGCGTCCGCGAAGGCTTATCTCAGTGCGCTCAACAAGATTGTCATGAAACATCGGCGCGACGTCCCTGCGGTGGCTGCCGCCGGCCACTGACGGCTTAATTCTATCGGAGTCAGATACAAACGCGGCGCACTCAAGTGCGTCGCGTTTTGCGTTGCAGCATTTGATATTTTCTGCCCCCTTCTAACGGGCAATGGTATTGACCAACCATCTCTGCGATGCTCCGGTCTGTCCGGAATTCGGGGCCGTCGTGATATCGGTTCCCAACAATCCCTCGGGAGGAAACATGAAAAAGCTTATTCTGGCTGCGGCTTCGCTCGCGGCCATCGCACTCGTTGGTCCAGCCTCTGCGCAGTCGCCCATCGTCATCAAGTTCAGCCATGTCGTCGCGCCCAACACGCCGAAGGGACAGGGGGCCGACAAGTTCAAGGAACTGGCCGAGAAGTACACCAACGGCAAGGTCAAGATCGAAGTCTATCCAAACTCGCAGCTCTACAAGGACAAGGAAGAACTCGAAGCGCTTCAGATCGGTGCCGTGCAGATGCTGGCGCCATCACTCGCGAAGTTCGGCCCGCTCGGCGTGAAGGAGTTCGAGGTGTTCGACCTGCCGTACATCATCCCGGACAAGGCTGCGCTTGGGCCGCGTGACCAAGGGAAAGATCGGTCAGGACCTGCTCAAGAAGCTTGAACCGAAGGGCATTAAGGGTCTCGCTTATTGGGACAACGGCTTCAAGATTATGACATCGAACAAGCCGATGATTCATGTCACGGATTTCCACGGCCTGAAGATGCGGATCCAGTCTTCCAAGGTGCTCGAGGCTGAAATGCGTGCGCTCGGCGCAATTCCGCAGGTGCTGCCGTTCTCAGAAGTCTATCAGGCGATGCAGACCGGCGTTGTCGACGGTAACGAAAACACGCCGTCGAACTGCTACACCCAGAAGATGAACGAGGTACAGAAATACGCGACCCTCTCGGATCACGGTTACATCGGGTACGCCGTGATCGTGAACAAGAAGTTCTGGGACGGTTTGCCGGCGGACGTTCGTCCACAGCTTGAAAAGGCGATGGCTGAAGCCACCGACTATCGCAAACAGCATCTCGCAGAAGGAAAATGACGACGCCATTGCGGCGATGAAGAAGGCCGGCACCACGACCTTCCACGACCAGACGCCGGAAGAGAAGGCGGAGTGGACCAAGGCAATGCAGCCGGTGATTGACGAAATGGCTTCGCGGGTCGGCAAGGATCTGATTGTTGAGTTCCAGAAAGAAGCCAACGCCAAGACGAACTGATCAAGATCAATTAACAAGGCCAATTAAACGGTCATTCGATCAAACGGCCCGGAGATTCCGGGCCGTTTGTTAGCAAGACGCCGCAAACCTGCGGTCGGCTGCCAAATCGTCATTGAATAATTCCGCAGGGTGCGCAGACCCGGCGGTGGGAGTGGGGGACACTGCATTGGGCGTATTTTTGCGCATCCTTGATCGACTCGAGGAGATCATCATTGCGTCGCTTGATGGCGGGCGCAACGCTGCTGATTTTTGTCGCGGTGGTGCATCGCTATGGAACGGGCATTTCCTTTCTCTATCCTTATCTGCACGCAGATTCATCTCGCCTGGGCTCAGGAACTTTGCATCTACATGTTCATCTGGATGGCGAAGTTCGGCGCGGCTTACGGCGTGCGCACCGGCATCCATGTTGGCGTGGATGTTCTGGTCAACAAACTGAATCCGCAATGGCGTAAAGGCGTGACCTTATTCGGGCTGCTGGGCGGCGCGCTGTTTACCGCAGTGGTCGGCACCATGGGCGCCAAGTTCGTCATCGAGCTTGTACAGCACCGATCAAACATCCCCGGATCTCGAACTGCCGAGCTGGATCGTCTATCTCTGCATTCCGCTGGGCTCCTATTTGATGTGCTTCCGTTTCCTGCAGGTCGCTTTCTCGTATTGGCGTACCGGTGAACTGCCTCACCACGATCATACCCATGTCGATGGCATCGAAGTCGATCCTCAGCTTCCGATCAGCCGGGGAGAAGCCTGATGAGCGCCGCCCTGATTTTCGGACTGCTGTTCGCCCTGATGCTGACCGGCATGCCGGTCTCGATCTCGCTTGGCCTCACGGTGCTCACCTTCCTGTTCACGATGACGGAAGTGCCGATCGAAAGCGTCGGCCTGAAGCTGTTTTCGGGTCTCGATAATTTCGGAATCATGGCGATTCCGTTCTTCATTCTGGCCGGGAACGTTCCTGACCCGCGGTGGTGTCGCGCGGAGGATGATTGATTTTGCCACGTCTATGGTCGGGTCATCTGCCGGGCGGATCTGGGGCTTGCGGGCGTCGCGGCTTGCGCGATGTTCGCCGCGATTTCCGGATCGAGCGTGGCGACCGTGGTCGCGATCGGCTCGATCATGATGCCGGCGATGGTCGATCACGGTTATCCGCGCCGTTTTGGTGTTGGAGTGATCTCGACATCCGGTGCACTCGGCATTCTTGTGCCGCCTTCGATCATCTCTGCGGTGCTTGGACGGCATTTCGACCAACTACTTCGATCGGGGCTCTGTTTATTGCAGGTATCGTGCCCGGTATTGATGCTCGCGGCTATGCTGGCGCTCGTCACCTGGTTTATCGCCTGGCGAAACAACTACCCGCGAATGCCGCGTGCAACATTCGCGCAGCGATGGAAGGCCTTCCGAGAGAGTCATGTGGGGGCTTCTGCTGATCGTCATCGTGCTGGGCGGCATCTATGGCGGTCTATTTACGCCGACAGAAGCGGCTGCAGTTGCCGCGGTCTATGCGTTCGTCATTACCGTGTTTGTCTTACGGTGAACTCAAGCTGGTCGACGTGCCGAAAGTGCTGCTTCAGGCCGCGAGCATGAGTTCAATGCTGCTCTACATCATCACCAATGCGGTGCTGTTCTCGTTCCTGATGACACATGAACAGATTCCGCAGGAGATGGCGGCCTGGATTCTCGGACAACGAACTTCAGTCCCTGGATGTTCCTGCTGGTCGTCAACATCGTGTTGCTGGCAGCAGGCAACGTGATGGATCCATCGTCGATCCTGCTGATCATGGCGCCGATCCTCTATCCGCTGGCGATCAAGATCGGCATCAATCCCGTTCACCTCGGTATCCTGATGATCGTGAACACGGAAGTCGGCATGTGCCATCCGCCTGTCGGATTCAATCTCTATATCGCAAGTAGCATCGCGAAGATGGGGATCAGTGAGATCACGGTTGCGGTATTGCCGTGGCTGTTGGCCATGCTGGTGTTCCTCGGCCTGATTACCTACGTGCCGGAGATCTCGCTGTGGCTCCCACGGTTGCTGGGGATGATATCTTAACGGCCGTTCAGCAAGCTTGCCAAAGCTTAAGTTGAAAGCTGGCGCAGGACTGACATCCTCATGGTTCCCTTACCCAGGAGAGCTGCCATGAAGAAAATCATCCTCGCCGGCGTTGCCGCTGTTGCGATTGCCGGCTCGACAGCCGTCTACGCACAGCATCGGCATTTTGATCCCCATCAGCGCATGAGCACCGAAGACCGCGCGGCCTTCGTCGATGCGCGGATCGCTGCAGTGAAGGCAGGTCTCAAGCTCACCCCCGAACAGGAAAAGAACTGGCCGGCGGTGGAGAGCGCGGTGCGCGATTTTGCCAAGCAGCGCATCGATCTGGCCAACGCGCGCGCCAAAGAACGTGAAGCGCGGCGCGACGAACGCAAGCAAGATGGCCCCGGCGCCAATGCGACCCGCGATCAGAATCGCGATCCGGTGGCTCGCCTGCGCGAGCGCGCCGACAGGATGGCGGCAACCGCTGCCAGCCTGAAGAAGATCGCCGACGCGGCCGATCCGCTCTACAAGAGCCTCGACGATGGCCAGAAGCGCCGCCTGGCGATGTTGACCCGTATGGGCGGCAAGCACGGCTGGCGCCGGCATGGTTTCGGCGGTTTCGAGCGCGGCATGAGCGACGACGGCGATCAGGATCGTGGTCCCGGCCGCCATCGCGGCTCTGAGGGCTCGGAACGCCTCTAACTTCTTTGACGCAGGTCTTTGGACCTCGGAAAAGCCGCCGGATTCCGGCGGCTTTTCACGTTCCGGGAACGTTGAAAATCTTCCGCATTTTCGTTCGGGAAAACTGGTCACATTGCTGGACATGACGGTTTCGCTTTGCTAAACGACGCCGTCCCGTAACGGACATTTCCGGTTGGACCCGGGCGCATAGCTCAGTTGGTAGAGCAGCTGACTCTTAATCAGCGGGTCCCAGGTTCGAGCCCTGGTGCGCCCACCAAACAAATCAAGCGCTTAGCTGATTTGGTTGCCGCTGAAACCCTCGCGGTTTACAGTTTTGTTCTCTTTTCGAGCTTCTCGATCGCCTGTGTGTACCGAAAACCTAAACCCGGACGCTTAGGCAATTCCATCACCTCATCAACTCGGATAAGGTTTTCGGTACACACAGCCCCTTCATTCGCCTGTTCAACTCCACCTTCTCCCTCGACGATGTGCGCCGGATGTCGGTGACGCTGGTGGTGGATGGCCCGGACGGTTTCCACATGGAAGGTTTTTCAAACATCGGAAAGATCAGCCGCGATCCCGCCGATCTGGTGGCGCAGATGTTGCGCAAGAACCATCAATACCCCGATGGCGCGGTTCTTTTTCTAGGAACGATGTTTGCGCCCGTCGACGATCGCGACGTGCCGGGCAATGGCTTCACGCACAAGGTCGGCGATATCCTCCATCGCGGCGCCGCAACTCGGCTCCCTCGTCAACCGTATGCGCTATACCTACGATTGCGAGCCTTGGGCGTTCGGCGCCGGCCATCTGATGCGCAATCTGGCGCGCGCGGACTTTTGTAACGATCCAGCCCGCGGCCGATAAGCGAAATGGATCCATCGGCCAACTGATCAGGCTTTTGGCGAAATGGAGTCAGTGGCAAAGTCACAAAGCGCTAACCGATGTCGCTCCTGACTGGTGCGAAGTGGAGACAGGCTCAGCATTTGTCCGCCGCCAATTGTCCGCGGGCTAATCACGATTTACGACAAGCACAACCGGATCTGGCGAGATCAAGTTCATCATGCTAGTATTAAGTGGCCTGCAGCCTCTGCTCTTGCGGAGCGGCCTGCACTCTTTGCGCTCTCTGCCATCCCGCGGTTAACACCGATAAGGGAAGGGATGATGTCGCTAGTTCGTCGGGATTTCCTTTTAGCTACCGGAAGCACCGTGGTCGGGCTCGTTGCTGGGTCATGGAACGGAGATTCGGCCCAAGCTCGCGCACCAGTTTCAAGAACTCAGGTGCCAGGCGTCTATCGGTTCAGTCTCGGCCACTTCCAACTCACGGTCCTGAGCGACGGCACAATCGCTTTCCCATCCGAGGCGCTTTGGCCAGAAGCGACTAAAGCGGAACGCGACGCTGTCCTCGTGTCGGACTTCCAGCCCGCGGATAAATCAACGCTCCAGGTGAATGTGTTGGCTGTGAACACGGGCGATCGGCTCGTGCTAACCGACGCGGGCTCGCGGGAAAGATGCAGCCAAGCGGAGGCCGTCTACTCCAGAACCTCGCGTTCGCCGAGATCAAGCCGGAGGACGTCGATACAATCCTGATCACGCATGCCCATCCGGATCACCTGTGGGGGGTCGCTAACGCCAGTGACAACGAGCGGACCTTTCCAAATGCCGAGTATGTCATCGGCGAAGCAGAATTGAATTTCTGGATGCAGCCTCAACACCCGTTAGAAAGTCATGGTAACTGGGGCGGTGTCTATCGCCAGAACATGAAAACGCTCGCGGCGATTAGTGACCGGGTTCGGACTGTGAAGCCTGACGGCGAGGTGGTCTCGGGCATCACGGCGATAGCCACACCCGGACACACGCCCGGGCACACTTCGGTGCAGATCGCGTCCGGTTCTAGCCAGCTTCTCTGTACGGCAGACGTTGTTGGAAACCGCGCTGTCGGCTTCCAGCACCCCGACTGGCGCGGTGGATTTGATTTGGATCTCGATCAAGGCGCGAAGACGCGCCGCGCATTCCTGGATCGATGCGCGAACGAGAAGGTGATGGTCTCGACCTACCACCTGCCGTTCCCCGGCATTGGGCATGTCGTTCGCGCCGGCACAGCGTTCAGATGGATCCCCGACGATTGGGCCTGGGAGGCCAGTCCCACGTAAAAGACCCCCTTATCTAACCCTTGTCCGGGCTCCGTCATTTGATTCGGTTAACTGTCGAACAACGACACGCAAAACGCTCCGCGGACGCTGGGAGAAATGGCATGAAACTCTATGCAACGTTGCTTGTGGCAGGCGCGCTCGCGAGCACCACCGTAGTTCAACCCGCCGCTACTGCTTTTGCTGCGGGTTCGGATGGGCAAATCACGATCCTTTATGATGCCTTTGGCAAAGACGCCGCAATGAAGAAGGATTGGGGCTTCTCCGCGCTCGTGGAGATTTCAGGCAAACGGATTCTATTCGACACCGGGAATGATCGCGACATTTTTGCCGAGAACGTGAAGGCAAGCGGCGTTGACTTGACCAATCTTGATTTTGTCGTCCTGTCGCACCGCCACTCAGACCATATGGGTGGCCTAAGTCACGTTTTGAGCGTCAATCCTAAGGTGAAGATCTACGCGCCCAAGGAAGGTTTCGGAATTTTTGGCTCGTCGCTGCCATCTAGCTTCTACCGCAAGGATGAGTCGCTGCCGGCGCAAATGCGCTACTACGATGGAAAGCCGCCGGAGATTCTGTCGAGTTTGGGACCGCCTGGCAGGGCGCCAATTTCGAACTCATCGACAAGACAACCGAAGTGGTCCCCGGCGTCACGTTGATTGCACTTGTGTCCGACGCCCCCGGCACGAGGGAGCTGAAGGAATTGTCCCTCGCCATCAACACGCCGAATGGTGCGGTCCTCGTCGTCGGTTGCTCACATCCGGGGATCGAAAAGATCATTGAGGCGGCGGCAGCTATCAATCCCACAATTCACCTGATCGCCGGCGGCTTCCACCTCGTCGCCGCACCGGATGAAATCATTGCCAGGACTGTTGCGACAATCAAAGACAACTTCAAAGTGGAGAACATCGCTCCCGGCCACTGCACCGGCGAGCCAACGTTCACGGCGTTGAAGCAAGCATTCGGCGACCGGTATATCTATGCTGGTGTTGGCACAAAGCTGCCCTTTGCAGCAGGCACGGACGCCGACCGGCGTCGCGGCCAAAGCGCCACACTGAGGGGCCTGATCTTGCTACCTATCGGAGGCTGGCCGCTCGTGAAGATCCCTTCGGCATCCGGGCTTGAGAATCTTCGAAGGCAGATTTCACCTCTTTAAATCTGAGGATTAGCTCTGATCTCTCTTCGGGATCTGTGACCAGCGGCCCGTATGTTCCGAGAACCTGAAGGAGGCTGCTCCATGACCGAAGTTCAGTTCCGTGGAACTCCAGGGCGGTACGGTCACCGTTCCAACAGACATCCTAACAGCGCTGAGGCCACAGCTTCGCGGCAGCTTGTGTCTGCAGGACGAAGACGGTTACGACGAGGCGCGAACAATCTGGAACGCGATGATCGACCGAAGGCCCGGCGCGGTCGTACGTTGCCGCGGCGCGAGCGACGTGATGCGAGCGGTGCGCTTTGCCCGCGATAACGGTCTCCTTGTGGCGGTGCGCGGCGGCGGTCATAACATTTCCGGAAACGCGGTTTGCGAGGGCGGGCTTCTGATCGACCTGTCGCCGATGCGCTCCGTCCGCGTCGACCCGAACATGCGCACCGCGCGGGTAGAGCCCGGCGTCACGCTCGGCGAATTCGACAAAGAGGCACAGGCCTTCGGTCTTGCCACACCGCTTCCGGCATCAATTCAACCACGGGAGTCGCGGGGCTCACACTCGGGGGCGGCTTCGGATGGCTCAGCCGAAAATTCGGGTTCACGGTGGATAATTTAATTTCTGCCGATGTGGTGACTGCTGATGGCGCACTCGTTCAGGCCAGCGCGGTGGAGAACCCCGACCTTTTCTGGGCCATCCGCGGCGGTGGCGGCAATTTCGGCGTTGTGACGTCGTTCGAGTTCAAACT
>CAVVWF010000007.1:0-207146 GCA_963751855.1 uncultured Alphaproteobacteria bacterium | reverse complement strand
TCGGTTGCGCCCTGCACATTCGTATGGCCACGGAAAATGTTGGCACCGCTACCAGCGGATCCAACATTGCCGGTTGCGAGCAGCAGCAGGCAACTGGCGCGAACATTGGCTGTGCCCGTGGCGAACTGCGTCTGCCCCATGGCCCAGATCAACGTGGCGGGCTTCTGCTTCGCAAAGGTTTCCGCGACATGCCGGACCTGCGCCTCGGGCAAGCCGGTAACACGCTCAACCTCATCTGGAGACCACTTCGACACCTGTTTGCGGATGTCATCGACGCCATAAACGCGCTGGCTCAGGAATTCCTTGTCTTCCCAGCCATTCTGGAAGATGTGCCACAGCATTCCATAGATGGTGGCAATATGGGTCCCGGGACGAACCCGGACATACTCGGTCGCGTGTGCAGCCGTCCTGGTCATGCGTGGATCGACCACAATCATGTTGGCGCGGTTGAGTTCCTTGCCTTCAAGAATGTGCTGGAGCGAGACCGGATGCGCTTCCGCCGGGTTGCCGCCCATGACCAGAATGGTCTTGGCATTGCGAATGTCGTTGTAGCTGTTCGTCATCGCACCATAGCCCCAGGTGTTGGCTACCCCGGTGACGGTCGTGGAATGACAGATGCGCGCTTGATGATCTGAATTATTGGTGCCCCAGTAGGCCGCGAGCTTTCGATTGAGATAAGCGGCTTCATTGGTGAATTTTGCCGACCCGAGCCAATACACCGCGTCAGGGCCGGACTTCGTCGGATATCCAGCAGCTTGTCGCCGATCTCGTCGATCGCCCGATCCCAGGACAGCCGTACCCATTGGCCGTTCACGAGCTTGACGGGATAGCGTAATCGACGTTGGCTCAAAACATCGTCGCGAACCGCAGCGCCCTTGCAGCAATGTGACCCGCGATTGATCGGACTATCGTAATCAGGCTCCTGGCCAATCCATACGCCATTGGAAACCTCGGCGATGACCGAGCAGCCAACCGAGCAATGGGTACAGATATTCTGGCGACTTACGACTGCTGCATCGGGCGCGGGCGGTGGCCCGGCTTCCGCCTTTCGGATTCCCTTGAGCGGCAAGGTGCCGAGCGCGGACAACGCCCCTGCCGTGAGACCAGCACGTCGAAGGAAGGTGCGGCGACCTATCTCTTCATCGCACTGTGCACCGAGCATTGTGGCGGCGAACGTCCCCCTATTTGGCTTGCGATCCGACTCTTTAACAAGCATGGGGATTACACAGCGGGATAGCGATTGACGCGATAGAAACTCTTAACTTCCGAAGAATTCGCTTGGTAGCGGGATCTGCGCTTGCCACCTACATCGCTTGGGCGGCAACCGCCGCCTCTGGCAGCACAGCATCAACCGCCAAGGCTGCGGCACCAGCAGTCGCCAAAGAAAGCACGTCGCGCCGACGGACGATCGGGGCTGCATATTTTTTCATCGGACCGGATTTCTTGTTCGATTGTGTCAACTTAAAAAAGGACCTTCCGTTTGGCAATAGCGACGTGGGCGACTTTACTCTCGGGCGCAAGAGCAGATCATTTTCGGCAGCGCTATTTCAATTTCCCGGTGTCGGCACAGTTGCGAAGATCACCTAGACGTTACCCGGAGATGATCAAGTTCGTGTGCTCTGCCCCTCGCAGCAGTCTCCACTGCAGTTCATTCGGTGATTTTCACAAAGCCCTGTTGAACAAGCTGCGCCGTTCTCGCCATGGCGTCGGTGTTGACCTTGATATCGGGAAGCAGATCCGCATTCCCCCAGTTGTGAGCTTTCGCCGGTGGCGCCGCATAACTCGACTTTCACACCGCGCTTCGTCAGGTTGGCGACCAGATCCTTATAGGGATTGCCCGTCGCGATGCCACGGTCGGCATTGTACGCGCTGTCATGCAGCGTGACGTGGCCGGCATTGGTGTGAAACACCGCAACGACCTCCGACTTGGCATCCCAGTTCGCGATGTCGTCCTCGATGAGTTGCATGTGGAAGACCGAGGCCGGCAAGTCCCCTTCGAATTGCAAGGCGCCGATACTGAACAGCATTTTTACGTCCGCCAGTTTCACCGGAATATCGATGTGAAGCGGTTTTTCTGAAGCGATCACCTCCATGCTCCTTTATGAGGCCGACACGACTTCTTCTCGAGGGTGTCAACGATGACGCCAAACTTCACGTCGATAAGATAGTTGTTGGAGTAAGCGAAGAATGCCGGTCCCTTGTGAGCTCCGGTCCACTGCGCCGCGGGATCGGACGGCGAGACGAACTTCGGGACAACGTCGCTGGCGGCGCCCCACGTCGTATCGTCGAGGGTCGCCAGATACTCCTTCACCGCTCGGCTTGACCTCTCCGGATCGCGATCCTTGTGCCAATCCTGACCCGCGATCGAGCGCTGCTTGTTGGCGTCGGCCGCAATCAGGCTGGCATCGACGGCAAAGCCGTCGCCGCCAACGAGACGCGCCGCGATGCATGCCTCGACAATACGTTCGAACACGCGGCGAAAAACATCCCCCTCGCGGAAACGCTCATTGCGGGCGCGCGAAAATGTCGAGTGATCCGGGATAGCGTCCTCGATGCCGAGCTTGCAGAACCACCGATAGGCGAGGTTCACCTGCACTTCACGACAGATCAATCGCTCCGAACGGATCGCAAAGACATACCCCACCACGAGCATCCGGATCATCAGCTCCGGGTCGATCGATGGGCGACCCGTGGACGAGTAATGAGGTGCGAGTTCGCTGCGAAGCCAGGACAGATCGAGAGCAGCGTCGATCTTCCGCACTAAATGATCTTCAGGAACCGCGTCGTCGAGCTGAAACTGGTAGAAAAGCTGCGCCTGTTCGCTCTTCAGCCGACCCATCATGGCTTGCCCCCACCAAGATTTGCGTCAGCAGGATGGAATCACGGTTCGCCGCATGCCTCAACGGACTTCTGCAACAAAATCGGCACTTAGCCGACTTGCGCGTCTCCCTGAATGTCCGCTTCGCGCCAGAAGCGGCCCTTCGATCGGCTTTGGTGCGAAGCCACTCACGTCCTTGCCAACAGCATGGATCGCGCATTGCACCAAAGCAATTCGCTCGAACGTCCTCAACCACACGCCCCAGATTGCGGGTATTCGCGGGCGCTCGGCAGTTGACGACCAGATTGCTCGTCCATTCAGGTTTCGCGGAAAGCGCGGGAGAAGCTGTCGAAGACCGGCTTCATGATATACTCGAAGAACGTACGCTCTCCGGTCTTGATGTAAACGTCGGCGGGCATCCCGGGCGTTGGGATGAATTCAGGCATGCGCCTGAGAATATCATCTTGGTCCAGGCGCACCCGAACGACATAGAATTCTCGACGCGTGTCACTGTCGGAGTGCTTTTCGGTCTTCACCTGCAGTTGCTCCGCCAAGGCGTCCGCTGACACGTAGATAACGCTCGCCCCGACCATAGGCGTTATGCGCTGGTTGAGCGCCGACAGCCGCACCAGCGCCTCCTGCCCGACGCTCACGTGTGAAATGTCCTTGGGATTTCACATGTGCCTCGATGATGCGCTCTTCGCCTATCGGTAGGAGCTCAAGGATCACGGCGCCGGGAAGAGACGACGCCGCCCGGCGTATGGAAGTTCTTCTTCACCACGATGCCACGGACTGGCGAACGGACATCGACCCGGTCGACTATGTCCTGGGCGGCGCGAATTCCTGCTCCTCGACGTCGTCCAAATCCGCCTCGGTCTCGCGCAGCTCCTTGATAGCATCCCGGAGCGCCGTCGAGTGGAGCTGGGCTATTCTTTCGTTGGCCTGAGCGACCCGCTCCTTGGAATTAGCAATGCGGCCGAGATACTCGCCGAGCTCTCCCCCGAGACTCGCCTCGGAGCGTCGCAGCGCCAGCACATCCGACTTGCGGACCAACTGCTGGCCAAGAAGCAAATTCTTGTCCTCCAGCTCTTCGGCAAACAGGGCAATACGATCTTTGGTGGACTGCACTTGCGCCTGATATCCGCGAATGCTTTCCTCCAGCCCGGCGATTTGCTTCGCAAGCAGGCTTTCTTCGGTCGCGAGACTAGCCCGGCGTGCCCGCAGCTCGGCACGTTGCCGCTCAAGAATTGCTTTAACTTCCAAATCACGTGCGCTCCCGCTGAATGCGGCCGGAGTTTCGATTGTCTCTGAAGCGCTCATTTCGGCTTCGAGCCGCGCCTTCATGGCAATCAATCGATACTTCTTTAGAACCAGCCGCCTCAGCTTGGCGCTGGCAGCGGTGTCGTCCATGCGAACGAGGGTCTGGTTCGCCTCGACGACATCACCGTCCTTGGCCGCAATCTCGCGGATGATGCCGCCCTCGAAGTGCTGGACCAGCTTGTTCTGTCCGGTGGCCACGAACGTTCCCGAGGCGACAACCGCACTGTTCAGTGGAGCGACTCCGGCCCAAACACCGAAACAACCGAGCCAAACAACCAGGATGGCGAGACCGGTGAAGATGGGCCACTTAGCGCTCAGCGGAACGCCGCGGAACCACTCGCCGACGCTTTCCTTTTCTGCACTCATGCCGTCCTCCCGTGCTGGTCACCTCATGGGCCTGAGGATTTGATGCGTTGCGGCTGCTCCGGCTTGTCTCCGCCCGCTCCGCCGGACGACCGAACCAGGCGATGCAGCACCGCGCTAGGAGATCCGAATGCTTCCGCGCGTCCGGCCCGCAGAATGAGCACTTTGTCCACGCTGTTCAGCAGCGCCGGGCGCAGAGTTACAACCACTGCGGTGACTTTCCGCTGCTTGGCGCGCTGCAGGGTCTCGCTCAAAGCCTGCTCGCCCGCCGCGTCGAGATTCGAGTTGGGCTCGTCGAGCACGACAAGGCACGGATTACCGAAGAAAGCCCGCGCGAGCGCGATGCGCTGCTTCTGTCCTCCGGAGAGTGGGCCGCCGCCGCGGTCGAGCACAGTCTCGTATCCTTGAGTTAGCTGACAGACCATGTCGTGGATGCCCGAGAACATCGCCGCCTCATAGATGCTTGCGTCGGGCAGATCGTCCCGCATGCGGCAGATGTTCTGCTTGATCGTCCCGGGAAATAGCCCTCACCTCCTGGGGCAGGTAGCCGGTATATTCCCCGAACTGGCGGCGATCCCAGTTGCGCAGCTCCGTTCCCTCCAGCCTGACTTTGCCGGCGGTAGGCACCAGACAGCCCACCAGAATGCGCGCGAGGGTCGACTTACCCGATCCGGACGGTCCGACAATGGCCAGAGACTTCTCCGGGCGCGAGTTCGAGCGACACACCATTGAGTACTGGCTCCTTCGAGCCGGGAGGCAGGTACAAGACCCGATCCACGCTCAGGCGCCCTTGCGGTTTGGGCAGGCGCAGCTTCGGCGTGTCGCGCTGGAATGACTCGACCGCCTGCTTGACGCGCGCATAGGCCGATCGCGCCTGAACGCAGCTGCGCCATCCCTCGATCAAGCCCTCGAGCGGTTGCAAGGCGCGGCCGGCAATGATCGAGGCCGCGATCATCATGCCGCCGGTGATCTCGGCGTGGAGGGCCAGATAGGCGCCCGTGCCGAGGATCGTGATCTGGGCCACGAGCCGGACGAACTTCGAGGCACCGCTGATCCAGAAATTCCGGTCGAGGGCCTGGCCCTGCACCGTCAGGGCTGGCGCCTGCCGGCGACCCCAATGGAGAATGCTCTCGCTCAGCATTCCCATGGCATTGATCACCTGCGAATTTCGCGCCAGCGACTCGGCCGCCGCGTCGGCTTCGGCGGCATGCAGGCCTGCCTGGTCCACACGCTCCGACGTCGCTCTCTGGTTGACCAGCGCAATCAGCGCCAGCACCAAGCCGCACACGACGGCGATGTAGCCGAGATCTCGGTGAACAAGGACATGACTCCGAAGTAGAGCGGCGAAAGCGGCGCGTCCATCAGCAGAAGCATGATGGAGATGAACTCCACGCACCTGGTGAAGGCTGCGGATCGCCTGCATGGTCCCGCCCTCGCCGGCCCTGGCGTTGTTGATGCTGCTCGCCAGCACTGCGCCGCCGAGCAAGGCCTCCATCTTGGTCGCAAGACGCCCCAGCACCTGCCGACGCAGGATGTCGACGATCGAGAGGATGCCGATGAACGCCAGCGCGAGAGCCGAGAGCATTAGCAGTGTTTCGAGGCTGCGGCTCGCCAGCACGCGGTCGGATATCTGGAACAGGTACATCGGCATCGTGAGCATCAGCAGATTGACGACGACCGAAAATACCGCGACCGCGATCAGGTTCGCGCGCGCGACCGAACGCCAGGCGGCCAGCGGGTTGACAGGTCCAACATGATCGCGGGCCTCGCCGCCGGGTGCGCCGCGAAACTGATCCGCAGAATGGCTCCGCGGCGGATTGCTCAGTGTCTCGACGGCGGCCATGTTCGCCTCTCGCTATAGGATGGCATCGCGAAGTCCAAGGTGATCGATTAGATGCGTCGTATCCACGATATCGGGAGGCGGGGCCGCGTGTTGCTGGACATCGGCAACCACCAAAGCGTCCTGAGGCGATGCGGTGTCGGCCGGAGACACGGCGTGCTGCTGGGGAACGGCGATGTCGCTGCTCAATGTGACGCCGTAGTCGGTATACTGGGTTCCGGTGAACAGAGCATTGTCCGAAGGCGGTGGCGCGTCGTTCAAGGCGATCACGTCGCCTGCGATGGCGGTCGGGTCGACGGCCGCCACGGAATTCGATACGTCCGTTACGTTGGCCGGGGCTGCGGTCGCGGAATTCCCGGAACCTCGATCGGTGCGTCAGTCGCGGTGGCGAGTGCGAGCAGGGGTTCCGGCCGGTCCGGGGGCTCGATCGACGCTGGTGTCGTCCGGCGCCGCATTCGCAGGAGCTTGGCTTGCAACATCCCCAGTCTCGGCCGGATGTGGCACGTCGCTGATTGGATGGCCCACATCGGCAGCTGTTGTGGGGAGCTCCGGTTCGGTCGTGTCAACCACATTCGCAAGAGCATCGCTTGCCACATCCCCAGTGTCGGCCGGATGTGGAACGTCGCTCATTTGATGGCTCACATCGGCAACTGTTGTGGTGAGCACCGGTTTGATCGTGTCCACCTGGCGCGGGATCCGCAGGGGCATGGCTTGTCACTTCCCCAGTGTCCGCCGGATGTGACACGTCGCTAGTCGGATTGCTCAGAGCCGCAGTTGTTGTGTTGAGCACCGGTTCGATCGTGTCAACGATCGGCGCCACATTCGCAAGAGCATCGCTTGCCACATCCCCAGTGTCGGCCGGATGTGGCGCTTCGCTGCTCGGATGGCTCGCAGCGGCAGCTGTTGTGGTGAGCACCGGTTCGATGGTGTCAACGACCGGCGCCACATTCGCAAGAGCATCGCCTGCCACGTTGCCCGCTTGCGCCACGTCACCGATTGCACTGCTCCCGGTGGAGGGCGCCGGCTCGGCGGCGACATCAAGGGCTGGCACCGAACTGTCAAGCCCGTGAGCGCCGGCGCTGTCCGATGCAGCCGTTTGCAACAACGTGGTCGGTTGGCTGGCTGTACCGGTCATGGCGGCAAGCAACGGATCGGCGGTGTCGACCACCGGCGCGGCACTCGCGACGGGCCGCTCGCCCGCTTCGACGAGTTGATCCTGGAGCCGGGCGGGTTCATCCCGATGCACGAGCATCGGAACGACGAAATCATCTCCTATGTAAGCGATGGTGTGATTCACCATACGGACATGGACGGCGGCAATTTCCCGATATCGCCTAGCCAAATCATGGTCATGAATGCTGGCAAGAGTTTCTGGCACGAGGAACAGACGAAGCCGGACGGTGAAACAGCGCGCGCCATGCAGATTTTCGTGCGGCCGCACACCGTCGATCTCGCGCCCTCCCTCCAACTCAGGAACCTCGAGGCTCCGGTGCCCAATACTTGGCGGTTTCTCGTCGGACCTCAGGATTTGGACGCGCCCGCGATCATTCGAAACGACGTGCGCCTTTACGATATCCATCTCGAAGCAGGGATCCGGGCAACGGTCCCGAGCTGGGACGACTGGGACACTCTGGTCCATATCTATCGAGGCAACGCCCAGGTGAATGGCACGGCTCTCGCGCAAGCTGAGGGCGCCCTCGTGGTTAACGAAACACCGGTGATCGTCACCGCCGGGTCTGGTGCGACGGTGCTCGCGTTCTTGATCAACCGCCGCGCAACGCTAACGCATGCTGGCACCATCGGTGGATGATCGCCTGGTGATGGCGATAATCCGAGCAATCAAGGCGTATGGCGACCAGCCGGTGTACTCCCGCCGATTGACGGCGGGTTAGTACTTGTTAGCGGACCTGCGCAATCAATTGGCAACTCAATTAGAAATCACACTGCAATTTCAATGATATAAGAGTTCGCAGTTTTATTCTGAATGGCGCGCTAACCCGCCATATCGAACTCAAGGCAAAATCCCGATCGCTGATGGGTGTATTGGCCTTTGCAAAGAACACGGCCAACTAGGCGACCTTAGGTAAGTGGCTGGTGTTCCTTCGGGTATAGGCCTCAGGTTTTGGTGCGCTATCAAGGGCGAACCATTTGCCGAAGAATGCCTGCGGGTACAAACAATTTTTCGCATTTTCAAGCACTTACGCCAACGTTTTCCGGCCCACTGATAACTCGCTTAGCCACTGGTCTGCGCGGCGCAATGGCGACCTGCTTCCGATGCCGCCATCAGAGCATTGGTGAGAGCCCAAAAACGCGACGATCTTATGTGGGAAAACCCCCGATTACGACGGTCTTATGGGGTGAATTGCGTTTTCTTATGGGGGAAACCCCACGGAAAACCTAGAAATCTTGGATTTCATGTCGGTCTTATGTGGGGACCAACAGGCGCCTCACCTTTTGGGACCGACATCCGAAACCGACACCAAGTGGCGGGCCGCGCCGCGTTGGCCCATTTCTGGTTCCCAAATTCGGAAACGCAAAGGCCACGCGGATGACCGCGTGGCCTTTGCTGCTGATCGCCTGAAATTGGCTCGTCCGCGATGTCTGCGATTGGTCAACGAGCCAGCTTTGATGAGTTCCTAATCAGCCTACCCGAAGGTTCTCAGCCAACTCTTCGCCGCGGTTCGCGACGACTTCGTAGCTCACCTTGGCACCTTCGTTGAGGCTGGAAAGGCCGGCCTTTTCAACAGCAGAGATATGGACGAATACGTCCTTGCCGCCCGTATCGGGCTGAATGAAACCGAAGCCTTTTGTCGAATTAAACCACTTCACGGTACCTGTAGCCACGTTTGAAACCTCCAAGAGTAAAGAAGGCGCCTAGAAAGCCTGAAATCTTCATTGATGACAATAGGAATCCGCGATTGTCGTTAGCGCGCCAAACACCCCAACCAGCTTGTCGCCCGGCTGGCTAGGCACCTATTTGGTGTGAAGATCACAAAATCAAGCTGACGGACCTTACTGGAACCGCGCGAGCCAAGCTCACGTAACGCCAATTTTCAACTGTTTTGCCGGTTTCGCCGTTATCCGGGTCACTTCGACATCCCTTTCCTGCCGATGCCAGCCAGCATCGTCAAGCGATGCGATGCATCTTCCCGAGCGGCTATTTAATCAGCCAATTCGATGAGAACAGGTTGGTGATCGGACGCGTCGGTCGTTTCATTGACCTCGACGCGCAGGATACGATCGCTCAAATCTTCCGTCGTAAAGATAAAGTCACGACAATCCGACCCGTTCGGCCATTGCGCGCGATCGAAAATTCCGCAAGTCGGTGCGCGCCGCCCGTCCCGATGACGGATGGTCCACGCATCCCGATAATTCAATCCGGGTCGTTTTGACCGATCAATCAGTGCATGCTGTAGATCGGAGACGTCGACGTTGAAGTCGCCACAAAGCAAACTCGATGCAGCCAGCGTTTGGCTCGTATAAGGCTCTGCATGGACGTCGCGTGCGATCATCGAGCCGGTCGAGGCTTCTTCCTGCAGATCGAGCAGGCGCGCGATCTGCGCGTCGCGCTGCGCGGCCGAGTGATATTCGAGATGCGTGTTGACGACCCGCAGCGGACCAAAGGCAGCCTGCACGGTCACCTCCAGCGCCTGGCGCCGCATACTGCGTGTTGCCGCCGCTCCCGGCCACGGCAGCAGGTGATTGGCGATCTGCAGGACCGGCAACCGCGACAGCGTCATGTTGCCAAAGCGGTGGGACTTGCCCGTCTGTCGATAGTTTCGATCGCCGGTCGGAAAACAGGCACGTGATCCGGCAGCAGCGCGGCCAGTACCTCGCTCTGATCTGCGCCTTCATCCAGCTTCATAAAGTTGCTGGACACTTCCTGAAAGCAGAAGATGTCCGCATCGGCCAGTGACTTGGCAACAGAAACGATGCGCGCCAGATCGGACGCCGTCGCAGCCCTTGCCCCATTGGATATTCCACGTGATGAGCCGCATCAGCGAATACCCGCGCGCATGAAGGACTGCACGAATTGGCGCTGGAACAGCAGAAAGGCGATCAGCAGCGGAGCCATCGTCATGACTGTGGCAGCCGTGATGACGGACCAGTCCACGCCGGTCTCCGGCGCGCCGAAGACGGCCAGTCCGACGGTCAGCGGCCGGCTCTCAACCGAGTTCGTCACGATCAGCGGCCAGAGGAAATTGTTCCAGTGATAGCTGACCGACACGAGGCCGAAGGCGACATAGGTCGGTCGTGCCGAGCGGCACATAGACCCGCCAGAGCACCTGAAGAGGCCCGCCCCTTCGACGCGTGCCGCATCGACGAGTTCGTTCGGCACGCTCTTGAATGTCTGCCGCAGCAGGAAAATACCGAAGGCCCTCGCCAGATAAGGCAGGGCGATCGCCGGGATCGTGTCGAGCAGGCCGAGCGCGCTGATCACCCGATAGTTCTCGACGATCAGCACGTCCGGCATGATCATCAGCTGCAGCAGAACCAGCGCGAACGCGATGCCGCTGCCGTTGAACTTGAAGCGAGCAAAGGCATAGGCCGCGAGCGTCGACAACACGAGTTGTCCGGCCAGCACCAGAATGACCAGCAGAATCGTGTTCAGGTAATAGCGGCCGAACGGCGCCTGATTCCAGGCGCGGACGAAATTCTCCAACGTCCACGGCGCGGACAGGCTGAACGACGTCGCGTATGCCGACGGATGGAACGCGCTCCAGAACGCGTAGGCCAGCGGCGAGAGCCAGAGCAGCGCAAGAGCCAGGCGGCGATCGGTTTCGAGCGAGTGCGTGCGCTCGTTCATTGATAGTGGATCCTGCGATCGAGATAGCCGAACTTGATCAGCGCCACCGTGCTCAGGATGACCGATAAGAACGACGGTCAGCGTCGCGGCATAGGCGGTGTCCTGAAACGTGAAAGCGACCTCATAGATGTAATACAGCAGAAGCGAGCTGGCATTGTTCGGACCGCCCTTGGTCATGATGACGAGGTGATCGACCAGCTTGAACGAGTTGATCACCGCATTGATCGCCACGAACAGCGTTGTCGGCATCAGCAACGGAAACGTGATGCGCCGGAAGATGTACCAGCGGCTTGCGCCCTCGACCGCAGCAGCCTCTTCAAGATCGGGCGAGAGCTGCTGAAGTGCGGCCAGATAGAAGATCATGAAGAAGCCGGCCTCTTTCCAGATCACCATCACGATCAAGCAGCCCATGACGGTGGAGGGGTCGCCGAGCCAGTTCCAGCCCGCCGAGGCCGAACAGCCCGCGCAACTGATCGAGCAGGCCGTAGTCCGGCGTGTAGAAGAACAGCCAGATATTGGCCACCGCGATCATCGGCAGCACCGTCGGCGTGAAGAACGCAAGGCGCAGGAACGCGCGGCCGCGCATCTTGCGGTTGACCCAAAGCGCCATCAGCAGCGCCAGCGCAATCGAGGTCGGAACGGTCGCGAGCGCGAACCAGAAATTGTTGCGCAGCGCCTTCCAGAAGATCGGATCTCGCCAGCATGGAGCGGTAATTGTCGAGACCGACGAACACTTCCGGTGCCGCTGCGGCGCGTGAGGAAGAAGCTGTGCCAGATCGTCGCGAGGATCGGATAATGCGTGAAGGTCACAAGAAGTACGCGGCCGGCAACAGCAGGAGCCAGGCATTGACGCCATTCCACCACGCTGCGACCTCGGCAGCGTGCGGCGGCTTCACTATCTGGCGGCTTGATCGGTCATCGGCATTGAGGGCCGGACGGCGGCGGCCGCCGTCCGACGCCTTTATCGCTGCTATTTGTAGGCCTTGCAGAACGCGATCGGACTGCTGCTGCGCGCCGCCAGCGCCTCCTGCGGGCTTCTGCGTGCCGGTGACAGCGGCCTGCACGGCATCGTTGACGAACTTGTAGATGCGTCCGTTCTCATGCACCGACAGTTCCGGCACCGCGTGCTCGAGCTGATCGCGCGCGACGATCGCCGCCGGGAAGTCCTTGGCGTACGTCTTCCATTGCCGGGTCTTGTAGGCCGCCGGGTGACACCGCGACATAGCCGGTCTTGATGCTCCAGTCGGCGGCCCGCTCGGGAGCGGTCATCCACTGGATGAACTTGACCGCGGCCTTCTGCTGCTCGGGCGAGGCGCTCTTGAAGATATAGAAGTTGCCGCCGCCGGTCGGCGACCCGCGCCGCTCCTTGGCGGGCAAGCATGGCGACGCCGAAGTTGAACTTGGCGCCGTCCTTCACCGCCGTCAGATTGCCCGTCGTGTGCCACATCATGGCGGTCTTGCCTTCGAGGAAGTCGGTGCGCAGCGTTGCCCAGTCGACGGTGCCGGTCGGCATCACGTTGTCCTTGCGCGGAGAGATCGACCCAGTACTCCAGGGCGGCGACCGTCTTCGGCGCGGTGAGGTAGATCTCGTTGCCGGCCTCGTTCATCAGCTTCTGCCCATTCTCGATGGCCAGCGCCTGCAGCATCCAATAGCCGTAGCCGGTGGTCGGGATTTCAACGCCCCAGCGGGTCACGTTGCCGGACGCGTCCTTCTTGACGAGCTTCTTCGCCCATCTCGGCCATCTCGTCCCAGGTCGCCGGCGCCTTCTCAGGATCGAGTCCGGCTTCCTTGAACGCGTCCTTGTTCCAGTAGAGCACGATGGTCGAGCGCTGGAACGGAATGCTCCAGGTCTTGCCGTCGACCTGGCCGTTCGCCATGAAGGCCGGATAGAAGCTCCTTGAACCACTCCTTGCCTCCGCCCCAGCAAGCTCGTCGATCGGCACGATGGCCTTCTCGTCCATCAGCGTGAACACGTCGGTGGAGAACAGCACCGACAGCTGCGGCGGCTGGCCGCCCTTCATGGCCGTCATGGCCTTCGTCATCGTGTCGGTGTAGTTGCCGGCATAGACCGCCGTCGACCTTGATGTCCGGATTCTCCTTCTGGAACCGCTGCACCATGTCGTCGATGATCTTCGTCACCGGGCCGCCGACCGCGACCGGATAATACATCGTGAGATCGACGGCCGGCGGCGGTCGCGCCCAAGCCTCAATCGTCATGCAAACCGCGGTGAGCAGGGCCGTCGTTTGAACATTCATTCTTCTCTCTCTCCAGCTTCTTTGAAGCTTGCACCTGCAGCTGCTGCCGCCTGCGTTTCTTCAGAAACGGCGCGCTTCAGTGCGGTGTGACACCGTCTCATGCCGCTTTCCCGCTATCCTTGTCAAACTGATGTTCGTAGCCAGTCTTGCCAGACGAGCTCGACTTGTGCACCGGCCGGAAGCGAGCTGAATCCATCCTGCCGGACGGAAACCGGTCTACCCTCCATATCGCAAAGAACGATGCTGTCCGCGCCGAGATGCTCGACGGCCTTTACCGTCGCCGATGACCACCTTGCGACACGATGCGAATATGCTCGGGGCGGACACCGAACAGAGCCTTCGTCGCGCGCGATCATGTTCATCGGCGGCGTGCCGATGAACCGCGCGGTGAAGTCGCTTGCGGGCCGGTTGTAGAGTTCGTGCGGAGCGCCGTTCTGCTCGATGTGGCCGTCACGCATCAGGACGACACGATCGGCCATCGTCATGGCTTCGGTCTGATCGTGGGTGACATAGACCATCGTCATGCCGAGCCGCTGCTGCAGGCTGCGAATCTCGGTGCGCATTTCGTGACGCAGCTTGGCATCGAGATTCGACAGCGGCTCGTCCATCAGGCAGACGGGCGCCTCCGCGATGATGGCGCGCCCGAGCGCGACGCGCTGGCGCTGGCCGCCGGACAGCTGGGACGGCTTGCGCTCAAGCAGGTGCGTCAGCCCGACGATGTCGGCAACCGTCTTCAGCCGCGCGTCCCGCTCGGCACGTGACGACACGGCGAACCGTCAAGCCGAAGATGATGTTTTCTGCGACATTCAAATGAGGAAAGAGCGCGTAGGACTGGAACACCATGGAGATCTGCCGCTCGGCAGGCGAGAGATGCGGTGACATCCCGCCCTCCGATCGTGATCGTCCCGCTATCGACCTCCTCGAGCCCGGCGATGAGCCGCAGCGTCGTGGACTTGCCGCATCCTGATGGACCGAGCAAAACCAGCAACGAGCCTTCGTCTGCTTTCAGGCTTACATCGTCGACGGCGCGCATGGCGCCCCAGTTCTTCGACACGTGGTCAAGCGTAATTGCTGACATAGACTCGAACCTGTCCAATGACGAACCTGCGTGCGGACGGCGCACGCATAGCCCTGCGGCAACAATCTAATTCGTAATTTCATTCGCGGTGGACGTTGTTCGCGGTCAACGAACGCCAAACGATCCGGCGCGAGATCCAATCCCCGCTCCGCTCGCCGGCTGGCTTTGCTGTTGTTCTCGCCGCCGCGTTTGATTTCTCTCCCACGTTCATATGAACATAATGATTGATCGAATGAAACATTAAATGCACATTTAGAGTTCGAATGATAAAGTTTTGTGACAAGCGGGACCAAATGCTCAAGATCATCACCAAACGGCAGGCCCGGATTCTTGGAAATCGTCCGCGAGGAGAGCTTTGCCTCGATCGAGCATCTGGCCGGGCAGTTCGAGGTCACACCGCAGACCATCCGGCGAATGGTGAACCAGCTGTGTGACCAGGGCTTGCTGCGCCGCGTCCATGGCGGTGTCAGTCTTCCAGTGCAGGATCAAAACCTCGCCTATGGCAGCCGCCAGGGACTAAACCCCGAGGCCAAACGGCGCATCGCCGCAGACGTCTCGGACTTCATTCCCGAAGGTGGCGCCTCGCTCATGATCGGTTTAGGCACAACGCCTGAGTATGTCGCGCAGGCGCTTGCCGGACGAAGAGATCTGCGGATCATCACGAACAATCTGAATGTCGCGGCGGCATTCGCGCGCAATCCCGATGTGGAAATCACGATCGCGGGTGGAACGCTGCGTCCTTTCGACAGGGACATCATCGGCGACACCGCGGTGAGCTTCTTCTCTCGCTTCAAGGCGGACTTCGGAATCTTCGGCGTCGGCGGCATTGATGAGGATGGCACGCTGCTGGATTTCTACACCGGCGAAGTGCTGGCCCGTCAGGCGATCGTTGCCAATTGCCGGACCGCCCTTCTTGTGGCGGATGCCAGCAAGTTTGGCCGCAACGCGACAGTGCGCGCCGGGCACCTGAACGATTGCCATCACTTCTTCACCGACAAGCCGCTGCCAAGCAGTTTTCATGGGGTCGCGGAACAGTACGGCGGTAACATTCATGTCGCCGCTGATGGCCGGGGCAAGGCTGCCTGAAAGCAAGAGGACTCGATCATGACGGCACTGATTACCTTGATCGATCTTGCGGGCTCCATCGCATTGCTGTTGTGGGGCACGCACATGGTGCAAACCGGTATCCAGCGCGCCTTTGGATCAAGGCTTCGCGCGTCTCTCGGCCATGCGCTGAATAGCCGCTTTCGCGCCTTCCTCGCCGGCATCGGCGTCACCGCCATTCTTCAAAGCAGCACCGCCACAGGATTGATGACCGCGAGTTTCGCAGCCAGCGGTTTGGTGGATTTGGTTCCGGCGCTCGCGGTGATGCTCGGCGCCAATGTAGGCACGACGCTGATCGTGCAGGTGCTCTCGTTTGATGTCGTCCTGATCTCCCCGGCCCTCATCCTTATCGGCATGCTGATGTTCCGACGGGACTCGCGTACGCAGGCGCACGATCTCGGGCGCGTGTTCATCGGCCTTGGCCTGATGCTCCTTGCACTACGCCAGCTTCTCGATCTCATGACAGCACACGAGAACTCCCCCGTGCTCGGCGTGGTGCTGACTGCCGTCTCGGCGTCGTGGATTCTGGACGTCTGTCTTGCCGCTGTCCTGACGTGGGCGGCCCATTCCAGTGTCGCCATCGTCCTCCTCATTATGTCGTTGGCCACAAAAGGAGTCGTCCCTCTGGACGCTGCGCTGGCTCTGGTCCTCGGTGCCAACCTCGGGACCGCCATCAATCCCCTGATCGAGGGTCCGCGAACCATCGATCCCGCCGCCAAACGGCTGCCGCTCGGCAACCTTCTCGGACGCGTCGTCGGAATCACCGCCGCGATCGGCTTTCTCGGACCGATCAGCCACTTCATGTCGGAGATCGAGCCGAATAGCGCACGCGCGGTTGCTGATTTCCACACACTCTTCAATCTTGTCGTTGCGGCGATCTCGCTGCCGCTATTGACGCCATTCGCGTCGCTTTTGCGCAGCTGGCTGCCGGACCGTATCGATTTCGCCGATCCGGCCCGCCCCCTTTATCTCGATCCCGCGGCAAAGGAGACACCGATCGTTGCGCTTGGCGCAGCAGCCCGCGAGGCATTGCGGCTGGCGGACGTCCTCGAAGACATGCTTCAGGGCGTCAATGCCGGGCTGAAGAAAGAAGACCGGAGACTGCTGGTTGAAACAAGGCGGCGCGAAGACGTGCTGGATAAACTCAATATCGCGATCAAGGCCTACCTCACGTCCATTGACCCGGACGAGCTCAATGAAGCCGATCACCGGCGCCTGAATGAAATTCTGACCTTCACCATGAATATCGAACAGGCAGGCGATGTCGTGGAACGTAATTTCCTCCCGCATGCGTCAAAGAGATTGAAGCGTGGGCTGGTTTTTTCTGAGGATGAAAAGACGGCGTTGACAGAGATGATCGAGCGCCTCTCGACCAATCTCAAGACAGCCGCGTCGTTGTTCGTGACGGAAGATCCACGAACGGCCCGGCTGCTGGTCGAAGAAAAGGCTGCCTTCAGGGACGCGGAGTCGAAAGCGACGGCGTGGCACTTCGACAGACTGAGAACCAGCGACATTCAGGCCGCTCAAGCCAGTTCGATCCATCTCGATCTGCTGCGCGATATCAAGCTGATCAATTCTCACATCATTGCAGCGGCGGCCTATCCCGTGCTTGAGCGTACCGGCGCACTGCTGTCAAGCCGGATGACGTAAGGAGATTGGGCCAGCCAGAGTTACGCTGCACTGCAGCCCTCATCCACTTAAGCTGGGCTCAGAGGAAATGTTCGCAAGCCCCAACAGAGCGGGAGATTCTTCGAGTACCAGGCTGGTTGGAATACTTCGCAAGAAGTTCTGGAAACGACCCTTGCTTTCAAACCTCTCTCGAAACGCCGATGCGGCAAATACTTCCGGAAACCGCAACAGAATTCCGCCAGCAATATACACGCCTCCCGTTGCGCCGATCGTTAGCGCCAGATCACCCGCAACGGTTCCAAGGAACGCACAGAAATACTCCAGCGCTTTGACACAGGCCCCGTCTGTCTTCTCAAGCGCGTGACGGGTTACATCAGCCGGCGAAAACTCAAGCGGCTTGGCCCCCTCAATGGCGCATATTGCCTGGTACAGATTGACCAGACCGGCCCCTGAAAGAACTCGCTCGGCGGATACGTGTTGCCAACGTGTGCGCAAGGCCGCGGCAATCTTGTCTTCTGCGTCCGACGATGTCGGCAGCGTCACATGCCCACCCTCACCTGGCACGACCACCCATTCGCCCGAATGAGGTATCAGCGAGCACACACCCAAACCCGTTCCAGGCCCAATGATCCCGATTGGTCCCTTGGCATCCGGAGCCTGCGGTCCAATCGGAAAAATGTCCGCCTTCGGCAGATATGGCACCGCCATCGCTGTCGCGGCGAAATCGTTGAAAATCTGAAGTGATGTTAGTCCCAGATCCCTCTTGAGATCTTTGGCAGAAAACGACCAGCCATGATTGGTCAGTGATATCCGATCGCCAAATACGGGAGCTGCGACAGCTATTGCAGCGTCGGATGGCCGCATCGTTAGCGGAAGGCCGCTTAGATAGTCTGCGAATGCATCATGGAGTGATGCATACTTGCTGACTTCAACATGAACGAGCTCGCTGTACGTTCCATTGCTCGCCACAGCAAACCGGGCATTGGTTCCCCCCACGTCAGCAATAGCGCGCAAACCACCCAAGTCTCTTCCTCATCCGTCAGCTAATGTGTGATCGGCCATCG
Organism: uncultured Alphaproteobacteria bacterium; assembly: GCA_963751855.1. Lineage (GTDB taxonomy): Bacteria > Pseudomonadota > Alphaproteobacteria > Rhizobiales > Xanthobacteraceae > Afipia. The sequence goes on along the minus strand of CAVVWF010000007.1, from coordinate 188,866 downwards.
TTCGTTACCAAGCGAGACGAGCACGACGATACTGCACAACGTATGCTTGATGCTGAGAAACTGCCAGTCATGTTCAGAGTAAAACAACGGGACCTCGCATTGTCCGCAATTCACTCATTTGATCGAACGCTGAGTGGATAAGATCAGCTGAGCTGTTCGAAGATGATGCCTTCAGCGCCACGCAAAGCCAGTCCTCCATCCACCACTTCGAATTGTCGGTCCATGAACGTCGACAGCAAGAATCTGTCCTTTGTTTGTCAGCGGCACCGAGACAGAATCCGATCCGAAGTTCAGTGCGATGAGTGAGCGCTGGCCGAGATGTTCGCGTTGAAAAACCATTAGACTGTCAGTCACTGCGATCCGGGTATAGGTGCCGACGGCAAGCTCCGGCCTTGTCTTGCGCAAAGCTATCAAGGCCCGATAAAGGCTGAGCACCGACGTGGCGTCCAGGCGTTCAACGGTAACGTTCTCGCTGGGAAACATTTGGGCTCAGCGGCAACCACGGTTCGCGTCGTGCTGAAGCCGCCATGCGGTGATGCATCCCACTGCATTGGCGTGCGGCAACCGTCGCGTCCAACACCGATACCGGGCAGATTCTTTTCAAACGGGTCCCTCACCCGATCCGCCGGGATATCGACCTGCTCCATTCCGATCTCATCACCGTAGTACAACGTCGGGGTGCCCCTGAGCGTCAGAAGCAGCATTGCAGCGACGCGGGCTTGATCGCTCCCGACGCGGCTGGCGACGCGCCGACGATCATGATTTCCCAGCACCCAATTGGGCCAGCCACCCGGTGGCAAGGCAGCTTCATAATTTTCGACGAGTTGCGCGATCGCAAGCGGATTCCACGGCGTCGAAATCAGCGCGAAGTTGAAAGGCAGATGCGCGCCTGTAAGGTCACGGCCATAATAGGCGACGAGCTTTTCCGGCGGCAGATAGATCTCGCCGATCAGGACGCGATCATCGAACTCGTCCATGACCTGCCGCATCTCAGCGACCACCTCGTGCACTTCCGGACGATCGGTCGAATATAGCGGCAATAGCCGCTCATAAGGCTGTCGGTCCGGTGCGAAGTCTGGATTGGGTGGATTATCACGCAGCAGGTCGTCCTTGATGAGATGCCACATCACATCGACACGAAACCCATCTACCCCGCGGCGAAGCCAGAACCGCATGACCTCGTGCATCGCATGGCGGACACGCGGATTGCGCCAGTTCAGATCAGGCTGAGCCTTCAGGAAAGCATGGTAGTAATACTGCCCGGTGTGAGGTTCGAATTCCCAGGAGCTTCCGCCGAATTCCGAAATCCAATTTGTCGGCGGTTCTCCGCTGCCGCGTGGATCGTGCCAGATGTACCAATCGCGCTTCGGATTATCTTTCGAACTGCGGCTCTCGACAAACCAGGGGTGCTGATCGGATGTGTGGTTGGGAACCAAATCAAGGATGATCTTCAACCCAAAATCATGAGCCGCAGTAACAAGCGCATCGAAGTCGTCAAGCGTTCCGAACAACTGATCGATGCCAGTGTAATCCGAAATGTCGTATCCGAAATCCACCATCGGCGACGGAAAGACGGGCGAGAGCCACAAGGCACTCACGCCAAGATCACGCAGATAGCTCAGCCGGTCGATGATGCCGCGCAGATCACCAACGCCATCGCCGTTCGAATCCTGAAATGAACGCGGATAGATCTGATAGAGGATACCGGACTTCCACCACGGGACATCGCGCATGTTTTGAGCTGACCGAATTGCTGAGCTGAATTGGAATCGATTTGCACTTAGTCGCATGAGACAATTATTGGCAAGGCGAGGCTTGAATTCCGCTTGATTCCGATTTGATAATTCAGTTGAAAGCTCGCAGTCGAACGAGTCGGCTGACACAAAACTCTCACATTGCCTCAACGTTAGCATCGCGATGAATTTTCAAAGGTCACGATGGCCGCGACATGGACCGCAACCGATCCCGGTATGGGATCGGAGACCAGGCGCTGGACCGTCGCGGTGGTCGTGCTGATCGGCTCGCTTGGCGTCTACGGCGTCCAGCGCTGGATGCGGCCAGCGGATGCCCCCATCATCGGCAATGCGTTTATTGTGGACGGCGACACACTCAGCATATCAGGAACGAGAATCCGACTGATCGATATCGATGCGCCAGAGCTCGATCAGACTTGCCTTGACGCGCGAGGCCAGGACTGGCCTTGCGGCCGTCAGGCATCGGCCCAACTGCGAAGCCATGTCCGGGGCCGTGATTTGACCTGCCAGCCGAAGTCCAAGGATCAATACGGACGCGTTCTCGCCACGTGCTCCCTGCCCGATGGTTCCGACGTCAATGCCTGGATGGTCCAACAGGGCTGGGCCGTGACGTCAGGCTACGCAGATGTCTACCGTACGCAGCAGGCTGACGCGAAGGCTGCAAAGCGCGGCCTGTGGAATGGGTCATTCATTCCGCCGCGAGAATGGCGGCATGAGCATCCACGGGCATCGGACAACGATCGCACGGATCGTCGCTGACGATTAACCCGCTTTGGCGAGACAGGGCTGCTCGCGAAGATGACGCTCGGTTGAGGCTGGATATTTGAGCAGCATCGCTGCGGGCCTGATGGGTCGCTGCACGAGGTTTCCCTTGCAGTTCGGACAGGTGCCGCCAAACACATCCTTCGCGCACGTGACGCAGAACGTGCATTCAAACGTGCAGATCATGGCATCGCCGCTCTCGGGCGGCAAATCCTTGTCGCAGCATTCGCAATTCGGCTTGAGTTTCATCATAGCGGATGGCCTCCTCCACGTTGTCTCAAATCACTCCAAGGCGGTTGTCGCGCTCGCGTAGCCAATGAATGGCCGGCAAAGTCAGCACGACCATAATGGCCTTTCCCACAATCTGCCCCGCCAGAAAATCAAGGGTGCCGAAGGCAAGCCATAGGAACAGCAGCGAGTCCGCAACCAATCCAACGAGGCTACTGGCTGCCACCGCCAGCACAAGTCCGCGCCGCTGCAGCGGCGTATAGACAGCGAAGTCGGCCAATTCCGACAGCAGAAACGCAACAGTCGAAGCGACCACCAATGGAGCCGGGGCCAACGCGGCCGAGAGCAAGACACCCCCGCCGATCGCCGCCAGTCCGTACGTCACGCCAAGCCGCCGCTGCACCAGGTCGCGCAGAACCAGCGCAAGCCCCGCCATGAGCACACCACTCGGCGCCATCAGCCCGCCGGGCGCAACAGGAACAAGACACGGACCGTTTGGCGGGCACACTGTGCCGACGTGCAGGATCAACCAATTGGCAATGGGAATACAGGCGATATAAGCCGCGAGAAAGGTAAACCCCTCAGCACGCAAACGCTCGGCGGTCGTCATCGCGTCTCGCTGGCGTCCACAGCGGCGTAGGCTGCAAAGCCCTTGGCACGCAGACTGCAAGCCGGACATTCACCACAGCCATAGCCCCAGGCGTGGCGCGCGCCTCGTTCGCCCAGATAGCATGTATGGGAATGTTCAATGATCAATTCAACCAGCCCCTTGCCGCCCAGTTCTTCCGCCAACGCCCACGTCTCGGCCTTGTCACGCCACATCAACGGCGTGTGCAGTTCGAATGGGCGCGCCATACCGAGATTGAGCGCCACGTTGAGTGCCTTGATCGTCTCGTCGCGGCAATCGGGATAGCCGGAGAAATCCGTCTCGCACATTCCACCAACAATGTGCGTAATCCCCCGCCGATAAGCCAGTGCAGCGGCGAAGGTGAGAAACACAAGGTTGCGTCCAGGTACGAAGGTGTTGGGCAGACCACCCTCACCCATTTCAATGGCGACATTGCGCGTCAACGCCGTGTCCGAAACTTCACCGAGCGTTGGAATATCCAGCGTGTGGCCTTCGCCAAGCTTGCCTGCCCATTCGGGGCGCAATGCCTTCATTCCGTTGACCAGTTTTTCGCGGCTTTCGAGCTCGACGATATGACGTTGGCCGTAGGAAAATCCGATCGTCTCAACCCGGTCAAACCGCGACAACGCCCACGCCAGACAAGTGGCGGAGTCCTGCCCGCCGGAGAAGAGAACCAGTGCTGCGTCGGAAGTGCTGTTCGTCATGGGCAATGCCATAGCATTCGAGGCGCCGCAGGCCTAGAGCGGCGAATGACAAGATCATATTTAGGCTGTGCGAGCGGCTTCTGATCGGCCATAAGGCGTGACGCCTCAAGCTGTCTGGTGATCCATGAATTCCTCCCCGAATATCTCGAAGCTGCTGGACATTATGGCGGCGTTGCGGACGCCCGGCTCCGGATGTCCGTGGGACCTGGAACAGACGTTCGCGACCATTGCCCCATATACCATCGAGGAAGCCTACGAAGTCGCGGACGCAATCGCTTGCGGTGACATTGACGATTTGAAGGAAGAGCTCGGCGATCTGCTCTTGCAGGTGGTCTTCCACGCCCGAATGGCTGAAGAACAAGGTGCGTTCGCGTTCGATGACGTCGTGGATGCGATCAGCACAAAACTGATCCGCCGCCATCCGCATGTATTTGGCGACAAGGCGGGTCAGCTAACGCCGAGCGAGGTCAAAGACGCTTGGGATCGCATCAAGGTAGAGGAAAAAGCCGAACGTAACGCACGCAATCCCAAGGCTAGCATTGAGAAATCCGGTCTTCTCTCGAGCGTCAAAGCCGGTCAACCTGCGTTGCTCCGCGCACTTGAATTACAGCGCAAAGCATCAACGGTGGGGTTCGATTGGAACGATCCGCGCGCGGTGCTCGCCAAAATCCGTGAGGAAGCGGACGAAATTGAAGCGGCCCTTGATGGCGGTGACCAATCTCACATCGCGTCGGAAACCGGCGACTTGCTTTTCGCGGTGGTCAATCTCGCACGGCACGCAAGCGCTGATCCCGAACTTGCACTACGCGGCACCAATGCAAAGTTTGAGCGCAGGTTTGCGTATATCGAGCACACGCTTGCCGCGCGCGGTCGCTCATTGAACGAAGCATCTCTCGTTGAAATGGACGCGCTCTGGAACGAGGCAAAAACCCACGAGGCAGGCTAGTCCAGAATCAAAAAGCGGCGGATTGCGCCGCCGCTTTTGTAGTTCTCATATCAAGCAAGACGATATCTTCCCGGGCCGAGGATCAGACGCCTGTCTGCGTGATGAACTTGGTGTTGAAGTAGCCGTCCATCGCCTCGGTGCCACCTTCCGAACCGTAGCCGGAATCCTTCACGCCACCGAATGGTGTTTCGGGCAGTGCAAGACCGACGCTGTTGATCGCCACCATACCGCTCTCGATCGCAGCACCGATGGCCGTCGCGGTTCGCGTTGAGCTGGTAAACGCGTAAGACGCAAGACCGTATGGCAAGACGATTGGCCTCTTCCGCCGCATCCTCAAACTTGGAGAAAGGCGAAATCATCGCGAGCGGCCCAAACGGCTCCTCGCTCATGGCGCGGGCATTCTTTGGCATATCAGTAACAACCGTTGGCTCGAAGAAGTAGCCCTTGTTGCCGATCCGCTTGCCGCCGGTCGCAACTTTCGCGCCCTTCCCGACAGCGTCCTGCACCATCTCCTCAATCGCCGTAACGCGGCGCGGATTGGCGAGCGAGCCCATGCGCGAGTCCTTGTCGAGGCCGTTGCCGACCTTGATCTTCTTGGTATTTTCAACGAATTGCGCGACGAACTTGTCGTAGACGCCTTCCTGCACCATGAAGCGCGTCGGCGAGACGCAAACCTGACCGCCGTTGCGATACTTCGCACCCGACAAAATCTTCGCAGCCGCATCAACGTCGGCATCGTCGAACACGATCACCGGCGCATGGCCACCCAACTCCATGGTCGCGCGCTTCATGTGAAGACCTGCCAGCGCGGACAATTGCTTGCCGACGCTGGTCGATCCCGTGAACGAGATTTTACGGATGATCGGATGAGGGATGAGGTATTCAGAGATTTCCGACGGCACGCCGTAGACGAGGTTCACAACGCCGGCCGGTACGCCCGCATCGATGAAAGCACGGATCAGTTCGGCAGGTGCCGCCGGTGTTTCTTCCGGCGCCTTCACGATGATCGAACAGCCGGCCGCAAGCGCTGCGGAAAGCTTGCGCACCACCTGGTTGATCGGGAAATTCCAGGGGGTGAACGCTGCAACCGGACCGACCGGTTCTTTGATGGCAAGCTGATAGATGCCGGGTGCACGGGCCGGGATAAGACGGCCATAAGCGCGCTTTCCCTCTTCCGCGAACCAATCGATGATATCGGCGCCGGCCAACGTTTCGCCCTTCGCCTCGACGAGCGTCTTGCCCTGCTCCATGGTCAACATGGTCGCGATGGTGTCGGCACGTTCACGCAGGATGTCAGCGGCCTTGTGCATGACCTTGGCGCGATCGAATGGGGCAACTGCACGCCAAGCCTTGAATCCTTTTTCGGCTGCTGCGAGTGCTTCGTCGAGGTCAGCTTTGTCAGCGTGCGCAACGGTGCCGATCGTTTCTTCAGTCGCGGGATTAAGAACAGGAATGGTTTTACCTGAACTGCTTGCGCGCCACTTGCCGTTGATGTGCAGCTGTACGTTCTGATAACTCATGTCGGTCTCCTCGGTTTTGTGCGCATTTTGATTGATCGGATGAATAGTCTCCGTCAGGAAAGGGTCAAGCCTTTCCTGTCCTGGGATGCACGTTCCTTTGTCAGAGCAGCATTGCCCTTGGCTCATTGCGTGTTGAGCACCGCTCCAAATTTCGCAATGGCAATGTCGCGTTTCGTCTCGTCCACGCGAACGGTCATGTTGAAGCGCCCGTTTTCGAGCTGCTTCTCCAATACCTCAGCATTGCGGTGTAACCAGCTTATTCCGGCACCATCGGAGGCATCAATGGAAAGGCTCAAGGTCACTTTCGTCGCAGCGAGCCTGTCCTCGATCGCCGCGAGCAAGGCATCGATGCCATCGCCTGTTTCCGCCGACACCAGGAAGCACGGCCGCTCGGGAGGTCTTCGTGCAGCTATGTTCGCGAGATTGTCACGTTCCTCCGGATCAAAACGATCGATCTTGTTCCAGACTTCCAAGACACGTGAGCCGCTGTCCGGATCAATGCTCAGTTGCCTAAGCACCGCATCGACGTCGCGCTGCTGCGCTTCCGCATCCTCATGCGAAATGTCCCTGACATGAAGGATGACGTCCGCCTCGATGACTTCTTCAAGTGTTGCGCGAAACGCAGCGACTAGCATTGTCGGCAGATCCGAGATGAAGCCGACCGTATCCGACAGCATTGCTTTCCCGCCATGAGGCAGGGTAAGCGCACGCAGCGTCGGATCAAGCGTGGCGAAAAGCATGTCGGCGGCTTGGACATCAGCACGCGTTATTCGGTTGAACAGCGTCGACTTGCCGGCGTTGGTATATCCGACGAGTGCCACCACGCGGTATGGCACCCGCTGGCGCCCTGCTCTGTGCAGCCTGCGGGTCGCCTGCACCTTCTTGATTTCATTTTCGATGCGCGTAATCCGATCGCCAATCAAGCGGCGGTCAGCTTCAATCTGCGTTTCGCCTGGACCGCCAAGGAAGCCGAAGCCACCGCGCTGGCGTTCGAGGTGGGTCCATGACCGGACAAGACGGCTGCGCTGGTAGTTCAGGTGGGCCAGTTCAACCTGTAACGAGCCCTCCCGGGTTTTCGCGCGTCGGCCAAAAATCTCAAGAATAAGGCCGGTCCGGTCGAGAACCTTTGCGTTCCACTCTTTTTCGAGATTTCGTTGCTGAATGGGTGACAGCGCGCAGTCCATCACAACAAGATCAGCTTCATTGGCCTTGATGAGGCCAATCATCTCCTCGACCTTGCCTTTGCCGAGGTAAGTCGCTGGACGAATTTCACTCAGCGGTGCGATGACCGCCTCTGTCACGGTCAAATCGATTGCACGCGCCAGTCCCGCGGCTTCTTCGAGCCGTGCATCTGGGTCGCGTACGCCATAGCCAATGGCCGGTGCGTCGGGGTCACCCCGTCGCACACGTTTGTAAGGGCCGATGACCAGCACCCGCCCTGTTCTGTCGCCCCGCGCCGATCCAGGTCGATCAGCGCCCCCGTCGAAATTCCGGGGTTCCAAATCAGTTCAATCTCAAGCTGGCGCGTCCTCGCCACCTTCGAACAACTGGATTGGAGCGCCCGGCATAATGGTCGAAATCGCATGCTTGTAGACGAGCTGCGAATGGCCATCCCGCCGAAGCAAAAGGCAGAAATTGTCGAACCATGTGACAATTCCCTGCAGTTTCACTCCATTGACCAGAAAGATCGTCAGTGGCGTTTTGGTTTTGCGAACGTGATTAAGGAAGGTGTCTTGTAAGTTTTGTGCGCGGTCTGCCGCCATTTTTTTATCCCGCAGTCTTGTTGCTTGTTTTTATTTGGGCCCGGCCTGCCCTCTACGGGTCTTGGTCTGGCTGCCTGCGTCCCTGAGATCCCCCTCCGGGTGCTGCATCGCGATTAAAGGGCAGCACCGGTGGTTAGGCAAGGCCAGTTCAGCCGTTCTGGGGGATTCCGCACCCAAAAACTCAAGAAAATGCTGAAAATCGGTGAAATTCTTCCCTTAACCGCGTGGAAACGGTTCCGGGAGTGCCGTTCCCGATGTTCCTGCCATCGATCCGGACCACGGGCATAACGATTTGGCTGGAAGCCGTCACGAAGGCTTCGGCGGCCTCATAGGCCTCCGCCGGCGTGAAGGGACGCTCCTCAAACTTGATCTGGAGCGCTGCCAGGACATCCGTCAGGACAGACCGCGTAATGCCTGCAAGGATGCCGTGCTCGGCCGAGCGTGTAACAACCTTGCCGTCCTTTGTGACAATCCAGGCATTGCTCGATGCGCCTTCGGTCACCAATCCTTCCGCATCGACGAACCAGGCCTCGTAGGCCTCGTTCTCGCGGGCCTGCTGTTTGGCGAGCACGTTGGGCAATAGCGCCACGGACTTGATGTCGACCCTCGGCCAGCGGTTCTCGGGAAGGGTAATTACCCCGATGCCGTGCTCCGCCGTCTGCTGGTTCTTGGCAAAGCTCAGACTGCGCGCAGTGATCACCACAGCCGGCTTTACGGGCTTGATCGGAAACGCATGGTCACGCCGTGCAACGCCACGGGTGACCTGCAGATAAACGAGACCATAACTGACGCGGTTTCGCCGCACGACCTCATGGACAACGATATGAAGTGACGTCAACGGCATCGGCATCGCGATCCGCAGTTCGCTCAAAGAACGTTGCAGACGCTTCATATGTTTCGGGAAATCGACGATTTGCCCGTTGCGGACTTCGCAAACTTCATAAACGCCATCGGCAAACTGATAGCCGCGATCTTCGATATTGACGCTGGCGTCCCGCATGTCGCGGTATTGGCCGTTTACATACGCAATGCGCGACATGCGATTAGCCTACACCCAAAGCTTTAAGCTTGCGATGCAACGCCGATCGCTCCATGCCGACGAATTCTGCCGTGCGCGAGATGTTTCCGGAGAAGCGGCTGATCTGTGCGATGAGATAGTCGCGCTCGAACACTTCTCGAGCCTCACGCAACGGTAGCCCCATGATGTGCTCGCCGTTGTTGCCGGTCGGCATCGCCGGAATCATCGAGCCGACATCCTGAGGCAGCATGTCCGCCGTAATCGCTGCATCTGTGTCGCCGCCAGCCAGGATCATCACGCGTTCAACGTTATTGCGCAGTTGGCGTATATTGCCGGGCCAGACGTGGGACTGGAGCACGGCCATAGCATCCTCACCGATCCGCCGTTTCGGCAATCCGGTGGCTGCGGAAATCTGATCCATGAAATATTCGACGAGTTCGGGAATGTCCTCGCGACGTTCCGACAACGGCGGCACCCTGATCGGGACAACGGACAGCCGATGATAGAGATCTTCGCGGAATTTACCTTCCGCAATCTCCGCCTCAAGATTACGCGCCGTCGATGAAATGATGCGGACGTCAACACTGACTTTGTTCGTACCGCCTACTCGCTGGAACGTTTGATCGACCAAAACGCGCAATATCCTGTTCTGAGTTTCGCGCGGCATGTCAGCGATCTCGTCGATGAACAGCGTGCCGCCGTGCGCTTCTTCCAGCGCCCCCGGTTTGCGACCGGTTTCTCCGTCGGTGAGTTCAACGCCGAACAATTCGACTTCCATCCGCTCAGGCGTAATCGCCGCGGCATTGATAACCACGAATGGGCCCTGGGCGCGGCTCGACATTGCATGGAGCGTGCGCGCGGCAAGTTCCTTGCCGCCCCCCGACGGCCCGACGATCATGATGCGGCTATTGGCCTTTGCCGCACGGTCAATAGTCTGACGGAGCTGGTTCATGCTTGGCGAGCGCCCGATCAGTGTTCCGGACGATGGCGCGTGTTGTTTGAGTTCGCGCACTTCCCGTTTCAGACGCGACGTTTCCAGCGCGCGGTTTGCGACAAGGATCAGCCGGTCGGCCTTGAACGGCTTTTCGATAAAGTCGTAAGCGCCCCGCTTGATCGCAGCGACAGCCGTCTCGATGTTGCCGTGGCCGGAAATCATGACAACCGGAACCTCGGCATGCTCGCGCTTGATCTGTTCGAGCAGCTGCAAACCGTCAAGTCGGCTTCCTTGAATCCAAATATCAAGAAAGATCAGGTTGGGCCGGCGAGAGGATACTTCCGCCAAAGCTGTATCGCTGTCCCGTGCAGTCCTGGTCTTGAAACCTTCATCATCGAGGATGCCCGCGACAAGGTCACGGATGTCAGCTTCGTCATCGACGATCAAAATATCGTTCGCCATGAATATATGTCCGTTGTGTCAATTGCCGGCTACGGCTTCTGTCTTCTTCGTGTCGGTTTCGGCGGTCTTCGCCTGCCCCGAAATGGAAAATCTCATTCGCACCCAGGCCCCCCGCGCTTCTGGGCGCAAGGCGGACGCGTCGTTAAGTTCGATACGACCACCATGGTCCTCCAGAACACGACCAACAATTGCCAGACCAAGGCCAGTGCCTTTCTCGCGGGTCGTAACATATGGCTCAAGCAAGCGCGCACGGCTTTCTTTGGGCAGACCTATCCCGTTATCCACGACATCGATGACAATATCGTCATTCTCGCGCGCGGCGATGACGTCGATACGTCCGCGATCGATTTCGCCGGAAGGAACGGCGCCGATCGCTTCGGTGGCATTCTTGATGATGTTCGTCAGCCCCTGCGAGATCAGCCGACGGTCGAACTTTGCGTGCATCGGGTCCTGCTTGATATCCGCTTCGATGTTGATATCGGGGTGGCCTACACGCATCAGGAAGACGACTTGCCGCACCGTATCTGCCACGTCTTCACCTTCGATGACCGGCTTTGGCATACGTGCAAATCTTGAAAATTCGTCCACCATACTTCGGATGTCATCGACCTGGCGGATGATGGTGTCCGTGCACTGATCGAAAATTGCGCGGTCTTCCGTAATGATCTTTCCGAATTTCCTGCGGATGCGCTCTGCCGACAGCTGTATCGGCGTCAGCGGATTTTTGATCTCATGCGCAATGCGGCGGGCGACGTCGGCCCAAGCCGATGTTCGTTGCGCCGTCACGAGTTCGGTGATGTCGTCGAGAGTGATAATATAGCTTTCGTTCGATTGTCCGGTCTGTTCGGAACTGACCCGGACCGAAAGATTTCTCTCGACGTTGTCGCGGCTGATCTCGATTTGCCCCTGAATGAGGCGCTGGGCTCCACTGCGGGCCGTCGCCATCAGGTCGTTAAGTTCTGGCACGACTTCAGAAAGCGGTTTTCCGAGTGCTTCTGATTCCGGGTGGCCGATCAGTTTTTCCGCCGATCGGTTGAGAATGGCGATATTGCCCAGGCCGTCCACACCGATGATGCCGGCACTGGCGGAGGATAAGACGGCTTCAATAAAGCGGCGGCGGCTATCGATAAGACCGCTCGCGCTGACGAGATCATCGCGCTGTGTCCGCAGCTCCTGCGTCATCTTGTTGAACGTCTCGCCGAGTTGCGCGAGATCGCCTTCGGAGCGGATTACCGGCACCTGAACATGGAGATCACCAGTCGAGACGAGGTTGGCGGCCCCTATCAGTCGACGAATCGGGGCGACCAGCCAATTGGCGAAATTCAAGCCTATCAGCACGGACGACATCAGAAGACTCAGCGCGACGACAGTGAAGATCTGCGCGAAAGCAACCTGCATTCCCAGCCTTCGTGATTGAAGGTCGGCGTACTCCTTCATCCCGGCTTCGGTCTTCTTGACTCGTCCTACGACGACCGGGTCGAGAAGACGCGCGACGTAAAGGAATGTGTCCTGAAAGCCGCGTAGCCGAATGACTGCAGCGACGTAGTTTTGTTCGACAAAAACACCGACTTGAGGCTCTTCTTCTTCTACATTGCGAAGAAATTCGGGGTCAGGCTTTGCAAACTCCTGCTTAATTCCCGTCGAAGCCGTTTCGACAGTTTCTCGATCCTTGTCGATAATCATCGCACCCGGCAAGTTCCTCAACGCGGCACTCGCCGTCAGCAACTTGCGAAACGTGTCACGATCCAGATCGAACAAAGGGCGCGCGCGCGAAATATCGTTCGCCATTGCAATGATGTCGCCCCGAATTAACTGGGCGTGTTCGTAGACATACCCGTTGGCGACGAGCATCGAGTTCTCGATGACTTCGCGGGTTCGCTCCGAAAATAGTCTGTCGAGACCACGATCGAGCATCACGTTGGCGGCGACTGACACCAGCGCTGCCGGCAGGACAGCAATGAAAGCAAACAGGCTGACGACCTGGACGTGAAGTCTGGCTGCCGCCCGGCCTCGCTGGCGTGCCCGGACGATGTGCCATACTTCGCGGACGACGAGCGCCAGCAAAAGTAAGATGATGCAGCCATTGATGAGAAGGAATGTAACGACGACTTTTGGGGCGGGCACGATCGGCGTTAATTCGGCAAGGACCACGAAGGTCAGGAATGCCGAAAAAAGCGCAATGCCGACAGCCAGAGGAACCAGCAACCGGCTAAACCGCCAGCCGCCCGCCTCGGCAAATGACGGGTCAAGTGATTGGGCCGACGCGTCTGCTGTTGTCATGTCGGGGTTAAAGGTCAGACCAAATTCTCAAGGGACCGCGACGCTATACCCGCGCCGAGTGATGCATACATATCACAATGTTGCTTGTTTACAGCAGTATTGTGGCAGCAAGGACTTAACCCGTTTCTAACCCTTTTTCGTCCCCCGGCTGTTTTCGGCCCGTTCCGGGGCCGGTTTGGGCCGTTTTACACCACTTTCAGACCGGCCCGCCGCTTGGCCACCCGCGCCTGTCGGGTCGCCTCGCGCCCGGCAAAGGCGAGATCGAGGATGTCGGCGGCCTGATCGGCCAGCTTCTTCTGGTTGGCGAGACGGCAGTAATAGAGTGCCATCTTCGGGGTCTTGTGGCCCAGCGCCGCCATGATCCGCGGCACCGTCGCGCCGTTCTCCGCCAGCATGATCCCGGCGTTCTTGCGCAACCCATGGGTGGTGTACCCCACCTCGCCGATATCCCGCAGCACCTCGCGGATGCGCGCCGACAGCGACTGCGCCGAATACTTGCGGCCCCACTTATGGGTCAGCAGGTATTCCGCATTGCCGCCGGTCCGTTCGGCCCGCGCCGCCAGATGTCCCGCAGCACTTTCGGGGCCTTGATCTTCATCGGCGTCTTGCTGCGGTCCTTCTTCTGCACCAGCTCCTGTTTGTCGCGCGCTGGAAGAGCAGGAATGGCTGGACCGGCACGGCGTCATCTGGCTGACCAATGCGGACGGCTCGAAGGGGCGCAAGGCCGCGACCTACGCGCAGGGCACCGTGCAGTTCGAGGGCAACGACGGCACCATCATTCCGGTCGGCACGGTGCTGACCGGCGGCAACGGCGTGCAGTACCAGACCGTCACCGAGGGCGAGATCGGCAGCGGCGGCTTCGGCACGGCCGATGCGGTGGCGCTGACGGCGGGCACGGTCGGCAACCTGCCGGACGGCGACGCGTTGAGCGCTCGTCACCAGCCGATCCCCGGCGTCACCATCGCAACCCTGCTCGGCGACATGACCGGCGGCGTCGATGCAGGAGACCGACGACCAGCTCCGCGAGCGCATCCTGTTCCGCATCCAGAACCCGCCGATGGGCGGCAGCCAAGCCGACTATGTGCGCTGGGCGATGGCGGTGCCGGGCGTCACGCGCGCGTGGGCCGCGGCGGAGATCGGTCCCGGCACCATGACGGTGCGCTTCCTGATGGATGATCTGTATCCCGACAATCACGGCCTGCCGACCGAAGCCGACATCATCGTGGTGTCAGCGACTACATCGACAGCAAGCGGCCCGTCACGGTCAAGGACTGCTTCGTGATGGCACCGATCCTGTTCTTCTACGACATCACCATCCGCAACCTGACCAACGACGATCCGACCGTGCGCGCGCGCATCGAGACATCGATCAAGGACATGGAGTTCACGCGCAGCAAGCCGGGCCAGACTTGGTATCGCTCATGGGTCGATGAGGCGATCAGTCAAGCGGTCGGCGAGGAGACGCACGAACTGGACTTACGAGACGACCGTGATGCCCGCACCCGCCTACATGCCAACGTTGGGGACGGTGCTCTATGCCTGATCCTGACAAGCACGTCACGCGAACCGGCGAGGACTACGCCGACGCGATGCAGGCGTTGCTGCCGCTCGGACAGGCGTGGCCGCGCAGCGAGGACAGCGTGCTGATGAGGGTGGTGCGCGGGCTGACGCGCATCTGGGGCGACTTCGAAATCCGCGCCAGCAAGCTGCTGGAGATGGAGAGCGACCCACGCACCACCATCGAGCTGCTGCCGGACTGGGAGCGCAACTGGGGCCTGCCCGATCCCTGCTACAGCGCACCGCAGTCGATCGCAGAGCGGCAGCTCGCGCTGGTGCATGCGCATGACGCATCGAGGGCGGCGCAGTCGCGGCGAGTTCTTCATCGAGATCGCGGCGATGATCGGCTACACCATCACCATCACCGAATATCGCCCGTTCTTCATCGCCATGGACGGCTGCGGCGACTGCCGCGTCTATGGCGAGCTGCCGCCGACGACCCGATGCGCAACGAGTGGGGCCAGACCGATCATGGACGCGCGCGGCGACACGCCGGTCGCCGACGGCGAGCTGTCGGAGTGGCCGAACTACGGGCTGGGGCCGCTGGAGAACCGCTACTATTGGACCGTGCATGTCGACACCGCGAAGCTGACTGGTTTCGCGTCAGCGTCAGGTCAGAGCGGCGTCGATCCGCATCTGCGCATCGGCATCGCCGACGATCTTGAGTGCCTGCTCAATCGCTGGAAGCCAGCGCACACCGAAATCATCTTCGACTATTCCGGTCTGCAGACCGGCGGCGACATGGCCGGAACACCGTGAAGGGGAGCGCATGCGATGAAATACAACCAGCCCTACGGCGTCAGCGATCCGAACGCGCCGTACGTCAACGGCAATCCGTCGACCGGCACGATGGGCTCGATCCCGCCTGCGGCGTCGATCGAGTATCCGCAGCGCGAGATCGTCAACTTCATCAGCGACAACGGGCTGGCACCGCCGGACAACGCCGATCTGCGCCAGCTCTCCAAGGGCATCCAATCCGGGCTGGTGAACTTCGCGGTCGATACCGGCGTCGTCAACCAGATGTCGGTCAACCTGTCGCCGCCGGTCACAGCCTATTATCGCGGGCTGCGCATCTACATCATGGCGGTCGCGGCGAACACGGGTGCCACGCTGCTGTCGGTCAACGGGCTGACCTTCCAGAAGGTGATCCGGCGCGACGGCTGCGACCTGAAGGCCAACGACATCACGGCCAACTCGATCCAGCTCTACGTCTATGACGGGACCAACTTCCAGCTTTTTGGCGCAGGCATGTCCGGCGGTGCCGGTCTGCTGACGCAGAACCTCCACATCTATGTGAACTGGACTATCGGCAACGACGCCAACGACGGCACCGCCAACGACGCGGCACACGCGATCAAGACCCCGCAGCAGGCGATCAACCTCGCCTTCATCTACCCGCCGTCGCAGTACACCATCACCATCCATATCGCCGACAGTCCGAGCTATCCCGGCTTCTTCACGCCGTACTGGTCCGGCCCGAATATCATCGTGATCGGCAACGAGGCCGCCCCGCAGAACGTGGTGCTCACCGGACAGAATAACCACGCCGTGCCGGTGTCACGGCGTCAACACGCTCACCTGCAAAGGCATCACCGCCGCCACCACCCTCAACGCTGCGGGTCCGGGCGGCGGCTTCATCGCCTCGACCGGCGGAACGTTGTTCTGCCAACAACACCCGCAGCAACTACTGCGCAGGCGCGGTGTTCGAAGCCTATCAGGCCAACGTCAACATCGGCGTGCACACCTTCAACGGAAACTGCGGCGAGCTGTACTGGGCCTTCCTGAACGGACTGATCCAGTGGAACGATCAGCACGACGCAGACCATCGCGCAGCCGATCACGGTCACTTGGTGCCGCCTATGCCAGTTCCGGTGGTGCCATTCAGGTGCCGCCAAGCCGCTTCACCATCGTCAACCCCGGCTTTGTGACCGGCGCGAAATACTTTGCGCAGATGAACGGCACCATCGGCACGTCCGGCGGCGGCATCAATTTCTTCCCTGGCACCGCTGCCGGATCGGTCACCACAGGAGGGCAATACCTATGAGAGAGTTCGACATCGCCGACTGGTATTGGTTCATCGGCACCGACACCGACAATGTGTGGTCGAGCCTCAAGGCAGTCAGCGTGCCGGTCAGCGACGCTGGCTATGTGGCGTTCCTCGACGGCGGCAATGTCGCAGGGCCTATCGAGTTTGCCGATCTGCAGCTGATGTTCGCGGAGCACTATCCGCCCGGCATGCTCGACACCTACGCGCGCTACAAGCGCTGGCTGAAGGAGCAGGCTGGCCTCACGCGGCATCCGGCATGGCCGATCAAGACCGATGATCGCGCGCAGGCGAAAATAACCGGCGTCTATTCGGCGGCGCAGATAAACCCAGCGGTGATCACGCCATGGGATGCGGCGGACGGCACCGTCCACCAACTCACCGCCGCGCAGATGGACGCGATGAATATCGAGCTGCTGGTCGCACATCAACCATTGCTTCGCGATTTCGGCGGACGTGCTGGCGCAGATCGCGGCGGGCACCATCACCACGCGCGAGCAGATCGACACCGCGTTCGCTGCGCCAATCACGCAGGCGCTCAAGGACTGGCTGAAGGTGAGCTGAGATGACCATCGTCAACATCACCACCCAGAACGATGCGGACTTCTACCGCACCTTCATCTGGCAGACCGTCGCTGGCCCACCGATCGATCTGACCGGTGGCGTGATGGAGATGATGTTGCGCCGTCATGCGCCGGATCAGGCGGCAGTGCTTCGGCTCGGCTCCGACACCGGAGAAATCGTGTTCACCAACGCCATTGCCGGTCAATTCACGGTGCGCATCACGCAAGACGCGCTGGAGCATCTGGCGGCTCGGCGATTACGACCAGTCCAACATCTTCAACCGCAACGGCTACAAGGTCCGGGTCTGGACCGGCATCCTCGTCAACAATGCAGGGCCGACACGATGAGCGAAGTCGAAGTCATCAACAACATCGACGTGACGACCGCTCCGGGCGATGCCGCCGTCGTGGTGGTGCTGGAAGACGACGTCGAGGTCATCCAGACGATGGAGCAAGGACCGCCCGGCCCGCCCGGGCGATAACGGCGATCGTGGCGACAAAGGCGAGCCAGGCAACACGGTGTTGTACGGGGCGGTCGACCCGACGTCCCTGATCGGCATCGACGGCAACTTTTACATCAACACCACAACGCACGTCTTCTTCGGACCGAAGTGGCTCGGCGTGTGGCCTGCCGGGACATCGATGATCGGCCCGCAAGGACCGCAGGGCATCAAGGGCGACAAGGGCGACAAAGGCGATCAGGGCATTCAGGGACTGCCAGGGCATTCAGGGCGTGCCCGGTGCCGATGGCAACACCGTGCTCTATGGCGCGGCTGATCCGGTGGCGGGCACGGGCGTCGACGGCAATTTCTATATCAATACGACGACGCACTTCATGTTTGGTCCGAAGGCCAGCGGTGCGTGGCCCGCTGGCACGTCGTTGGTGGGACCGCAGGGACCGAAGGGCGACACCGGACCGGTCTCGACCGTCCCCGGTCCTCCTGTTGATACGACCTATCTGGTCCGTACTGATGCCGCGCAAGTCTTCACCGACACGCAGGCGGCACAAGGTCGCAGCAACATCTTCGCCGCGCCATTCGACGCGCTCGCCTTCAACGGCATGCAGATCAACGGCTCGCACGACATCTCGCAAGATCGCACCCCCGGAATTGGTTTTGCCGGGAGTGGTTACTTCTGCGACGGCTGGGGCATTTCCCGAGCAGGCACCTCTGCCGGATACGGCTTTGTCGCTGTCGGTGGCATGGCGTCTGTCGGCATCCAGAACTGCATGGCGTCCTACCCGAGCACTGCACAGGCGGCGATGGGCGCTGCCGACTACGTCGTTCTCTATCAGTCCATCGAAGGCAATCGCGTTGCGCGACTGCAATGGGGCACGGCGAATGCGCAGCCGCTCACATTGTGCTTCTGGTCCGCGCACAACAGGACCGGCGTGTACGGCGGCGTCGTCAAGAATGGTGCGCAGAACCGCTCCTGCGCCTTCGCCTACACCCAAAACACCGCGAACGTTCCGCAGTTCAATGTTGTCACCATCCCCGGCGATATCACCGGGACATGGGCCAAGGACAACACCGTCGGCATGATGCTCATGTTCGCGATGGCGTGCGGCGCGACCTACACCGCGCCCGCCGCGAATGTTTGGCAAGCCGCGAGTTACCTCACGGCACCGGGTCAGGTTAACGGCATCGCCGCGCTGTCGGACTATTTCCGCATCGGTGGCGTTCTCTTGCTGCCGGGAGGCGAAGCGCCGCCCAAGGAGCGCTCCCCCTTCATCATGCGACCACCCGGCATCGAGCTTCCGACCTGCCAACGCTACTGGGAGCAGTCTTATACCCAAGGCATAGCCCCCGGCACGGCGTCGCAAGTTGCGGGGTTGTACGTCTATCCTCTCGGCTCAGCCGCAACGCGAAGCGGGCTACGCTTCAAGGTCACCAAGCGAGCCGCCCCGACCATGACGATCTACACCGTGAGCGGCGCAGCAGGCCAGACCAGCAACGAGAGCGGCGACGTCTGCACGCCGGATCAGGCACATTATGTCAGCGATGGTGCCTTCTCCATCAACCTGATCAACGGCAGCGTCGGCGCATTCGGATCGAGGCCTGTCGGCACGCCTTGCTATTTCCACTGGATCGCGAACGCGAGGCTGTGATGGCGGACTATCAACTCACCGCGACCGATGTCGTGATCCGCACAGCAGATCAGGCGCACATCCCGAACGATCCGGCCAACAGCGACCGCATCGAATACGAGGAATGGCTGGAAGCAGGCGGCGTGCCTGATCCCTATGTCGAGCCGCCGCCGGTAGCGCCAGCACCGCCGCCTGAAGCGGCGCTGCTTTACGATCATGAGAACCGGCTGCGGGAGCTGGAGGGTCTGCCGCCTCTGACACTGGCGGACTTCCCAACGATGATGAAGGGTATGACATCGTCGCCGAACAGGTCGGCAAAGTCGCGTCGAGCGCCATCGAAGCGATGAAGTCGACACCGCTCGCCATCGCGCGGCTGGGAAAGCGAGCCTTCGATCTGCAGGGACGACCCGCCAACAAGAGCGGTTGCAGTAGCCTCTTATTTTTCGAATTCGAACCTATGCGCCCGGCTTAAGCGCCGCGCCGCATCTGTTCCATGGTTTGTTTGATCTGCTTCCCGGTTTCGTCCGCCATTTTGAGCGACATGTCGGCTATCCGACGGCTGCTTTCCAAAGCGATTTCCACGGTCTCCCGCACAATGTCGCTTTGTGCGGCTGCAAGGTCCTGTGGAGTTCGGCAGGTCAGCAACTTGTTCATGTGGTCCAAGTTCTTCTCGACTAGATGCTGAACCATCTGGAAATACTCTTGAGACATTTCACCCATCACTTTGGCGGCAGCGGTACCACTGTAAAGTAGCGCTTGCGCGTTGCGGGCGGAGTGTTCCGTTGCCTCCGTTGCCTTTTGCGCTTCTTCTCCTGACAGGCCGAGCGTGCGACCAAATTGCTCGCTGGACCGTCCCATGACCGAAGTCGCCGCTTCCAGGCCGGAGCGCCATGTGTGCTGTAACGCCTCGACGTTTTGCTTGAGTACATCCGCACTTGCACGAGCCACTTCCTGTCCGGCTTCAGCCGCACGGGTACTTTGCTCAGCAGCCCGCTCACCGAGCCGGCGGGCTGCGTCTTCCACACGTTGGGTTGATTTATGTTCTTGGTGTCGGGCGCGCTTGTGCCATCTTAGTTCTCCGCTGATTGTGTTGACGACTTGCCTCAGTCCCTTGCCGAGCAACGCGATCTGGGTGAGGCCGTTCCTTGCTTGCCAGTTTTTTCCGCGATACTCGATGTCCCTTTAGGAACGAAGGGTTACATGTCTACGGTGCCGCAGATTGACGTTGCCCGCGCAAGGTGCGGCTACTCACGTCACGAGCGGCGTGCGACATGAGTTCCTTGGGTCTCGCTCCGGGCCGAGATCGGGTCACTCGCTCGGCCCGGCAACGAGGGTCTCAGCGCTTGCGCGCTTTTTTCTTCGCGCTCGCTTCCTTGTGCAGCTTGAACTCACGCACGCGCCTTGGGATTTCGCGCTCGTAATCCGGAGCATCACCATCCCGCACTAGATCGTATTTGATACCCGAGCGCTCCAGCCATCTTTGCGAACGTCGCATGCTGCGGGCGGCGCGTCTTGCCGCCGAACATATTGTAGACGGTGCTCGCCGAAATCCCGGCCAGCACAGCGAGGTCGTTCTCCTTGATGTGCTCTTTCTGCCAGAGTCGTGCGGAAGCGATCGATCTCAGGGTCTTTGTCGATGAAGTTATAAGAGCGCGTCAGCCAGAGTGATCCCGAGTTGTGTCCCGCTCGACCGTGGCCGTTCGTCTTGCCGTTCTTAGCCATGTGCCGCGTCTCCGCTGCCATTCATCATTGCGCCGTTAAGGGCAGGTGCCGGTGCTTCGGCGGCGGCATTCTTCTTTGCGGCATCGGGCTTCTTCTTCCACGGCAGGTTTTTTCGCCTGCGCGGCTGGCTTCGCACCCTTTGCCAGAACGATGTATTGGCCGGGGCCGACGAGCTTGATCCGCTTGGCCTTGCACCATGTTCGTCAGGATCGGGCTGATCGATTTCTCGTTGCGCCCTTCCTTGGCGAACAAGTCGCGAAGCTCTCGCATCGTGAATTGCTTCCGTCCCTTGATGGCTTTCGCGATCAGGTCTTTGTTCGGCACCTCGTAAACGTGCTTCGCTGCCGGGTCTGCGTCTTCGCGCTTTCGCTCGGCGCTGGCAGCGCCTCGACGCGGACGAATTCGTCACCGTTCTTTCGGATGACATTGGCGTCGGTCAGTTTCTTGATCCCGTAATAGGCCGCACTCGGCTCGCGGCCCGCCGCCTTGAAATGTGCGACCAGATCGGCCGACTTGAACCGGGGATTCTGCCTTCACGAATTCGGCGGCGAAGTCCTCGCGCTGACCTCGTGCACCTTGCGCCCGTCCTTGAACTGATGAACGTCGGTGATCAGCTCGTAGCCGATATTTTCCAGCCCCATTTTCGTCAGCGCAGCGAGCACGAAGCCCATCTGCTCCATCGAGGTCTCTGCATATAATTTGGTATCGATCTATCGTCTCTGGTTCTTTCTTTGCCATTCCGCTGTTTCCTCCTGTGATGAGAGTTTGGTTCTTCACAGCCCTTCGAACCGCTTCGCCAGATCGACGACCGCAGCCCGCAGGTTTTCGCTCTTGATGGTGACGAAGCTGTCGACCAGCTTCATGCCGTCGCGCGTCGCAACAATACGATCGACGTTCGACAGCTCCTTTGTTTCTTTCACTGTCGCTGCTCCGGCAGCAGGTCCGCGACCTTGCAGCTAAAAATCTGGGCGAGCTGCTGCAGTCGCGCTCCGCGATACCCGGTTGATGCCCTTCTCATACTTTTGCACCTGCTGGAACGAGACGCCGAGCTTTTCCCCGAGTTCGTCCTGCGAGATGTTTTAGCTGGTTGCGGTAGCCACGGATTTTTTCGCCGATGTAGGCGTCGAATTCCGTGGTGGATCGAATGCTGGCCATTGCGGTGCGCTATCCCTTGGTTGGTGCTGGTTGTGATTTTCTATTTCGAATAGCGCGGCTTGTTGCCGCGCATCGCAAGGATCGGTCAAGCACACGACCCTCGGATGAAATCCATAATTTCGCCACACACGCGAAATCGCAGGCGTAAGTCACGACGACAGTGAGCGCGCGCATGCACGAGATGTTTTTTTGGCCGAGCGATATCCACTTTGAGCCAAGCCATTTGCGATGATGCAAACAACGTGCAGCGCGCATCGCGAATGAAATTTGAAAATCACTTTTCATTGAGCAAACGCTATGTCAGGAAATTGCAGTGCGCAAGCACGGCAAGAGTAAAGCATTTTACTCTACCTCCATGAGTAAAGTTTTTTACGCAACGGCGCGGCGGCGCAAGGAAACAACAACTGCGCGATGGCGCATCACAAGTGGAAGTCAATTGATGACGAGAACACTAAGCGAGGATGAACTCGCGTGGCTGGTGGAATTCTTTTCATCACCGGGACCGGGAAGAGAAATGCGTCACGTGAGAAAGGGCGAGTTGCTGTTTAGAAAAGGCGACGAGGTGACGCGGATTTATTTTGTCGCGAAGGGACAGGTCAGGGTCAATGCAATGCAAGAAGGCAAGACCGCCCTCCATGAAATCCGTGGCCCGCGAAGTTGGCTCGCCGAAGACGCGATGAGTGGCCGTCGCTATCATCGCTACACTGTCGTCGCAGCAACAGGGAGCGACGTCGTCGCATTCGCGTGTGCGACTTTCTGCAAGATGCTTGAAGATAATCCGGTTCTGAACGCTGCATTTATGATTGGGATGGCCAATCACCTCGATACAATGCACGCGGCTTTGGATGATTACCTTTTCAATCCCGCCGACAAGCGAGCCGCCCGCATGTTTCTCAGTATGTTCGTCGGCAGCGCCGATGTCCTTCCGCTTGAGATGACACCGACCCGGCTCGGAGAATTGATCGGTGCCACTCGCCAAACCGCTCACACAATCATCAACA
Source organism: uncultured Alphaproteobacteria bacterium (assembly GCA_963751855.1). GTDB lineage: Bacteria > Pseudomonadota > Alphaproteobacteria > Rhizobiales > Xanthobacteraceae > Afipia. The sequence continues at coordinate 165,739 of CAVVWF010000007.1, read as the reverse complement.
GATTTCGGGCCAAGGGCATGATGGTGAAGAAGGGCCAGGAGTTGTACCACCTTCACAAAGGACCGCTGCAAACGTTCTTGGCCGCAAAGAACCGTGTCGACGACAATCGTGGCGACAGGCCAAGCCGATGAGTGCGCAGACTGTCAGGTTCACCGCACGCATGACGAAAGTGAATGATTGCTGCGCGTGTCACCAGCATCGCGGCATCTGGCGAGACCCGACGCATCCGAGGCGCTGGCTCTGCGATGAATGCTTCGCTATCGAACTCGAACGGTCGGAGACCAAGGCCGATGTCTCGCGATGACAACATCAAGCCGCTGCCGGTGAAGTTCAAGAAACCGCCGGGCGACGACCCGCCATTTCTGACCGTCATCAACCGATGGGGCGGCAACGACGGTTGCGACCATCGATCCTATTACGTCGAGGGGCGCGGCTTCGTGCCGGTGACCTATCAGATCAGAGAGGGCGAGACCGAGGTCGAATGCAGCCGCTGCAACACCCGCGTCGATCCGATGTTCGTGCTCAAGATTATGGCGACCGAGGAAACGACATGGTCGCGGACGCGCGAGCGCTACATCGAGGAAATGAAGCGCCTGCGCGAGCGCAGCCGGACCAAGTGCTGGCATTGCGGCAAGATGACGGAGATCAGCCGACGCTGACTGTTATTGGGTCCAGCGCCTTTGCAAACATAAATCGACGATGCAACTAAGACTTGGAACAACACCGATGAAGTTAAAACTCGGAACAACCGCCGACACCAGCGCAACCCTCTACGTCGACAACCCAGCGGATCAGGTTGTCACTGTGCGCTGCGAAAACGCGCCAGCGGTCGCCCTTCAGATCGCGCGTGCCGTCAACCGTGATGAGATATTCGAAGCGCTGGTCGCTGCGCTGTCGCCGTTCCGATCCGACGAGATGGGCGGCCTGCTGGTCGACATGATCGACATTCGCGAACCAAACGCCGAGGAAGCGGAGAAGCGGCTGCGCAGGCTAATCCGCATGATCGATGTGATCCTGTACACCGTCGAGGCCGCAGAGCACGATGATGCCGAGGCCGCCGAATGACGCAGCATGAGGTCGGCGCGCTGATCGACGAGATCAAGTTACTGCTGCGTGGCAAAGGCCCCGCGCTTCAAGGATCGGCGCTCTGCGATCTGGTCGCAATGTATTTCGCCGGGCATCACCCGGCGATCCGCGAGGAATGATCGCGTACTGGATCGGCACCATGCGCGACCTGATCCCGGCCAACGAGGCGGCGTTGTTCGCTCACTACGGCAAGCCCGAGGGGTGGGAGAAACAATGAGGCACGCGGATGATTGCAGCGCCGCGCAGCATTGAATGGATCACATCCACACAAATCACGCTGTTAAAACTCTTGTTAATTGCATCCCGCGCTGCCGGGACCAAAATAATGGGTCTGTCTCTCTGACTTGTTACGCGAGCTTACCACTGACCAAAAACGACCCCATGCCAGGGGCGCTGCCAATTCCTCTCACTATCCCAGCGGAGCGCCGCGCCAACTTAGATCGACACACTCAGGCCGCCCTTATGTCGGAGAGCGACATAACGACGGGGGCATGATGTTTTGAGCGCGATGGTTACCGTACACCAGACGGAATTCTCTGATTTCGAGGCCCTGCACGATGCCGTGCAGGATGCAACGCGGACATTGTGCAGCTTGATGACGGCCCGATGGCCGGAAAGTTGACGCATATGTCGATCGGATCAGTCGGCGTCTCGACCGGCATCTTTTCGCGTGGCTTTCGTCAGCGCGGTGCGTTGAGCGACAAGCGAATAGCAATAGGCACGGTGTTTGACGATCCGGCATTCATTTTGGATTTTGAGATGACGCCGGGTGATCGGCTGATCCTCGCGCCGGAGCATGAACTCTATTCGCGTTTCTTCGGTGCCAACATGTATACGGTGGTCCTCGTCGAACAGGAGGAGCTGTTCGACTACCTTGCACCCGAGCCCGGCGCGCAGGATGCGCTGGCGTGGCGGCAATCAGCCACGCTGCTGACCACTGATCCCGCCACCGCCGCCGCCAACACGCTCGGCTTCCGCACGCTGCTCAGGGCGTTCGCCGAACACGGACCGACAATGTCGGCTGAGCAAGTCGCATTTTACAGGCGCTGCTTGCTGGAGGTGACCACCAGACCGGTGATCGCCGCCGCCGACCATCACTATCGCGGCTCACACTTGCGGTCGGCGGCGGAGCTGGTGCGCAAGGTTGACCACTTTCTGATCGAGGCCGGGTCGAGGCCCGTGCACACTTCCGAACTGACCGCAGAGTTTGACGTCTCCAAGCGCACGCTCAACCGCGCATTTGAGGAAGTGCTGGGCATCTCGCCGATGCAATTCTCTCGCCGCAAGCGACTGGGTGATGTGCACAACGCGCTTCTGCTGGCAACTCCCGGCACGACGATCGAGGCAACCGCGATGAAGCACGGCTTTCTCCACGCCGGTCGGTTCGCGAGAGAGTACAAATTGCTGTTCGACGAACTGCCGTCAGAGACCTTGCGGCGATCCGCGTCCTTCCGCCTTCAACGCGCCTGAAGACGGCGCGGAACATCCACATTTCTCAATGGTTGATCGCTCGTGGTCGTGTCCCCCATCAAGTTGGTGATGCGCTTGATGGCGACCTTGGCCGGTCCAAGTGGTGGACCGGCCTTTTCTGTAGGTGCCCGCTCGCCGGAAAAGTTCCCCAAGGGCCCTCTATTCCTGAGCAATAAAACTAAATTAAATACTATGCCCACGAGTGATTAAATGATTAATTATTTGAATTGGCGATCCTTTTATTTCAAATTTAATAGGAGAGCGAAAATGTCTTTTGACAAACCCTCTACAGACCAAGCGGACGACGATCGTCGCAAGTTCCTCGCAACATGTGGAAAGTTCGCCCTCGTTACTCCCCCCGCCATCACGCTTCTCCTGTCTACTTCATTGAATTCCCAAGCGGTCGCGCACTCCGGCGGGCGCGGTTCGTACCATCGTCATGACCGTCATGAGCGTCATGAGCATCATGATCACGGGCATCATGGCAACAACGGTTGGGGCAAGGGCGGTGACAGGGACCGGTAAATCCCGGGCCACCCGATCCATCGCGATGAAGCAGTGACTAGCAGATGCTGGCCTCATGACCTCCGCCGGCTCCTGACGCAAGCTCCCCGGTCATTACCAGGAGTTTGCTTTTGGTGCTTGGGCGCGGGTGCCGTGGTGAGGGAGCTAAATTAAATATTGTGCCCGGGGCTCAATAGAGCGGTTAATTTATTTACATTAGGCGCGTCCTTTTATTTAATAGGGGGGCGGTAGGGACGGCTGCGATTGAAGTGCCTTGCGCTCGTAGCCTGTAAATTCGGCTGCAGCCCGTCTGGCCGCGATGGGATCCTCCAACGTCAGAAAATAATCTTGGCGGCAAAGACCAAGTCGTTACTCCAGCCTCCTTGAATAGCGGAGTGGTGCTATGGTCAGGATACAAAACGCGCTTCAATCACAACTCCTCATAGAAGCGGCGCAGCTGCGCATTGAAGCTGCAAGGCTGCCCTTTGGCCGAGCGCGGGACGCTCTCCTTAAGCGGATAAGTCGGCTCGAACTATCTGCGACGGTCGAAGGCTGGGTGAACTCACCAGGTCTTCGGTGCCCCGAGGAAAGTTCGAATGAGGACTTCCAGCAAAAGCCGACGCCGTAAGAACTAGCCCGACCGCCGCCGGAATGGGCGGACGCTCGGCTTGTTTCGCGGGTCACGAAGCGAGAAAGAAGCCGTCACCGCTTCCGTTTCGGAATGTCGCAACTCGCCACTAAACGATGACAGGCAGGGATTTACCGGTCGATGTCTTCCTTTTTTGCCTCCGTCCCCGCCGCCATTTCCCTAGCCGTTGTTTCCCTTGCCGTCGCTATGGCCAAATGCATTGCCATTGCCATTGCCGTTTCCGTTGTGGTTGCCGTTATTGCCCGCCGACTGGGCGACAGCCGTTGAATTCAATGATGTCGACAGCAGGAGCGTAATGGCGGGCGGTGTGACAACGGCAAACTTGCCACATGAGGCCAGGAATTTGCGGCGGTCTTCGGCGCCCTGATCAAGATAGTTGTGCTCGTCCTTTGGCATCGCGTCCTCCTCAATGGAGTTGGGGGCTGTCGATTGTTATTCCCGGCGGCGGAATAACCTAAAAGCGTAACAGATCAATCAGTTCTTTCGATAACCCGAACGGGTTACCTGGGGGCATCAATAAGGACCAGGGTGTTTGTACTGGCTGAGACCCGGAACCCCCGCGCGAAAAATTGCTATTGAGGCGTCTGCGGCAACGTATCCGGAAGGCTAACTTGACCCTCCTCCTCCGTAACCAAAACCTCATCCACGCGCCCCAAAGCTACCGCGTCATCTATGAAGATGTGGAGGTCGGATCGATCGGCCTGCAATTGGGGACGGATGCAGAGTTGTTTTGGTCATGGGGCATCGATACGATCTCGCCGTCAGATGGGCTGATCACGGACGGGCGCGGCGAAAATCGCGAAGACTGCATGGTTCCAGCTCAAGGCGGCTTGGCACAAGTTCAGCCGGAACCCGGAGCGGCTGAAGGAATATCTCGACATCAAGCGTGATTTGCAGAGGAAGTGGAAAAACACCAGATAAGCACGACCCATTTGTGCTGAGTTGGGTTCCGCGATGACAGACAAACTGAACGAAGGCATGCCGACGGGCTGGAAGCCCAAGACCGAGCTAGAGCACCTTATGCAGTGCCCGGTGTGCCAGAAGTTCTTTGACATGCGGAAGCTGGATGTAGCGCTGGAACACGTTCACGGCGGCAAAGTTGAAATGATCGAGAGGTTCGGTCCGCCCACGCGGAGGAACAGATGCCGCTAGAACTCGAAACAATGGTCGCAGCACGCTTGGCCGATGATCTCGCAGAGGCCATGGACGACCTAGATTTCCTGCCTCCGCAGGAAGGTGCCGCCAATCTCCGCCGAACACTCGTGGAGCGCTGCACGTTCTATCGGAAGCTGATCAGAGACCATCCTGATAGTCGTAACGAGGTGGTTGATCGGCTGAAACGAGAGCAAATGCTGTTAGCCCTGACGCGCGAATTCCGCGTAGACCCGGACAGCTCACCCTTGCTGCAATGAGGCTAAGAACGCCATCGGTCGCCGGCATCTTGGTGGTGGTGCCAGTGCGCAATGTCGTGCGGCGTCAGGCTCGCATAGAAGCGCCCCCACGCTTCCTTGAACGCCTCTTTCGCTTTGTCGAGTGACGGCGCAGTGCCGGTGCCCCATGGTGGGATTGGCAGCGGCGGATTGATGTACCACGACCAGCCGGGACTGAACCCACTGCGCTCCTCGGCTTCGCGGATACGACCGATGCTGCGGCCCTCGCGGATGACGCAATAATCGTTGTCGAGCGTGTCGCCGCCGATCACGGTGCGGCGCAGGGTGAGTTCATTCAACGAAACCCTGTCCCTTTGCATCGCTGGCATTTCATCACCTTATCGCCTTTTTTCACCAAGCCCTTGCCTTCGCAATTTTTGCACTTGGCCTTCTTCTTTATATTAGGGCCTTTCTCATTGGCCATCGCGTTCTCCAATCTAGGTTCGCCGCATGATTGCGGCAGTGGATGCGCGTTCAATCGCAATTGTGCGATCACCCCGCCAAGCCTGATAATCCTCCCACGTCCTAACGGCGCGGCCCTGAAGCAATTCGAGAAACTCCTCTGGCACTAGGCTCACGATCGTTTGCCGCGCACGCCGCAGCTCGGACCGGAGGCGTCTAATTTCGTCAGTCATTTTTTGTACTCCGTTGAAAAAGAGCGCCGCCCTTGCACAAAGGGCGGCGCGGTACGCAACGGAAACAGACGGATGCTAATTGGGTTAGGCGTCGGGTTAGCTGCCTGAGATTGCTGAGAAAGCGCTTAAGTTGCTTGATTGCGACATTTCCTTGGCGCGCACCGCCGTGGAGCGCGCCTTCCAGTGGTTCTAAACCCACGAAATGTTGCAGGGCAGCGGCGAACTAGCCGCCGCTGCGGTAGACTTGAATGTCAAGATCCCGGATTTTCTTGCGCAAGGTATTGCGGTTGAGGCCAAGCATATCTGCTGCACGAATTTGGTTACCGCGATTGGCTGCCAGGGCTGCCGTCAGAAGCGGGATTTCAATTTCCTTGAGAATGCGATGATAGAGGCCCGGCGGCGGCATGCCATTGGGAAATCCTGCGAAATGCGACGCGAGATACATCTCCACCGCCCCCCCGAGGTTCTCGATGCTCTGGGGCATATTGCCGCCTGAGACAACGACGGGAGTAGCCAGTTCGCCTTCGATTACGGACCCCGTGATGACATCCTGTGGGTAGAGCGCTGCAAGACGCCTTGCGAGGTTCTCGAGTTCGCGCACGTTGCCTGGCCAGCGATGCTGCTTCAGCCTCTCGACCGCCTGCGCATCGAGCTTCTTCGACGGCAGGCCGTCCTTCTCCGCCAAAGCGAAGAAATGCCGGATGAGATCGGGTAAATCCTCGATCCGTTCACGTAAGGGTGGAAGTCGCAGTGGCACTACGTTGAGACGGAAGAAAAGATCTTCACGGAACAGCCCCTGCTGGATCAGGATACGAAGATCCTTGTTGCTGGCGGCAACAATCCGGACGTCTGTCTTGATCGGCGTGCGGCCACCAACGGTCGTGTATTCACCCTGCTGCAGCACACGGAGCAACCGCGTTTGCGCCTCCATGGGCATGTCGCCGATTTCATCGAGAAATAGCGTTCCGCCTTCGGCCTGTTCGAATCTTCCCGTTGCCCGCGCATTCGCGCCGGTAAAGGCTCCGCGCTCGTGTCCGAATAGCTCGGATTCGATCAGGTCACGCGGAATAGCGGCCATGTTGACAGCGACAAATGGGCCGGAGCGGCGCTTGCCGTAGTCATGGAGCGCACGCGCTACCAGCTCCTTGCCGGTACCGGACTCGCCGGAAATCATCACGGTGAGGTCGGTCTGCATCAGACGCGCCAGGACGCGGTAGATTTCCTGCATGGCTGGCGAGCGGCCGACCAGCGGAATTGAATCGAACTCTCCCTCGTCCTTGGTGGCGACTGAACGTTCCTTCGGCTCCGACAGGGCGCGGCCGACGATCGCGATTAACTCTTTGAGATCGAACGGCTTCGGCAAATATTCATAAGCGCCCCGTTCCGACGCACGGATTGCAGTCATGAACGTATTCTGCGCGCTCATGACAATGACCGGCAAGTTGGGACGCATCTTCTTGATACGCGGCAACAGATCGAATGCGTTCTCGTCGGGCATCACAACGTCAGTGATAACGAGATCCCCCTCGCCTTGGCTGACCCAGCGCCAGAGCGTGGCCGCGTTACCGGTCAGGCGCACCTCGTATCCGGCGCGTGACAACGCCTGATTGAGAACCGTGCGAATGGCTGTGTCGTCATCTGCGACTAGTATGCTACCTGCGGGCATTTTTATTCCTCATTATCCTGTAGTGAGGCAAGCGATGGCGTTCCCGGGCGCTTATCGCTTTGGCTTGGGTTTTTCGTTGCACTGAACATCGGCAGCAACACACGGAAGATCGTTTTCCGCGGCAGCGATTCGCATTCGATGATCCCGCCGTGATCGCCGACAATCTTGGCTACAAGCGCGAGCCCAAGGCCGCTGCCGGTCGGTTTAGTCGTCACGAAGGGATCGAAAAGGTTGGCAAGCATATCGTCAGGTACGCCCGGCCCGTTGTCCTTGACACAGAACTCCAACGGGAGTGACACACGGGTTTTCTTCCCCGGAACAGACAGGCGCACGCCGGGTCTAAAGGCGGTCGTGAGTTGAATCTCGCCCTCAGTGCCCATGTCTACAAGGGCTTCGGCGGCATTCTTCACCAGATTGAGGAAGACCTGGATCAGTTGATCCTGATTGGCCAATACCGGCGGCAGTGAGGGGTCGTATTCTTCGACAAACTTGATATTTCGCGCGAAGCCCGACTGGGCAAGTCGCTTCACGTGATCGAACACGGAATGGATGTTCACAGGCCCGCGCGCCACAGGGCGTTCGTCGCCAAAAACCTCCATCCGGTCCACCAGAGTGACGATGCGATCCGCCTCATCACAGATCAGGCGCGTCAGAGTGCGATCCTCCGGCGACGCCGACTGCTCCAGCAATTGCGCAGCTCCGCGAATACCCGAGAGCGGATTTTTGATCTCATGGGCGAGCATCGCCGCGAGAGCTATCACCGAGCGAGCGGCGCTCCGATGGGTCAATTGACGATCCATCTTGTCCGCGATGGTACGCTCCTGGAGCATCACCACGATATGTCCTGGCCGCTCCGACAGCGGCGCGACATGGAGATCAACCTGGCGATCTCCTCCGATGCGCGGCGTGCCGAGATCGACCTTGTATTCGTTGACTGCGGAGCCGGTATGACGGACCTGATCGATCAAGGCCAGGAGCGGGCTGCCAAACGGGACAAGCTCCCGCAGCATCTGACGCTGTAGATGCTGGATCGATGTTTCGAAGAATGATTCTGCCGCAATGTTTGCATCCAGAATTTTTCCGTCCGGCGCAATCATCATCACTGGATTGGGCAGCGCATTCAGAACGGCTTCGCTATTGGCCGCCACCGGTAAGTGCTTTTCCGCAACGTTACTCATGCGGCTTTGCTCCAGGCAAATTCACCGAAGGCATCCTGAAGTGACCGACGTACCTGGATGGGGTCGGTTGCGGTCAGGATGGTTTGACGCCAGCGTTTGAGGACCTCGCCTGAGGCTGTCGTTCCCCTCGCCGCGACATCCAGCGCCCAGCCTAAATGCTTGCGCGCATGACGAAGTCCAATGCGCGGACCATAGTGATTCAGGACGTCGTCATAGAGTTTCGACACGTAAGCGAGTTGATCATCAAGAGGCGGAGCAAATTCGGAAACGCCTCCATCAAGCCGTCGCGCGATTTGTCCCGGCAACCAGGGCTGACCTTGCGCACCCCGGCCGATCATCACTGCATCTGCGCCTGATTCAGCGAGAGCGATAGACGCTTCCTCGAATGAGGTGATGTCGCCATTGACGACAAGAGGAATGCTTACTGCGTCCCTGACCGGCTGCACTGCACGCCAATCGGCATTGCCCTTGTAGAACTGACAACGTGTGCGGCCGTGAACCGTTATCATTTGTACGCCCGCAGATTCGGCAAGGCGTGCGAGATCAGGCGCGTTAAGGGACCTCTCATCCCATCCAAGTCGCATCTTCAACGTGACCGGGACCCGAACAGCCGACACCGTGGCTTCAATCAATCTCAAGGCGTGGTCGAGGTCGCGCATCAGCGCGGAGCCGGATTGGCCACCGGTTACGTGGCGTGCAGGACACCCCATGTTGATATCGATGATGTCGGCGCCCGCAGCCTCGGCGATCCGCGCTCCCTCGCTCATCCAGTGCGTCTCGCAGCCCGCGAGCTGGACGACATGTGGACCGATACCGGTCGCCTCGCAGCGCAGGACCGACATCGGACGGCCCTGAACAAGGTCGTTGCTTGCCGTCATTTCGGAAACGACCAAACCGGCGCCAAGCTCTGCAGTCAGGCGGCGAAAAGGGGCGTCGGTGATCCCGGACATTGGCGCGAGCAGCACGCGGTTGCCGACCTGAATATCGCCAATGGTCAGGGGAGTTTGACGTGCTTGAGCAGAGCCAATCACCGCGTTCTCTTTTTTCTGGTGGCAGCTGCATCGTTGCAGCAACCACATAGCTCAATAATTGAGCATGACGATCAATTGCCTATACTTTAGACAAATTTCCGAGCTATGCAAGTGCGGCGCAGCAAAATCTCCCGATTTCTTCACGCCCTTACGGAATCATGCTGTTTTTACGTTCAGTATGATAAGTGCAGCGCCCGAGGCTGCAATATTTGGTTCAGCCGCCCCCTCTCTGACGGTTGCCGACCCCACCATGTCAACAAAACGGACTGCTGCTATTATCGTCGCTGCCGGACGCGGACTGCGCGCTGGGACTGGCGGCCCCAAACAATACCGCTCGATAGGCGGAAAAACCGTCCTTTCGAGGGCGATGGAGCCCTTCTGCACGCATCCCGGCATCTTCGCGGTCCAACCGGTCCGCAATCCTGATGATGCCGAAATATTCGATCAGGCGGTTTGCGATCTCAAATATCAGACGCCGGTGAACGGTGGCGCGACACGCCAAGCATCGGTTCGCGCCGGTCTTGAAGCCCTCGCGGCGCAAGCGCCGGAAATCGTTCTCATTCACGATGCCGCGCGTGCGTTTGTTACCGACAAGGTCATCTCGCGCGCCATTGATGCGGCATTGGTCACTGGCGCAGCTATTCCGGTAATCCCGGTCACCGATACCGTGAAGTTGATCGATAGCATCGGGTGCAATCGAAGAGACGCCAGACCGCGCGCGCCTGCGAATCGCACAGACGCCGCAGGCGTTTCGTTTCGACGTCATTCTGGAAGCGCATCGTCGCGCGGCACGTGAAGGCCGCGACGATTTCACCGATGACGCCGCGATTGCGGAATGGGCGGGATTGACCGTTGCAACATTTGAAGGCGATGCTGCCAACATGAAGCTGACGACTCCTGAAGACTTCGCGCGCGAGGAAGCGCGCCTCGGTGCCATGCTGGGCGACATCCGCACAGGCACTGGCTACGACGTCCACGCCTTCGGGGACGGCGATCATCTGATGCTGTGCGGCGTCCGCGTGCCCTTCAATCGGGGATTTCTCGCTCATTCCGATGGCGACGTCGGCCTGCATGCGATCGTCGACGCCATTCTTGGTGCGTTGGCGGATGGCGACATCGGCTCTCACTTTCCGCCGAGCGATCCGAAATGGAAAGGTGCTGCGTCCGACCAATTTTTGAAATACGCAGTGGATCTCGTTGCAAAGCGTGGCGGCCGCATCGCGCATCTCGAAGTGACGATGATTTGCGAAGCTCCAAAAATTGGCCCATTGCGCGAAGTGATGCGAGCGCGCATCGCCGAAATCACCGACCTTCCTCAATCCCGAGTAGCCGTGAAAGCGACGACCAGCGAGCGGCTGGGCTTTACCGGTCGGCAGGAAGGCATCGCCGCGACGGCTGCAGCAACGATCCGACTGCCCTGGGATACGACTGGCGGGAGCAACTAACATGAGCGGCAGCGCCACCCGTGCCCTCTCCCGCTCGTTGCTGGATTTATGCCGGATGCGCAAACTGACAATTGCGACTGCGGAATCCTGCACCGGGGGCCTGGTGGCAGCGGCGCTGACGGATATCCCTGGCTCGTCGGACGTCGTCGATCGCGGCTTCATCACCTACTCCAACGAAGCCAAGCACGCGATGCTTGGGGTTGAGACCTCGACGCTCGAGACCTTTGGGGCTGTCAGCAAGGAAACAGCTGTCGCCATGGCGTTTGGCGCATTGGAGCATGCCGACGTCGATCTTGCTGTCTCGATCACAGGCATTGCGGGGCCAGGTGGCGCGACACCGGGCAAACCGGTCGGTCTTGTGCATCTCGCTGTCGCCGCTCGTGACGGGCGGATCAATCATCGGGAATGCCGTTTTGGCGCTGTTGGACGCAGCAATGTCCGGCAGCAATCCGTCGTTGAAGCACTCAAGATGTTGATGGAGATGGCGCGGGGGCCGCAGCCGCCGATCAAGCGCCCGCGCGAGGCGGCCCATAGACTACGTCCGCGCGTTTCTCGAACGCCGCGGCGAAGCGCTGGAAAGCTGCGTCGAACATCGCGCCCATCAGCACCGCGAGCATCCGACTCTTGAATTCGTAGGATATAAAGAAGCCGACGTCGCAGGACTCGTCGGATTTCGATTCGAACGTCCAGCGGTTCTCCAGTTTGCTGAAGGGGCCTTGCAGGTATTCGACAAGGATTTTCAGGTTCGGACGATCGAGCGTCACCCGGCTGGTAAAGGTTTCGCGGACCAGCTGAAATGAGACCGTCATGTCGGCAACGATGATTTCGCTGCCGTCGGGCTTCGGTGTGCGTTGGCGGACTTTCAGCGCGCGGCACATCGGCACGAATTCGGGATAGCGCTCGACATCGGCCACAAGGTCGAACATCTTTTCCGCGCTATGACGGACGCGGCGCTTGTTGGAAAACTGGGGCATCGTGGCGTGCTAGCGAACGGCTGCGGCTCGCGCCGCCTGCAGTTTCGCGAAATCCTCGCCTGCGTGGTGCGAGGATCGCGTCAACGGGCTCGCCGACACCATCAGGAAGCCCTTGGTATAGGCGACCTTCTCGTAGCCGTTGAATTCATCAGGCGGCACATAGCGCATGACCGCGTGATGCTTCAGGCTTGGTTGCAGATATTGGCCGATGGTGAGGAAATCGACATCGGCTGAACGAAGATCGTCCATCACCTGCAGTACCTCATGACGTTCCTCGCCCAAGCCCACCATGATGCCGGACTTGGTGAAAATAGTCGGGTCCATTTCCTTGACCCGCTGCAGCAGCCGGATTGAGTGGAAGTAACGCGCGCCCGGCCGCACCGTAAGGTAGCGCGACGGCACGGTTTCGAGATTGTGGTTGAACACATCCGGCTTGGCGGCCACGACCTGTTCCAGCGCGCCGTCCTTGCGCAGAAAATCCGGCGTCAGGATTTCGATGGTTGTGGTCGGGCAAGCTGGCGCGAATGGCGCGGATGGTCTTCGCGAAATGATCGGCTCCACCATCAGCAAGATCATCGCGATCGACTGATGTGATGACGACGTGTGCGAGGCCGAGCTTGGAGACGGCGAGCGCGACATGATCCGGCTCGGACACATCGAGCGCGACGGGCATGCCGGTCTTGACGTTGCAAAATGCACAAGCGCGGGTGCAGGTGTCACCCATGATCATGAAAGTGGCGTGCTTCTTGTCCCAGCACTCGCCGATATTTGGACAGCCAGCTTCCTCGCAGACCGTCACCAGCCCGTTCTCTTTGACGATGTTGCGCGTATTCGCATAGCCACGCGAATTGGGCGCACGCACGCGAATCCAGTCAGGCTTCGCCGGCGACTTCGCATCCGGTCGATTGACCTTTTCCGGGTGGCGCGGCCGCACCTGATTGGGTGAAACCGTATCAATAAGAACGACCATGAAGGCCCCGTAAATTCGATGCTTTTACCTAAGCCCGCCGATCCCGTGGTGCAAGCCATCCGCACCATGCTAGTCTGGAAGACCTATCATATCCTGAAGCCGGGTTGCATGGCCCTGACAGCTTATTCTTTGCCCACAAATGGCTGAAATACAGAGCCCGGAGCCCGCCCAACGCCAGTTGAGGCGCAAATTCTTCTCACGCAGCGTTCACGAGGTTGCACCCGACTTGATTGGTGCAACATTGCTCGTCAACGGCGTCGGCGGCGTTATCGTCGAGGTCGAGGCCTACCACCACACCGAGCCCGCGGCTCATTCGTTCAATGGTCCGACGCCACGGAACATGGTGATGTTCGGTCCGCCGGGCTTTCTTTACGTCTACCGCTCCTACGGCATTCACTGGTGCATGAATTTCGTGTGCGAGAAGGAAGGCTCAGCCAGCGCCGTTCTGATTCGCGCCTTGGAGCCCACCCACGGCATCGCAGCCATGCGGCGGCGGCGGGGGCCGCAGGACGAGCGGATGCTGTGTTCCGGGCCGGGCAAACTCTGCGAGGCAATGGCTGTGACCGACAAGCACAACGGTCTTGCGCTTGATGCCGCGCCGATCGCTGTCTATGCGCGAGCGCACAAACCGGATGTGGTTAGCGGTGTTCGGATCGGAATCACAAAAGCCGCTGAACTGCCCTGGCGATATGGCTTGAAGGGCTCGAAATTTCTGAGCAAGCCCTTCCCCGTTACTGCGCGCTCTTGAGCCTCTCAAGCGCTTCAAGAATTTTGGTCTTGCGCGCTTCGGCCTCTTCGCGTTTTTCGCGCTGCTCGTCGATCACTTCCTCAGGCGCTCGCGCGACGAAGTCTGCATTACCGAGCTTGGCATCGATACGCTTGATGTCGGCTTCAGCCTTGGCGAATTCCTTATCAAGCCGCGCCTTCTCGGCCGTCAGATCGATGACGCCCTTCAGTGGGATGGCGGCCACCTCGCCGCGCACAAGCAACTGAACCGAACCATCGGGCGCGCGATCGGCAAAAGAGATATCCGCAATGCGTGCGAGACGCTTCACGACATCGCTCCAGCGTTGAGCGCGCGCCTTGATATCGTCCGACGCACCGACGAGAACGAGTGGAGACAGCGTCGCCGGCGGTATATTCATTTCCGCGCGCACCGAGCGGATGGCGGTCACAAGATCGACCAGCCAGCCGATTTCGGCTTCCGCTGCCGGATCGCTGAATTGCTCGACGATCATCGGTGGGGGCAGCACGAGCGGCACCACAAGCGGATCGCCGGAGATTGCGCCGACGGACGTCGACATCAACGACAAATCAACTGCCTTGCGGATCGGCCAGTCCGTCAGGACCAGCAGTTCATCGCGCTTGGCCGTGACGGCCCACAGCTCTTCCGTGATAAACGGCATGAACGGATGAAGCAATTTCAGGATTTCATCGCGTGCCCAGGCTACGCTGGCTTGAGTTTCGGCCTTGGCTGGACTGTCGGGTCCCGTGAGGACCGGTTTCGCAAGTTCGAGATACCAGTCGCAGTAGATGTTCCAGACGAACCGATAGATCGTTCCAGCCGCGTCGTTAAACCGATAGGCCTCAAGCGCTTCGGTGACTTCGCGCGTGGTGCGTGCGGTCTCGTGAGCGATCCAGCGGTTGAGCGTTTCCTTCGCCGCTGACGGATCGAAGCCGTCGACGAGCGCACAGCCGTTCATCTCCGCGAAACGCGACGCATTCCAGAGCTTGGTCGCGAAGTTGCGATACCCTTCGACGCGTTGCGTGGCGAGCTTGATGTCGCGGCCTTGCGCGGCCATAGCCGCCAGCGTGAAGCGCAATGCATCGGCACCGTAGTCATCAATGAGATGCAACGGATCGATGACGTTCCCCTTCGACTTCGACATCTTTGCGCCCTTCTCGTCACGGACGAGCGCATGGATGTAAATCGTCGGAAACGGGACATCCTTCATGAAATGAAGGCCCATCATCATCATGCGGGCGACCCAGAAGAAGATGATGTCGAAACCCGTGACGAGCACGTTGGTCGGGTAATAACGCTCGACGTCTTTGGTCTCATCCGGCCAACCAAGGGTGGAGAACGGCCACAGGGCTGACGAGAACCATGTATCGAGAACGTCTTCGTCGCGGGTGATGAACCCCTCACGTTTAGCCGGATCGAGGGCCATGTCATGGCCCTGCTCTGCCGTGATCACTTCCTGCTCGACGTAGTAGCCGAGCGCCTTCCCGACCGCCTCGTCTTCGGTTTCGGCGACGAATACCCTGCCGTCTGGTCCATACCAGGCCGGGATTTGATGGCCCCACCAAAGCTGGCGCGAGATGCACCACGGCTGGATGTTTTCCATCCATTCGAAGTAGGTCTTTTCCCAGTTCTTCGGTACGAACGACGTGTCGCCATTGCGAACAGCCGCAATGGCCGGCTCCGCAAGAGTCTTTGCGTCGACGTACCATTGGTCGGTCAGGTAAGGCTCGATCACGACGCCTGAACGATCGCCGTGCGGCACCATGTGCGTATTGGGTTCGATCTTGTCGAGAAAGCCGAGTTCTTCCAGCTTCGCGACAATGCGTTTGCGCGCAGCGAAGCGGTCGACACCATCGAACTCTTCCGCGAACATCAGCGCGCCTTCGGGCAATCCACGCAGGTAGTCCTCGTTGCCCGACAGCGTCAGCCGTGCCTCCTGATCGAGCACGCTGATCGATGGCAAATTGTGCCGGCGGCCAACCTCGAAGTCGTTAAAGTCGTGCGCCGGCGTGATCTTCACCGCACCCGATCCCTTTTCCGGGTCGGAGTACTCATCGGCGACGATTGGGATAAGCCGTCCCACCAAAGGCAGTACGGCATTCTTCCCAACGAGGTGTTTGTAACGTTCATCCTCGGGGTTCACGGCGACGGCCGTATCCCCCAGCATTGTTTCAGGACGCGTCGTCGCCACGACGATGTAGGTTGAAGGATCTTCCGCGTTGTAGTTCGCCCCTTCGATCGGATAGCGCAGATGCCACAGGTTACTCTTGACCTCAATCTGCTGCACTTCGAGATCGGAAATCGCGGTCAGCAGCTTAGGGTCCCAGTTGACCAGCCGCTTGTCCTTGTAGATGAGGCCCTGGCTGTAAAGTTCGACGAACACCTTGGCGACGGCTCGGGAAAGTCCCTCGTCCATCGTGAAACGTTCACGTGACCAATCACATGATGCGCCTAAGCGCTTCAATTGATTGACGATGACCCCCCCGGACTCAGCTTTCCACTTCCAGACCCGTTCGAGAAACTTGGCGCGGCCCATCTCGCGGCGACCGGGCTCCTGCCGCTCCATCAGCTGGCGCTCAACGACCATCTGCGTCGCTATGCCCGCATGATCGGTCCCCGGTTGCCACAGCACGTCCCGACCGCGCATCCGCTCGAACCGGCACAGAACGTCCTGCAGCGTGTTATTGAGCGCATGTCCCATATGCAGTGAACCGGTGACATTCGGCGGCGGGATCACGATCGTAAAGGGTTCGGCGTCTAGCCGTTCCGGCCGCCCAGCCCTGAATGCACCGGCGTCTTCCCACGCACGGGCGATACGGTTCTCAATCTCGGCGGGTTGGTAGTTTTTTTCGATCATTACGCTGCAATCAATGGGACAAGGCACGCGCTAGAAAGCTCCCAGCGCGTGCCAAGTCAACACTTCAAAATGGAGGTTTTTCGGCAGAGCCGGCCGAAATCAGCGGCCGCGAGAAACCCGCTCGATTTCCGCCTTGACGACCCGCTCCACCAGGTTGGGCAGATTGTCATCGAGCCAGGATTTCAGCATCGGACGCATCATCTCCTTGACGAGATCTTCAAGGGTCCGGGCATTGTTGCTGAGCACAGTTGATGTCAGCGAGCCGAAGGCCGTTTCCACGGCGGAAGCCGTCGAACCAGACATAAGGTCGAGCTGCGCTCGACTTACTGGCGGAGCAGCGTCAAAAGCCGGCGGCTCGATTGCTGGCGAACGGTGAGTTGCAACCTGAGCCACAGAGGCCTCCGCAAATTCCAGATCGTTTTCGGGTTCAATTTTGTTGAAAGGTGCCGATGGCAGTTCCTGGACCGCCATCTGTTCCGTCAACTCGAATACTTCTTCAGCCTCAGGCTCTGCCGCCTTTGCAGGCGCCGCTTTTGCGGCAGGTGCCGGAGTGTCAAAGCCCGCCAGCATCGCGTCGATCTCTGCCTGGCTGTTTTTTGCCGGAACCGGAGGTGGCGACGCAGGCGCTCGTGACGGAGCCGCAGCCGCTGGCCGAGGGGGAGCGATTTTTGATGGTGGAATTCCTGCCATAACCTGTGGCCTAGCGGCTTGAGCCACCGCTCGTGATGCGGGCTCGGTTTTCGGAGCTTCAGCCTTTGTCGGAGGAGCAGACGGTGCTGGCGCAGGTGCCGCGTTCGCAGCCGGCTTCGCCTCGTCGTCAGAAATGATGCGCCTGATGGACGCGAGAATCTCCTCCATCGAGGGCTCTTGCGCCTTGGCCGGTTGCGTCATCTCCCCACTCCACCCTCATTCGGACGCCATAAAAATGACGAACGTCGCACTTCATCACGAATCGCTTCACGATCCTTCAGAAGGGTATGTCACCGGAACAAATGATTGCAAGCAACGGACTGCGAACGCAGCCGTTTGAACACAGCACTTATTTGCGTGTGATGGTTAAGAGCCGTTAGCGGCCATCTGGCGCGCGAACGCCAAACCAGCTGTCGCGAATCTGGTGGTAGTGAACGCTCGGATCGTAAACCGTGGTCGCAAGTTTCATGACCTGCGGCGACAGACGACCAACTGCGTTCAGAACATTGTAGGACGCAACAACACGATCGTGTTGCGCCGTCACCAACGCAACGCGCGCGTTAACAAGCGCTTGCTGCGCATTCAGGACGTCAAGCGTCGTGCGTTGTCCGACCCGCGCCTCTTCGCGAACGCCGTTAAGGGCGATCTCCGATGCGGTCACCTGTGCCTGCGCCGACGACACCTGCGCCTTGCCGGCGACGAGCTGTCCCCATGCCTGCGCGACTGTTGCGCGGGTCTGGTCGCGGACCTGATCGAGATTGAGGCGTTGCTGAGCCAGCGTTTCTTTCGACTGCCGGATCAGAGCGTATTCAGCGCCACCCTGGTATACTGGCACGTTGAGCTGGGCGACGGCCGATGCGCCGAACGACCGATAGACCGTCGTCGTGCTTTCGTAGGATTGCTGAACGCTGCCCTGTAGTGTGACCGTTGGGAACAATGCGCCTTCGTTGACCTTGACCTGCAGAAAGCTCACGTCGATGCCATACATCGCGGCGGTGACGTTCGGATTTTCGACCAAGCTGAGATTGACAGATCCGGCCAGGGTCGATGGCAGGAAGCGATCCACCGGCGAACCTGGCGCAAGTTGCGATGGCTCGTTGCCGATAATCCGGCGGAAGTTCGCGCGCGTCGTCGTCAGATTGGATTCGGCCGTCAAAAGCTGAGTATTGCCGGCAGCAAGCTGAGCTTCTGACTGAGCGACGTCCGTACGCGTCACTTCGCCAACGTTGAAGCGATCACGTGTCTGCTTCAGGGTCTGCTCAAGCACGCGGACGTTGCTGCGCTGAACTTCGACGATGGCCGAATCACGCAGGTAATCCATGTAAGCCGTTGCGGCGGCGAGCAACACGGACTGCTCAAGCACACGCAATCCTTCGCGCGCGGCCGAGACTTGGCTTTCCGCAGCACGCGTACGATTGCCGGTTTGTCCGCCATTGAACAAAGTCTGCGTGACCGTGGCGCCAACGGAGCGCGGAGCGTTGGTGCCGTTGAGACCTATCTCGCTTAATCGGCCTCCGACCTGCGTGTTCTGCTGCGTATCGGTGTATTGCGTGCCCGCACTGGCCGTCACGGCAACTTTCGGGCGATAGCCCGAGAGTGCCTGCGGCACGTTCTCGTCTGTTGAACGAACCGCTGCGCGTTGCGCGTTCAACTGAGGATTGGTTTGGTAAGCGCGGACCAGCGCCGCTTCGATCGTATCAGCCAAAACCGGGGTCGTGGCAAAACCGCTCAACAGAGCGACAACAGCCACCCCAGCACTCAACTTCAGCCGATTTTTAACTGACATACCATCCATTCCCCAACCGGCTCTGCTCGACACTACAGGCGCGCAAAAACCGGGCAATCGATTTGGGTTAACAACCCGTTCCCGACATGTAGTCTATTCGCCGCAACGCCGCGAAGGAACACCCTAAGTCCAATCCCACAGGAAACTTATGGAGTTGGGGCTTTGCGGCCACACTTGAATTCGGTGGAACTAATCCTACCGCATGTGGGATCTAGAAGCTGAAGGCCGGCGTCTGCTGCAAGCCTGGCAAAATCGGTGCGAAAGCATCGAAAAGCACACGACTCCCGAAATCTCCAGCTGACCTGGTGACAAGGTTCGCCCTTGGGGGCCGCGTGGTTGCGAAGACACCCACAAGACGACCAGCAGGCTTCAACTGCTCGTAAAGCGTGTAGGGTTCGACTTCCGTAGCCCCGTCCAGGACGATCACGTCATAAGGCCCATGAGCTGGATCGCCTGCGGCGACCTCCGCCTTCCCGATTGTGACATTTGTGATTCCGATTCGGGACAGATTGGCCTTCGCAGCATCCGCCAGCGACGGATCCGGTTCCGTGGCAAACACCTCGCCGGCGAGGTGTGCAATGATGGCTGCCGAATAACCTGTGGCGCAACCGACCACCAGCACCCGATCGGTCTCGGCGATTGATGCAGCCTGGATCATCTTCGCAAGGACGACAGGCTTGATAAGATGTCGTTTCGCGGCTCCGGTCCCTCCCACCTCGATATCGAGGTCGAGATAAGCGATGGGTCGCAACCCAACCGGAACGAAATCCTCGCGCGGAACCGCGAGCATCGCATCCAGGATACGCAAATCGGTAACGTCACTCGGACGGACCTGACCATCGACCATCTTTTGCCGAGCGGTCGAAAATTCTGACATAGCACTACCTCTGGAATGGACGGGCCGCGCGCTCAGCGGAACCAAACGGCGGCATATTTGCTGCAACGAGGCCCATGATGCAAGGCTGCTAGCAGTGGCAAATGCTGGAAGCAAATCACCTGTCATGACAAGGTCAAGCGCGAACCCAAGCAAGGAAGAATTGAAATCTGGCTATGGCGAACTCCACTTCCGCGCCGATCGCGAATCACGACGATGGATCATCGGCTGCACGCAAGCTGATGGATCAATTTGATGATCTGCCACCTGCGGTCCGAGAGGCGCTGGCCGCTGCAATCTACCCAAGTGACCAGATGATCGAAGTCCTGTGCACGATGCATCAGAGCGGGTTTCCGCCGTCCGATCTTCTCAGAGTGATCGCCGCGAGCAATGCAAACAACGCAGGTTAGCGCACAGTTCATTAGGCTACACGACCGCAGGCGTTTCGTCGTTTCGACGGCAGACTCCGGTCCGTGCACGATAGGGCGATTGCATAAGGGTCTGAGCCCTTGTAACAAGTCGCCGAAGGGGCCACGTGGTCGAGTGGTTAGGCGACGGTCTGCAAAACCGTTTACACCAGTTCAATTCTGGTCGTGGCCTCCAAAAAATATTCTCTTAGCCATCCGTTCGTTTTTGACGGAATTATGCTTTGCAATACTTGGGGCCTTTGTTATATGCGGCCCCATTGCTGCTTCGGCAGTATTCCTCGGTAGCTCAGCGGTAGAGCATTCGACTGTTAATCGAATGGTCGCTGGTTCGAATCCAGCCCGGGGAGCCAAACAATTTCAACAGCTTAGCTAAGTTCGGCTCATTCAGCGCCTTGCGCTGGAATACCTATGCACATAGCTGCTCTAGAACGGCGAATTTGACACCTTGGCTGGGTGTTGGGGAACATGGCCGATGACATTTGAAGTTTCGAGAAGAGGGCAGCCTGACGTGAGCGCAGAGGCGAAAGCCGAACTCGACCGTCATTTTGAATGGATTGCGGAGCGGCTTCCCAACAGAGCCGCAAATTTTGTGCGGTGGCTACGCCAACCATCATCCCGTCTGGTTCGGATACCTCTTTCGGGATTTTTGATTTTAGGCGGTATTTTCAGTTTCTTGCCGATATTGGGGCTTTGGATGCTTCCACTTGGCCTGCTGTTGGTCGCCCAAGATGTTCCATTCCTCCAGCAGCCCCTTGCCAATACCCTTGGCTGGATCGAGCGCAAATGGATGAGCCGGAACGATTGATCCGGCGCGTTGTGGACGTCACCGCGGAGAGCTTATGACGCTGGATATCGTCATACCGATCCTCATGTGTGCCGCGTTGCTCTGGTGGATCGGTCGCGGATTGAGCGCGCAATCCATGTTGATCGTGACAGTGGTAACGTTGGCCGCGATTGTCTGCATCATGCTCCTTCAGAACACCGCATGGCGATGATGGGAGCCATCACGCTATCAGCATTCGTGCAGCCGACCCTGTAAGTGTTTTTTTGGCCGCCTGCTCTACCGACAACAAAGCCCGCAAATAGCGATCGGGAGGGAGCCATGCGGAGCCGATCCGTTGCCTGCAGATACCGTCTCCATTAGCAACCGGTCTCATTGGTTGATTTAATCAAGGACTGAGTCGATGCGCACGTTTGTTGCTACCACCCTCACCCTTTCGGCGAGGGGGATGAAGAGCCTTGTCTTGGGCTCGGTGGCGAGTTTCACAATGCTTGCCGGGGCACAGGCTGCCGACCTTCCTGTGAAGGCCAAGGCAGTCCAATACCTGAAGATATGCTCGACGTACGGCGCCGGTTTCTACTACATGCCGGGCACCGATACCTGCATCAAAATCAGCGGTTATGTTCGCGCCGACGCAAATTTCAATGGCGGCAACTACGGCAAGCCGGCTTGGGATCAATCAAGCAACGAAGGCACTCACTCACGAGACGCCGACCGGTTTACCACTCGCGTGCGCACCGAGCTTCAGATCGATACCCGTACCGCAACGGAGTACGGCGTGGTTCGCACCTACATAAATCCGCGAGCCCAATTCGACACCGGGGCGGCCCCCGATACTGGCGTGGTCACGCTGGACTATGCATTCGTTCAGTTTGCAGGATTTACACTCGGTAAGGCGGTCTCGACATTCCAGACGCCGTGGGGATCGTCCGCCGGGGGCACCACCACCTCATACTTCCTGGGCGGTTACGACAACATCAACGGCATTACCCAGGCCGCTTACACATGGCAGTTCGGCAACGGCATTTCCGCGCAAGTCGGAGCTGAAGACAATCGCACGATAGATCGTTCGCAATTGCTCAACGCCAGCGTCAATCAGCCGGCAACCGGTGTTTTCTCGGGCGTGTTCACCAATTCTTACGGTGGCAACTCAGCGCCTGATTTTACCAGCAATGTCAGAATTGATCAGGCAGCTTTCACGGCACAAGTGTCGGCCGCAGCCCACCAGCTTCATGCCAACTATTACGGCAACGGCGCAGGCCCTGTGGTTGAAACCAATGGTCATCCGGATAACACTTGGGGCTTCGCAGTATTGGGCGGTCTTCAACTGAAGGATCTACCCACGGGACCCGGCGACAAGCTTTCCGTGGATGCGACCATCGCCAATGGCGCTTCAAAGTATCTGATCAGCGGTGTGACCGGCAGCAATTTCGATTCTTTCGGCGGCGGCGCGGTGTTCCCGAATAGCTATCAGAGCATGGCTGTTCTCTCGCTGTTCGACGGCATCTACACGACGGGCAACAAGATCGAGAAAACCACGGGATGGGGTGTCCGCGCCGCCTACGTTCACAACTGGTCGCCAACCTTGCAGTCCGGCGTGTTCGCCAGCTACACCCACATCGATTATAACGCGACGGCTTCCAATGCCTTCTGCACTGCCTTCAATGCGCTCAGCGTGAAGAGCAATGGTTATACCTGTAACCCTGATTTCAACATTTGGCAGGCCGGCGTGCGAACTGGCTGGACCCCGGTGAAGAATTTGACGTTCACCGCGGAGGTCATGTACAACGTGCTTGATCAGTCCTACACCGGCTCGCAGACGCTTGCGAACCCCGGCGCTTTGAGCGGGACGTTCAAGCCAACAGCGGTGTATGACTTCAAGGACCAAGGGATCGTTTCGGGGACCATGGGGGTTCGCCGAACTTTCTGACCGCTTTCCAGGGTTATTTAGCTCTTGAACAATTTAGCTCTTGGACAATGCAGACTTGCCGCGCTTGTTTGAAGCGCGGCGATAGTCTCGCTTTGGCTTCGGCTTAGGAGCCAATTCGGGCATTGTCGACTGCACCTCGCGATAGCGGGCAAGCAGCCGTTCAAAAGTTGCTGTTAGCGTCGTCTCAATATCTGGCCGCTTCTCCAGCCGGCTCAGAACCATTCCCGCTGCCTCGATGGTGGATAGTCCATCACGTCGCGGCTCCTTGCGCAGCTTGCCGTAAAGCGATGGCCGCGCCGGGCCTAGAATGATGCGCCGGCATTTCAGCATCCACGCGTTCCGCCACCACAGCGCCTTTGCCTGGCTCCACGTCCCATCGAGCACGATGACGCCTTCGATATCCTTCAGGATCGAGCGCTGACCGTCCTCAAGTTCGCCCTTGCGGTCGATCGCGACGACCTCGCTGTCTGTCTCGAGATCGGCAACCTTGGCCGAGCCGAGGTAGAGAATCGCCCAACGCTGCGGATCAACGGAACGACCGAGCACCTTGGACAGGCTGGGCCACGACAGCCCGATCTTGAGGGCCGCATTCTGTAAATGCAACGCCGCTAACCTTGCCGTGCCAAGCGCCCTGTCCTGCTCTTGCGGATGCTGCAGGATCAGCAATTCAATACGGTTATCGATCGGAGCGATTTCGTCACAGATACATAGCGGCATGGGTTTGCCGCAGTTTGGACACTCCGGAATTTCTTCCGGCGCCAACGTGCCGATTGCAGGGTTTGAATGCGGGGACATTCATCGCCTATACGCTGGCTGGCGGCCCCGAGCCATCCTATTCGGCGGGAGCGGCTTCTGGCAGTCGTGTGGGCCTCTCGCGGCCGCGGAGGCGGTCGATCAGAAGATAGATAACGGGCGTGGTGTAGAGTGTCAGGATCTGGGACACGATCAAGCCGCCGATAATGGTGATGCCGAGCGGCCTGCGCAGTTCGGTTCCCGGCCCCGTCGCGACAACAAGCGGGACGGCAGCGAGAAGCGCCGCCATCGTCGTCATCAGGATCGGCCGGAAGCGCGCAAGGCAGGCCTCAAAGATCGCATCCTCCGACGACAACCCGCGTTGCCGCTCTCCTTCGAGCGCGAAATCGACAATCATGATGCCGTTCTTCTTCACGATGCCGATCAGAAGAATGATTCCGATGAAGGCGATCACCGTCAGCGGCGTGTTGGTGAGCTGCAAAGCCAGCAGCGCACCGAGACCGGCGGAGGGCAAGGTCGAAATGATTGTCAACGGATGGGCCAGGCTTTCATATAACACGCCCAGCACGATGTAGACGGCGATCAGCGCGCCGAGAATCAGCAGCGGCTGGCGGCTGGCGGTTTTCTGGCTGTCGGCAGCATTGCCCGCGAATTCGCCGCGGATGCCTTCAGGCATATGGAGTTCTTCGACCGCGCGCAGGATGTTGTCGGTTGCGGTCTGCAATGGCACCCCGTCGGGGACATTGAACGAAATGGTGTTCGACGGGAACGATGCCTGATGGAAGACCGACAGCGGCGACAGTCCGCGCTCCATGTGAACCACTGCGGAGAGCGGTACCTGCGCATCGCCCGCGCCGGCCACATAAATCTTGTCGAGTGACGACGGATCGCCCTGCAATCGCGGATCGACTTCCAGAATAATTTGGTACTGATTTCGCTGCGTATAGATGATCGATATCTGCCGCTGCGAGAACGCATTGTTCAAGGCGTTGTCGATATCCTGCACCTGAACGCCCAGGCTCGCAGCCGTCTTCCGGTCGAGGGATAAATTCAGCGCCAGGCCGGCGGCATCGCGGTCGCTCGAAACGTCGGTAATACCCTCGATACTTTCGAACTTCTTCGCAACGATCGGTGCCCACTTCGCCAGCAAGTCGAGATCCGAGCTGATGAGCGTGTACTGGTAATTGGAGTCGCTCTGGCGGCCGCCGGCACGCAAATCCTGTGCGGCGAACATGAACAGACGGATGCCCGGTACGGCGCCAAGATTCCGCCTGAGACGATCAATGACCTGCGTCGTCGTCAAACCATCACGCTGGTCGAGATCCTTGAGGCTGATAAACATTGTTCCACGGTTGGCCCCTCCGCCTCCGGGCCCGCCGCTACCTCCGAGACTCGATCCGACCCCAGCCACGGCGGGATCGGCCATCACGATATCTGCGATCCGTTGCTGCAGACCGAGCATCGCTTGGAATGAAACATCGGGCGACGCGCGCGTTGAACCGATGACCAGGCCGCTGTCATCCGTCGGGAAATATCCCTTGGGGGTCTTGATGTAGAGCGTAACTGTCAAAGCGATGGTCGCGATGAACACCAGCATCGTCAAAATCGGCAAGCGCAGCACGATGTGCAACGTCCGCTCGTAGAAGCGGACGATCCGCGACAGACTTCCTTCGATCAGCCGGTCGAACCGGGTTGCGTCCGGTGAAACGGTCGTCTTGATGTAATGTGCACAGATCATAGGCGTCACGGTCAGCGACACCACCATCGACACCAGGATGGCGAATGTCAGTGTCAGCGAGAACTCCCGGAACAACCGTCCGACGATGCCATCCATGAAGATGAGCGGCGTAAACGCCGCCACCAGAGAAATGCTGATCGACAACACGGTGAAACCGATCTGCTTCGCGCCGAGCAACGCCGCCTGATACGGCGTCATGCCATCTTCGAGATTGCGGTACATGTTCTCGATCATGACGATGGCGTCATCGACCACGAAGCCGACCGAAACCGCGAGCGCCATCAGGGATAGATTGTTGATCGAAAATCCCGCGACCCACATGGCGGCGCATGTGCCCGCCAACGCCAGCGGCACGGATATTCCTGCCGCGATCGTCGGCGTCATCCGGCGCACAAACACGAATACGACGAGCATCACCAGGATCGCAGTCGCGCCTAACGTCCACTCCATGTCCTCGACGTTAGCGCGGATCGTTCCGGTGCGATCCGAGAGAATCGAAATCTCAACGCCCCCCGGCATCCATTGCTTCAACTCCGGCAACAGCGCCTTGACCCGATCGACGGTGTCGATGACGTTGGCATCCTGCTGCTTCGTGACCGTGATGAGGACAGCCGGTTGCTTGTTGAACCACGCGATGGAGCGGCTATTACGCGTCGCGTCCGTGACGTTGGCGACATCGGCTAGCCGTACAAAGTTGCCATTGGAACTCTTGATGACGATGTCGCGAAACTGAGCCGCGGTCCGCATCTGCGGATTTGTCGCAATGGTTTCGCCAAGAACCGAGCCGTTGAATGCCCCGACGGGGCCAATGGCATTGGCATTGACGATGGCGGTGCGCACATCGTCGCTGGCGATTCCCGCTGTGGCCAGCGCTCCAGGATTGAGTTGGACACGAACTGCGGGCTGGTCCGCGCCGCTCACCGTCGCCTCGCCCACCCCAGGCACCTGCGAAATGCGTTGGGCGATCACGGTATCCGCGACGTCGTAGATCGCGCTCGGCAGCATTGTCTTGGACGTCAGCGCGATGATGAGAACCGGAGACGCGGCAGGATTGGCCTTGCGAAAATTCGGTAGCGTTGGCAGGTCGGTCGGCAGATCGGCGAGCGAGGCGTTGATCGCGGCCTGCACGTCACGCGCCGCGCGGTCGATGTTCCGTCCAATGGCGAATTGCAGTGAAATACTGGTCGTACCAAGCGAACTGGTCGACGTGATTTGGTCGATGCCGGCGATTTCTCCAAGCCGCCGTTCCAGTGGTGCAGCTACGGTGGACGACATGATGGTCGGATCGGCGCCTGGCCGGGAGGCCGAGACGCGGATCGAGGGGAAATCCACCGACGGAATGCTCGCCACCGGCAGGAAATTATAGGCGACCGCTCCGACCAGAAACAATCCGATGGCCAGCAGCGTGGTGCCGACCGGCCTTCGAATGAAAGGTTCGGAGAGCGAAGCCATTACTGCACGCCCTCTGTCGCTCCCGCGATCGGAGGCGACGGCTTGCCCGACTCGTCAGGCGGCGCCGCGGCTTCGATCCGGCGATTGATCCGGTCGAGCGCGAGGTAGATGACCGGGGTCGTGTACAGCGTCAGGATCTGGGAGACGATCAATCCGCCGATGATCGATACGCCGAGCGGAAAGCGCAATTCCGCGCCGGTTCCACTTTCGATCGCCAGCGGCAACGCGCCGAACAGGGCCGCCAGCGTCGTCATCATGATGGGACGGAAGCGCAGCAGGCACGCCTTCACGATGGCATCATATGCCGACAGTCCCTGATGACGCTCCGCCTCCAGCGCGAAGTCGATCATCATGATGGCGTTCTTCTTGACGATACCCATGAGGAGAATGATGCCGATCAAGCCGATCACCGACAGATCCTGCCCGAACAGCATCAGCGCAAGGATCGCGCCCACGCCGGCGGACGGCAGCGTCGACAGAATGGTGATGGGATGGATGTAGCTTTCGTACAGCACGCCGAGCACGATGTAGATCGTCACGAGGGCTGCGAGGATCAGCCACGGTTGCCCTGACAACGAGTTGGAGAATTCGGCAGCATCGCCCGAATAAAGACCCACGATGTTTCCGGGCATCCCGATGCGGGCTTCGATCTCGGCAACTCTTTCCACCGCATTGCCAAGCGCCTCGCCGGGCGCAAGATTGAATGACAGCGACACTGCGGGGAACTGCGACTGATGCGAGATCGACAAAGGTGCAGTCGTTCGCACAATACTGGCGACCGCTTCGATCGGCACCTGCGCGCTGGGCGCTCCCGACAGGCCGGCAGCCCCGGGCACATACAACTTCGACAAGACCGACGGGTCGCGCTGATACTCCGGCAGCGCTTCGAGCACGACGCGGTACTGATTGGCCTGACCAAAGATCGTTGAAATCTGGCGCTGGCTGAAAGCATCGTTAAGCGTGTCATTGACAGCTTGCACCGAGACACCGAGTTGTCCTGCGCGCTGGCGGTCGATGTTGACGATGGCGCGCAGACCGCCCTCCTGCCCGTCGGAGGAAACGTCGCGGAACATCGGGTCGCGGCGCATCTCCTGGACGAGCTTGTTCCCCCATTCCACGACCGACGGCGCATCAGTAGCAGTCAACGTGTATTGGTATTGCGACCGGCTCGCACGCGTACTGATCTGAATGTCCTGCACGGCCTGGAAATAGACCGTCATGCCGGGAATGCTTGCGACCCGCTGCTTGAGGCGGTCCACGACAACGGCGATGTCGGTCTTGCGTTCGCCGCGCGGCTTCAATGTCAGGACGAGGCGTCCGACATTGGTGGTCGGATTCACCGATCCCGCGCCTATCACGGAGACGACGCCGACGATGTCGGGATCGGCCTTGATCGCATCGGCCACCTGCGTTTGCCGCAGCCCCATGTCCGCGAAGGACACCTCCGGGCCTGCTTCGGTCACCGCAGTGATCGACGCCGTATCCTGCAGCGGCAAGAACCCCTTTGGGGCGATGACATACAACGCGAGTGTCGCAATGATGGTCAGGAACGTCACGACCAGCGTCGCCCGCTGGTGACGAAGCACCCAGAGCAGCGTCCGGTGATAAAATTCGATCATCTTGTCGATCCAGCCGCTAAGCGTGGCAAGACCGGGCACGGCGAACTCTTCGTGATGCAGCTTCAACAGCCGCGAACACATCATCGGCGTTAATGTCAGCGACACGACGGCCGATGTGACAACCGCAATCGTCAGCGTCAGCGCAAACTCGCGGAACATCCGTCCGACGAGACCCGACATGAACAGCAGCGGAATGAATACAGCGATCAGCGACACAGTCAGCGAAATCACGGTGAAACCGATTTCACTCGCGCCGCGCAACGCAGCATCCATGACGCTTTCGCCATCCTCCATATGACGAACGATGTTCTCGATCATCACAATGGCGTCGTCGACCACGAAGCCGGTGCCGATGGTGAGCGCCATAAGAGACAGGTTATCGAGGCTGAATCCGGCGAAATACATGACGCCGAAGCTGGTAATCAGCGAAAGCGGCAACGCCACGCCTGCGATCAACGTCGCGCGTAGCGAGCGCAGGAAGATCAGAACCACGAGCGTGACCAGTACGACGCTGAGCACCAGCGTGAACTGTACGTCATGAACCGATGCGCGGATGGTAACGGTGCGATCGCTGACGATCGTCAGATCGACGCCGGCCGGAACCGCCTTCTGCAGGCGTGGGATTTCCTCGCGGATTTGCCGCACCACTTCGATGACGTTGGCGCCGGGCTGACGCTGGATCTCGATGACGACCGCGGGTTTACCCTGATACCAGGCGCCGGTTTTCTCGTTCTCAAGCCCATCAATGATCTGCGCGACGTCACCGATCGTGACCGGCGAATTGTTGCGGTAAGCGATGATGATCGGCCTGTAGGCGTCGGCAACGGCAATCTGGTCGTTGGCTGCGATCGTGTAGGCTTGGTGTGCGCCGTCGAGTGATCCTTTAGGCCCCGATACGTTGGCGCCGGCAATGGCGTTCCGCAGGTCTTCCATCGAGATGCTGTAGGCTGCGAGCCGTGCCAGATCGGCCTGAACGCGAACGGCAGGCTTCAAACCTCCCAGGATGGACACGCGTCCTACGCCGGATATCTGCGCCAGCCGCTGCGCCATCATGGTGTCGGCAAGATCGCTCATTGCGCGGAGCGATGACGTTTCCGATGTCATCGCGAGCGTCAGGACCGGCGCATCCGCCGGGTTGACCTTTGCGTAGGTCGGCGGATACGGCAGGTTCTTGGGCAGCACGCCGGCGGCCGCGTTGATCGCGGCCTGTACGTCTTGCGTTGCGCCATCGATGTCGCGATTGAGATCGAACTGCAGCGATATCTGGCTGACGCCGAATGAACTCGTCGAGTTCATCGACACCAGCGACGGGATCTGGCCGAGTTGCCGCTCGAGCGGCGCGGTCACCAGCGATGCAGCGACGTCCGGGCTCGCACCGGGCAACTGAGTGGTGACCTGAACCGTTGGGAAATCGACCTGAGGCAGCGCCGAAACGGGCAGCGCCCAATAGCCGAGAGCGCCGCCGATCAGAAGAGCGACGCCAAGCAACGATGTCGCGATCGGTCGTTTGATAAATGGTTCCGAGACGCTCATCGATGCGCGCTCACAGGTTCGACGCTATACGCTGGCTCATTGCGGCGCTTTCGCGCCGCCGCCCGTCTGTTGTTGCCCGCCTTGCGGCGCAGCCCCCTGCTCCCTTTGATGGCGCCGCTCGCCCTTTTCACCACGCTGGCCTTTTTCGCCGCCACTCTGGCGTTTACGTGGCGCTAGATCCGGCGTCGGCGCCTGGTAGTCCTTGCTGATCGTGACCTTGGCGCCATCGGACAGATTGGCAAAACCGGTGGTGACCACCTGATCCTCGACCGCAATACCCGACGCGATGACAGCGTTGGTTTCGGTCTGTTGCGTGACCTTGACGGTTCGAGCCGTGACGATGTTATCGTCGCCAATCACATAGACGAACGTGCCTGCCGGCCCGCGCTGAACTGCAGCCGTCGGTACGACGATCGCCTTGTCCAGGGTCTGCACCTTCAGCCGCACATTAACGAATTGACCCGGCCAAAGCTGAAAATTGGCGTTCGGAAATTCCGCCTTGATCTTCACTGTGCCGGTGGTCTGATCGACCTGATTGTCCATGCCGGTCACCTTGCCGGTGTCCACGACCGTCTTGCCGTCGTTGCCAAAGACGTCGACGGACAATGCACCCGTCGCCGATGCTGTATTGACACGAACGATCTGCTGTTGCGGCAGGCTGAACTGAATCGCGATCGGCTGCAGTTGCGTGATCACCACCACGCCCGTGGCGTCGGAGGCATGAACAATATTGCCCTGATCGACCTGACGAAGTCCGGCACGGCCTGAAAGCGGCGCCACGATTTTTGTGTAGCCGAGCGTCGCCTGTGCGTTGTCGATGACCGCCTGATCCGACTTCACCAGAGCTTCAAGCTGAGCCACCAATGCCTTTTGGGTATCGGCCTGCTGCGCGGAGCCTGCCTTTGCAGTGGCCAACTGTTGATACCGAACCAGATCCATCCGAGCGTTTGCGAGCGTCGCTTCGTCCTGCGCCTTCTTGGCGACGGCCTGATCGTATTGCGCCTTGAAGATGACCGGATCGATCTCGGCGAGCACGTCACCCGCCTTGACGTCCTGACCTTCCTTAAAATTCACCGACAGCAGCTTGCCGTCGACCTGCGCGCGAACAGTCACGTTGTTGAGCGCACGCACGCTCCCGACGCCGTCAAGGTAAACCGGCACGTCCTCGATGCGGGGCGTGGTGGCGAGCACCGGGATCGCCAGATCGGGCCGCACGCGCGCAGCGCTTTGGTCCTGCTTGAAGTGGGTCCAGGCGATATAGCCAAGTCCGCCAATGATGAGGATCGCGATCGTGATCGAAACGGTTCGCCGGCGCGCACCCGATGCGACGCGCGCAACACCGTCGCTCGCCGCTTTGGCTTTTTCGTTTAGCTCGGGCTTAAAGAGCATTGGCCGGCTCCGTCTTTGGCGACCAACCGCCACCTAATGCCTGGTAGAGGCTAACGACAGCCTGAAGCCGGGCGAGTTGAAACTGTGCCAGCGAATCTTGAGCTTGGAATAACGTCAATTGTGTATTTAGCACAGTCACGATGTCAGCGGTGCCCGCCCGGAGTTGCCGCTCGGACAGCTCAAAAGCGCGCTGGGACGACGTCACGACGATCCGCTGGAGCCGCAGACGTTCATTTGCCTGCTTCAGGGTCTCAAGAGCCGTATCGACATCCGAAAATGCCGATATCACGGTCTTGCGATAGGTTTGCAACAACTCGTCCTGCACGGCCTTTTGCAGGTCGAAATTGGCCTGGATGCGTCCGGCGTCGAAAATCGGCTGCGTCAATCCGGCCGCCACATTGAAAAACGCCGATTGCGGCGTGAACAGGGTCGCGAGCGCCGCGCTCTGGTAGCCGCCCTGCCCGGTCAATTGAATGCTGGGAAAGAACTGGGCCCGGGCATTGCCCGACATTCGCGGTGGCTGAGGCCAGCTGATTTTCCTGGCGGCGGATGTCAGGACGCTGGGTCAGCAGTTCGGACGGCATTCCGGGCGTCACGCGCGGGAGTGCGATCTGTCCCAACGAACCTCCGGTCAGTCGCACCCGTTCCGGCGGTCGTGCGACGAGGGTCGCCAGATATTCGTATTCTGCGCCAGCGTCTGACGCAGTGGTGGGACTAGCGCTTTTTGGTTGGCCAGCAAGCTTTCCTGCTGGGCAAGGTCGAGATCAGAGCCGGTGCCGGCATCGACCCGCGCTTTGATAGCGTCATAGATGCGCTGCGCGCTCGCGATATTGCCCGTGGCGATCTTGATCCGCTCTTGTGACGCGACGACCTGGAAATAAGCGTTGGCAACACTCGTCAACGCCGTAAGCGCTACTACATCACGGTCAAACCGGTTCGCATTGGCGGTTTCTTCAGCCGCCAGCAGCGCATCGCGATTTTTACCCCAAAAATCGATCTCGTAGCTCGCGCTCAGCGAAGCCGTGTGATTTGTGACCTCACCACGGCCGCTTATTGGGGTGGCGCTGGTGATGGTGCCTGTCGTGCTTGAGGACCTGGAGCGCGAGCCGGAGAAGCTTCCCGACACGCTCGGGAGCAACGCTGCGCCGGCCTGCTGGGCAAGCGCATCTGCTTGCCGGATGCGAGCTGTGGCAGCGGCGATATCCAGATTGACCGTCTGGGCCTCCTCCATGAGGACGGTGAGCTCTTTGGAGCGGAATCCGCGCCACCAATCCAATGTCGGAGGCAGGCGGTCGGCGGCACTGGTCGCGGACTTATACACCCCTGGTACATCGAGCGCGGGATCGGGCAAATCGGACGTCACGATGCATCCGCTCGACGTGGCCGCAATTGCGAATGCCGCGAAGAGCGCCAGCGGGTGCCTTAAAGGCAACGTTGGACGCCTGAACTGAATTAAAAACACGGACACCGCGATGCACACTTTCTGGAATGCCAAGGCTATTTTAGCGGGCTGATCCAGCCACGGACAGTGATGTTCCATCATGTTCCCCAGAACATGCGCGTGTGTGCTCCGGCGGCATCGTCCCAAATGCCATTTTTAGCCGGAATTCTGGGCTTTTTGCCAAACTCGGGGATCAAAATCTGGATTATTACGAAGATTTCATGAGCCGGCTGAACCCCTCCCCGAATCATCTCGCATGCTGTCCCCATACCTTGGCCCCGTCGGCTAAGGCGTTGCACGCTTCGATGGAAGACCTTGCGTCTTTGCTTTGAAGGCGCAAAACTTGTGGCAAGACCAACAGCGAAGGACAATTCGGCCAATGAACGGCCGACACACGCGGGACTTCAGAAGACTCGGACACAGAGCCGCATCACACTGATGGAGTTGTGCGATGTTAGACTTGATTGTTCTGACGCCCGACAATGTCGAAGCGACATTGCCAGACGTCCCGCGCTTGGTCCGTCTTGCGTTCACTTTTGCATCGAAACTTCGCCGCGGCACCCTCGATGTCACGCTGCCCGATGGTCGCAAGCTGCGCTGCGGCGGACTTGAACCTGGTCCTGCGGCCCAAATGACAATTCACAGCTACGGCTTCGCTTGGCGGCTTGCCCGCGGCGGCGATATCGGGATCGCTGAGGCTTACCTCCGGCGTGAATGGGACACGCCGAACCTGACGGAATTCCTCTACATCTTCTGCGTCAATCACGATTTGATCCAGGCAATGCTGGGCGACAAGCCGATCGTGCGGTTTGCGCAGTCGATCCGCCATTGGTTCAACCGCAATACCAAGCGACAGGCGCGTCGTAACATTTATGCGCACTACGATATCGGTAATTCGTTTTACTCGGCATGGCTCGATCCGAGCATGACCTATTCATCGGCACTATTCGAGGACGACGCGAGTGATCTCACTGCGGCTCAACACAACAAGTACAAGCGGCTCGCAGAGGCCATCAACCTGCAACCGGGCCAGAGAGTTCTCGAGATTGGCTGCGGCTGGGGAGGCTTCGCCGAATTTGCCGCCAAAACCTATGGCGTGAACGTTGTCGGCTTGACGATTAGCGCCGAGCAGCGGGATTTTGCACAGAGGCGAATTCAGGCGGCTGGCCTTAGCGATAAGGTTGAGATCCGGTTCCAGGATTATCGCGACGAGCGGGGGAAGTACGATCGCATCGCGTCGATCGAAATGATCGAGGCCGTCGGCGAGCAGTTCTGGCCGCAGTATTTTACGCAGCTTCGCGACCGCCTGATGCCGGGAGGTCTTGCCGGCATTCAGGCCATCACCATTCAGGATCGCCTCTTCAAGACTTATCGGCGCGAAGTGGATTTCATTCAGCGCTACGTGTTTCCGGGCGGTATGCTGCCCTCACCGGAAATA
Source organism: uncultured Alphaproteobacteria bacterium (assembly GCA_963751855.1). Classification (GTDB taxonomy): domain Bacteria; phylum Pseudomonadota; class Alphaproteobacteria; order Rhizobiales; family Xanthobacteraceae; genus Afipia. Next base: position 131,247 of record CAVVWF010000007.1, on the reverse strand, counting down.
CTCAAATCTCTCGGCGAGAAATTCGGCGTTCCTGTTATCCGCGAACGGATATTCGGGGAAGATTATGCCAAAACGCTGGCGACATGGCGCGACAATTTCCGCGCGGCATGGCCGAACCTGATCCCTATGGGATTCGATGAGCGATTCCGTCGACTCTGGGAATACTATCTCGCTTATTGCGAGGCGGGGTTTCTGTCCGGCAATATCGACGTCCGTCAGGTCATCTTCGCCAAGTCTGGCTAGACCAAGTCTGGCTAGACTTTGGAGCTTGTCCAGACGGCAGCTGGACGCCTGCATGGGACACCCGCTCTTGTCGGAATGCCGCGCGGCAATTAGGTTGAACGCTCATACGTCGCCCTTCCCTTTGCTCCTCGCGAACTTGGTCCCATGCACATTCGTAAAGACGTCGTCGACGCCATCGGCAATACTCCACTCATCAAGTTGAAGCGCGCGTCGGACGCGACCGGATGCAATATTCTCGGCAAAGCCGAGTTCATGAATCCGGGTCAGTCGGTGAAGGATCGCGCGGCGCTTTTCATCATCAATGATGCGGTGAAGCGCGGGGCGCTGAAGCCCGGTGGCGTCATCGTTGAAGGTACCGCCGGAAACACTGGCATCGGTATTGCGTTGGTGGCGAACGCGCTCGGTTTCCGCACTGTGATCGTGATTCCGGAAACACAGAGTCAGGAAAAAAAGGATATGCTGCGGCTGTGCGGCGCGGAATTGATCGAGGTGCCCGCAGTTCCCTATGCAAATCCAAATAACTACGTGCGTCTGTCGGGTCGTCTCGCAGAGCAGTTGGCAAAGTCCGAACCGAATGGCGCAATCTGGGCCAACCAATTCGACAACGTTGCCAATCGTCAGGCACATATCGAGACCACTGCCCCAGAAATCTGGGAGCAGACCGATGGCAAAGTTGACGGCTTCGTTGCGTCAGTTGGATCCGGCGGCACGCTCGCCGGCGTCAGCATCGGGCTGAAAGCGAAAAATCCGAAGATCCAGATTGCGCTCGCGGACCCGATGGGGTCTGCGCTCTACGGTTACTATGCGAACGGCGTTCTGAAGGCCGAAGGCTCGTCGATCACTGAAGGCATCGGCCAAGGCCGCATCACCGCCAACCTCGAAGGTGCGCAGATAGATAAGGCCTACCAGATCCCGGACGAGGAAGCGGTTCCGCTCGTCTTTGATCTTTTGGAGCACGAAGGACTTTGCCTCGGCGGATCGACCGGTATCAATGTCGCTGGCGCGATTCGTCTCGCCAAGGATCTCGGTCCCGGCCACACCATCGTGACCATTCTTTGCGATTATGGCACGCGCTACCAGTCGAAGCTGTTCAATCCAGAATTCCTGCGTTCGAAGAATTTGCCCGTTCCGGAATGGCTTGAGCAGAAAAGCAAGATCAGCGTGCCATACGAGAAGGTCTAGGCAATCAGCGCAATATCTGGCTGAGAAACAGCTTGGTCCGCGCGTGCTGGGGATTGGAGAAGAATTTCTCCGGTATATTGGCCTCGATGATTTGCCCCGCGTCCATGAACACGACGCGGTCGGCCACTTCTCGCGCGAACCCCATTTCATGGGTGACCACCAGCATCGTCATGCCCTCTTTCGCCAAGTCAACCATGGTGTCGAGCACTTCCTTGACCATTTCAGGATCCAGCGCTGACGTCGGTTCGTCGAACAGCATGACCTTTGGATTCATGGTGAGCGCCCGCGCGATCGCAACGCGCTGTTGCTGACCGCCAGAAATCTGTCCGGGGTACTTGTCAGCCTTGTCGGGAATTCGGACACGTTCGAGATATTTCATCGCCGCTGCTTCGGCTTCTTTCTTTGGAATATTGCGAACCCAGATCGGCGCCAGCGTGCAATTCTCCAGTACCGTCAGGTGCGGAAACAGGTTGAAGCTCTGGAACACCATGCCGACCTCCCGCCGCACGTCGTCGACACGGCGCAAATTCGGTCCAAGTTCGATGTCATCGACAACGATGCGGCCTTCCTGAAATTCTTCCAGCGCGTTGATGCAGCGAATTAAGGTCGATTTGCCCGAGCCCGATGGACCGCAAATAACAATGCGCTCACCACGGCCGACGGTCAGATCGATGTCGCGCAGCACGTGGAATTCACCGAACCATTTGTTGAGGCCCGAGATGCTGACGATTGGATCGGCGCTCATGGTTTCATCTCAGACATTCTTGTGGGCATTCAGTCGCCGTTCGACGAACAGCGAATAGCGGGACATCCCGAAGCAAAACACGAAATAGATCATGCCGGTAAATGCGAACCCGGTGAACAACGTCGTCGGCGTCGCCCAGTTCGGATCGGCAAAGGCTGCACGAAGCTGGCCGAGCAAGTCGAAAATCGCGACGATCAGGACCAGTGTCGTATCCTTGAACAGCGCGATGAAACTGTTCACGAGGCCCGGAATGACATGCCGCAGAGCCTGCGGCATCACGATCAGCCCTGTAGTTTTCCAGTATGACAGCCCAAGCGCACTTGCCGCCTCGGGCTGACCGCGCGGGACTGCCTGCAACCCGCCCCGAATGACTTCGGCATTATAGGCACCCGCGAACAACGCGATGCCGATCAGAACCCGCACCAGACCATCTACCGTGAAATTTCCTGGCAGAAATAGCGGCAACATATAGGTCGCGAAGAACAATACCGTGATCAACGGAACGCCGCGCCAGAACTCGATAAATGTAATCGAGAACAATTTGATCAGCGGAATTGTCGAACGCCGTCCAAGTGCCAATGCAATCCCGACCGGCATTGAGGCAACGATCCCCGTCAACGACACCACGAGCGTCACCAATAATCCGCCCCATTGCCGGGTATCGACAATCGGCAGGCCTCCATGATCGAGCCCCATCAGTTTGATGACGATGGCGATACCGGCGAAGATCGCAGCGCTCCGGAACAGCGCGCGCCAGCCGTTGCGAAATCCGCCGGTCAGCAGAAACGCCAGCAGTGAAATAATGACGGCGGTTAGCGCAACGTCGATCCATAACGTGGCGGCAAAACGCTGCGAATAGTCCCGCAGCCATTCAAGCGGCCAGACGATCCAGCCAAGCGCTTGCCCGAACAACGCCAACGCCCTTCCCAGAAGCGCGACCGGCAAGCCGAGAGGGCTATCCGTCATTCCCTCAGCAATCCCGGCAAGCCGGCTCCCCGCATCCTGAAAACTTGAAGCCAGCCCCGAGCCCAGATCGGCGATCCAGTTCACCGCAAAGCCCCGCATTCCGCCGCCGCGCAGCAGGAAAAAGCCAATGATCGGATATGCGAGGAAGAACAGGCCAGAGTTCAGTGCCTTTGCAGGCGCACGCGGGATCAGCAACGGCACAAGCAACAAGGCGCCCAGCAGGAACGTCAAGTTGACCCGCCAACGCTCGGCTTCAGGATAAAAGCCGTAGATGAACTGATCAAACTTGGCCTGAACGAACGGCCAGCAAGCGCCGACGGCATGCCCTGCGTTGGCGTCGAGACATGCTGATGCGATCGTTGCCCCGCCATACCGCATCAACGAGCAGAAACTTGACGGCTGGTACGATCGTCAACGCCAGGAGTACGAGGCTTACGATCGTCAACGTGATGTTGAGCGGTGAGTTGAGCAGCCGTTGTCGGATGAATCCGGCAATGCCGATTGCCTTGATCGGAGCCGTGCGAGGTTCAACCAGCGTCTGCCGAACGAAGGACGATGCGAGCTGGTCCGTCATGCCGCAAGGCTCCGGTTCACATGCCAACCGTAAAGACTCATGATGGCACTCGTGGCCAGCGACACCAGCAGATACACCCCCATCGTTAGCGCGATGATTTCAACAGCCTGACCTGTCTGGCTCAACGTCGTTCCGGCGAAGACCGAAAACAAATCCGGATAGCCGATGGCAACCGCCAAAGACGAATTCTTGGTGAGGTTTAAATACTGATTTGTCAGCGGCGGCAAAATCACCCGCAGCGCCTGTGGAATCACGACGAGACGCAACGTCTCACCGCGCGACAAGCCAAGCGATGCACCGGCCTCCATCTGCCCTTTGGGAACCGATTGGATTCCAGCGCGCACGATCTCCGCGATGAAGGCGGCTGTGTAGGTCGAAAGTGCCAACACCAGGGCAGCGAACTCCGGCAGAATCCGCATTCCTCCGGCAAAATTGAACCCCTTCAACTCCGGCACGTCGAAGGTCACTGGTGCGCCGAAAAGCACCGCCGCGAGCACCGGCAACCCGAGCAGCAGCCCCACCACGAATGGCCAGATCGTCAGCTTCTGGCCAGTTTTGAAAAGCCGCTGTCGCGCATAGAACCGCATGGCCAGCGATGCGATCAGTCCAAACACGATCGCTGCAACGAACACCCCCAAGGCTTGCTGCGGGACCGGATTAGGAACCACAAGGCCGCGGTTGCTCAAGAAGATACTGCCGAATAGCGAGATGCTTTGTCGCGGGCTCGGTAGCGTCGCCAATACAGCCAGATACCAAAACAGGATTTGAAACAGCAGCGGCAGATTACGGATCAATTCGACATATCCGCCCGAAATCCGCGACAGCAACCAGTTCGGTGATAGCCGTCCGAGCGCAACAAGAAATCCGATGACCGTTGCGGCCATGATGCCGATGATCGAGACCAGCAGTGTGTTGAGCAGACCCACAAGAAAGACGCGGCTGTATGGATCGCTTTCGGAATACGGAATCAGAGCCTGACTGACACCAAAGCCCGCGGTGTTCGACAGAAAGCCGAAGCCGGAAGCGATTCGCTGCGCCCGCAAGTTTGCCTGCGCATTTTCAATGATCTCGTAACCGACCCAGACAATAACAGCGATGAATAGGATCTGGACAAGGACGCCACCCCATCCCGCTTGCCCGCCGAGCGCGCGACGCAACCGCGCCGCCAAACGCAGCGGCGGCTTGCGAGGGTCCACGGCCATCGCAGTATCTAACTTAGCCGTCAACGGATAGGCGGCGCGTATTGGATACCGCCCTGGTTCCAGAGCTTGTTAAGGCCCCGGGCAATTCCAAGTTTCGATCCAGCGCCGACATTGCGATCGAACGACTCGCCGTAGTTACCGACGGCCTTAACGATTCGTATCACCCAGTCTTTCGTCAAACCGAGTTGCTCGCCGAGACTGCCGTCAGTGCCAAACATGCGCTTCAATTCCGGCCTGCTCGATTTGGCCATTTCATCGACGTTCTTCTGCGTGACCGCGTATTCCTCCGCATTGATCATCGCGAACAAGGTCCATTTCACGATGTCGAACCATTGATCATCGCCCTGTCGAACGACGGGGCCCAATGGTTCTTTCGATATCACGTCCGGCAGAACCACATGATCACCGGGTGCGGCGAGCTTGAGACGTTCGGCATAGAGTTGAGATACGTCGGACGTGAACACGTCGCAGCGTCCGGATTCGTACGCCTTGACCGTTTCATCGGCGGTTCCGAACGCGATCATCTCATACTTCATGTTGTTACCTTTGAAGTAGTCCGCGATGTTCTGTTCGTTTGTAGTGCCGGTCTGAACGCAGATCGACGCGCTGTTCAGCTCCAACGCGGAATTGACCTTGAGCGACTTGCGAACCAGAAAGCCCTGCCCGTCGTAATACGATATGCCGGTATAATTCAGTCCCAAGGACGTATCGCGCGACAATGTCCATGTCGAATTGCGTGACAGGACGTCGATTTCACCGGACTGCAAGGCCGTAAACCTGTCCTTGGCGGAGAGCGGAACGAACTTGACCTTGGTGGGATCATTGAAAATAGCCGCGGCAAGGGCGCGGCAGACATCCACATCCAGGCCAGTCCAGTTTCCCTTGTCGTCGGGGGCTGAAAAGCCCGGTAATCCCTGACTGACACCACATGAAAGCGTCCCCCGCTCCTTGACGATCTGCAGGAGTGGCTTCTCCTTGGGCTTATCAGAGGTCTGAGCATGGGCCGCGGGGAGTGTCGCAGTCGCCACGAGACCGAGAATGAAGCCAAACGATACTCGTTTCATTGAACTGCCTTTCACTGATGCCCCGGCGCCAAAGTCACTAAGCGTCACGCGAGAATTCAGCGATCGGCTGAGGCGCACGAACGGTACTAAACATTTGGCATATATAACAGAACGCCGTGCTCGGCGGGTCAAGGGCTTGACGTCGGCTATTGCGGTCAGCTTACTGGGCTATCCACCTGAATGCAGCATTCCGCTGCGTCTTTTAATGCCCGCAGCACCCCTGCGGCCCGTTTCAGCAATGTTTATCCCATGAAATCTCCAAAAGACGACCGCACATCGAAGCCGCTCGACCCGCGAACCGAACTTGTGACATCAGGCCGCGACACAGTGGCGCAAAGGGGTTTCGTCAATCCCCCGGTCGTGCGGGGATCGACGGTGCTGTATCCCACGGCAGAGGATTTGCACGCGCATCGCGGTGAGTTCCAATACGGCCGGCACGGCACTCCGACAACCAAGGCGCTCCAGGAAGCTTTGATGGCCCTCGAAGGCCCACAATGCGCGGGCGTCGGGTTGACGCCATCCGGCGTCGCAGCGATTTCGACCGCCCTGCTCGCGGTTCTCAAGGCCGGTGATCATTTGCTGGTGATCGACAGTGTCTATCGCCCCACACGAAACTTTTGCGACAGCCTGCTCAGGCGATTTGGCATTGAGACAACTTACTTCGATCCGTTGATCGGCGCGGGGATCGAAGCTCTGTTCAAATCGAATACCAAAGCGGTCCTGGTCGAGGCTCCCGGCTCGCAATCGTTCGAGATGCCGGACATTCCCGCCATCGCCGCGGTCGCTCAGCGTAAAGACGCGCTTGTCATTGATGACAACACCTGGGCTACTCCGCTCTATCATCGCTCGCTCGATCAGGGCGTGGACATAAGCCTCCAGGCGGCGACGAAGTACATCGGTGGCCACTCCGACATCATGTTCGGAACCATCTCGGCGAATGCCAAAACGTGGCCATTGATCTCTGAAGCGATCCGGCTGCTCGGTGTCTGTGCTGGTCCCGATGACGTATTCCTTGCGCTCCGCGGACTACGCACATTGGCAGTGCGCCTCGCCCATCACCAGCAATCCGGCCTTGATATGGCGCGCTGGCTTGCCACGCGTCCCGAGGTATTGCGCGTGATGCATCCGGCGCTCGAAAATGATCCGGGCCATGCGATATGGAAACGCGATTTCACAGGCGCCACCGGCCTGTTCAGCGTTGTGTTGAAGCCCGCGTCTCAACAGGCAGTCGATGCGTTTCTCGATACGCTCAAATTGTTCGGCATGGGCTACTCGTGGGGTGGATACGAAAGTCTCGTGATCCCATTCGATTGTGCTTCGTATCGCACGGCAACCACATGGAATCCTGGCGGTCCCACGCTACGCTTTCATATCGGTCTTGAGCATATCGACGATCTGAAGGCGGACCTTACCTCGGGGTTTGACGCGTTCAACGCCGCTGCAAAATGATCTGCACCGGTTTCAGGCGCTCTTCCTTGTGCGCCTGTCTTTCAGGATCAGCATGATGTTCCGAACATAAATGATCGTCGCCAGGCCCTGCCCGATGATGATGACGGGCTCACGCTTGGCGAGCGCCGTAAACCAGCGTCATTGCACCGCCGCCCATCGAGAAGAACCAGAATGCCATCGGCACCACGCTCCTGCCGGCGCGCTCGCTGGAAATCCACTGCACCAGAAACCGCGCAGTGAACAGCAACTGTGCGACCAGGCCAAAGGCCAGCCAGAAGTCGAACTTAGCGACGAACACATCGTAGAGATAATCGCCGAGTTGCTGCCCGAACTGAATCAACATCAGTTCACCTCCGTTGCCACCGGCGTCGATTTCTTGCGGCGGATGAGCCACCACACGCCAGCGAGGTCCATGATTCCGATCCAAAGACGGTCGAAGAAGCCGTAATTTGATACGCCCGAATGTCGCGGCCGGTCGATCACATCGACATAGACGATGTCGAATCCTTCACGACGAACCAGCGCCGGCAAGAAGCGATGCAGCCCGTCAAAGTAAGGCAACGCCAGAAAAACATCGCGGCGAAACGCCTTCAGGCCGCACCCCGTGTCGCGTGTGCCGTCGTGCAAGATTGCGTTACGAATGCCGTTGGCCGCGCGTGACTGGAACTTCTTGAATCCGGTGTCCTGGCGCCCGACGCGCTGGCCCGCTGCGAGGCCAACGCGGTCGCCTCCTTTTTCAATGGCGGCAAGCAATTCCGGCAGAAACGCCGGATTGTTTTGTCCATCGCCATCGAGCGTTGCGACAATTTTACCGTGCGCCGCGCGCACGCCGGTCCGCACCGCAGCAGATTGCCCCGATGATGCCGCGTGCTGGATCTGACGCAAGTTCTTGCGCACCTGCATTTCGGCGGCGAGACGTTCAGCAGTCGCGTCAGTCGATCCGTCATTCACATAGATGATCTCATAGCTCCAGTGCCCATCGAGCGCCTTCGCGATCTCAGCGATCAGCGGCGCAACATTGTCCTGTTCATTGCGGACCGGAACCACAATCGATACGACGGGGACCGGCAAGCCGGAGGCTGGTGGATGATCGTTCATGTCCTGATGGATCCAAGGCCCTGAAAAGCCGCGAAAGGCGGCGTCGGGCGCCCGCTTCTTATGGTGCCACGGCGTCCCGGGCAACCCTTTTCAGCCCCTGCCATGAGGGTCCGGCGAGCGGGCTGATCACGCCATTCCGGTCAATCGTGAAACCGAGCCGGCGGGCCGCGAACCAATAGCGGACGAACATCGCGCCGATGACGCCTGTGAGGGCGCCTGCGACCACGTCGCTCGGATGATGCGCTAGCAGGATGACACGGCTCATGCAGATTAGCACCGCAAAGATCCACATAACGGCGGCCGCCCTCCGCCATATCGACGAGATCGCAAAAGCGAGGGCAAAAGCTGTCACCGCATGGCCGGAAGGCAAGCTCGCAAACGCCTCACTCTCGGTGAAATGCTTGAAATAGAAGGCATTGGCCTCACCGCCGACAAAGGGACGGCTTCGGCCGACGATGAATTTGAGAATTTCGCTGGTGAGTACGGCAACAAGGACCGCGAAAAACAAATACTGAACGCGTACGCCGAACGCGATCAGTGTTGACCTCGACAAACCCCTCAAATGCGGGAGGGTTAGAACAACGATCGCGAGCCCAGCGGCTAACGCCCAAAGCACATAGGTCGACTTCGCAAAATCCGTGAATATCCGCAGCGGCCAAAGACTGGCGGTACCGCGTGGCGGCATCATGTTTGATCGTCGCTACATCAATGGCGAACATCAAAATTCCGAGAACGAGCGCCGCACCTGCAGATAACCACAACCAACGCCAGGCCAAGGCACGACGAGCTTCGGCACGCCGGGAGTGCGACGGTTCACGCATCAGGCGTGCCATGGATTGCCACACGAACGAGGCCACCTGTGCGAAATAGTTCGTGGGTCGATGCGCGCCCGTTTCGAGCGGCATCTTATTCCGTGCCTTCGGAACGGAACACCGCCACAGAGATCGCGCGTCCTTGCGAGAAGTTGTAGCCGTCGATACGCGTGGCGACGTCGTAGCGTAACCCGATGGCCTCGGCGCGTTGTGCAAAGGCGCGTTCTTCACGCCATTCAACGAGCGCGAAACGGCAGCTTCCCTGCAACAAGAAATCAGCCGCGCCAGAGCCATTGGTCAAAAGAGTCGACGTGCCCACCATGAACACGAGACTCGGCTCCTGGAATCCGGCAGCTGCAGCAGCAGGACCGACACATTGAACACTGCGAAGCGCGCGCGCGATCTGAACGCTCGGAAACAGCGGCGTCAGTGACGGAAGCACCACACCGTAAACGCAAACAGCCAGAAACCACGAAGCCCCTACCGCATTCAGGAGCGAGCGTTCCGCGTGATGGTCGTCATACAGCCACCAAGCGAACAGACCCAAGATCAATGCGCCGGCGGCAAACGGCCAAGCGAGAAACTCGGGCTGCCGCAAGAGACACCATCGCTCCGACGATCGAAGCAACCGTCATGATCAACGGCAACACGAACCACCATGCCGATCCGCGCACGATCCATGCCGTACGCGACAACACCTTGCGCTCGAGCGCGCCGATAATCAGGATCGCAATGGCAGGATAAAGCGGCAGCACGTAATGCGGCAGCTTGGTGATGACGATCTCGAAGACGATCCATGAAGGCACCAGCCACGCGAGCAGAATACTGTGCACCCGGTTCACGACGGGCGCGCCAGATTGCCGGTGCCGCCATTCCTGCCATCGCGGCTCCCGGCCAGAATGTCAGCCAGAACAGCACGAAGTACAGCCCAGGCGGCGCGCCGTGAGAACTCTTGAGGGCTAGCCACCTTGCTCAGCATGTCACTGCCAAGGGAGTCGGCAAAGAAGGTGTCGCCGGCCTTAAGAAAGATCGCGATGAACCACGGCAGCACCAGCACGAGCATCCACATCAATCCCCACAGGGGACGCAGGCGCCACAGCCACGCGGCTGATCGATCAAGTACTGCAAGGGTTCCGATCGTCAGCACGACGAACATCAGGATCAGCGGACCCTTGAGCAGAATGCCCCCTGCCATCGCCGTCCAGAATATCGCCGGCAGCTTCCAGGACGGGTGCGGAGAGTCGTCACCGCGTTGCCACGCGAGATAGACGCGAGCCATCGCACCCATGACAGCGGTCGTCGTCAGCAACAGCATGGCGTCGGTCTTGGCGAGACGGGCTTCGACACCGAGCAGAATCGAACTGCACATGATGAGGCCTGCCAACAAGGCGCCGCGCCGTGTCACGAAGGCCAGAGCGGTCCAGTATGTCAGCAGGACAGCGCCGATGGCGCCAATCAGCGATGGAACGCGATAGAGCCAGATACGAACCTGCGCGCGGGGCAAGCCCAGCTTCGACGCTGTCTCGACAGTCGCCGCTTGCAGCCAATAGATGCCGACAGGCTTCTTGTAGCGCACCTCATCCTGGAAACGGATATCGACGAAATCGCCGTTCTCGACCATCTGTTTCGTCGCCTGCGCAAAGCGGGCCTCGTCGCGGTCGATCGGCGGGATATTGAAAAAGCCCGGCAGGAAAAACAGCAGGCCACACAGCACCAAAAAGGCAACCGCGCGCCCATGGCTGCCGACCGCAAAATCCACGACCCGCGCAAGACCGCTACCGGGATTCTTCTGCTTCGCCGGTTCGCGCGGTGCGCCAAATCTGGGTCTCGGGAGTGTCTCAGCCATTGGTTCCGCATACGCTGAAACCGTTAGCCGGACAACAGCTTACAAGGCCTCTATTGAATTCTCACGACAACTGTGTCCGCCGCGCCAGTGGCGTCCATCACAGTCAGTCTGACGAAACCCGGCCCCGGAGGATCGACCAGCTTTTGGCGGCGGCTATCGATGTCGCCCACTGCGACACCGTTAACCAACATGGTCATGGGCAGGACCCCACCCGCGACCTTCACGGGGAGCGCGGTCCCATTCGTTTCACCCCCGCCATAGGCATCGACCCTGGAGCCATTGAGCGGGAACTGGATACGCAGCGCCTGCTCGCTACCCGCGCGGACGAGATCACCCGCCGGACGGAACCGCCGCAATGGCAGGGGTAACTTGGTATTGCTCGCCATCAGCGTGCCCTTGGGGGCCTTTGCAAGGGGTGCGGGAAGCTTGCCGGTGCGGGCAAAGGCGTCGAACAGGATCGGGGCGGCAGCAGTCCGCCCAAGCAACCCTGGAACCGGTGCCCCGTCCGGCCGTCCCACCCAGACGCCGATGGTCATGTGCCCATCGAAGCCGACCGACCAGGCATCACGATAGCCGTAGCTGGTGCCAGTCTTGAAGGCGATCCGGTTACGCGGGCCGTTCTCCGGCGGCGGTGTTCCCATCAGCACGTTGCCGATCAGCCACGCCGCCGACTGATCCATCAGGCGTCGGGCCTCGGATTCCGCCTTGTCCTCGGGGCGCACGATTTCCCGCAATGGAACAGTACTGCCGAGGCGCGCCAATCCTGCATAGAGACGGACCAGATCGTTCAGGGTGACGCCAACGCCGCCCAATCCCATGGCGAGCCCCGGCGTTTCGTCCTTAGGCAAGATCAGGTTTCCGCCAGCCTGCGTGATGCGGGCGCTCAGACGGCTTGATCCGACACGGTCCAGCAATGCAATGGCGGGCACGTTGAGAGACATCTGCAAGGCGTGGCGCACGGTTACGGTGCCCTGAAACGTCATGTCGAAATTTTCCGGCGCGTAGTTGCCGTAACGGATCGGACGGTCTTCGATCAGGCTTTCGGGGTGCACGAACCCGTCCTCGAAAGCGAGACCGTAAATGAATGGCTTCAGTGTTGAGCCCGGCGACCGCACCGCACGGGTCATATCCACCTGCCCTGCGCGCCGGACGTCGAAGTAATCGGACGAGCCGATATGGGCGAGCACGTCACCGCTGTCATTGTCGACCACAAGGATGCCGATTGAGACATCAGGCCCCAACGCTACCGCGCGATCCCGCGCCAAAGTCTCCAGCGTCTTCTGGATACCGGAGTCCAGAGTCAGCTTGATGAGCGGTTCATTCCTTAAAATTGCGAGAGACTGATCGGTGGCGTGCGGTGCCAGGAGCGGCATTGGCTTACGCAGCCTCGGTACCGATTCAAGCTTCGCATGTGTCGCGTCTTCCGCCGAGACCTGCCCTTCCGAGACCATTCGCTCGATGACGCGGTCCCGTGCCATTCGGGCGGCCTCGGGATAACGATCGAGACGCCGCGTTTCGGGTGATTGTGGCAACGCGACCAGCAGTGCCGCCTCAGCAAGCGACAAACGTTTCGGCTCTTTGGCGAAATACGCGAACGATGCCGCGCGAACGCCTTCAAGATTGCCGCCGAACGGCGCAAGCGTGAGATAGAGATCGAGAATATCGTCCTTGCTCAGCTGTCGCTCAATTTGAAGCGCACGCACAGCTTGCCGCAGCTTTGCACCGACTGACCTCTCCTGTCGCGGCTCCATCAGCCGCGCCAGTTGCATCGTGATGGTCGAGCCGCCGGAGACGATGTGCCCCCGTGTGACGAGCTGGAACGCAGCCCGCGTCAAAGCCAGAGGATCAACGCCGACATGCGACCTGAAGCGCCGGTCTTCATATGCCAGCAGTAGTTTCAGATAGCCCGGATCTATATCCGTCTTCGCGTGCGCCGGCAGACGCCAGCGTCCATCAGCCATCGCAAAGGCACGCAGCAATTTGCCGTTACGGTCCACAACCGTCGTCGAGACCTGCCGTGCCTGCGCAAACGGCAGAGGGGGCAACAGCGCGATCCACCCACCAATACTAGCGACGATACCGATGCAAATTGCACCAGCCACAACCGCCGTAGTCTTGAGCCACCGCCAGCGGCGATGGCTCTTTGTTTCGGACGCTATGGTCACAGGGGCCGTCATTTCGCGGCACGAACCTCGACCGTACCGGTGCCAGTACGGCCATAGCGCGAGGGATTGTACATGTCCTCAACATAGGCTTGCGGCAACACATATTTGCCGGGCGAAACCGCGCGCACGATATACGCCACGGTGAACACTGCCTTGTCGTTGCTGTGCCGCTCGAAGGACGCGTTGAAGCGATCGTCGCGGAACTCGGTGTTTACCGGACCCGCACCGTCTTCGATCCAGTCAAGCGTGCCGGTGTCGCCCGACGACACGAGCTTTGGATTGTCGATTTCCAAGCCGGCCGGAAGATAATCGACCACCATGATCTGACCGTATTGCGGATTCGCTTCAGTGACCTTGAGCACGACCGCGAAGCGATCGTTCTGCTTGGCCTTCGACGGATCGGCGGGCTTGCCGTCGAGCGTGAAATAGTTGCGCTCGAGCTTGAACCCGTTCGACGCCGCCGGCTCCGGTGTGATCGGAGCACCCGTCACCGAAACCACAGCTTGTACAGTCGTATCGCCCGTGTTGGTCAGCCTGATCGGCTTTCCTGCGAGTTCTGTGCTCCGGTAACTGCGATACAACGCAGTCTTGATCGGTTCGCCGTCGATGGAAAGCGACAAGGTGTTCGCTTCCTTGGCGAGAGCACGTGACGCCAGCACGAGCCACGCATTCTCCTGCGTCGACGTGTAAGGCGTCAGGCCGCGTGCCGCTTCGACCCGCTGAACCGCAAGGTTCAGCGTTGCGCGAGGAGCATTGCCTTCGCCAGCGAGTGACACCAACGCCGCCGCATCGCGCAGGGATGAGCCGTAGTCTGTCCGGCCGAACTGCAGAGTGGGTTTCGGATTCAGGCTCTCAACAGCAGCCGCGTAAACGCGCTCCGCACGTGCTCGATCACCGACCAGCGCAAGCGCAGCTGCGAGCTGGGCCTTCGCGATCGGTGTCGCAAGATCCTTCAGCTTGGTGTCCGCGAGATAGCGCAGATCGCCGATAGGCGCCGTACCGCTTTTTGCCAAGACATAAAGTCCGTACGCAAGGTCGCGGCCCCCATCTTTTTCAGGTTCGTTGGCATTGACGACCGAGTTTCGGATACGGTCCAGCGCCGTTTTGAACAGCACGTCCGGGACCACGAAGCCCTTTTCGCGCGCCCGCGTCAGGAAGTCGGTGACGTAGGCATCAAGCCATGCATCGTCGCCGCCAGCCGACCATAGCCCGAACGATCCGTTCGAGCCCTGCCGTGCCAGCAGCCGGTCGATCGCATCCTTGATGCGCTGATCGACAGCTGTGTCCATGGCCAGGTGCGCCTCGACCGCAAGGTCGTTGACATACAACAGTGGCATCGCACGGCTGGTGATCTGCTCGGAACACCCGAATGGATAGCGGTCGAGTGCCTTGAGGATCGTGGCGGCATCAAGCGCTGTCGATAGTCCCACAGAGAGCTGTACGCCGCCGGTGCCCTGCACCAGGTCGTTGAACATGTCGGATGTCAGCGTCAGGCTTTCGCCTTTCGCCAGGCTTCGCACCGAACGGCGCGCGAGGATCTGGGTCGCAGGCTTGACGTCAAGCGCATAATGGCGCGCGAGCGTCAGTCCGTTTGGCCCCTTGATGTCGACATCGAGCTGCGCCTGCCCGGCTCCGCCGGCATCGAGCGCCAACGCCACCGAGCTGCGTTGCTTCGCTGCAAGTCGCATGGTTGTCGCCGGATTACCGCTCAGCGTCACCGGCCCCGTGGTCTTGACGCTGATGCACGTAGTCGCCTGCAGCGCCTTCGACGTTGTCGAGATCGAGGTTCATCGTGCCGTGATCGCCGTTGAGCAGGAAGCGCGGCAATGTCGCGGTTAGCACGACCGGGTCACGGACCGTGACATCGGTATTGGCGCGGCCGACCTTGGTCGCGGTCCATGCCACGGCCATCAGCCGTGCGGTGCCGGCGAATTCCGGAATGTCGAATGTCACCTCCGCCGTGCCGTCCGCTCCGACGGTAACAATGCCGGAATAGAGCGCGAGCGGCTTCTGCGTCGGCGGACTGCCCTGCAGCTCCGCGCCGGCACCATCACCGCCGGTACGGATTTGGCCGCGGGTACCCTGCATGCCGTCGATCAACTGACCGTAGATGTCGCGGATCTCAGACGTCATTCGACGCTGGCCAAGATAGTAGTCGTCCGGCGCCGGCGGCTTGTAGTTCGTCAGATTAAGAATACCGACATCAACCGCTGCCACGACGATCTTTGCATCCTCACCACGGCTCAGCCCCTCGATCTTCACCGGAAGCTTTAACGTCGTGCTCGGACGAACGAGCGCCGGTGGGGTAAGGCTGACCTTGAGTGTGCGCTCCGACCTGTCGATTCCGAACCATTTCAAGCCGATGGCCCGGCCCGGCATGCGCTGGGCTGCTGCGTCGAGCGGCCGGCGCAACGTCGCGACGACATAAGCACCGGTCCCCCAATCCTTGCCGACAGGAATGTTGACCTTGCTGGTGCCTTCCTTGACGTCGACGTTCTGCGTGGTGAGCAGCCGATCGCCGAGGACATTAACGGTCAGTTTGCCTGCGCTGCGTGCATTGACCGAAACCACCATCGTGTCGCCGGACTGATACTCCGGCTTGTCGATTGACGTTTCCAGCAGGTCCGGGGTATCGGCGCTGCCATCGGAATACCAACCCACATCGAACTGCACCGATGTCAGCGGGCCATCTGTCTCCGTGGATTTAACGTCGAGGCGATAACGTCCGGATTCCGGTGCAACGTGAATGCGTGCCGGCTTGTCGGCGGCAACAGTCAGGTCACCGTCCGCGACGCGCCTGGTGGACTTCACCGGTTCATAGTCCCAGGAAGAATTCTGCCGATACCATTGGTAGCGAGATTCGAAGTTTCAGCAACTCATAACGAAGCCCGCTGCGTGCGAGAGGCTTGCCGTCAGGAGCGACAAAGACCACGTCGAAGTTCGCCGGATCGCCCTCCGCGACATTACTGTCGCCAAACAGAGGCTTCACACCGATCATCGCGTCCTTCGGCGCCACAGGCAGCGTGAGCTTGCGTTCCACCGCGCGACCGCCGGTTTCCACCATGCGGACAAATATCTGGGCTTCCTGTGGGCGGGTGGATGATGGTGGTTTGGCGAGGCTTACATTGAAAGTGGCCTTGCCGTTGGCGTCAGCCTCCGGGAGATTTTCGAGCGGTGTGCGCTCGTTGCTGGACGTTTCCTCGTCGGCAACACCGAATTTGTAGCCCGTGAAACCGGGACGATTAGATGCCGGAGCGACCAGCATGTCGCCTTCCAAGGCCAAACCGGATGCCGGGGCGCCGTAAAGAAATCTGCCATCCACCTCAAGTTCCGCAGGAACTTCAGGATTGATCTCCTTGCTCTTGGAAGACAGCGTGAACTCGATGCGATCCGCGACATAGTCCTCCACCATGAAGGTGGTTTCACCAACGGACGCGGCCTTCGGGTCCGTAAACGCCCGCACCCGCCACGTCCCCGTCGGCACCGCCGAGTTCAGCGGCAGCGTCAGGCTACGTCCGCCCGCGCCCTGATCTGGAACGAGCGCACGGCGGAATTCCACGCCATCGGGACGTTCGACCACCAGAGTCAGCGGCGTACCAGTCGCCGCGTTGCCCTTGCCGTCGCGCAACAGCGCAGTGAGATAGACTGTCTCGCCCGATCGATAGACACCGCGCTCGGCATAAACGAACGCATCGAGACCAGCAGGGACCGGCCGTCCTGAAACACCACGATCGGACAGATCGAAAGCGTTCGACTTGAGGCTCAGAAATGCATAGTCGCCCTTATCACCGCTGACCGACAACAAGGCGGGCGAAAGACCGCCCTCGCCCCGCGCCAACCCGGCCTCGAACAGGACGTGACCGGTACCATCGGTTTTCTTCGTTGCCAGGATTTCGTTGTTGCGGGCAACCAAACGCACCTCGGCACCCGCAGCCGGTTCAGTGGTTGCGAGCGAATTGATGAAGACATGAATGCCGTCATTACCCGAATAGGCTGTCAGCCCAAGATCCGAGACGATGAACCACTGTGTAGCCAGCGAGTTCGAAGTCGTCATCGCTCGATGAGCCCGGCCCCTTGGCGGCTGCGGTCATCACATAGACGCCTGGCTGCATCTCGCCGACGGCCTGATCAACCGGAAACGCCGTAATGACGTCTGCATTAAGCGTTGCCGCGGTCGCAATTTCGCCGGTCCAGACCTTGACGCCTTTCTCATTGCCGAGATCTGACAGTTCATAACTCGACAGGGCGCGCTGGAAGTCGCTGCCCAGAACCGAATTGATCAGGTTCCGGTCACCGATACGGAAAATGTTGACCGAGACCGATGGCGTGTTGACGCTCACCAATGGAATGCCGCGCTGGCCGGTCCGTGGCAGCACATAGGCGCGGCCGGTGAAACGAACAAACGGTTTGCGGTCACGCACGTAAATGTTGAATTCCGCCGATTTTGGCAGGGATTCCTTCACCGTCGACGGCAGGCCCGCGCGCAGGTTGATGGTGTAGCGCTCGCCATGCTTGAGCCCTTCAACGCACAACTGCTTGTCTTCCGACGTCAGTGCGGGTTTGTCCGTGCTGCCGAGAGCAACGAATGGCGTGAAGTCGGCGCGCTTGGCGAGGTCTTCGGAGAACTGGAAGCAGGCTCGGGGCGACGCCGAATCCGAAATCCACCGAATAGTCCATCAGGCGGAAGCCGTGATCGTCGCGCAGCTTCTCGTATTGGCCACGCACGTCAGCGGCTTCACGCAGATCAAGCGACAGCCGCAAGGTGTCGAGCGCCGGGCGCCAGAGTTTACGTTCCGCCAGCGCGTTGCCGAGCACGGCAAGAGCATCCCCCTCTTCGGCAGCATTCGCTGCGCGCTGATAGGCAATATAGGCCGCGGTGGAAGCGCGCTCGTAGAAGAACGTGCGCTCCCTGGTGTCCACCGGGCTGATCTGAAGAATCGTGCGGGCGAGCCGCAGCCAATTGTTGCTATCCGCCGGTGCAACAGCGACCGTCTGTCCCAAAAGCTGCAATGTGCCACGCAGGTCGTGGCGCTTGTAAGCGGCGTCCGTGTCGGATTTGAGCGTCGCGGCGGTCTTGTTGATGATGCCGGCCTCGGTCTTGATCTGAGCCTCTAGCCGGATAGCCGCGTCGGCCAGATCGTCCCGCTTGAAAGCCTTGTCCGCCGCCTGCACCGAAACAAGACCGAGCGCCAGCGCGGCGCAAACCGTGAAGGCGCGAACCAGACCAGTCATGTGAAAACTCCCTGCCGGCGAGCGATGGTCGCCTTAAAATCAAGACAATGCGCAAATCGTGACGAACTCATGGCCCTACCGGTACCGGACATACAAGTTTTGGACGACGTCCCGATGAGGCGGCACCGCACCTCCAAAACCTGACCTTACGTCGGGTCGTTCCAAAGACAACGGCCCTTTCGGTTTGGTCGGCCGTCTCCTGGATCGGTTCAAAGAATTTGAACTCGGAGTGGCATTTTTTACCGCCACGATGATATGAAAACTCGACGGTCCCATAGCTCAACTGGATAGAGTAGCGGATTTCTACTCCGCGGGTTGCAGGTTCGAGTCCTGCTGGGATCGCCAATCTTTTCAAATGGATAGCTGGGTTAAATCGTCCACATTCGTGCGGCTCTGGGGAGCGCAACGGATCTCTTTTGCTGGCTGCTCCAGCAAGGTGCGACGCGGATCAAATTGAACCGTTCATCCGATGTGATCGACAACCCCGCATGAGCATACACTCGCCTGCCTTGCGCTACATCGCCTTCGCTTCCGGCGTCACCGGCACGCTATTTTGGATCTATACATTCTACTGGATTTCAAAGGTGCCGCCCGGTGACGGAACAGGCTTCCAGTGGCTTGCGGAAGTCCCACTGACCGCAATCTTTGTATTCCTGACGCTTCCAGCGGTCGCGCTCGCGATATTCGCAGCACGGTGTGGCCAGGCGCTATATTGGGAATCTTAAATCTAATTGCGTTCGCAGTGATCTGGTCGCAGCTGATGGCGGAGTTCGCGCATTAAAAAACCGCCGGACGCGTGCCCGGCGGTCACTTGCGACTGACATTGATCGCCACTCGATCAAGGATCGTCGGCTCTCATTCAATCCGCAAGTTCTCGGCGGAACTCCTTGCCCCGGTTCTGCACGACTTCGTAACTGATCTTGGCGCCTTCGCGCAGGTCAGAAAGTCCTGCCTTTTCTACGGCTGAGATGTGTACGAATACGTCCTTCCCCCCATTTTCGGGCGCGATAAACCCGTACCCCTTGGTTGAGTTGAACCACTTCACAGTTCCTATTGCCACCTGAATGCCTCCCCAACATTTTGCTCAAATGGCCGCATTTTGGCCAACTCAGAGGCTGGTGATTGATTCAGTCCGAATTGCGACGCTCCAAACGCTGGCTGTTGTGAACCTGGGTGGATTTCGTCTTCAGCAGTATCGAGAGCCCGGGCGGTGACGGTCGCGGTGAGTATGAGGCTCAACGGGCTTTGACCGGCTGCCGAAAAAATCCGTCGTGACCGGCTGATGGATCACGACGGATGGGGAGTATTCCAGCGATAATCGTATCGCTACACCCAACGAGCGCCCCCAGCACAAAAAGTCGCACAGCCCCTTTCAAAACGTCGCAGCCTGCAAGTGTTACCTGCGGCCCCGGACGGCCTTGAAAGCACATGCGCCGGGCCCCGCTTGAGCGATCGACAAGGACTTGCGACGACCCGGCATTTAGCTATTTTCGTTCCGCCGCCGGTTTGATCCCCATCATCGGGCGGATAAGGTTTGGCCGGGCCGGCCAACGATGCCCGGCCGAGCTGATCTTGCTCTGGCGTTATCAGCCCGAATAAGTCATGGCTTCCGGTGCAGCGGCGATGTGAGCCGCGAAGGGCCCGCACTGATAAGCAGGAAACGTTTCATCGCAAAACTCCATCTATGCGACGCAAATATCGGTCGCATTCGATGGGCACGCCGGTTCAAAGCCGGTCGATTCCAAATTGGAAACGAATATCGGGCGCGATAAGAGCCTGCTGTTCGACCAGGCCGGCCGACACGGCAACAGGCCGTTCGTCCTTCCATTTGGATGAACACCGCCGCCGAAACCTGCTATAAACCGCCTACCAAGCCATAATCTAAGGAAAGACTTCAACTCTATGGGATTTAAAGAACCAAGTTTCCTCGACCGCCAGAGTGCTGCCCAGAACGCAAAAAAGGGCATCCTCGAGAAATTCAAAACCAAGCCCAGTGCCGATGACCCTGCGGTTTTGAAACGCGCGGCCGAACGACAGGAACAAGCTGCCAAACGGGAGGAGGCCCGAAAGGCACGTGAAGCCGCCAAGGCCGAACAGAAAGCTCGTGAAGCCGAGCAGGCCGTGCAGAGTGCCGCTGAAACCTTGCGACTTCAGGCTGAAAAGGAAGCCGCCGAAGCCGAGCTCAAGGCGCAACAAAAGGCTGCGCGAGATGCCCGGTACGCTGCGCGCAAAGCCCGAAAGTAAAGCTCCGCAAAGCCCCCAGTTTGAGGATTGGTTTGCGAAGGTCAGCCATCTGACAGAGATTGATGTCGCCGGGACATCGCCAAGAAGCCGTACTTACGCAGATCACGCGGTGAAGCAGACTCGCCCTGAAGGTTCGAGTCTGCTTCACGCAAAAGGCGAGAAAGGATTACTTCTTCATCTCGTCTTTCTTCATCATGCCGTCTTTCTTCATTTCGTCTTTCTTCATGGCATCTTTTTTCATGCCATCCTTTGTCATCCCGTCTTCCTTCTTCATGCCGTCCTTGGACATCTTGTCCTGAGCGAAAGCAGCCGGGCGCAAAAGCCAGACCGAGGGACAGAGCTGCTGCGGAAAGGCCGAGCGCGATACGGGTGGTGCGTGCCATGTGATCTCATCCTAAAATGGGTTCGTGCGACGGGTGTCGCCTGAATTTCTTCGTTGAGGATCCGGCTCCGTTACGTGGGCTCGAAGATATTTTCCGAGCTGATGTTCGAAATTTTGGCTTTTCCCGGAGTCTTGGCGAGCGGTGCATTCGTGCATTTTATTTCGCAACGCAGCAAAAATCACTCGCGAGCTAAGCGGCACGGGCAATAGGCAAGGATCGCATCACGACATATACCAAGGACTAAAATAACCGGTCATGCAGGCTGCTCGTGTTCCTGTTACAACCCGGGCATCGAAACGCGGCCAACGCGGATTCAAAAACCAAGAAGCTTACTTGTAAGGGAGAAACTCCAATGCTCACGCGCCGTCATGTTCTCGCATCCGCGCTCGCTGCGCCGGCCATTCTGCATTTCAACTCCGCTCAGGCGGCGACCACGCTGAAGATTTCGCATCAGTTTCCTGGTGGCACGATCGACAAGGGTGATTTCCGCGACAGGCTCACTCGCATGTTCGCGGCTGAAGTGAACAAGCGCAGCGGCGGCGACATCGTTGCCGAGATTTATCCCGGCTCGTCGCTGATCAAAACCAACGCGCAGTTCTCCGCAATGCGCAAAGGCGCGCTCGATATGAGCCTCTATCCCCTTCCCTATGCCGGCGGCGAACTGCCCGAAACCAACATCGGCCTGATGCCGGGTCTGGTTCCGACCTATGACCTTGGCTTGAGCTGGAAGACAAAGCCGGTCGGTAAAGCTCTCACCGACTTTCTCGCCGACAAGGGCATCGTACTGATCTCATGGGTCTGGCAGGCAGGCGGTGTCGCCAGCCGTTCGCGGCCGCTCGTCGCGCCGGAAGATGCCAAGGGCCTGAAGGTGCGCGGCGGATCACGTGAGATGGACATGGTCCTCCAGACTGCGGGCGCAGCGGTGCTGTCCGTACCTTCCAATGAAATCTATGCGGCAATGCAGACCGGCGCGTGCGATGCCGGCATCACGTCATCGACCAGCCTGATCTCGTTCCGGCTCGAGGAAGTCGCCAAACATCTCACCTCCGGCGCAGGCCAATCCTACTGGTTCATGCTGGAGCCGCTGATGATGTCGAAGGCAATTTTCGACAAGCTGCCGAAAAATCACCAGGACATCATCCTCGCTGTCGGCACCGAAATGGAGGCTTTCGGCAAGAAAGGCGCCCAGGACGACGACGTTGAAGTCGCCAAGGTCTATGAGAAGGCTGGCGCCAAGGTCAGCGCTCTGGATGCGGCGACGGTTGCGAAGTGGCGTGACATCGCGCGGGACACGGCGTGGAAGGACTATTCCGCCAAAACCGCTAACTCCGCCAATCTGATGAAGCTCGCGACCGACGCTGCGGCATGACGCATGGTTCGGTTGAAGATCAGCATGGGCTGATCGAACCTGCCGCAAGCAATCCGCTTGCGGCAGGCTTGGCGCGTGTGCTTGCCGTTTGCAATCGCATGATTGTGGTACTTTCGTCCGTGGCCCTTATTCTCGCGTGTCTCATCCTCAGCTACAGCGTAGCGACGCGCACACTCTTTCATGCGGCGACCTACTGGCAGGACGAGGCCGCGGTCTTCCTATTGGTTGGCGCAACTTTTATGTCGGCGGCATTCGTGCAAAGCCAACGCGGCCATATCGGTATCGAAGCATTCGTCCATATGCTGTCTCCAACCGTGAACCGGATACGTCTGACGTTGGTGGATATCGCGAGCCTCGCCTTCTGCGCATTCTTCGCCTGGAAATCGTGGACGCTGACCCATGAAGCGTGGGTCGACGGTCAGGTTTCCAATTCGATCTGGAGCCCGCCGCTGGCCATTCCGTATGCTCTCATGGCGGCCGGCATGACGTTGCTGTGCGTGCAGATCGTGCTGCAACTCGTCACATCTTTCGGTAAGGCGCGGCGATCATGAGTGTTCTTGGAATTGGAATCAGCTACGGGATCGCCACCCTCGTCGCGATGTTTTCGGGCATGCCGATTGCCTTCGCGCTCGGTGCGGTCGCGGTCGTCTTCATGGCGGTCTATATGCCGTCCGCATCGCTCGATACCGTAACGCAGAATGTCTACGAGGAAATGGCGTCGATCACGCTGCTGTCGATCCCGCTCTTCATCCTGAAGGGCGCCGCGATCGGAAAGTCACGCGCTGGCCAGGACCTTTACACCGCGCTGCACGCTTGGCTGCACAAGGTTCCTGGCGGACTAGGCGTCGCCAACGTCTTTGCCTGCGCGCTGTTCGCAGCCATGGCCGGCTCATCTCCCGCGACCTGCTCAGCGATCGGTTCGGCCGGTATTCCGGAGATGCGCAAGCGCGGATATTCCGGAGGATTTGCGGCTGGCATCATTGCTGCCGGTGGCACGCTCGGCATCTTGCTGCCACCGTCGATCACGATGATCCTGTTCGCCGTTGCGTCCGAAAAATCGCTCGGACGGTTGTTTCTCGCCGGTATCGGGCCGGGATTGCTGCTGGTGAGCCTGTTCGGCACCTATGCGGTGTTTCGTTTCCGCAAGGAATACGCCATCGCCAAAGAAGCCTATGAAAAGACCGGTACGACATCCCCTATCCTGACCCACGATGATTTCACCATGGCGGATCGGTTCAACGCTCTGCCGCGTGTATTGCCGTTCATCATCTTGCTGACCGGCGTGATGATCGCATTGTACGGCGGCTACGCCACGCCGTCGGAAACTGCCGGACTTGGTGGCTTGCTTGCACTACTCTTGATTGCGTTGATCTATGGTGTGTGGAAACCGAGCGATCTGTCGCCAATCCTGACGTCGACAATCAAGGAATCCACCATGCTGATGATGATCATCGGCATGTCGCTGCTCTATTCCTATGTGATGAGCTATCTGACCATCTCGCAATCGGCGGCGAATGCCATCGTGGCGATGCAGCTGCCAAAGTGGGAATTGCTCGCGGCGATTCTCGGCATGACCATCGTGCTCGGCTTCTTCCTGCCGCCAGTGTCTATCATCCTGATGACCGCACCGATCATTTTGCCGCCGCTGCGCGCAGCGGGATTCGACATCATCTGGTTCGGCATCGTTCTGACCATCGTGATGGAGATGGGGCTTATTCATCCGCCTGTCGGGCTGAATATTTTCGTCATCCGCAACGTCGCGCCCGATATTCCGCTCAGTGAGGTGATCTGGGGCACCCTGCCGTTTGTGCTGCTGATGGCCTTTGCAGTACTGCTGCTGTGCTTCTTCCCCGGCATTGCCACATGGTTTCCGAACATGATCATGGGGCCGGAAACGATCCGATAGATCCCGGATCAATGTGAACGGGGGCCCGCGTTGATCGCGGACGCCACACGGCTGACCGGCGGCTTGCCGATCAGCCGGCTGATCTCGTTCGTTGCCGCCACGAGTTTCTGCATGTCGACGCCGGTCGCAACGCCCATGCCCTCCAGCATGTAGACAACGTCCTCAGTCGCGACATTACCTGTGGCGCCTGGCGCATAGGGGCAGCCGCCAAGACCGCCCGCGGCGGAATCGATCACGCGGGCGCCCTCTTCCAAGCCTGCGTAGAGATTGGCCAGCGCTTGTCCGTAAGTATCGTGGAAATGCATTCCGAGACTGGCCATCGGTACATCGCCGGCGACGACGCGAAGCAATTGCCGCGCCTTGAGCGGCGTGCCCACACCGATGGTATCGCCCAGCGAGACTTCATAGCAGCCGAGATCCCATAGTTTTCGTGAGACTGAAGCCACTGCCGAAGGCTTCACTTCGCCATCATAAGGGCAGCCGAGCACGCAGGAGACGTAACCGCGCACCTTGATGCCATCGGCTTTGGCCCGCTGAACGACAGGCGTGAACCGTTCAATGGATTCCGCGACCGAGCAATTGATGTTCGCCTTAGAGAACCCTTCCGATGCCGAGGCAAACACCGCGATCACCTTCGCGCCTGCGGCTTTCGCGGCTTCATAACCTTTTTCGTTCGGCACGAGGACATGGAATTCGCGATCAGGATGATGGTCAACCGCGCGCAGGACCTGGTCGGAATTGACCATTTGCGGAATGGCCTTGGGGGAAACGAAGCTGCCAACCTCGACGGTCTTTAATCCGGCACCGATCAGATTTTCGACAAACGCTATGCGCGCCTCGACCGCAATCGGCGTCTTTTCATTTTGAAGGCCGTCGCGCGGACCAACTTCAACAATACGAACCTGATCACTCATGGAAGCTTAGACCTTTGCCGGTTCGATCTCGGCGAGCTCGACACCTTCCTGCACGATGTCGCCGACCTTGCATTTCAACTGCTTAACCGTCCCCGCGAACGGCGCGCGCAACGTCTGCTCCATCTTCATAACTTCGAGAGTCAGAATGGCCGCACCTTTCTCGACGTGGGCCCCCTCCTCGACCAGCAAGGCAACGACCGTACCTGGCAACGGCGCGACAACCCGGTCGGCTCCCGTCTGCTCGTCATCTTCCATACCGAATGGATCCACCCAGTGGACCTCGAACCGGCCATGGCGCGTTCGGACATAAACCTCGCGGTTATCAAGTAACCCGGTGACGTGATGCTTGACGCCGTCGATGGTGAGATCGACACCGCCTCGTGCAGAAACCGACCAGGCGAACGCGACGTCTCGTCCATCGATGGACAGTGTCGAAGGGCCATTGCCATAACGCAGTATAACTTCGCGCTCGTGCGCTTGGCGGAAGACAAAACGGCGCCGCCGCATGCCAACGGCTGTCCAACCCGATGCACGCCACGGCGAATAGGCATCCCCCGCCTCGGTTTCTTCGCTGTGGAGGATTGTTGCCACCGCCGCGCCGAGTTCAAGTTCCGACAGCTCGGGCTGTTCCGGCGTAAGTTTGGCCAATTCGCGTTCGATGAATCCCGTATCGATGTTGTTGGCGCGAACGTCCGGGTGCGTCACAAGCGCGGACAGGAATGGAATGTTGGTGGTCACGCCGCGAACGTCGGTTTCCTCTAATCCCCGGTTGAGGCGCGAAATCGCCAGATCCCGTGTCGGCGCCCATGCGATGACCTTGGCCAGCATCGCGTCGTAGTTGGGCGAGACCGTTTTGCCTTCACCGTAACCGGCGTCAATACGCAGACCATCGACCTCGTCCGGCGTGCGCCACGTCCTGATACGGCCGACCGATGGCATGAAGTTCTTGTTGGGGTTTTCGGCGTAGACGCGCGCCTCGATCGCATGGCCGTTCAGCTTGATCTCGTCCTGCATCAACGGCAACTTCTCGCCGAACGCAACGCGCAACTGCCACTCCACGAGATCGATACCCGTGATCAGCTCGGTCACCGGATGTTCGACCTGCAGCCGCGTGTTCATTTCGATAAAAAACACCTCGCGCCCGTTCGAGACGAACTCAATAGTACCTGCGCCAACATAACTCACAGCTCCAGCCGCCTTGCGAGCCGCGGCGCAAACGGCATCGCGCTGTGCAGCATCGAGTGTTGGCGATGGCGCTTCTTCGATGACCTTCTGGTGCCGCCGCTGCAGCGTGCATTCGCGTTCGAACAGCGACAAAATATTGCCGTGGCTGTCGCCAATGATCTGCACCTCGATATGGCGCGGGTTTTGGACGAATTTTTCTATCAGCATGCGGTCATCGCCGAATGCCGCGAGGGCCTCGCGTTTGGCGCTCACAATTGCGGCTGCGAGTTCATCCGCCTTTCGGACAATCCGCATGCCCCGCCCGCCGCCGCCCGCTGATGCCTTGACCAGAACCGGAAAGCCGATCTTGTCAGCTGCGTCAGACAGCGTCGCCTCGTCCTGCGCCTCGCCGTGATATCCCGGCACTAGCGGAACACCGGCTTTTTCCATCAGAGCCTTGGAGCCAGACTTTGACCCCATCGCCTCCATCATCTCGGCGGTAGGACCGACAAAGACAAGATCGGCCTCCGCACACCGCCGCGCAAACTCAGCATTTTCCGACAGAAATCCGTAACCTGGATGCACCGCCTCCGCGCCGGTCTTCTTCGCGGCCTCGACGATGCGGTCGATATTCAGATAGCTGTCACGCGCGCGCGCCGGACCGAGCAGCACAGCGTCGTCGGCCATGGCGACGTGCAGCGCATCAGCATCTGCTTCCGAATAGACAGCAACAGTCCTAAGCCCCATGGCCCGTGCCGTCTTGATCACGCGGCAGGCGATCTCGCCGCGATTGGAGATCAGCAATGTACCAAACCGGCGGTACATCGGACTCGCATCGGGTTTGGCGCTGGTATTAGAGTTCACGCGCGTCTCCATAATCGGCTCAGCTCCAGGACGCTTTGCGCTTTTCGAGAAATGCCGACAGCCCTTCGCGCGCTTCGGGACGCGCCCGTACGTCAGCGATCAACTCCGCCGTCTCAGTCATCAGGGCATCATCAATCTGGCGGCCGGCGATGTCACCCGCAAGCTTCTTGGCGATGGCTCGCGCACCAGGTGCAGCCGATCTCAGTTGCTTCAGTAATTTCGCAATCCGCTCGTCAAGTTCTTCGGCAGCAACGACTTCGTGAAGCAAGCCGATACGCTTGGCTTCGTGAGCGTCGAACACTTCCGCAGTCTGGAAATAACGCCGCGCAGTACGTTCGCCGATGGCTCGCAACACGTAAGGGCTGATCATGCCCGGAACGATGCCAAGCCTCACCTCGGACAAGCAAAACGTGGCTTCTGATGATCCGACGGCAATGTCGCAAGCAGCAACCACGCCGACGCCACCGCCGTAGATCGGGCCCTGCACGCGACCGATGGTGGTTTGTGGCATTCGGTCAAGTGCCGCCAGCATCCGGACAAGCGGCATCGCATCCTTGATATTTTCCTCGCGACTGTAAGTAGCGGCCTTCCGCATCCAGTTGATATCGGCCCCTGCGCACAGGCTTTTCCCTTCACCTGACAGCACAACGGTCGCGATGGATGTATCGCTGGCGATATCCTCGAACGTCGAACGGAGCGACTCGATCAACGCCTCATTCAGCGCGTTGTTCAACTCCGGACGGTTGAGTGTAACGCGCGCCACATCATGATCGCGTTCGATACGTACAAGATCATTCATTGTTGTGGTCCGCGTTACATTCTGAACACGCCGAATTTCGTCGCTTCGGCTGGCGCATTGGCTGCTGCGGAGAGTCCCAGGCCGAGCACAAGTCGTGTATCGGCCGGATCGATCACGCCATCGTCCCACAATCGCGCCGTGGCATAGTATGGGTGCCCTTGCGTTTCATACTGCTCGCGGATCGGCGCGCGGAACTGCTCTTCTTCCTGCGCCGACCACGAGCCTCCCTTGGCCTCGATGTTGTCGCGCCGCAACTGGCTCAGCACCATGGAGGCTTGCTCGCCGCCCATCACCGAGATGCGCGCGTTTGGCCACATCCACAAAAATCGAGGACTGTAAGCGCGGCCGCACATGCCGTAATTACCCGCGCCGTAGGAGCCGCCGATGACCACAGTAAACTTCGGCACCGATGCCGTCGCCACCGCTGTGACGAGTTTCGCGCCGTCGCGCGCAATGCCGCCGGCTTCATACTTTTTGCCGACCATGAAGCCCGTGATGTTCTGCAGGAACAGCAGCGGGATATTCCGCTGACAGCAAAGTTCGATGAAATGCGCCCCCTTCAGCGAGCTTTCGCTGAAAAGGATGCCGTTGTTGGCGATGATGCCGACCGGATATCCCCAAATATTCGCAAAGCCGCAGACGAGCGTCTGACCATAAAGCTTCTTGAACTCTTCGAACTCGGAGCCATCAACAATGCGCGCGATAATCTCGCGAACATCGAACGGCTTGCGGGCATCGGACGGCACTACCCCGTAGATTTCCTCGCGCTCAAACAGCGGTTCGCGTGGCTTCCTTAATCCAGCGGCTGATGATGTTGCAGGATTGAGATTGCCGACAATACGCCGGGCAATGCCGATGGCGTGACTATCATTCTGGGCATAGTGATCGGTCACGCCGGATTGGCGGCTGTGAACATCGGCGCCGCCGAGTTCTTCCGCAGTCACGACCTCGCCAGTCGCGGCCTTGACCAGCGGCGGCCCGCCCAGGAAGATCGTGCCCTGATTGCGCACGATGATGCTTTCGTCGGACATCGCCGGCACATATGCACCACCAGCCGTGCAGGACCCCATGACGATCGCAATCTGTGGGATGCCTTGCGCCGACATCTGCGCCTGGTTGTAGAAAATGCGGCCGAAATGCTTTTCGTCCGGGAATATCTCATCCTGCTGCGGCAGAAAGGCACCGCCGGAATCCACCATATAAATGCACGGCAGATTGTTCTGGCGCGCGATGTCCTGCGCGCGCAGGTGCTTCTTCACCGTTAACGGATAATAGGTGCCGCCGGTGATCGTGGCGTCATTGGCGACGATCACACACTCCCGGCCTGATACCCGGCCGATGCCGGTGACAATACTGGCGGAGTGAACCTCGCCGCCGTAAAGGCCATAGGCTGCGAGGGGCGACAATTCCAGAAACGCCGTTCCCGGATCGATCAGCAGGTCGACGCGCTCGCGGGCCAGCATCTTGCCGCGCGCGGTGTGTTTGGCGCGTGCGGCTTCCCCACCGCCTCCCGCCACCTGCGACAGCTTTTTGCGCAAATCCGCGACCAATGCCCGCATAGCATCGGTATTTCGGGTAAAATCGGATGACTTCGGATCGATGCCGGAACGAAGAGCCATGGCCTCCCGCCGCTTGCCGTTTTGAGCTTATTGTGCGCCGCAACCACGTTTCGTGACGGCCAGGCCGCAGGGTGTCATTGCAAGGCCACCGAACGCAACATCAACTTTTTGTTGAACCACGAGCGCAAGCCAACGTTGGCCTGCGCCAAGGGTGGGATGCTGGAGGCGCAAGATATTGAGCGTAAAACCGAAGCTCAGACGGGTTCAGACGAACCGCGCTTTCAGTGAGACCGTGATTTCAGTGGGTCCAAGGCTCAGGTCGGCGAAATGCGAAATTATCGGAGTAAGCCTTCACCCGCAGGCCCAATTCCTTTGCCTCAAGCACTTGATAGGCAATGCCTTCCCGCTCGCAATAAGCGATGGCCTCTTCCTTGGTATGAAAGCGGAGGGTGAGCTGCTGCTTCATATCGCCAGAACTGGTCCAGCCCATCAGCGGCTCGATCACTCGGGGCTGCTCAGGCTCGTAGTCGAGCTGCCACGCCTTGGTCTTTGCGGCCCCGGACTGCATGGCATTTTTGGCCGGCTTGAAGATTCGCGCTGTCATGGAATTACAGGTCCCTGAGCCGAGAGGTCTGGCATAGGTAAATAGATAAAGTTCGTACGATTCAAGCCGCGATCAATATCCCGCGCGTTGCCCTCGAACCGGACTTACCCGCTTCAGAATCTGATATAATCTGTTCGAAACGCTGTGACAATCGTGGCCAATCCGGGCTGGATTGAAGATTGCGCCAAGTCGACCGAATTTGTGAAACGGCATTCGATTCATGGATATTCAGGCAACTCTCCCCGAGAAAGGCCGCGATCTTCGGCTCGATTTCTTTCGCGGTATCGCGAACTGGTGGATATTTCTCGACCATATCCCAAACAACGTGGTCAATTGGGCCACGCCCCGAAACTACGGATTTAGCGACGCTGCCGACCTTTTCGTTTTTATCTCCGGATACACCGCGTCGTTCGTCTATGCGAGGCTGATGCTGGATCGCGGCTTCATCGTCGGCTCGACACGGTTATGGAAGCGCGTCTGGCAACTCTATGTCGCCCACGTTCTTCTCTTCGTGATTTATATCGCTGCGATTGGTTGGGTCGCCCTGCGCTACAACGATCCCGATATCATCAATGAGTTCAATGTCGCAGGCCTCGTCGACAATCCAATTCAAACCCTGACGCAAGGCCTTCTGCTTCGATTCAAGCCCGTCAATCTGGACGTGCTTCCGCTTTACATCATCTTGATGGGTTTCTTCCCGCCGGTGTTGTGGCTGATGCTGCGCAAACCGGACCTTACGATGCTGGCCTCGTTGGCCCTCTATTTCGCCGCGCGCCAATTCGGATGGAATTTCGCCGCCTATCCGACCGGCAGCTGGTACTTCAACCCATACACATGGCAGCTGCTGTTCATATTCGGCGCATGGTTTGCGCTAGGAGGAGCCAGGGAATCGCAGTCGGTTATCAAATCGAAAGGGCTACTGATTGCAGGGACAATCTATCTTCTGTTCGCTCTTGTGATGACGATGGCAGGCCGTTTTGAAACGTTCGGCGAGATGTTTCCGAAATGGCTCTACGACGCCTTCAACCCTAACGATAAGACATTCCTTGCGCCCTATCGCGTGCTCCATTTCGTGATCATCGCTTTCTTTGTCACCCGCTTCGTGCACAAGGACTGGAAAGGTCTGGAATGGAAGATTTTTGATCCACTGATCAAATGCGGCCAGCAATCGCTTCAGGTCTTCTGTGTGGGCATATTCCTCTCGTTCGTAGCCCACTTCGTCCTGCTGCTGAGCTGGGGCTCATTCTGGGCTCAACTAGGGGTCAGCCTCGGTGGCATCGCCATTCTGACGGCGGTCGCCTACTACGGAAACTGGTCGAAAAAGCAGGACAAGCCGACAGCGCGCCCCATGCCGCCGAAGGCCCCAGCCGCCCAGCCATCGGGAGCAGCCGGCTCGTAGGAGCCGTCCGCAGATTCAGGCGTTATTCACATAGGGGACATTTGGATTAATTACGTGTTCCAAAGCGTCTCATTCGCCTTGCTGATGCGGCGCGAAGCGTGTATCGACTGGGATCTTACGGGGTATAGCGTAGCCTGGTAGCGCGGCAGTTTTGGGTACTGCAGGTCGGAGGTTCGAATCCTCCTGCCCCGACCAACCCACTGAAATTTTTTATCTTTTGAGCTTAGCGTGTTCCAAATAATGGATGCCCTACGCGGTCACCCGGCGCGATTCCATATTTCTTGGCGGTTCCACCGGCGACTTCGATCACACCCTTCACCAGCCCACCCGAAGAGATGATTTTTTCCGACTGAGGCTCAGTGTTCTCGGCAATCCGAAGGATGCGGCCGTCGCCTCGGACAAAAATCATGTCCAGGGGGATGAAGGTGTTCTTCATCCACATCGAGACCTGTTGTTCCGGTGAGAAATCGAACAGCATGCCCCGCCCCTCAGGCAATTCCTTGCGGTACATGAGTCCGGTTGCCCGCTCCTGCTCGGTCTTCGCGACCTCAACGGTAAAAACCTGAACGCCGGACTTGGTCACGATTTCGAGCGGCTGAACCTCGGCCGCGTGAGCGCCGACCACGCCCATCAAAACAACAAAACATGCCGCGAGCACACTGGTGTGCCGCCGCCCATTGCTGGACCAAACCATCGATGTGAGGAAATTCAATCGCAATGCCATATTCGACCGTCCGGTGTGCTCGAAGTTCAGCACCCTATAGCCCGCCGATCATGGCAAAGGCCAGACGCCAACAGCGTCAGACGTTCGGATCACGGGAATTTGGTCGAGTACGGACGCAGAGTGCACTGCGTCCGGAAGGCATCGCTGTCGGCCGCTTAGTGCGACGACAGACCGGGAGCACCATTCTCAGGCTGAATCTCGGCAGCCATCATGCCCTTGGAGCCAGGCCCGAAACGGACGAGCACATATTGGCCCGGACGCAGCTCGGTCATTCCGTAACGGCGTAAGGTTTCCATGTGCACGAAGATATCAGGTGTACCCTCTCCGCAGGACAGAAAGCCAAAGCCGCGAAGCCGGTTGAACCACTTCACCTGAGCCCGCTCAAGACCGCTCGTCGGCGTGACGCTGACATGAGTCCGGGCCGGCAACATCTGAGCCGGATGGATCGCTGTCGATTCGTCCATCGAGACGATGCGGAAGGCCTGATAACCCTTCTGCCGCTGCGTGCACTCGCAAACGATGCGAGCCCCTTCGTAGGCGGTCTGGTAGCCATCGCGCCGGAGCACAGTGACGTGCAGCAGGACATCCGGCCAGCCATTGTCGGGAACGATAAAGCCGTACCCCTTTGAGGCGTCAAACCACTTAATGACGCCTGAGATCTCAACAAGATTAACCGCGGCGGCATCCGCCGCAGCGAAACTATCAGTGGCTAAATTCCGCTCTATTGGTGCGGATCTATCGTTCGAAGCGAATCCGCTCGAACCTGCTATCCTCTTGGACTCAAAGCCGTCCGACCCCATGACCCCGGACCCCAACCAATCTGCGGTCAATCACTTCTGTGATGACATGCGCTTCGCGTTGCTCATCGTGAGGCTTCAAGATGACACGACGCGAATCTCTTAATTCAACGATAACATTCCGGGGCGAGCCTGAAAGACAAAAAACGAATCTTGGCCAATCTATGAACAGCTTGCACAGGCGCGAATCAATTTCCCACAAATGGCGATAGCGTTTCGCCGATATCATGGCGGATCACGAGATCAGCGATGTCATCCTGTTCCGTCGGCTCATTGTTGATGATCACAAGTTTCGCACCGCTGTTTCTTGCCATCATGGGAAAGCCTGCAGCCGGCCAGACGACGAGCGACGATCCGATGGCCAGGAAAAGGTCGCAGTGCTGCGCGAGCTCTGCCGCACGCCGCATCTCATCTTCCGGCATCGACTGACCAAACGAGATCGTCGCGGTTTTCACAGGATCACCGCATGCGGAGCATGACGGAGCCTCCCCAGCTTCATCGAAGCGTGCCTTGACCCAGGCGATCTCGTACCGATGCTGACAACCGATGCACCGTGCGTAAGTGGTGTTGCCGTGTAATTCGACCACATGATCGGAGGCAAAACCCGAAACCTGATGCAGGTTGTCGATGTTCTGCGTGACGATCGCCGGAATTTTCCCGGCCTTGTAGAGTGTCGCCAGGGCACGGTGTCCCCGACCCGGCTCCGCTGCGGCGAAACTTGGCTCCATCGCAAAGCGGCGGCGCCAGGATTCATCGCGCGCATCCTGACTCGCGACAAATTCATCGAACGGAATGGGACGATTGCGGGTCCATAACCCTCCAGGGGAGCGAAAGTCCGGAATACCGCATTCGGTTGAAATGCCCGCCCCTGTAAACGGCACAATGATTCCGGCTTCAGCGATCATATCGCCGAGCATTTCGATTCCGCTGCGAAGATCGGATGCGATCATTCAGAACACCGCAACTCCTCGGAACGCACCCAACTCCTGGCTAGTGCGTACGCAACAAAATGGGGGCGCGAGGCCCCCAATAAACGATGCCGTGCGATGATAGGCAAGCGACCGGTTTAACTACGCCGCCTTGACAGCCTGCGGCTGGGGTTGCGGCTTCAAGGCTTCTTTCACATCCTTGAGATCCTTCGCCTCTTTCTTCGGAGCGGGTGTCTTGACCATCTTGCCAAATGTCGAAAGCTTTTCCATTTCAGCGACGAGTTCGCGCTGGCGGGCCGCGACTTTCTCGGCAAGCTTCTCGGTCGCCTGATCGCGCAGCTGCGCCAAGTCTTCAATCGACATCGAGTCCAGATCTACTTTTTGCATGGTCATCTCCATTGACTGCTATGGACGTACCAAGAACATTTTAGACCCGCTAGGCGGCGGCCTCTCTTATCCACTGTCATCCAGACCGTTCCTGCTGAACTCGATCGTCTTTATGGAACCGCCCTGCATCAATCACGTTGTCAGGCGGAGGATGCCATGCCCTACGCCCTGTTCACGAACGATGAAAAAATCAGCAAGGCCTTCCCAACCGAGCACGAGGTGTGGAAACACGCCGACGAAGCCGGCCTGGTCATCGACGTAAGAGTGGATGACGACAAGGAAAAGCCAAAACGCGTCCTTGATCAGGATTACACGATCAAGCCGTGCGAAGCCGATCCTCCGTCAGAGCAGACGACGGTCGTTCACCGCAGCAAAGAGAGCATCAACAGCCGGTAAATCCCGGTTCAGGTCCGTCGTGTAGCTCTCGAAGATACGCCAAGCCGAAGACCGCGAGTTGATGGGTGTCTGTTTCGCCGGCAGAAAACAGCATCTCGATATAATTCGTCAGGCTTGCTCTCGATTCTTCAAGGCCCTCATAATTTAAACTGCGCATCATCCCGAACGTATCCATCACCCGATTGATGACTTCTTCCACCGGTCGTCTCCAACTTCACTGATCTTCCGGGATCTACAATCGCAGCGCAGCATGGCGGTTCCTAGGCAGGCAAAATTATTCCTGTGCGGAAGACTCAGCGCATCTTCTTCATCTGCCGCTTTTTGATGCGCCTCCTAATTTTCACTTTGCCTTGAAATTGACTCGCTGCGATCTGCCCTTCAGCAAGTTTTGCTGCTATTCAATGCCCGTTGCGCCCTGTCGACACTCCAAGACTGTCCTGAAGGATAAGAAACATGCGCTATCTTCACACCATGCTGCGCGTTCGTAATCTCGATGTTGCTCTGAAATTTTATCGCGATGCGCTTGGCTTGAAAGAGGTCCGCCGGACCGAAAGCGAAAAGGGACGCTTCACTTTGCTGTTTCTGTGCGCGGCAGAAGATGAAACGTTGCTGAAACAGGTCAAGGGGCGCGGTGCGCCTCTCGTCGAACTCACCTACAACTGGGATGAAGAGACCTACGGCGAGGATCGCTATTTTGGTCACCTCGCATACGAGGTCGACGATATCTATGCGACTTGCGATCGTCTCATGAAGCTTGGCATCACCATCAATCGTCCACCGCGCGATGGTCAGATGGCTTTCATTCGTTCACCGGATTTGCATTCCATCGAACTTCTGCAGAAGGGTGACGCATTGCCTCCGCAGGAGCCCTGGTCATCAATGCCAAATACCGGACATTGGTGATCGTCCGCTGTTTACATCGCTTCCCGACATGGATGGAACGACACGCGATATCGCGCGTTGTTTGAGTCACAGGAACATGTCTTGGAGGCGAGAAGATGGCACGAGGACTGTTGCTCTGGCTGGTGGGCGTACCCATACCGATTATCATCCTGCTCTGGCTATTCTTCGGCCGCTGAGCACAAACTAAACAGACAAACAAAAAGCCCCGCAGACGCGGGGCTTTTTCAATTCATATGAAATGATGCGTAGTGTCAGGCTACGGCTTCTTGCAATCGGCAGTGGCTTCGACCAGTTTCACCAGCTTGTTGCCGGCAGCTTTGAGGATGCACATTTCGACCTGCTTGCCGGCGGGCACAGACTTCGCACAGACGATCTGCGGATTGTCGTCGTATACGGCGGTTGAGAATTTGCAGTTCGCCATGCACGAGGCCTGAGATCTGAGCGGATTGGTCAACAGCACGCTCGCTGATTCCTCACCGGGCAGGATTGTGCATACGACGGGCGCCGTCTCCGCGCGCAAGCCTGAAGCAAAGCTCAGGGTCAACGTAACAACAAGAATGAAGGTACTGGTTCGCATCTAGGGATCGGCTTCCGGTTGCATGAGACGTTATCAACGCCGCGACTTCAAGACGAGCCATTTTCCGGCTCGTCGAGACAGGTTCAGCAATCCGAGATAGCCCGATAAAGCCACCTCTATTGCCAAGCTCCGCGATCTCTGTTGGAACATGCTCCATCGCATATCGGGGCGACGCCGTGAGCAATATTTTCAATGCATTTCTGCTGGTCTACGCCGCGCTGTTTCCAATCGTAAACCCGGTAGGTAGTGCACCGCTCTTTCTGCGCATGACTCGCGGCCGCGATGCGGAGCGAGGTGCCCTCGCCTATGGCGTAGCGCGATACAGCTTCTTTCTGTTGCTTGGGTCGCTGTTCATCGGTTCGCACGTCCTGGAGTTCTTTGGCATTACCTTGCCTGTCGTTCGGATCGCCGGCGGCCTCGTTGTGGCAGCGTTCGGATGGCGCCTGCTGCACGCCCCGGAGGACACCGCAGACGAACGGGAAAAGACCAGTTCGCAATCCGGTCCGCACATCGATGCGTTCTACCCTCTCACCATGCCGCTCACGGTTGGACCTGGTTCAATCTCCGTTGCCGTTACACTCGGCAGTCAACGGCCTGCGGGAGCGACGGACTTCGCCCAATTGGCGATCCTGGGCGGAGCTGCGGTGGCCGGTCTCGCCGCGGTCGCACTGACAATATTCATCTGCTATCGCTTCGCAGACCGCGTCATCGCGTTTCTTGGCGCACGCGGGACCGACGTGCTGATGCGGCTGTCAGCCTTCATTCTGTTCTGTATCGGCATTCAGATCATCTGGAACGGGTGCAGCGCACTAATCGCTCACGTGACCTGACAGATCGTGGCCCGATGCTTTCCGGAACCTATCATTTTCGACATAAAATCAAATGTTTGGAACATTTGATTAAGGACGAGTTCCATGCCTAACCAATAGCGCATTGAATTGACGGGTGATTTTCGCTAGCACTGAAGGGTCGCGGACCCTGACGGACCGCTCGTGCCAAGGTCCGCCTTCATGCACTGCTTGAGATTGGGTTCGAGGATTGGTTTGACGCTCGCAGCGCCGTTAGCGCTCGTCCTGGGCGTCGCGGCCTCTGCAACATTCAGCGTCGCGACATACGCCCAACAGCCGATCATTTTAGCGAGCGCTGATAAGCCATCGTCAGATGACATCAATGCGATCTTCAAAAATCAACCCTGCGTACTGACGAAAGCGCTGACACAGTTCGACGCCCCGCTCGTCCGCACGGCCAAGCGTCTCAATGCACATGAGCCCATCACAATCGTCGCGGTCGGATCGTCGTCCACCGGCGGGGCTGGTGCAAGTTCTCCCGTTTTCTCATATCCGAGCCGGCTGGAACGCGAACTCCATCAGAAATTTCCCGAGGCGCCGATCACGGTTATCAACCGTGGTGTCAACGGCGAGGATGCAGGCGACATGATGGCGCGAATCGAAGAAGTCCTTGCGCCGAAACCCGACCTGGTGATTTGGCAGCTCGGCACCAACACAGTGCTCCGCGACGGCAGCGTTTCCGCGACAAGCGATACTCTGCAATCCGGTATCGCCCGCATCAGGGCAAGCGGCGCAGACGTATTGCTGATCGATCCGCAATTCGCCCCGAGCGTCAACGCGAAGCCCGCGGTCAGCGATATGGTCGGAATGATCGGCCGTGTCGCCAAACAGACCCACGTGCCGGTGTTCAGGCGCTACGTGGCTATGCGGCATTGGCACGACGATCAGGCGATCCCGTTCGACCGATTCATTATCGCAGACGGCCTGCACATGAACGACTGGGGTTATTCCTGTCTCGCCCGGCTGCTCGCCGATAATATCGCGACCGCGGTGACCCGCTCGCGCACCATGGCGGGTGTCAAAGCCCAGCAGTAACGGGTACTTAAGCGCAACCCACAGTTCAGACGCGTTATGACGTCAGACCGCTTGCCGCTGCTGCGAAACGCCTTTATACGTTCCGACGCGTTGGCCAAATCAGTTCGCTGAGTTTTAGCCGATGAGGTTCCAAAACCGGTCTAAGCTACTGATTTTGGAATGTTATTTTGCCGATCAAAAGGCGAAAAGACAGTAGATAGGCGCTTTAACGCGCTGGTTGCGCTGTAAGCTTTTCGCTCCCTTCGTCTATCGGTTAGGACGCCACCCTTTCACGGTGGAGAG
Source organism: uncultured Alphaproteobacteria bacterium (assembly GCA_963751855.1). Taxonomy (GTDB): domain Bacteria; phylum Pseudomonadota; class Alphaproteobacteria; order Rhizobiales; family Xanthobacteraceae; genus Afipia. Next base: position 92,586 of record CAVVWF010000007.1, on the reverse strand, counting down.
AGCGGTTCGATTCCGCTAGGGAGCGCCATTCCTTCATCCGGATATGGCCACCACGCCCCTCCTGCTTGAGCCTTGTTTGCCACCTAAGGCACACTCTCGCTGACGCGCGCTTTCTTCCGCGCAACAGAGGAGATTGCTCATGGCTCGCCGACTGATCGATATTTCCGTCCCTCTGCAAAACGACGTGCCGGCTGATCCTCCAGGCAACCATCCGACTATCCAGTACATCGATCATCAGCAGGGATTGCCGCGCATGCTGCAGTTCTTCGATGGCTTGACGAAGGAAGATCTTCCGGACGGCCAGGGCTGGGCCGTTGAGACGGTCAACCTCTCGACTCACAACGGCACCCATCTCGACGCTCCGTACCATTTCCATCCGACCATGAATCGCGGCGAGCGTTCATGGACCATCGATGAGGTGCCCGCTGGAATGGTGTTTCCAGCCCGGCGTGAAACTCGACTTCCGCCACCTGCCCGACGGCTATGTCGCGACCGCGAGCGGATGTCGAGAACGAGCTGAAGCGCATTGGACATGCTCTGAAGCCGCTCGAGATCGTCGTCGTCAACACCAGCGCCGGTGCAAAATACGGTCAGCAGGACTACGTCACGTCTGGCTGCGGCATGGGCTACGAGGCGACGATGTACCTGCTCGAACGCGGCGTGCGCCTGACCGGCACCGACGGTTGGAGCTGGGACGCTCCGTTCGTCCACACCGCGAAAAAATATGCCGAGACCAAGGACGCGAGCCTGATTTGGGAAGGTCACAAGGCCGGCCGTCACATCGGCTACTGCCACCTCGAAAAGCTTCACAATCTGGAACAACTGCCGTCAACCGGCTTCATGGTGTCGTGCTTCCCGGTGAAAATCGAGCGAGCATCTGCCGGCTGGACACGAGCCGTCGCTATCCTGGACGGCTGATCGATCATAACCAGTCTTACGTCTGAAGCGTTGCGGGACTAAGCTTCCGCAACCGGTAATGCCGGGTTCGACCAGATGGAGAACGTCAATGACGATGCCTCAGGATGTCGCCCGTCTTCAGTCGCAGATGCAGGAAACAGTCAAATCACATTGGAAAGCATTCCTGATTGAAGGAATCGTCCTTGTGATTCTGGGTCTCGCCGCGATCGCCATTCCCGCCGCTCGCAAGCATCGCGGTTGCGATCTTCCTCGGCTGGATGTTCCTGATCAGCGGAGCGGTCGGATTGTATTTGACCCTTTCGGCACGCGCGAGATGCCGGGCTTCTGGTGGTCTCTGTTCTCTGCTGTGCTCGCAATCGCTGCTGGGCTTATCCTGCTCGTTCAGCCCATCGCGGGGACGCTGACGCTGACCATTGTCGTGAGCGCGTATTTCCTTGCTGAGGGCGTCGCCACCATCATGTACGCGCTTGAGCACCGCAGCCAACTGTCGGGCCGTTGGGGGTGGCTTCTGGCGGCTGGCATCCTGGATATTCTGGTGGCTGCGGTCATCGTCACCGGCCTGCCGGGATCGGCCACATGGGCGATCGGACTTCTGGTCGGCATCAATCTGGTTTTCGGCGGCACATCGCTGATCGGGATGGCCCTCGCCGCACGCAGTACTTAACCTTGCCTCTCCGCAATAATTATTGCGTGAAGCTATAGTTTTAGAAGGCTACAGTTTCGCGGAATTCCGGTTTCAGCAGCCCCGGCAAATGCTCTTGATCTTGCGATCGAGCTCCTTGTCCTGGGCGCTCTCGGTGTAGGCGTTTTCCGCAGCAGCAGGCACTTCGTTTGCACGCGGCTGGCGATGGCCGACAGGCGCTTGCGGTACCGCCGCCTTACTGGACGAAGAGGATGAGCTGGACGAACTTCCGGCTCCCGTGGTCATGCCGGGGACGGTGTTCTGGGCAAGAGCAACCGAGATACCGAACATCGAGAAGACGACCATGATTGGAATGGATTTTCGCATGTCACATCTCCAGAGAATGCGATTCCTGACTGATGTCTTGCACTCTAGCGGGAACGAACTGGATTTTCTATCGTTCCACAGTTGCGTCTGCCCTGCGCAGCACAATCCTGTGTCTTGCGAAGATCGGCCATTGAGCTTAGCAACCAGATACCGCCGGCGGCCAGCGCGATAAAAAAGCCAAACATCACCGCGTTTTCCAGCGCGCGATTGCCTTCATTTTCAGGAGGTTCGGGTGCGGTCATCGTCAAGCATCTACGATGACGGCGGATAAAGGTGGACGTCACCGCAATAGTCTACGACCCGTAGCGATCGTCATCTTCGACCGCTGGATGATGCGACAAATAGTCCGGGCCAACAGGCGCCTTGCCATATCCGCCCGGAATATCGAGGACGTAATCCGGCTGACACAGGCCCGACACGCGGCCGCGCAGCGCCCGCATCAGCGCCTGCCCCTCCGCCAGCGTCGTGCGCAAGTGAGCCGTGCCCGGCGCCAGGTCGCCATGATGCAGATAGTAGGGCTTGATCCGGCACTCCACGAAGCCGCGCATCAAAGCTTCCAGCGTTGCCGCATCATCGTTGACGCCGCGTAGCAGCACCGACTGGCTGACCATCGGAATGCCGGCATCGATCATGCGCGCGCAGGCGGCACGCGCTTCAGCCGTCAGTTCGCGCGGATGATTGGCATGAAGCGCCACCCACGTGGTCGCACCGCTGGTTTTGAGCGCGGCAACAACATCGTCGGTTATCCGGCCCGGATCGGCAACCGGCACGCGTGTGTGAAGGCGAATGATCTTCACATGATCGATCGCCGCCAGATCAGCCATGATCTCCTTCAAACGACGCGCTGACAGCATCAGCGGATCGCCGCCCGTGAGGATGACCTCCCAGATTTCCGGATGAGTTCGGATGTAGTTCAGCGCGGCCGTGTAGGCTTCACTTGAAAGCGTGTTCTCCTTACCCGGCCCCACCATTTCCCGGCGAAAGCAAAACCGGCAATAAACCGCGCAGACGTGCACAACCTTGAACAGCACGCGATCCGGATAGCGATGGACGATACCGGTCACCGGCGAATGGGCATGATCCCCGATGGGATCAGCCCTCTCCAGCGAGACTGCTCACCAACTCGTCTGCTGTGGGCACATACTGGCGCGCGATCGGATCGTGTGGATCGGACGTGTCGATCAGAGCCGCGACATCCGGCGTGATTGCTACGGCATAGCGCGCAGCGACCTTTTCGAACTCCGGCAACACATCCGCAGATGCCAAACCGTTCGCGGCCAAATCGGCAGGAGTGCGTAGTGTGTTGGAGCATTCGCCCGGTCATGCGCCACCACCATGCGGTGGTGTCCATACGACCTGATCGACCCGTGTGGCCCCGCTCGCAAGCATCACGAGACGGTCAAAGCCGAGCGCGACCCCGCAGGCTGGCGGCATCTGTGCCATCGCTGCAAGAAATTCCTCGTCGAGCGGATAGCGTTCGCCGTAGCGCCGTTCCTTCTCGTCCATGGCTTCGTTAAAACGCAATCGCTGCTCGACGGCATCGGTCAACTCGCCAAATCCATTCGCGAGTTCAACGCCGCAGGCATAGACCTCGAAGCGTTCCGCCACTCGCGGATCGGACGGCTTGGTGCGCGCGAGCGCAGCCTCCGGCGCGGGATATTCGTAGAGAATCGGTCAAACGGCCCTGCCCCAAATTCGGTTCGATGTGTTCGACCAGAACCTTGCTGAAGATATCAGACCACGTGTCGTCACTGGTGATGCGAACGCGATCCTGTGCGGCTGCCGCCAGAAGGCCGCGATTCGAAATGTCCGTCCGGAATGGTGGCGAGCAGATCGATTGAGGCAAAACGAGCAAACGCGTCGGCGACGGTCAACAATCGGGTTCGACGAACGGATCTGCAGTCCGGCCCCGGAACGAAAACGTTCCAATTCCCGTCGCCTGCGCAGCCTGCGCAATCACGGTGATACAATCCGCCATCACAGCCTCATAAGTCTTCATTGGCGCGATACCACTCGAGCATCGTGAATTCTGTCAGATGAAGCGGCCCATGTTCGCGATCTCGGAACACGCGCGCAAACTCCACGATTTTTGTCTCACCGGATGCCAGCAGTTTCTTGCAGGCAAACTCCGGGGATGTTCGAAGAAGTCGCCTTACCCTCTCGCCGGAAGCGGACGTCAGATCGAGCCGATGGAGCATGCAGATGTGTCTCGTTGCCGGGGGATGTCTGAAGGATCCCGGTCTCGACCTCGACGAATCCCTCGTGCCTCGAACCATGTCCTGATGGCCGGGTAATCGCGCTTCGAGCCTGCAAGAACGGCTTGCGGTCCGGATAGCGGTCTGGCGTCCACCAAGGCGACGGGATTTGCCCCTCATTCATGGGCGAAATGGCCCGATTTCGCCGCAAAAAGCTGGCTTTTGCGCTGTAAATCAGTATGTTGCGGCCCGAAACCGCCTCGGCGGACCCCGAGATGCCGGACCTGCAGCCGCGTCCAATTCTGAACGTTAGGAAACGTATCCGTGAAAGTCATCGCTAGTTCGATTCGCAAGGGCAACATCATTGAACAGGACGGCAAGCTATATGTCGTCCTGTCGGCGGAGAACATCCACCCCGGCAAGGGAACTCCGGTCAGCCAGATCGAAATGCGCCGGATCAGCGACGGCGTAAAGATCTCCGGACGCTACAAGACCACCGATCAGGTCGAACGCGCGTTCGTCGAGGACCGCGATTTCAACTACCTCTATGAAGATGGTGACGGTTTCCACTTCATGAACAACGAGAACTACGACCAGCTCCTGGTCTCCAAGGACGTGGTCGGCATCGCAGGCGCCGTACCTGCAGGAAAACATGACCGTCAAGCTGTCGATACACGACAACATTGCGGTCGCCATCGTCCTTGCCGCAACGTACCACGCTCGAAGTTGTCGATACCGAACCGGTCACCAAGGGACAGACCGCATCGTCCTCCTACAAGCCGGCGATGTTGTCGAACGGCGTGCGCACCATGGTGCCACCGCACATTGGCCCAGGTACGCGCATCGTCGTGATGACCGAAGACGGGTCATACGTCGAGCGAGCCAAGGACTAACCCGCCACGGAGCGGGATCCTTTGACGCCGGCGGCTGCAATGAAGCGACGAATGACAGCATCGATGATACGTCGATGCTGTCTTCTTTTTATTGCGTCTTTCTGAGCCTGTTGTCACTCGCCCGCGCCGTGCAGGCCGACGAATTCAGAACGCCCGCGATTTCAGTCGTCCGGCCCGACTGGCACGCTGCAGCCGTCCAACTCAGGAACTGAAATCAGCACCCAACAGCATAGCTGCCGATCACTTTAGCTTCGCCATCGAAAGACAATCACGTCGATTTCGACCACAGCGTTTTACGTCGATTGCGCAATTGAATGCCGTCACCTCGCCGATCTTCCCAGGTGTCGGATTAAGCCCAATTCCGGTGTTGTTGCCGTTCGACAGCGCTCAGTATCTGACCGACCAGGACAACGGCGCGCCTAACCTCTTCCTCTCGCGCTATCAGGCGGGCTTTCGTCCCGTAAGCATGTTCAACGTCGGCCCAGCCGGCTATGACGCAGTGTTTGCGCTGGATCAGGGCGTGGGCGACGACATGCCGCCACGGGTGTATTCGTCAAGCCGATCGAAGTTCAGATCACCGGCGTCCTTGCTGATCTACGACATCAATGACCCGCTTGCGGGCAAGGGAGAGTCGGTCAAATCACTGGCCACACAATTTCCGGATCTCCGCCGAGATTGATTCGCGAAGGCTATGTGCGATATGCGTTCACCCGGTTTCGGCGTGCCCTATGTGGTTTCGATCCAATGTCTCGACAGTGTCGCGCGCAGCCAGCGCCTGTCCTGCCGTGAAGCTTCGGCCGTCGCCGAACGCTTTCTGAAGGCACTACGAGTGGCGGGCGGCACGCCGCGCGTCCCGCGTTTCAATATTCCGTCCGAGACCGCTGAGCGGCCGATCGTGTTCTCTGCCGATTTCACCTATCACCCACCGGGCGAAATCATCGCCAACAGCGGCTATCGCGGACAAAGTGGTCGGCCTCGACTTCACCGTCTATTCGCAGATCCGTTTTCCACTTGAGAAAGTCGCCTGCCTTCGCAAATTCGCAGTCATTCTGAACTGGGGCGACTGTAACCAAACCGGGCGCGTGTCGTGGTCGGCCAGACCAAAGGCGACGCTTACCATTGCAAGCGCAACGACAAGCCGCTCGTGTTCGACGAATCCGCAAAGGAAAACTACAGCTATCCTTGGCAGGATAATTTCTGCGAAACGCGCGACTTCGAAGTCGGCCAATGCGCCAACGGCATGGGCCATCAGGGTCAGGACATACGCCCATCGTCCTGTCTGCTTGCGCAACGATGGCGCCGATCGTTGCATGCCGAACATTTTCGCAACAGTCGCCGTTCGCGACGGTGTTCTGATCCGCGCTCCCGGCGAGCAGGCCGTGTTATCTTGTTGGTCAACAGCCGCAACGAGCATATCCGTTTCCGATACGTCCACATGAACCCGGCGCATCTCGATGCCGACGGCGTAGTGCACGGACGGCGTGTGAGCGAAGGCGAAAAGATCGGCGTTGTCTCGAACTTTCAGGATCGTGTCGGAGGCACGACCAGCCATCTGCATTTCGACGTTCAGGTGTTCACCCGCGACGGCTGGATCTGGGTCAACCCGTACGTCACGCTGATCTCGTCCTATGAGCGCCTGATCGGCGGTCGCGGACATGAGTACATACCGCCGCCACCGGAAGCGCCGGCGATGGCCCATGCGATGCCGCGCCGGATGAACATAGCATTCCGCTCAGCAGGCCCCCGGCCGACGGCGGGTGACGGTTCCCGCAGCGGATTGACCTTTGCTCCAACCCTGCCGGCTGACGCTAGACTGCCGCATGACGTCAAAGATTCTCCCGACGCAAATTCCTTCACGCGCCGTGCGCTGTTGCGCTCGGCGCTCGGTGCTGGTGCGCTGATCGCAAACCCGTTCACCGCGCTTGCTGCTCCGCCCGGCTTTGATCAATGGCGCGAAGGCTTTCGCGCACGGGCTCTCGCTCGCGGCATTTCCGAGGGCACCTACATCCGCGTGCTGAGCCGGCATCGAGCCGGACATGAGTGTGTTTGCGAAGATGCGCAAACAGCCGGAGTTCAACGAACAGCTCTGGCAATACATCAACCGCCGCGTCTCCGACTGGCGACTGGCGGCGGGCAAGGCGGCGCTTCAAAAGTATAGCGCGCTGTTTGCCCGCATCGAAAAGGATTTCGGCGTTGAGCGCGGCACGCTGCTGGCGCTGTGGGGCGTCGAGACAGCCTATGGCGATCCGCTGGTGCAGCAGAACCACATGCGCCCGGTGTTTCCATCTCTCGCCGCGCTCGCGTGGAACGAGCCGCGCCGCCGCGCCTATTGGGAAACCGAACTCATCAACGCGCTGCGCATCGTCGACAAAGACTGGAGCACGCCCGAGGAGATGCGCGGCTCATGGGCCGGCGCGATGGGCCATACGCAATGGATGCCGGAAGTCTGGCTCAATGTCGGCTTCGACTACGACGACGACGGACGGGTTTCGCCCTTCGGCAAGCCCGACGACGCACTGGGCTCAAGCGCGCGCTATCTGGTCAATCGCGGCAAGTATCGCCGCGGCGAACATTGGGGCTACGAGGTGCGCGGCGTCAGTGCGGCCAAAGGCGGCAATCAGAGCTACGCAGAAATGGGCTGCTGCGGGCGTGACCCGCGCCGATGGCCAGCCGTTTCCACGGCCCGACGATATGGCCCAATTGTGGGTGCCGGTGCCGGGCGGTCCATCGTTCCTGCTGGGACCGAATTTCTACGCGGTGAAGAGCTACAATCCGTCGATGAACTATGCCCTCGCCATCGTGCATCTCGGTGACCGCATCCAGGGCGCTGGGCCGTTCGTGCAACCGTTCCCCGGTTCGGAGCGCGCGCTGACGCTTGCTGAAGTTCAGGAAGTCCAGACGCGGCTCACCCAAGCCGGGTTCGACACCGGCGGCACCGATGGCCGCGTCGGCAACGACACCATGCAGGCGGTGCGCGATTTCCAGACCAAGGCAGGTTTACTGCCGGCCGACGGCTACGCCGGTTTGAAGGTGCTCGCGCGCCTGCGGCAGGGCGGATGAACCGAACGCTTAGCGAATAACGGCAGGTCCCAGGTCCGGCACAGCCACATCCGTCACCCGCAACTGCACGCGCTCCGCGCCCTGCCAACGGTCCACGGCGAGCGAGCCTGCAACATGCAATGGCTGTCCACGATGTTCGATCAGCGCGTTGCCGAGCTTCTGACCGACGGCACGAAACGCGATGCCATTCACCATGGTGCCGTCCCCTGATTTCAGACGCACACGCAGATGTGCCTGCCCGACTTCATCGACGTAAGCCAGTTGATGCGACGGTAATGCAATGAGCGGCTCGGGATTGCCGCTGCCGAAAGGCCCCGCACGGTTCAAAGTCGCGACAAAATCCGTTGTCACCGCACGCGCGCTGATCGCTCCATCGATAAACAATTCGTTGGCGTGGCGGGCTTCAGCAACAGTAACTGCCAAGGCAGTTTCGACATAAGCACGAAACTCCGCGAGGCGCTCTTTTTTCAGGGTGATACCTGCCGCCATGGCATGGCCCCCGCCTTTCAAAAGGATTCCCTCCTGTACCGCTTCGCGCACAACCCTGCCGAGATCGACGCCGGGAATGGAGCGTCCAGACCCGGTGCCGATGCCTCCAGGCTCAATGGCAATAGCGAAGGCCGGGCGCGAGAATTTTTCCTTCAGACGCGAGGCTACGAGTCCAACCACGCCGGGATGCCATCCCTCGGACGCAGTGACGATCACCGCCCCCTTGTCATCCAGCCCCATTGCAGCGAGGGCTTCAGCTTCCGCCTGCGCTTCCGCCGTTTGTTCGATCACCCGCCGCTCCGTATTCAGACGATCGAGCTCGGCAGCGATCCGCGCGGCTTCCGAGATATCCCCCTCCAACAACAGGCGGACGCCGAGATCAGCCCGGCCGATACGGCCACCAGCATTGATGCGGGGACCAAGCATGAATCCCAGATGCCAGGCTTCCGGTGGCCCGCTGAGACGGGCGACGTCCATCAACGCGGTGTGGCCAACGTGGTCGCGGCGACGGAGCGCGATCAATCCCTTGGCGACGAAGGCGCGATTAAGACCGGTCAGGACTGCAACGTCCGCAACGGTGCCAAGTGCAACGTGATGAAGCGCATCCAGCAAATTCGGTTCAGGTCGTTCGGAGGTCCAGAAACCACGTACGCGCAGCTCGCGATTCACTGCCACCAGTGTGACGAATACAAGTCCCACGGCAGCGAGGTGCCCGAGACCGGATAAATCGTCCGGGCGGTTCGGATTGACCAACGCATCCACGACAGGAAGATCATCGCCACATTGATGGTGGTCGATGACAAGCACGCTCATGCCAAGGCGTTTCGCTTCTGCAAGCGGCTCGATGCTCGTGGTGCCGCAATCAACCGTCACGAGCAGAGTCGCGCCCTTGGCTGCGAGATTGCGAATAGCCTCCATATTGGGGCCGTAACCTTCAAAGATGCGATCCGGGATATGGATCAGCGGATCAAGCCCGCAATGGCGCAGATGCCATGCAAGCAGCGCCGCTGAGGTTGCACCGTCCACATCGTAGTCGCCGAAGATCGCGACCTTCTCGCCGCGTGTTGCGGCATCCGCAATACGGTTTGCAGCGGCCTCCATCTGCGTGACGGTGTATGGATCCGGCATCAGCTTGCGGATGGTCGGGTCGAGGAAATCCTCCACCGCATCGATGTCGATGCCGCGACCTGCGATGACGCGCGCCAGCATCTCCGGCACCTGATAGCGCTGGGCGATTGCGAGCGCACGCGCGGCGCCTCGCGGATCGAGCCGATCCCGCCAGATGCGTCCAGTCACGGATTGCTTCACGCCAAGGAAGGCCGGCAGAGCTTCAACGGGTAATGCGGATGCAGGGAGCGTCATGGTGCTTTCCGCAAATAAGCGCGACGCGCAAATGTTCAATGATTCGCGGCATTCGCGCCGCGTTCAGCAGCCCAGCTGGTCTGCCAGATCGTTTAAATCCTCGACGACAAAATCCCACTTGCCTTCAGGCCCAAAGTCGCGGTTCTGCAGTGGGCCATATTCCGTCGGACGCGGCACGAAGGCTGTCTTGAGTCCAACCGCTTGCGCTGCGGCCAGATCATTGTTGTGAGCCGCCACCAGCATCACCTGCTCCGGCGGAAGGCTCAATATCTTCGCCGCCCCAAGATAGGTCTCGGGATCGGGCTTGTAATGGCTGAAGACTTCGGCGCTGAGAACCAGATCCCATGGCAATCCAGCATGCTTCGCCATGTTCACGAGCAGCGCGACATTGCCGTTCGAAAGCGGTCCGATGATGAAGTTCTTTTTGAGCCGCGTCAGGCCGCTGACGCTGTCCGGCCATGGATTGAGGCTGTGCCAGCCTCGGGTGAGATAATCGAAGTCAGCCGATGTCAAACCGGTAATGCCGAGTTTCGCCGCCAGCGGCTCGACGGACTTTCGCTGCAAGACGTCCAGGATCACAAAGCCCCGATCCGGATGTTTGCGGACGTCGTCCATCGACGGCATGTAAGCCCCGCGCCAGGCGTCGACCAATGCTGTCCAGTCGCCCTTAATTCCCTTGGCGTTGCCCCACTTCGTGAAATTGTCGATCAAGCTCGTGCGCCAATCAACAACTGTGCCGAACACGTCGAACAACAGCGCTTTCACGTCAGCGAGCATCGGTTGTCCTCAAAAAATCTTGCGATACTGCATGAAGCCCGACCTGTCGGCGACTTCATCGTACAGAATTTGCGCGCGCGCATTCTCGAACTGGGTCAGCCAGTGCACCCTGCTCGCGCCGGCAGCCTTGGCTTTCTCGTAGACCGCCTCGATCAGCTTGCGCCCGACACCATGGCCGCGCGCATCGGCATTCACGAAGAGATCTTGCAGATAGCAGTAGTTGCCGACCGTCCACGTGGAACGATGAAAAAGATAGTGAACGATGCCGGTCAGCTTTCCGTCGACATAGGCGCCGAGCACAAACATCGGCTCCGCTTCGTCGTGGAGGCGCTGCCACGTCACGTCGGTCGTCGCAGCAGGGATAGTTGTCTTATAAAACGTGAGATAGCCGGCCCAGAGCGGCTCCCATGCGGCGCGCTCATCCTCACGCACGGGTCGGATGACGACACGCTCGGTCATGGCACTCACCGGCTCAATCAAGGTGGAACTTGTCGAACTGGCGGTGCTCGCCCTTGATGATACGGACAGTTCCGGTCACCGAACGCATCACGACCGTCTCGGTCTCAATGACATTCTTGCGGAATTTGACGCCCGACAACAGTGAACCATCGGTCACGCCCGTTGCAGCGAAGAGGCAATCGCCCCTGGCCATGTCTTCGATACCGTAGACCATCTTGGGATCGGTGATGCCCATCTTCGCGGCACGCTCACGCTTCTCATCGTTATCGAGAATGAGCCGGCACTGCATTTGGCCGCCGATGCAGCGCAAGGCTGCTGCTGCCAGCACGCCTTCTGGCGCGCCGCCTGTGCCGATGTAGATGTCGACGCCGGTGTTGTCCGGATCGGCCGTGTGAATGACACCAGCAACGTCCCCGTCCGTGATGAGACGGACTGCAGCTCCGGTGCTGCGGATTGCGTTGATGATCTCCGCGTGGCGCGGACGATCAAGGACCAGAGCGGTGATTGCAGACGGATGCACGTCCTTGGCGCGCGCAAGACGGCGGATATTTTCCGCGGGCGGCGCATCAAGATCGACCACATATTTGGGATAGCCAGGACCGACGGCGATTTTTTCCATATAGACGTCCGGAGCATGCAGCAGCGTGCCGCCTTCGGCCATCGCCATGGTCGCAATAGCACCCGGCATGTTCTTGGCGCAGAGCGTTGTGCCTTCGAGTGGATCCACCGCGATGTCCACTTTTGGCCCGGCCTGAATGCCGACCTTCTCGCCGATGAAAAGCATCGGGGCTTCGTCGCGTTCGCCCTCGCCGATCACGACCGTGCCTTCAATTGGAATCTTGTTGAGTTCGCGCCGCATCGCGTCGACTGCAGCCTGGTCGGCAGCCTTCTCATTGCCATGGCCGCGCAGCCTCGCCGCCGACACCGCCGCACGTTCGGTCACGCGGACGATTTCCAGCGTGAGAATGCGTTCCAGCAAAAGCTGTGGCGGAACGGAAATAGTCGTCGACATCGGCACACTCCTAAAGCTTCACAACAGGCCCGGCTGGACCGAGCCTATCAGTTCTTTTCAATACGTATCACCTGCGGCCGACCGGTTATCACCCGATCTTGCTGCACGGCATGCAAAGCACGGTAAACCGCATCCTCACTTGTCGCATAGGTAATGAGAATAACCGGCACGGGCGACGCCTTGCGGCGCGCATCTAGCAGGTCGACTGCGCCATCAGGATGACGCTGAACGATAGATTCAATGGAAATTTTCTGTTCGGCAAGGCGCGTGGCGATCGTCGCCGCCGTCCCGGGCAGATCGCGCGCCATCAGGCGGATATAATAACCGCCTTCATGGCGCTTCATTGGGGCCTTGGTTGCGGTCTTAAGCTTGTCAACCGGGCGCCCGAACGGCACGGCGCGAATTCCGCGCGCCACGTCCGCGATATCGGCCACCACCGCGGATGCAGTCGCTGCGCCGCCAGCCCCCGGGCCAACCAATGTGATGGGTGGAATGCCTTCGCCATCGATCGTAACCGCGTTGGTGACGTCCATCACCTGCGCAATCGACGAGGATCGCGGAACCATGGTGGGATGCACGCGCTGCTCGATACCGGTTTCGGTTCGTACAGCTACCCCGAGCAGCTTCACGCGATATCCAAGCTCCTCGGCCGCCCTCAGATCTTCAGGGGCGATTGAAGAGATACCCTCAACGTAAACCGCGCTCTGATTGACTTTTGTGCCGAACGCGAGGCTCGCGAGGATTGCGAGCTTCTGCGCGGTATCGTGGCCGTCCACATCGAACGATGGATTGGCTTCAGCATATCCGAGGCGCTGGGCGTCCTTGAGACACTCGGCAAACGACAGCCCTTCCCGCTCCATCCGCGTCAGGATGTAATTGCAGGTGCCGTTGAGAATTCCGTACACGCGGTTGATGCCGGTACCGGCCAGGCCTTCGCGCAGCGTCTTGATGACCGGGATCGCCGCGCCGACGGCAGCTTCATAGTTCAGCGCGCCGCCATGTTTTTCAGCCAGCACCGCCAGTCGTGAGCCATGCTTGGCGATAAGCGCCTTGTTGGCGGTCACGACCGACTTACCGTTCTTCAGAGCGGCTTCGATTGCCGACAAGGCCGGCTCGCCCGAACCACCCATCAGTTCAACGAAGCAATCGACGTTCGGATCGTTCGCCAGCGCCAGCGGGGTCTTGACCCATGCAATGCCGCGCAGATCGACGCCGCGCTTTTTGGCTTTCGATCGCGCCGTGACGGCTACAACACGGATGCCGCGGCCGCATCTTGCCGACAAAACCCTGCTCTGAGCTTCGATGAGACGAACCACCTCGGCTCCCACGGTGCCGAGACCCGCAATACCCACTTTAAGTGGCGCGACCATAACGATGAAACCTGCTGGAGAATTTACCGCCGATTGGCGAGAGGAACCACGTTGTGCAACGATTCAACGCCGGATTCAAGGAAACGGCGGATGTTCCGGGCCGCTTGGCGAATTCGCTGCTCGTTTTCCACCATGGCGATGCGGACATACCCTTCGCCGTGCTCACCGAAAGCCACGCCGGGCGACACCACAACACCAGATTTCTCAACCATCAGCGTTGCGAACTGCATGCTGCCGACGTCGCGGAATTTCTCCGGCAACGGAGCCCAGGCAAACATCGATGCTGCCGGCGGCGGAATATCCCAGCCAGCCCGACCAAACGCCTCCACCAGTGTATCGCGGCGCTTGTGGTAGGTTTCGCGCATCTCCTGGATACAGTCCTGCGGGCCGTTCAGCGCGGCTGTGGCCGCGACCTGAACCGGCGTGAATGCGCCGTAATCGAGGTAGGATTTCACTCGCGTGAGCGCCGCGATGATCCGCTCATTGCCGACCGCAAATCCCATGCGCCAGCCCGCCATCGAGAACGTCTTGGACATCGAGGTGAACTCGACTGTCACATCGATCGCACCCGGGACCTGCAGAACCGAGGGTGGCGGGTTGCCGTCGAAATACAATTCCGCATACGCAAGATCAGACAGAATGAAAATCTCGTGTTTTTTCGCGAATGCGACGAGATCCCGGTAAAAATCCAGCGATGCCACATAGGCCGTCGGGTTGGACGGATAACACGCAATCATTGCGATCGGCTTCGGGATCGAGTGGATGATCGCACGTTCAAGCGCCTGGAAAAGCTGAGGGGTCGGCTCAGCAGGAACCGATCGAACCACACCGCCCGCCATGAGAAATCCGAAAGCGTGGATCGGATAGCTGGGGTTTGGCACCAAAACCACGTCACCGGGAGCGGTAATCGCCTGGGCGACGTTGGCGAATCCTTCCTTTGAACCTAGCGTCGCGACGACCTGGGTTTCGGGGTTGAGCTTCACGCCGAACCGGCGCTCGTAATAAGCAGCCTGCGCCCGGCGAAGACCAGGAATACCCTTGGAGGCCGAATACCGGTCGGTCCGGGGCTTGCCCAGGGTTTCCTTGAGTTTCTCCAGCACGTGAGGCGGGGTCGGCAGGTCCGGATTTCCCATGCCCATATCGATGATGTCGGCCCCGGCGTTCCGCGCGGCTGCCTTGGCTCGATTGACCTGTTCGAACACGTAAGGCGGCAAACGGCGGATACGGTAAAATTCTTCCATGGGTCGGGCTCCGGGGACCGGCAAAACTACCGGCAAGGACAACAAGATCGGCAGCGCGTTTCACCTTGAAGTTCATCAGCTTCCGGAAGAAACGCGATATTTCAGTATATTACGCTGATTCAAATACGTTTTGCGGTTGAATCGTGGTCTTTTTAGCACGAACCGCGGGCTGCACCACCAAAACGGCTCAGTTATTCGGCCGCTGGGGCGCCTGCGAACCGGAAGCCTGACGGTCGCGGGCTGCAATCAGATCTTTTTCGAGCTTTTCTTGCTGCGCTGCATTCAACACCGCCTCGTCACGAGGGGCAGGCAAATCGTGCACCGGCAGGTACTCCGCTGGCGTCGCGGGTCGCGCAGGCGTGTTGGCTGGAAGTCCCACCAGAGGCATGTCCGCCAAGGGAATTGAACAGCCACCAAGGGCGAGGCCGAGCAGGATCGCGCCAGCCAAAACCGGCTGTCGCATGCCCCATAAATTGCGGCTTGGCAAAGACGTACTCACATCCCCTCACACAATACTCAGACACGTCCCATTGCACTGGCACGCAACGTGAACGGCACCCAACATCGCTCGAAAGCGTTAATCCCCAAACAACGGCGATCGGGCAGACTAGAACGAACCCTTGAGGCCCTAATATGACGAACAGATTAACGTCTATGGCGCGTCGCAGCACATCCAATTCTGCGAGATTAACCGAAGTATGGCATGATAGTAACGATGAACCGTCGATAGTACGGTTGCGTCGAAATGAAAGTTTATAGCGTCCGCCATGAGTGACGTTGCGACACGCCCCCCGACCGGAGATTCCGGTGCCGCAAATGGTTTCAACCCCGAGGCTTTCTCGGCAAATCTTGCACGCGCACTAGAGACTGCCGGAGGGGCTCTTGCGGCTTATTTAAAGCCGCGCGATGGAATCGAGATCAAGGACCAGCCTCCCGGTGAACTCAGCGAGGTCGTGAAGACGTTCACCTCGGTTGCTGAATACTGGTTGTCCGATCAGAAACGCGCGGCCGAACTGCAGATGAAGACTTGGCGGTGCATTCCTCGAACTATGGGGCAATTCTGCACGTCGCCTCGCCGGCGAAGCTGCAAAGCCCACTGTCGAGCCCTCCCCACGCGATAAACGCTTTCAGGACCCCGAGTGGAAGAGCAACCAGTTTTTCGATTTCGTGATGCAGGCTTACCTCCTGACCACACAATGGGCCCACGATCTGGTCAAGAATGCCGAGGGGCTTGATCCGCATACGCGTAAAAAAGCGGAATTCTATGTCCAGCAGTTCACCAACGCGCTGGCGCCGTCCAACTTCGTTTTGACAAATCCGGAAGTGCTGCGACAGACACTGTCCAGCAATGCCGACAACCTGGTTCGCGGCATGAAGATGCTCGCGGAAGACATCGAGGCGGGCCGCGGCACCCTGAAAATACGTCAGTCTGCAGCGAACCTCGAAGTCGGCCGCGATCTCGCGCTGACACCCGGCAAGGTAATCTACCAGAATGAGATCATGCAGCTCATTCAGTATACGCCGACGACCGAGAATGTCCTGCGCACGCCGCTGCTGATCGTGCCGCCGTGGATCAACAAGTTCTATATTCTCGATCTCAACGTACAGAAGTCGTACATCAAGTGGTGCGTCGATCAGGGCATCACGGTGTTCGTGATCTCGTGGGTCAATCCCGACAAGCGCTTAGGCGGCAAGACGTTCGACGATTACATGCACGAAGGCCCGTTGACGGCGATGGACGTCATCGAAAAGGCCACGGGCGAGATGCGGGTCCACACCATGGGCTACTGCGTTGGCGGCACGCTGCTGGCGTCGACGCTCGCATGGCTGGCGGAAAAGCGCCGTGTACGCGTGACCTCCGCGACTTTCCTTGCGGCTCAGGTTGATTTCACCCATGCGGGCGATCTGCTGGTGTTCGTCGATGAGAGCCAAATTTCGCATCTCGAACGCGACATGCAACAAGCTGGCGTGCTCGAAGGCAGCAAAATGGCGATGGCCTTCAACATGCTGCGCTCCAACGACCTGATCTGGTCCTACGTTGTCAGCAATTATCTCAAAGGCAAGGAGCCTGCCGCGTTCGATCTGCTCCACTGGAATTCAGATGCCACGCGAATGCCGGCAGCCAACCATTCCTATTATCTGCGCAACTGCTATCTCGAGAACCGGCTATCAACCGGCACCATGGTCCTCGACAACACCCAGCTCGATCTGTCGAAGGTGAAGGTGCCGGTCTACAATCTCGCGACGCGTGAGGATCATATCGCGCCTGCGGAATCGGTTCTCTACGGCTCGCAATTCTTCGGCGGCCCAGTCCGATACGTGCTCTCCGGATCGGGCCATATCGCTGGCGTGGTCAATCCGCCGGAGCTTGGCAAATACCAATACTGGACCAACGACCGCATCCATGACGTCACCCTCACCGACTGGCTGAAGGATGCCGAGGAGCACAAAGGATCGTGGTGGCCGGATTGGCGTGCATGGCTCGACACCGTCGATGCCGAACAGGTGCCGGCTCGGATTCCGGGAGCGGCTCCAATGGAAGCGATCGAAGATGCTCCGGGAAGCTATGTTCGAGTCCGCGCTTGACCCACAGTGGCAAGAAGATCGTGCGCCAATTCAATAATTTAGTCGGCAGTTTTGGGATGTCGTGGCAGATGCGCAATCTTCTCCCGGCATAAGCACGAAAATCCATGGCTGACATTGGCCTGACTTCATCAACCGTCTATGAATGGTTGCAACGATGGTCCGTCGGATTCGAACCGCAGACATGAGGTCGAATTCTTCTTCCCCGTGAGACGATCGTAGTTCGGCCCCCTTTGGGCGGGCATCGAGACATTGAAGGGAAACGTCGATGACACGCGAACTATTCTGGCTGACGCTGACGGTTATCTTTACCGGCCTGCTGTGGGTCCCTTACATCATCAATCGCTGTCAGGTCCGCGGCCTCGGTGGTGCACTGGCTAATCCTTCGCGTAACGACAAGCCGCAGGCCGAATGGGCCAACCGCCTGATGTTCGCTCACGATAACGCTGTCGAAAATCTAATCATCTTTGCACCGCTGGTCCTGATCCTCAATGCGATCGACTACTCGACGAAATGGACCGTACTCGCCTGCGCCGGTCTACTTCTGGTCGCGCGTCGCGCACCTGATTGTCTATACGTTCGGGGTTCCGGTTCTACGCACCCTGGCATTCACCGTGGGATTTCTGGCGCAGGTGGTTCTTGCCCTCGGAATTTTCCAAATTCTCTGATTTGTGGACCGGTGTCGAAAAAAAGGGACGGTAACTCCGTCCCTTTTTTGTGTCCCCCGATGAGGATTACGGGAACATCGGCGGCTGATCGATGCCCATGGTTTCCGGAAAGCCCAAGCACCAGATTCATGTTCTGCACAGCCTGCCCCGAGGCGCCCTTGGTCAGGTTGTCGAGTGTCGAGATGATAATCGCCCGTCCCGCCACGCGGTCAGCCGTCACACCGATAAACGTCATGTTCGATCCGCGCACATGCCGCGAGTGCGGCATCTTGCCGAACGGCAGCACGTAAACGAACGGCTCCTTCTCGTACTGCTTGACCAGGATTTCATGGAGATCCTGAGCGATCTTGCCCCGCCGTCCCCGCACATAGATCGTCGCAAAGATGCCCCGGTTCATCGGCGTGAGATGCGGCGTGAAGGAGACGACGACCTCCTTGCCTGCGGCCTTCGAGAACTCCTGATCGAGTTCAGCCATGTGCCGGTGCTGCCCCACACCATAAGCGTGGAAGCCTTCGGAAACTTCGGAGAACAGCATCTCTTCCTTTGCCGAACGTCCAGCACCGGTCATGCCCGATTTTGCATCGATGACGATCTCATCGGGCTCGATCGCTTTCGCTTTCAAGAGCGGAATCAGCGGCAGTTGCGCGCTAGGTCGTGTAGCAGCCGGGATTGGCCACCAGCCGCGCCTTCTTGATGTCGCGCCGATAGATTTCCACGAGTCCGTAGACAGCCTCCTTCTGCAATTCCAGCGCATGATGCTCATGGCCATACCACTTGGCGTAGGCAGCCGGATCTCCCAGGCGGAAGTCCGCCGACAGATCGACGATCTTGGTCTCCGGCGCCTTCGCCAGAACATCCTTGAGAACCTTCTGTGTGGTGGCGTGCGGCAGCGCGCAGAACACCAGATCAAGACCCGCCTTGGTCCAATCGACCTCGTCGATTGTCACAAGTCGCGGAAGGTCGTAAGGCGCGAATTGCGGAAACACGTCACCCATCATTTGCCCTGCCCGCCTGTCGGCGGTCAGCAAAACGATTTCCACCCGGGGATGACGCAGCAGCAGCCGAACGAGTTCAGCGCCGGTGTAACCGGAGGCACCGAGGATGCCGATTTTCTTCTTCTCAGCCATGACGTGTCCTTACCCAAGCGAGCTCAAAGTGAACGCTACCGGAGCAGGTCTTGCGGCAAGTTTTGAGGAGAAACAAGATGCCGCGGACCATATCCGGCGGCATTGGTGACGATCAAACGCGATCAGCCGCCCATACCGCGAGAATGCGGCGGCGGCGATCAAAAATGATGGTGGTAGCGTTGATCATGGGCGCGGATATAGGTCCGCGCCCACTTTACGTCAAGTCATGATCCGACAGCTCAGATCGACGGATTCCAGGGCGCCGGAATCCAGCGATAGCCGGTGCCGTCCTTCTCAAGATTGGCGAGTCCGGGGAACGGATAGTGGAAGCCCTGCACGCGAAGCTTGTCCGCCACGATCATGTCATAGACCTTGCGGCGCGTAGTCTCCGCCTGCGGCCGCATCCTGATCGAACGACGCATGCCAGCCCGGATTGCGCGCAAACAGATCCGGATCGTTGGTGACGTCGGACTGGATGAAGACCTTGTCCGAGCCGGATGACAGTACGTAAGACGTGTGCCCCGGCGTGTGACCGATGGTTTCCACGGCCAACATTCCAGGCGCGACATCCTTGCCCCACTCATAGGGCGTCACCTTCTTCTTGAGACCGGCTTCGAATACCCGGCGGTTGTTCTTGAACAGGCCAACCATCCGCTCGCCCGAGGCCCGGCTCATTTCACCGTCATCCATCCAGTATTTCCACTCGACCGCCGGCACCAGAACTTCGGCATTTGGAAATGCGAGCTGATTGTCCGCAGTCAGCAGACCGTTCACATGGTCACCGTGGAAATGCGAAATCACCACGATGTCGATCGTCTTCGGGATCAATCCCGGCCGCGGCCAGATTGGAGGCGAACTGACCGTTCGCGCCCTTGCTCGCGGCAAACGCGGCCGGACCATTGCCTGTATCGATCACCACCAGCTTGCCGCCGGTATTGATGACCAACGGTCCGAAGTTAGATCGTCACCGTGTCGCGCGGACGAAAGGCTTTCTCGCAAAGCCGCGTTCACTTCGTCCTTCTTTGCGTTGAGGATGAAGCTGTCACCGAGCGGAAATGTGGTGGAGCCGTCCGAGACCACCGTCACTTCAGCATCGCCAACCTTGTAACGATAGAAGCTGGCATTCTGCTTGTCGACGACAGGAGCCGCTGCCTTTGCGAGACTGCGCAGGCAGCAACGGGGCCGCCGCAAGTGCTGCAGCACCAGCCAATGCATGACGTCGTGTCAGATCCATGGTTCTTCTCCCGGTAAGTGGAAATCAGATTGCGTAAAATGCGATCACGAGTTGAACTCACGTGTTCTCTGATCGTTTTGTTTGGTGCCTTACTTGCGATTTACTCGCAAGCATCTCCCAATCAACTCTGTTGCCAGCTTAACACCGTTAGATGTCAGCTATTCCCGATCACAAAATTGTTTTGAAGCAGCACGTGTCACATCAGCATCTTCACGCCGAAGATGCCCGGCGCCATCAGCGCGGCTGCCCACAAAAACGCGGACGTGAAATTCGCGAACTGGAAATGCCAATACGGCATCTCCACAACGCCCGCGACGAGCGGCACTGTCGCGCGAAGCGGCCCGGAAAAACGACCGATGAAAATTCCGAGAACGCCCCACTTTTGCATAAACCGCTCGGCGCGCGGCAACATCTCGGGAAAACTCGACATCGGCCACATGTGGGCGATGCGATCATGAAACCTGACGCCGATCCAGTAGGACAGCCAGTCGCCACAGGCGGCGCCCAAACCGCCAGCAATCCAGACCGGCCAGAAGCTAATTCCGCTGACGCCAATCAGCGCTCCGATTGAGACCAGCGCGCCCCACGCCGGTATAAGCAGTGACAAGAAAGGCAAGCGACTCCGCGAAAGCGAGCGCAAAACAACAGGGATGGCCCACACCTGATGGTCACGGACAAATTCTGCGAGTCCGCGAGTCACTTCCTCAAAAGTCATGTGATGCCCTGGTTCCCGGCCCTTCGGTCGAATTGTGTTCCGTCCGATCCGCTTAGCATGACGGCTGCCACCTTGTATGGGAACCGGCTGCGTCACATTTACCGCCCCAACCATGGCATAGTGATAGCCAGCGATTTGCCCCTGTTCTCTACACTATCAAGATTAAAGACCATGTCGAAATCATTGAAAAATAATGAAAAGCCCGCTGCGGCAACGAAGGCCGCCCGGGATTTGTTCGCGGCATCCGAGCGCAAGTCGCGAGCGGCCGCGAAGCCCGCCGCCCGCGCTTCGGGAGCTGAGGCTGATTATACCGCACGCGATATTGAAGTTCTCGAAGGGCTCGAACCAGTTCGCCGTCGTCCCGGCATGTACATCGGCGGCACCGACGAGAAGGCGCTGCATCACCTGTTCGCCGAAGTCATCGACAACTCGATGGACGAGGCCCTCGCCGGTCATGCCACGTTCATTGAGGTCCATCTGAGCGCGGACGGCTACCTGGCCGTCAATGACAACGGCCGCGGCATCCCAGTCGATCCGCACCCTAAATTTCCGAAACAGTCCGCCCTCGAAATCATCATGTGCACGCTGCACGCAGGCGGCAAATTCGACTCCAAAGTCTACGAAACGTCAGGCGGCTTGCATGGCGTTGGCATCTCCGTGGTGAACGCTCTCTCAACCCAGCTCATCGTCGAGGTGGCGCGTAATCAGAAGCTCTACAAGATGACCTTCGAGCGCGGCAAACCGAAGGGCAAGCTGGAAGAGCTTGGCAAGGTCAGCAACCGACGCGGTACCAGCATTCGTTTCAAGCCGGACCCGGAAATTTTCGGTGCGAAGGCCACCTTCAAGCCGCAACGGCTTTTCAAGATGGCGCGCTCGAAAGCCTACCTGTTCGGCGGCGTCGAAATCCGCTGGCGCTGCGATCCCGAATTGCTTAAAGGCGTCGAAGATGTCCCCGCGGAAGATACGTTCCATTTTCCGGGCGGCCTCAAGGATTATCTCGCGGCTGCGATCCATGCCGACACCCTGGTGCATCCGGATATTTTCTCCGGCAAATCAGGGCGCAATGGCGCCCACGGCGCTTGCGAATGGGCGGTCGCGTGGACTGCGGATGCGGATGGTTTCCTGTCATCCTACACCAATACGGTCCCAACGCCGGATGGCGGCACTCACGAAGCGGGCTTCCGCAGCGCGCTCCTGCGTGGTCTGAAGGACTATGCCGAACGCATCGGCCAAGGCAAAAAGGCCGCGTCCATCACGTCTGAAGACTTGATGGTGGGCGCAGCCGCGATGCTGTCCGTGTTCGTTCGGGAGCCAGAATTTCAGGGCCAGACCAAGGACCGCCTCGCAACCGCAGAAGCCCAGCGTATCGTCGAGCAAGCGATCAAGGATCCGTTCGATCATTGGCTCACCGGCAATCCACTCCAGGCCAACAAGCTGCTGGAGTTTGTAGTCGAGCGCGCCGATGAGCGGCTTCGGCGGCGAGCCGAAAAGGAGACTTCGCGCAAGACCGCGGTGAAGAAACTGAGGCTGCCTGGCAAGCTTGCTGACTGCACCAGCACAGCGACTGAAGGCTCCGAGCTATTCATCGTCGAAGGTGACTTCGGCAGGCGGCAGCGCGAAACAAGCGCGTGATCGCAAGACGCAAGCCGTGCTGCCGTTGCGTGGAAAGATTCTCAACGTCGCCTCCGCGACGCGCGACAAGATGACAGCCAATGCGCAACTCGCCGACCTGATGCAGGCGATCGGCTGCGGCACCGGTGCGCATTATCGTCAGGAGGACTTGCGTTACGCTCGCGTCATCATCATGACCGACGCCGACGTCGACGGAGCTCATATTGCTTCCCTGCTGATCACGTTCTTCTACCGGCAGATGCCTCGTCTGATCGACGAGGGACATCTGTATCTCGCGGTGCCTCCGCTTTATCGCCTCACCCACGGCGCCAAGACAGTCTATGCGCGCGATGAAGCCCATCGCGATGCGTTGCTCAAAAATGAATTCCACGCCAACGCCAAGGTCGACATCGGCCGCTTTAAAGGTCTTGGCGAAATGATGCCGGCGCAGTTGAAGGAAACGACAATGGATCCGACCAAACGCACGATGCTTCGCGTGGTGCTGTTGCCGGACGATCGTGAAGGAACGGCGGATTCTGTCGAGCGCTTGATGGGCACCAAGGCGGAAGCCCGTTTCGCCTTCATCACCGACAAGGCTGAATTCGCCAGTGAGGATTTGCTGGACGTATGACGCTACGCGCGACGTCTGCCGAGCTTAGCCTGTATGAATGGCGTACGCTTGGATGAGAACTCCCCTGCTCACTATTGGCATCCTCGCGCTGCTGATCGGTCTTTTGTGGATTGGTCAGGGCACGGGCGTTGTGAGATGGCCGCAATCCAGCTTCATGATCGATCAGATCATGTGGGCGTGGTACGGAGCTGGCTTGAGTTTTTTCGGCTTCGGTCTGGTGGTGCTTGCCTATCGCGGTAAATCCTGATCGGTTCTCATCGGCATTCCCCGCGTTGATCCCGCAAAAGTCGATGAGGCTCTTATGAAGGTGTCACCTTTCGATCTCTCCGGAAAAGTCGCTGTTATCACTGGTGGCAATGGCGGCATAGGCCTCGGCATGGCGCGTGGCCTCGCGCGCGCGGGCGCCAGTATCGTCATCGCCGGACGTAACGAAGCGAAATCGAAAAGCGCTGCGACCGAGATCGAGCAACTAGGTGCAAAGGCATTGCCGTTGAGCGTCGACGTTGCGGATAAAGCTGCTGTCACCAGTATGGTCGACGCGACTCTCTCCGAATTTGGCCGGCTCGATATCCTCATCAACAACGCAGGCATAAATATCCGTGATCCCGCGCATAAGCTCAGCCTTGAGGATTGGCACACGGTGATTGACACCAACCTGACCAGCGCCTTCCTTTGTGCGCAGGCGGTATATCCAATCGTGAAGGAAGCCGGTGGCGGCAAGATTATCAACATCGGCTCGATGATGTCGATTTTCGGTGCGGGCTTCCTGCCGGCTTATGCCGCGAGCAAAGGCGGCATCGTCCAATTTACCAAGGCGATCGCATCATCGTGGGCGCAAGATAATATTCAAGCCAACGCCATCCTGCCGGGTTGGATCGATACGGATCTGACCCGCAGAGGACGAGAGCAAATCCCCACCCTGCATGACGCCGTGCTGGCGCGAACGCCCGCCAGGCGCTGGGGCGATCCGGACGATCTCGCCGGCACCGCCGTATTTTTGTCGTCCGCCGCCTCCGATTTTGTGACCGGAATTTCGATCCCCGTCGACGGTGGATATTCAGCCCAAGGATAGTGCTTGAATGCACAGAGCGAAGGTCACGGGCACGCTGGATTGAATTGAAGAGTCCCGGCGTCATCGGCGCGTATCGTTCGGCGCTGCCTATTTACGGAAGTTCTTGATCTCCGAGACACTGCCATCCTGATAGGTAAGCTCGACCGAAACAGACTTCGTCGCAGCCGGAATTTTCATATATGACTGCGGGCTGTCGGGAATGGCCGAGGGATCTCTGGGATTGCATGGCGGAAGCTTAACGACCTTGTCCGGAACCGTCGTATCGATGCCGATGCGCATTTCGCGGATCGCGCAGCGGTACGAAAAAATCTGAGTAAAATAGACCAGCGGCGTGTTGTAGCCACCGAATGCGAGCCAGCTGGTTGACGTCATGTCCAGCAGCTTGCGGTGGCTGTTGATGAGTGCCGCCTCAGGATCGAACTTGATCGGGTATGGCCCCTGCATCTGACCCGTCGGATCAACGTAACGCACCTGGATGGTCGCGGCAGGCGCATCGCTCGGCAATTCAATCGATGGGTTGGGCATACGTCGCCGCGTGCGTGGGTCAAGCGAATCCAGAAAACCGGTTTCCTTGAATTCTCCGCTCTCACCGAGCCGCCACGAGATCGCCAGCGTGGGATCTGCCATCGAGAACGAAATCGACCATCCACCGTTATGGCGCATGAAGCTCGCGATCGGTGCATTACCGGAGTTGTTTATGATCGGCGGTGGTGGCGCGATCGGCAATGCCGCCACCTGTGGCAACACCTCGATCGCACGATCACCGTCCTTGGCAGGTTTCAGGATGTAATCACCCACGATCTGGTCGTAGTAGGCTGGCGTCTGCATCCTGTTCGCTGCAACAGTCATCTGCCGAACATCGGACTGGGTTCGCTTCGCGATTTGCACGAGATTAAGTCCCGGCTGCGACAGTTCGCGAATAAAGCTGCGAGTGAATACTGAATTGGGGTTTGGATCGTTGTCGTTCAGCCGATCCAGCGCCGTCTGCTTGGCTCCCGCAGAGAACACCACGAACACGCCCTCCGGCGGGCTCATGGCGGCAAGCCCGCCGCTGCCGCCGATCGCACGCGTTCCTGTCGCCTCGAACGGATTGTTGCGGCAGGCATCGAATACGAAGATTGATGTCCGCGCACCCCTCGCCTGCACACGTGAAATAAGCCGCTCAGCCGCAAATGCGCCGTCGCGGATCAGCTCTTCCTGCCCTTCCGTCACAGCCGCGATATCGGTCGGCAAAAGATAGTTTTGACCGTTAACTTCAAAGCCATGGCCTGCAAAAAAAACGAATGCCGTATCGCCGGGCTCGAGCACCTTGTCGAAAGCCAGCATGGTTTCACTGAAGGCTTTGCGTGTCTGGTTCTCCGCGAACAAGACGTTGAAGCCAAGCTGCTTGAGCGCGTCGCTCATGGTACGCGCGTCGTTCACGGCTTTCCGCAGCGGCGGGACGTTGCGATAATCATTATTGCCGATCACGAGCGCTACACGTTTCTCGGCGTGCGCCGGCGCAGCCAGCATGACAGCGGATGCCGTGACGGCAGATAGAAGGAGCAAAGTCCTGATGCAGAGCGTCTTCATGGTTTGTGCGTTCCCCTCTGCCTCAGCCGCTCCACCGCAGCCTTCGATTGTTCCAATATGGCATAGTCGCCTTGATCGTGGATGGGGTTCATGAACATTTTGGGGTGTGTGAACCTGTCAACTTATTGTCGCATTAAGGTTTTTCGCGATTTCGCCCTCAAATTCATTGACTTTGGCAG
Source organism: uncultured Alphaproteobacteria bacterium (assembly GCA_963751855.1). Lineage (GTDB taxonomy): Bacteria > Pseudomonadota > Alphaproteobacteria > Rhizobiales > Xanthobacteraceae > Afipia. The sequence continues at coordinate 66,409 of CAVVWF010000007.1, read as the reverse complement.
TTTCAGGCCTATGTTTCGCTGCAACGCGGCCAGAATCGAAACGCGATAGCCTGGTCGGCCGCCTGTCGGCGATATTGTCCTCCCCGTGCCATAAAAAAGCGTGCCGTTCCGGGGTTGAGCGCGACAGCTATTCCGAAAATCGGAACGGCGATTTCGATTAGAGGCTCAATGTCCTTTTCCAATCTTGGCCTTTCTGACAAGGTCCTCGCTGCTGTAGCGGCCACTGGTTACACCACCCCTACCCCAATTCAAGAACAAGCCATTCCGCACGTCCTGGCCCGCCGCGACGTGCTCGGCATTGCCCAGACCGGCACCGGTAAAACCGCGGCCTTCGTGCTGCCGATGCTGACCTTGCTTGAAAAGGGGCGCGCCCGTGCACGAATGCCTCGGACCCTCATCCTTGAGCCGACGCGCGAGCTCGCGGCGCAGGTCAAGGAGAACTTCGACAAATACGGCGCAGGCCAGAAGCTAAACGTTGCTCTTCTCATCGGTGGCGTCTCGTTCGGCGATCAGGACGTCAAGCTGATGCGCGGCGTTGATGTGTTGATCGCAACACCCGGCCGGCTACTCGACCATACCGAGCGTGGCGGACTGCTTCTCACGGGTGTCGAATTGCTGGTTATCGACGAAGCCGACCGCATGCTGGACATGGGCTTCATCCCGGACATCGAACGCATTTGCAAACTCGTCCCTTTCACACGGCAAACCCTGTTTTTTACTGCCACGATGCCCGCCGAAATTCGGCGCATTACAGAGACCTTTCTGCACAATCCTGAAAAGGTCGAAGTTTCCAAGCCCGCCTCGACCGCTGTGACCGTCACCCAGTCGCAGGTCAGCGTCGGCCGCGAACCGCACGAAAAGCGCGAAGTGTTGCGGCAGCTTCTGCGCGAGGCGAAGGATCTGAAGAACGCCATCATCTTCTGTAACCGGAAACGCGAAGTGGCTTTGCTGCATCGCTCCCTGCAGAAGCACGGCTTTGGCGCTGCCGCCCTTCACGGCGACATGGACCAGTCAGCCCGGACGACTGCGCTCGATCAATTCCGCAAGGGCGAGCTGCCCTTGCTGGTGGCATCCGATGTGGCCGCCCGTGGCCTCGACATTCCCGAAGTCAGCCATGTCTTCAATTTCGATGTACCCCACCATCCGGATGACTACGTCCACCGCATCGGCCGCACCGGCCGCGCCGGACGTCTCGGGACTGCGATTTCGATTGTCAGCCCCTCCGACCAAAAATCGGTCCTTGCCATCGAAAAGCTGATTGGACAGCCGATTACCCGTGCGGAAAGCAGTCATACGGTATCTGCAGATGCTTCGTCTGAGCCTGCCTCGCACGCCGAAAGGGCTCTGGAGGAGCGAAAGCCACGTCGCGAAAGGTCACGGGGCGGACGCAAACCTCAATCGCAACGTCCGGAAGGTGTTGCTACAGCGCCTCAATCTCAACGCCCGGAACGTGTTGCTGCAGCGCCTAAATCTCAACGTCCGGAAGCTGTTGCCGCAGCGCCGCAACCACCTTCAATTGGACGAACAAGGCCGGCTGCAGCCTCGCGCGAACAGGTTTCCGAACCTGGCGATCACTCCCACCTTCCGGCGTTTCTTTTGAGGCCCATCCGCGCCCGCGGTTAACCTCGATCCGCCAAGATCATCAGCATCCTAATGATCCGTTTACGGGTCATTCATTCTCATCACCTATTGTGCAGTAATTACTTTAGATATTTCGCGATGGGTGAGGCTGCCATCAGACAGCCTTGGGGACACAGAACGTGATTGGCCTTCTGGAAGAGCATGAACGCACCATGGCGTTTGCTGAGGTCGCTTTGGGTCAAATCAGATCCTTGCGCCAGACAGCCGTGCCGCGCAATTACGAGATCTGGTACGTTTATGCGACGGGCTACAACACCGCTCTGAACAAGATCATCAATGAGACACTTACACGCAACGGTAAGCTGACCGAGGCCGATCTCGATCAGATCTACGAAACCTATCTTTCCCAGATCCGGACCACTGAGCGTATCGACAAGGTCGGTTCGCGTGTGATCAACGAGATCGATGACGTGATGTCGCTCATCACGGATGCGTTGGGAATGACGGCGACATTTGGCAACAGTCTCGACGGTGCCACTCAAAAGCTTTCCGGAGCCAAGGATCTCAGTCAGGTTAAAGCCGTTGTCGAGTCTTTGGTGGCTTCGACACGAGAGATGCAAGAAACCAACAGGGCGCTCGAGTCGCGCCTGATCGTATCGAAGCAGGAAATCTCCAATCTCCAGCATAGCCTCGAAGCTATCCGGACCGAGAGCCTCACGGACCCGCTGACGTCGCTGGGCAATCGCAAGTTTTTCGATCGTGCGATCGAAAGCGCGGTCGCGCACGCGATGCAGAGTGGCGAACCATTATCGCTGCTGATGCTCGACATCGATCATTTCAAATCTTTCAATGACAACTACGGTCACCTCACCGGCGACCAGGTGCTGCGCTTGGTGGCAATGTCGTTGAAACAGACCATCAAGGGCCAGGACATCACCGCGCGATATGGCGGTGAGGAGTTCGCCGTGGTGCTGCCAAACACGGCGCTTCGTCAGGCCCTCACGGTGGCAGACCACATCCGCCGCGCAGTGATGTCAAAACAGCTTAAGAAGAAATCCACTGGCGAAATTCTAGGCCGCGTCACGATCTCGGTTGGCGTTTCGATGCTTCAGGCGGGCGACGACACTGACAGCTTCATCGAGCGTGCAGATGCCTGCCTCTATGCGGCCAAGCGCAATGGCCGTAATCGCGTGATCTGTGAGGCGGATCCCGAGTTTTCTCCAAACGACCGTATTCAGGTCGCCTGACGCTTTTTTCCGCCGGTCTTACGACCGGCTTTTTTATCTGCGGTTTTCTTGACGTCGCTCTTGCGGCGTCCCGCAGTTGCTTTTGCCTTCTTCTTGGCAGGCTTTTTGGCATCAGGCTCCGATTTGGGAGCCCTCTTTTTCACACCTGATTTTTTGGCTGCGGCGCGCGTTGCGGCACCGACGGCATCACGGGCCCAGACGGCCAGTTCTTCCGGATCATCATAGAGCCGCTCCGGGAGATGTCGGTACGACTTGACGACGATAGTCTTATTTTTGGTGTCGTACTGAAATGGCCTCGCGCCCTCGGCCTCGTAGCGCGCGACGGTGAGATCATCCACCCTGAAGATGATACCAGCCCGCAATGCCATAGCGAAATTCACGCCATCGGCAACGATACCGTAACCGCTGAACATGCGGCGAAGAAGGATGGGACCAAATTCAGAGAAAAGATCGATAAGGTAATCGCGGTCCATTCGCGTATTCCGCAAAATTGGGCACCGTATATTTTGCGATCAGAATACGCGAAAAGTCGAGCGAGCCAATCAGCCGTCGATTTTCGCAGGCGTCAGCTGAACCGACTCACCGCAACCGCACGCGCTGACTTGGTTCGGATTATTGAACACGAACTGAGCCTGCATCTTGTCGGCCTTGTAGTCCATCTCCGTGCCAAGCAGAAACAGCACAGCTTTGGGGTCAACAAGGACTTTCACGCCCTTATCCTCGACCACCTCGTCGGTTGGACGCACCTCATGCGCGTACTCGACGGTGTAGGACTGACCAGCACAGCCGCCGTTCTTGATTCCTACACGCAGCCCGACGATTTGCGAGTCGGCGCGCCCTGAAAGTTCCTTCACCCGCTCAGCGGCAGCATCCGTCAAACGCATCACCTGCGGACGAGGCCGAACCTTGGGCTTGGCAGATGTAGAAGGCGCTGGCGTCATAGCTGTCATTTGGTCACTTCCTCCGGCGATTCAATGCCGACGTCCATCCAGATTACACGCCGAATCGTAAACGTCTTCGACTCACCACATGTTGAGGACAAGGCGGGCCTCGTCCGACATCCGATCGGGTGTCCATGTAGGTTCCCAGACCACGCTTACACTGACCGGGCCGACACCCGCGACACTCGCCACGGCGTTCTCAACCATCGTCGGCAATTCGCCGGCTGCGGGACAGTTTGGCGTCGTGAGGGTCATCTGAACGTCCACCGAACGATCGTCCTTGATATCGACCTTGTAGATCAGACCGAGTTCATAAATGTCCGCCGGAATTTCAGGATCGAACACCGTCTTCAGCGCGGCAACGATGTCCGTCCCGAGACGCTCCGTCTCCTCAGCCGGCAACGCCGACTGGGTGTCAAATCTTGGCTGAGCTTCAACCGTCTCGGATGCCTGAATGGTATCACTCATGAGAATAGCTCCCGCGCCTTGATAAGCGCTTGCGCGAGCTGATCGACCTCGCCGCGCGTATTATACATACCAAATGAAGCTCGGCATGTGGCCGTCACGTTGAATCGCTCCAAAAGTGGCATGACGCAGTGCGTCCCAGCCCGAACAGCAATTCCCCCGCGATCGATTACAGTCGCCACATCATGTGGGTGCGCGCCCTTCATTTCGAAAGAGATGATAGCACCCTTGCCGCGCGCGGTACCGATGATGCGCAAGGAATTGATCTCTCGCAGACGGTCCATCGCATAGGTGAGCAGGTCATGCTCATGCTTGGCAATTCGCTCCTTGCCGATCGAACTAACGTAATCGATCGCCGCGCCCAGCCCGATTGACTCGACAATAGCCGGCGTGCCCGCCTCGAATTTATGTGGCGGATCACCGTACGTAACCCAATCCTTCGCGACTTCCCGGATCATTTCGCCGCCACCATTATAGGGGCGCATTGCGACCAAGTGATCGTATTTCGCGTACAGCACGCCAATTCCGGTCGGGCCGTAGAGCTTGTGCCCGGTGAAGACATAGAAATCGCAATCGATGTCCTGCACGTCGATGGTCATGTGCACAGCGGCCTGGGTGCCGTCGACGAGCACCGGAATGCCTCGCGCATGCGCGATCTTCACGACGTCTTTGATCGGGACAATGGTGCCGAGCGCATTTGACATCTGCGTGATGGCGACCAGCTTTGTCTTCGCGGTGAGCAGCTTCTCGAATTCTTCGATCAGGAAGTTGCCCTCGTCATCGACCGGCGCCCATTTGATCACGGCACCATGCCGTTCCCGCAGGAAGTGCCATGGCACGATGTTCGAATGGTGCTCCATGATCGAGAGCACGATCTCGTCGCCCTCTCTGATAGAGGGCTCACCCCACGACGACGCCACAAGGTTGATGGCTTCAGTCGCATTGCGCGTAAAGATGATCTCCTCAGTGCGCTTGGCATTAATAAACTGCGCAACCTTGGAGCGCCCGCCTTCGTAAGCATCGGTCGCCGCGTTGGCGAGATAGTGCAATCCACGATGGACGTTGGCGTATTCGGTTTTGTAGGCCTGCGTCATGCGATCGAGCACCGCCGTCGGCTTCTGTGCCGACGCAGCATTATCGAGATAGACAAGCGGTTTGCCATAGACCCTCATCGCGAGCGCCGGAAAATCCTCCCGGACGCGCTCCACATCGTATGAGCCGTTGGCAACTGCCGGATGCATGATTAACCCCGCGCCGCCAGCCATCGTTCGGCTGCGGCAATCGCGATGTCGCGAAGGTTGTCGTCGGCGATGGATTCTATAGCTTCGCCAACGAAAGCTGTGATCAGCAGTGCCTGGGCTTCCTTCTCAGGCAACCCGCGTGCACGCAAGTAGAACAACAGGCTTTCGTCGAGCGCACCGGTCGTCGCGCCGTGACCGCAGGTCACGTCATCTGCGAAGATTTCGAGTTCTGGCTTGTTGCTGGCTTCTGCCTCATCCGACAGCAGAAGTGCGCGTGTCATCATCTTGCCGTCGGTCTTCTGAGCGTCCGGACGCACGATAATACGGCCCTGGAACACTGAATGAGCCCGATCGTTGAGCACGGACCGGAAGACTTCGCGGCTCGAGCAATTCGGAACGGCATGGTCGACAATCATAGTGGTGTCGCCATGACGATGACCGCCAAGCAGATTGACACCGTTCGTGGTCAACTCGCTGCCTTCGCCACCGAAGGTGATGAAGGCCTGATAGCGGCTGACATTGGCGCCGTTAGTCAGGTTAAAGGTGTTGAATTTGGTGTTGGCGCCAAGAGTGAAGATTGCGGTCGTGATATTTGCCGCATCGACTGCATCTTCCATCAAACGAACGTGCTGAATTTCGGAATCATCGCCACTCCAGACGACGATTGAGTCATGCACCTGATATGCCTTCGCATCCCCGGCTGCCGCAAAACTTTCCACAAGCGTGACTTTCGCACCCTTGCCGATCTTCACCAATGAACGCGTAAAGGCGGACGTACCGGAACTGGTTGCCACATGCACGATATGAATGGGCTCCGCCGGCTTGGCGCCTTCCGCAATATCGATAACCACGCCGTCCGTTGCCATGGCAGCATTGAGCGAAATCATTGCATCCGAGGCAACGCTGGTGATCAACAGATCAGCACGGACCTTGTTGTCCGAATCCTCAAGCACCTCACGCAGCGCGCGCACACGAATGCTGACATCGAGACCACTTAGATCCGACAGTTGCGGCGCGAACACGCCATCGACCAGCACAAACTTCTGCGTTCCGTCGACGCCAAACGACTTCACCGACTGGGCGGCACGCGCAAAGGCTGCCTGATCCGGCGCTGCTGCGAGCGGCGCAACCTCGCGCAGCAATGCGCGCAGATCGGTGTATTTCCATTCTTCGAGCCGCCGATGAGGCAATCCTCGGCTCGCAAAGTCGTCGAAGGAGTTCTGTCGCACTTCGGCGACCACGCCAGATCCCGGCAAACGATCGCGCGCCACGGCGAACAATTCGTCGAGCGCGCGCTCCGTGTTCGGTTTGACCAATGCAACGTTCATGCTGATGTCCGTTTACGCCGCTTTGTCTTCGAACTGCGCGTAGCCGGATTTCTCCAGCTCAAGCGCAAGATCCTTGCCGCCGCTTTTCACGACACGGCCCTTCGACATAACGTGGACGAAGTCCGGAATGATGTAGTTGAGCAGGCGCTGGTAGTGAGTGATCACCACCATGGCGCGATCCTTTGACCGCAGCGCGTTGACGCCGTCGGCCGCAACGCGCAGCGCGTCGATATCCAGACCTGAATCCATTTCATCAAGGATGCACAGGCTTGGTTGAAACAATGCCATCTGAAGCACTTCATTGCGCTTCTTCTCGCCGCCGGAGAATCCGACATTAACGCCGCGCTTCAGCATGTCCTGCGGGATGTTGAGTGACGTGGCGACTTCGCGAACCTTCTTCAGGAAGTCCGGGGTCGAATATTCGCTCTCGCCACGCGCCTTGCGCTGGGCGTTCAGCGCGGTGCGCAGGAACGTCATCGTCGCAACGCCCGGAATTTCGACGGGATACTGGAACGCAAGGAACACGCCTTTGGCCGCGCGCTCGTCGGGAGCCATCTCCAACAGGTCTTCGCCCTTGAACAGGATCTCGCCCGCGGTGACGTCGTAGCCCGGCTTGCCGGCGATAACGTGGCTGAGCGTTGATTTGCCCGACCCGTTCGGACCCATGATGGCGTGAACTTCGCCCGCATTCACGGTGAGGTCCAAGCCGTGCAAAATCTCGTTGTCCTCAACCTGGACCTTGAGGCCTTTGACTTCAAGCAACGCGGTCATCCAACACTTCCTTCCAGCGAGATCGAGATCAGCTTCTGCGCCTCGACCGCAAACTCCATTGGCAATTGCTGCAATACGTCCTTGACGAAGCCATTGACGACAAGCGCCACCGCTTCTTCCTGGCTAAGGCCGCGCTGCACGCAGTAAAACAACATGTCTTCCGAAATCTTCGACGTCGTCGCTTCGTGCTCGAACAGCGCAGACGAGTTCTTGGCTTCGATGTACGGCACCGTATGCGCACCGCACTTGTCGCCGATCAGCAGCGAGTCGCACGCTGTAAAGTTACGAGCGTTTGTCGCCTTGCGATGCGCTGTGACGAGGCCGCGGTAAGTGTTCTGCGAGACGCCCGCTGCGATCCCCTTCGAGATGATGCGGCTGGTCGTGTTCTTGCCCAGATGAATCATCTTGGTGCCGGAATCGACCTGCTGATAGCCGTTCGAAATCGCGATCGAGTAGAACTCGCCGCGCGAATTGTCGCCGCGCAGAATGCAGCTCGGATACTTCCAGGTGATCGCGGAGCCGGTCTCGACCTGCGTCCACGAAATCTTGGAATTCTTGCCGCGGCAGTCACCACGCTTGGTGACGAAGTTGTAGATGCCGCCCTTGCCTTCCGAGTTGCCCGGATACCAGTTCTGCACCGTCGAATACTTGATCTCGGCATCATCGTGGGTGACGAGTTCGACGACAGCCGCGTGCAACTGATTCTCATCGCGCTGCGGAGCGGTACAGCCCTCGAGATAGCTGACGTACGCGCCCTTGTCGGCGATGATCAGCGTACGCTCGAACTGGCCGGTGTTGCGCTCGTTGATGCGGAAATATGTCGACAACTCCATCGGGCAACGCACGCCCTCCGGCACGTAAACAAACGAACCGTCGGAGAACACAGCCGAGTTCAGCGTCGCAAAATAGTTGTCGGACGTCGGCACGACGGTGCCGAGATATTTCTTCACCAGATCGGGATGTTCACGGATCGCTTCCGAGATCGGCATGAAGATCACGCCGGCCTTCTTCAGTTCGGCCTGGAACGTGGTGGCGACCGACACGGAGTCGAACACGGCGTCGACAGCAACGCGCCGCTCGCCTTCAGGGCGCACGACGCCTGCGAGCATTTCCTGCTCGCGCAGCGGAATGCCGAGCTTCTCATAAGTCTTCAGAATTTCCGGATCGACTTCGTCGAGCGAAGCCAGCGCGTTCTTCTTCGGCGCGGAATAGTAATACAGATCCTGATAATCGATCTTCGGATAGTTGACGCGAGCCCAGGTCGGCTCTTCCATGGTCAGCCAGCGGCGGTACGCTTCAAGGCGCCACTCCAGCATCCACGCCGGTTCGTTCTTCTTTTCCGAAATGAATCGGACGGTGTCTTCCGAAAGGCCGCGAGGGGCCTTGTCGGATTCGATGATGGTCTCGAAACCATAACGATATTGATCGACGTCGATCTGGCGAACCCGATCAACCGTCTCTTGTACGGCCGGCATCTTTATCCTCCGCTCGCGGTTTCAAGGACCGCGGTGGACCGCGTAAGTTGTAATCTGGCTATTTGCGCGCAAAACGCGAACGTTAGAACCGTTCAAGCCCGATTGTTCGTGCTTTAAGTAATACACCTGAGAGCTTTCTCCAAGCCTCAAGGCACCAATCTATGTCCGCTTCCGTGGTCTCCCAGCCCAGACTGAGACGAATGGCTCCCTGAACAAGGGCAGGATCGACCTTCATGGCTTCCAGCACATGGGACGGCTGCACCTTCCCGGAGGAACATGCAGAACCGGAAGAAACCGCGATACCTTCCAGATCGAAGCCAATCACGGCGGTCTCCGCCTTCAGGCCTGGAGCGGAAACCAGCGTGGTGTTAGGTAGCCTGCGGAACCTCGCTCGAGAAGACCCTTGCTCCAGGATGGGCTTTGAGACCCGTTTCCAGCCGCTGCTGAAGCGATTTCATGCGAGTCGCATTTGCTTCGAGCGAGCCTATCGCCGCTCTCGCAGCAGCGCCAAAGCCCGCAATGCCCAGCGACATTCTCGGTTCCGGCCCGGCGGCCCTGTTCCTGTCCGCCACCGCGGGCTTGGGGCTCCAGTCCGTGAAGGCCATCCGCCAGAACCAGAGCTCCGACACCTTTGGGGCCGCCGATCTTATGCGCAGAAACCGTTAGAATATCACATTCCAAGTCATTGATACTTATCAAATATTTTTCCCAGAGCGCCGGAACCGCATCGACATGCAGCAGCCCGCCCGCTCCATGGACAAGCGCAGCAACTTCGGGAATCGGCTGAATTGCCCCGGTTTCGTTGTTTGCCAGCATGACCGATACCAGTGCTGGGGGCCGGCCATCGAGCAGGCCCGCAAGCGCTTCCAGATCGATCGACGCCGGACGAAGTCACTGGCGCGATTTCGATCAATTCACGTGGAAAGCGTCCACCTGCCAGCACCGATGGATGCTCGATGGCCGAGACAATCAGTCGCTGTCACCGGATCGCCGCCGCGACGCAGGCCCGGCGTCAGCGCCGAGCATGTTGGCTTCGGTGCCACCGGACGTGAAGACGACATTCCTTGTGTCCGCGCCCGTTGCCGCAGCAATCGCCGCCCGCGCATCCTCGACCAGCCTGCCGCGCTGCGCGGCCTTCGCTGTGGACCGACGACGGATTGCCGCTGACCTCGAACGCCGCTGACCATCGCCGCGCGCGCTTCAGGCCGCAGCGGTGTCGTCGCATTCCAGTCCAGATAGACCCGTTGACGTGTCACGCTCGATAATCCGCTCGATCTGCAAGGCCTAAAGGCACAATTGCTCGAAAATGAGCTTTGTTCTGGCTGCTCATGATGTGGGTACGACCACTCAATATGCTTGCTTTTTGCCCCTTGCCCCATGGTAGAACGCGGCACATCCAGTTCGATCGCGCCGCTCTCCGGTCGCTAACGACACCCGATCGACACCTCGTTTGCATCGGTCGGTTCGACCCGCACAACGTCGATCGATCACATCTAAGGACGATTGATGCCCGAAGTTATTTTCACCGGCCCCGCCGGCCGTCTCGAAGGCCGCTACCACCCGGCGAAGCAGAAGAACGCGCCGATTGCGATGGTGCTGCATCCGCATCCGCAGTTCCAGGGCAACATGAATCACCCGATCGTCTATCAGGTCTATTATGCCTTCGTGGCGCGCGGCTTCTCGGTGCTGCGCTTCAATTTCCGCGGCGTCGGCCGCAGCCAAGGCTCATTTCGACCACGGCACCGGCGAATTGTCGGATGCGGCGTCGGCGCTCGACTGGGCGCAGACCATCAATCCCGAAGCACGTGCCTGCTGGGTGGCCGGCTTCTCGTTCGGCGCATGGATCGGCATGCAGCTTCTGATGCGCCGTCCCGAGGTCGAAGGCTTCATCTCGATCGCGCCGGAGCCCAACCGTTATGACTTCTCATTCCTCGCGCCCTGCCCGTCGTCCGGCCTGATCGTCCACGGCGACAAAGACATCGTCGCCCCCGCGAAGGACGTCACCACGCTCGTGGAAAAGCTGAAGACGCAAAAGGGAATTGTCATCGATCAGCAGATCATTCCCGGCGCCAATCATTTCTTCGTCGACAAGATGGAGCCGTTGATGGAGTCGGTGACGTCCTATCTCGACATGCGGCTCGCCAACGTCCGCTGACGATACGCCTATGACCGCCTTCGTCGCACTTCTTCGCGCGGTGAATGTCGGAGGCAACGCCAAATTGCCGATGAGTGAGCTCAAGGCGATGTGCGAGGCGTTGGACTACGAACACGTCAAAACCTACATCGCCAGTGGCAATGTTGTTTTTACGAGCCGGAAATCAGAGACGGCGGTCAAGGCGGCACTCGAGAAGCAGCTGGAAGCTTATGCAGGCAAACCAGTCGGCGTCTTGGTGAGAACGGCTGCCGAATTGGCTGGCGTGCTTGCGGAAAATCCATTTCCGAAGGCGCCAACCAATCAAACCCTTGCTGTCTTCCTCGACAAAGCGCCTCCGTCGAACGCTCTGGCAGATGTCCGCGGCCAGCAGAAAGAAGAAATCATCCTGGGACGCCGCGAAATCTATATTTATTACGGCGCAGGAATAGCAAAGTCGAAACTTGTCATTCCAACGGCCAAGGCCGGCACCGCGCGCAACATGAACACCATCGCCACGCTCGCCAAAATGGCTGCCGATCTTTGATCAGGCGGCTGCTTCGCTCTCAAGCTTCGAGAGATACGCGTTGTGCTTCCTCATGAATGCGCGCAGCAACTGCGGATAGTCCGCGCCGACCGCGTCACGCACCGATGCACGTTCACGCAGGCTTTTGCGCCATCGCGCGATCTTCGGTTTGTTGGCCAGGATGCCGAAATCACCGATCGCGTCGAAGACATCGAAATAGCGGAACGCAGGAGCAAACACGGCGTCAACCAGCGAAAACGCGTCGCCGTCGAACCACGGTGCAGCTACGAGGCGAGACTCGAGCCGCGCGAAGCGTTCCTCTGATTGTTTCACTTTTGCCTTGAAGGACGCTTCGTCCTTCGACGTCTCAAGGCCCCAAATGTCGCCAAGCACAGTGGAGCCGAATTCGATCCACGCACGATGCTCTGCGCGCGCGAGGGCATCCTTCGGATGCAGCGGCTTGGGCTGCGTTTCCTCGAGATATTCGAGAATGACAGCGAATTCAAAGATCGCCTTGTCACCCACCAGCAAGACCGGGGTTTTGCCAAGTGGCGAAACTTTCAAGAACCAGTCGGGCTTGTTGTCCAAATCGATATCGATCCGCTCAAACGGCACGTCCTTCTCTTTCAGAGCAATGACGGCCCGCTGAACGTAAGGACATAGCTTGTGGCTGATGAGCTTAAGCTTCTCGGTCATTGCACGCCTCCGCTTTTCCGAACTCGACGGATCGCCTTCGTCATTCGGCAACGCGTTACGCGCACGGCGCTTCGCGCGCTGAAAAACAACTGGGTCGCAAGGAAAAGAGCGTCACCGATCGCCATAGAAATCTCATGTTTAATGCATTTGCATCTTTATAGCCCTGAGCCGATGGCAACTCAAGATCCATGCATTTGCATTAAATCACGGTTTCGCGAGTATTCCGCCGGCTCAGAGGTTCTGAGATACCTGTGGTTCCGGGATAGGTCAGCGGCAAGCCCTTCAGGCTCCGAACAGCCAAATAGGCAAAGGCCTGCGCTTCAATCGCATCGCCCGACCAAGCCAGATCGCTTCCACGGACAACGCTTGTGCGCGGAAGGCGCTCGCTCAACATACGCATCAAGGTCGGATTGCTCGCGCCGCCCCCGACCACGATCCAGGTCGTTGGTTGCTTCGGTAGAGTCGATGCGATGTCAGCGATTGATGTCGCAGTGAACGCGGTCAGTGTGGCGGCGCCATCTTCCACCGACATGTCGTCAAGGCGGATCGCTGCAAAATCATTGCGGTCGAGCGACTTCGGTGCAGGTTTAGAAAAAAATGGACGATCCATCGCACGAGCGATCCAGCTCTCGTCGACGCGGCCATTTGCTGCCGTGCGGCCATCACGATCGACCGCTTCACCGGTCATGCGCAGCATGAAGTCATCGAGCAACGCATTGCCGGGCCCGGTATCGCAGGCGATGAGCGTTTCGTCGTCGATATAGGTGATATTGGCGACACCTCCGATATTGACCACGACGGTCGGGCCCGTGCGATGCTGCATCCGCACCAGCGCGCGATGATAAATCGGGACCAATGGTGCGCCCTGCCCGCCGGCTGCAACGTCAGCGGCACGAAGATCGAACACGACCTGCATGCCAAGCGCCTTCGCCAGCGCCCGGCCATCACCGATCTGAACCGTCAATCTCTGTTCGGGACGGTGCAACACGGTCTGGCCGTGAAACCCGACGACATCGATATCGCTCGCCGAGAGGTTGTTACGTTCGAAGAAACCTGTCCACCGCCTCAGCATGCACGTCGGTGATCAGCCGCTCCGCCTCAGCAAGCGCTCCCGGACGTTCATTGCGATCCGTAAGCGGACACAGCATCCGCGAGCGCCTGCCGCAGCAAGCCGCGCTCGCTGTCCGAATAGCCCCGATAGCCCGTCGGCCCGAAGGCGCCGAACGCGCTCGCCGTCCGTTTCGATCAGCGCGACGTCGACCCCATCCAGGGATGTCCCGCTCATCAGGCCAATCGCTTTCAGCAAGGGCCGCTCCTTGGTTGAATCCGACGCCGGACCTGATACACCACAGCCCTCTATAAAACACTAAATCGCCAAGAGCGCCCGCATGAGTGCCTATAAGTCCGATTTCCTCAATGTCCTCGAAAGCCGGGGCTTCATCCATCAAGTCTCGGAACCCGAGGCGCTGGATGCGCTCGCCTCAAAGGGATCGATCACGGGATATATCGGATTTGACTGCACCGCGTCGTCCCTGCATGTGGGCTCGTTGCTGCCGATCATGATGCTGCACTGGATGCAGCAAACAGGACATAAGCCGATCGCCTTGATGGGCGGCGGCACCACGCGCGTTGGCGATCCATCGGGCAAGGACGAGAGCCGAAAAATCCTGACAGACGCCGACATCGCCGCGAACCTCGCAGGCATCCGGACCGTGTTCGACAAGTTCCTGACCTTCGGCGACGGCAAAACCGACGCCGTCATGGTCAACAACAACGACTGGCTTGCACCTCTCAACTACATCGACTTCCTGCGCGACGTCGGCAAGCACTTCTCGGTCAATCGCATGCTGTCGTTCAACTCGGTCAAGCTGCGGCTCGAGCGCCAGCATGAACTGTCGTTCCTCGAATTCAACTACATGATCCTGCAAGCTTACGACTTCGTTGAACTTCACAAGCGTACCGGCTGCGTGCTGCAGATGGGCGGCTCGGATCAATGGGGCAACATCGTCAACGGCATCGACCTCGGCCGACGCATGGCCAACGCGCAACTGTTCGCGCTGACCTCTCCGCTGCTCACCACGGCCGGCGGCGCCAAGATGGGTAAAACCGCTGCCGGCGCAGTTTGGCTCAATGAGGACCGGCTCAGCGCCTACGACTACTGGCAATTCTGGCGCAACACCGAAGACGCCGATGTCGAGCGCTTCCTCAAGCTGTTTCACCGTGCTGCCGCTCGACGAGATCGCGAAGCTCGCCGCGCTGCAGGGCCAGGAGATCAACGAAGCCAAGAAAATTCTGGCAACCGAGGCGACGGCGCTGGTTCGCGGCCGCGCTGCAGCCGAATCCGCATCAGAGACTGCACGAAAGACCTTCGAGGAAGGTGCTATCGCCGAGGATCTTCCGACGCTCGAAATCTCCAGAGCAGAACTGGATGGCAGTGTAGCCGTGCTCGGATTGTTTGTTAAAGCAGGACTTGTCGCTTCAAACGGCGAAGCCCGGCGTCAGATCAAGGGCGGCGGTCTGCGGATCAACGACGCGGCAGTCACGGACGAAAAGATGGTGCTGACACCGAACGATTTGACGCCGGAAGGCGTGATCAAGCTGTCGATGGGTCGCAAGCGCCACGTCTTGCTGAAACCGATCTAGATCAGATCGCTGCGCTGTTCTCACGCAACATCGTCATCATGGTCGCAGACATCGTCGCAACGAGCTTTTCACGCGTACCGTCGTTAGCAAACGCACGCCCCTCCGATACAATAAGCGTACGTCCCGGCTTCACCACCGTCCCGACGAAGCGAAAGCTGTCGCCCTTGGCCGGCGCCAGCATATTGATCTTGAATTCGACGGTCAGAATATCGGCTCGCGCCGGCATCAGTGTATAGGAAGCCAGCCCGCACGCCGTATCGAGCGCGGCTGAGACGACGCCAGCGTGCAGAAAGCCGTTCTGCTGCGAAAATCTCGCGTCATACGGCATCCGCAATTCAAGTTCGCCCGGACCCGATCATGGACAGGGTAATGCCCAGCGTCATCATCGCGGGCTGTCCATCAAACACGCGCCGGATACGCGCCTCGTAGTCCGGATCCTGGACCTGAAATCCGCTCATCAGTTATTGGGCGCGCTAAAATCGGTCGGAACGTTCTGCTTGCCGGTGTTGAAGTCAAATATCTTGCGGAACACGCCCGGCGCCATAGCGGAAATCGGATTGACGCGCAGCACCGGCGCCCCCGGTGTGCCGACCACCTCATACGTGATGCCGATCAAACCTTCGTTGCTGCCGCCGCCCAGAAACAATCCGACGATCGGAATTTGTCCGAACATGTTGTTCAGACCGTAGAGCGGAACAAAGGTGCCGCTCATGCGCACCTGATTGGTGGAATAGTCGATGTTGCCTTCAATCGTCGCGCCAACTGTCGGACCGCGAAGCACGCCATCCTTGATGCGTAGTTGCCCGGTCTGGCGGACGAACTCCGCACGCATTCCCGAAAAGCCCACACCCTGTGGGTTCACACCCGGTCCGTTCGCGACGACCTTATCGAGCGAAGCCTCTCCCTTGATGTGGAAATCGCGGACGTTCAACAACCCTTCCTGCGGCGCTGTATCGCCAGCCGGTGGGTCCACCGCAAGCCACATCTTGCCACCGCTCATCTTTGCGTAGGTGTCAGTGAAGCGGAAGAATGCGCCGGCGTCGTTGGTTTCCAGATAGAGCACTTCACGTCCTTGCGCGCGCCCGCGCAGATCGCCGGTCACCGTCGTATCCCGGCCAATCTTGCCGTTCAGCGAGAAAGCCTTGATTGTTCCTCCGCGACGCGAAAATTTCAGGTCGATGCCGCGAACCGCTTCTCCGTAGAATCCAGCGATCGCACCGAGCTTGGCGTCGATATCGAAATCAAAGGCCTTTGCCTTTTCCTTCGCGCTTTGATCTTTGCCGGACATCGCGCTCTTGATAAATCCTCGCCCGTCAAATACTTCTCCGCGCATCGTGACTTTGAATGTCCCATCTGGCGCACGTTCAGCCTTCAGGCTGGCCTTGTCGCCTTCCGAGGGCGCGAACGTCGGGAATGACGCATTGACCAGATCGTTCTTGTCGTCGACTTCGAGCGCGCCCTTGATCGACGTGCCATTGCCTTCAATAACGATGTCTTCAAAGCGCGTGCCCTGAGGCTTCTGGATGACATTGAATGTCATTTTGGTGTTCTTGCCGGCGACCTTCGTCCAACCCGGCAACAAATTGTCGATGCGGGCGGCGGTCAAATCCGCCTCGACGCCGAAGCGATTATCGTTCTCACCATTGCCTATCTTGCCAGACAGCTTGATAGGAATGGCGCCGCTCACGCTCGGTCCAAGATCAACACCAAGACGGGCACGGGCCGCATCGTCCAGTGTCGCCGCGAGCTTTACATCGGCATCACCGTCATTGGTCTTGCGATAATCCAATGCCGCCGGCTGGCCCCCGATCTTGACGTCACCCTTCACCCGATAGCCTTGATTGTCGGCCACAACTTTCAACGCGTTGGCTTCGAGTTTTTGATTCATGGCCAACTTATCGACGGCTAGCGATCCAAGATCGAGGTTGACCGAGTAAGTTGTGTCTTCCTTGGTCAGCGCATTTTTCAGCGGCATGGCGAGCGAGATGACCGCAGAAATCGTTCCCTTGCTGGAGTTTGGATCAATCAGTCTGTCACCGACGTCACGCAGACGGTCGGACTGAAGGATTTCCGCGGCGGCCGGCACTGGACCATCTAAGCGGAAGCGGACACGGGTGGGAGCAGGCTTCGGTGCCAGATCCGGCACCTCAAAGAGAAAATCGGAAACCGTAAGCTTTCGCCCTGCAGGCGTATCCACCTGCCCCTGGCCAACCGTGACATTGACGGTCCGCCCGCTCACGCGACCTTTCATGTCGGCATCGCGCACCGAAGGAATATCGTCCACGGGACGCAGGGTTAAACCGGTTGCGGCGAAATTAACCGACAGACCGTCGTCCGGGATTGGAGGGCCTCCGCGCACCAACGTATGCATGGGTGCGTTCACGGCGATATCGAGCCGCTGGATCGAGCCGCGATCGACGCGTTCGATCATCCACTCGCGAACCTCGGGAACGATCAGGACCGGCCATATCTTTTTCAACACAGATATAGGCATCGGCGTTGCCGCCATCCCGAGTGTCAGTCGTGGTTCAGCGGCTGCATAGTCAAGGCTGCCGGAGCCTGCAATTCCAATCTCACCATTGCTGATGTCGCATTGAGTGAGGAGGACGCGCTTGTTGTCCGTGTCGAAGCGAAGCCGGATTGCGATGCGATTGAAGATCGCAGGATCTTCACCATTCTCGCCGGCAAGCAAGATCGTTCCGCCACTGAAACCAAGCTGCCAATTCGGCACACTGTCATTTGGCGGCTCGAGGTGCGCCAGCAACGTAATCCGGTTGGCTCCTGCATTGACATGAAACGGTGCAACCATGACACGCCGTCCCGCGTCCCACTCAACTCGGGCGTCGGCATGGTCGATCACCATCGGATAATTTGGAACATTGAGATCGACGATTGTACCTTTGCCCGCGACGATTTCACCCTTGAAATAAGTCGGCAGACCATCGCGGCCGATTTCACCCTTCAAGGCGCCACTCAGCGGCATATCCGCCGCGTAGGTGAAATTCTTCAGGCGTGCTGCCAGTAGCAGATTGTTAGCCGGCACCTTGTCGGCGCTGATATCGATGGACCTGACTCCATTCGCAGACGCACCGACAGCCAGTTTGAGCTGCCAGGGATTTTTGCCCTCCTCGCCGATGCTGAACGCAGCGCCGCCCCCGCTGGGTCGCAGAAGGCTGAGGCTGATGTTCTCAAACGTAAGACGGCCACCGCTGCGCTGATCTTCAACTGTCAGCACGCCGCTGCGCAAACCGATTTCGTTGAGACTCTGACCATCAAGCCCGTTCGCACTCAGGCCATCGAGCCAGTCGAGTGCCGCAAGCAGGCCGCCTGCGCCGTTAGGATCGCTTGTTGAAGCAGGCGCGGCCGGGAGAGATGCCGGTGAGGTTGGTGACTGTCCTGCGGCTGAAGCCGCTGGCGGCGTGGCGGGTTTGACCGGAACTTTCGCCGTTGCAAGCGGACTGTTGCTTTGACCGGTCGACACGATCACTCGCCCATCGGGCGTGATCCGTACCGACAATTCAGCGCCGACAAGCCTGAGCGTTTCTGCCCGGAGATGCCCCATGATAAGCGCTGTGCCGGACAGCCTGACTTCCGCTTTCGGCGCGCTGGCAACGATGTTGCGTTCCCGGTCCCGAACCAAAACGTCTCGGAGGCGGACTGCAATACGAATCCGTCCGGCACGCTCAATCTGCGTGCCGCCCACTTCGACAGTGTGTTCGTGCCCTAGATTTTGCTCAATCGCAGACGCGAGCCAGGGGGTGATGACATCAAGATTGACCGGTCCCGCTCCAAGCCGCAGCCATAAAGTACCGAAACCCGCGGCGAACAAAACGCCAAAGACCGCAACAGTGATTGCAATCCGTCCGATCCAGACGCTTCCGCTCAGCCAGCGTCGCAATCCGCGAAAAGGATCGATCAGCCGGTGCATACCCACGCCCCGCCGCTTCAACAGCTTGAGCGCCTGGTCGCACGCGGCATCGTCATGATCCCATCGGGAATCATTCCAGCTCAAGTGCTCATCGGCAGCCTTTGAAAAGGCCTTTTTGGGCTCGGAGCTCGGCATTGCCTCTCGTGCTGATGGTCAGCCTGGCTGCTGCCAGGCATCGGAGCGTCGGTAGTGAGCGGTTGCTCGGTCGTATGGCATTCTGCCAGATCTAAATTGCTGTTTTGCCCGTTGTTCGACCGGTGGCTTCGAGGCCACGAGATTCTCTTGTCACCATACCTCGGAGACGCCAGATTTGCCCAGCGGCAGAACAAATCGGGCGCGCTGCCACCTCTCCCACAACTCCTAGATGCCCCGCTGAAAGCGACGAAAGGAAGGCGTATGTCCAAGAAAACGCGGAAGAAAACGCCAGACACCGCTTCCGGAAGGAGTGCCTCCAAAAATGCCGGCGCTAAAACTGGCAAACCCCGCACATCGGCAGCGACGAAATCTCGCGCCCCGGCAACCAAGAAAGCTTCAAAGAAAGTCCCAGCCGCCGCAAAACATGCGACGACTGCGACAAGATCGAAACCGAAAGCCACCGCAACGCCGGTCCGTATGGTCGCCACGCTTGAAGAAGGCTCACCCGCGCCGGCGTTCTTGCTGCCCCGCGACGGCGGCCAATCCGTAGCGTTGACAGACTATGCCGGGCGCAAGCTCGTCATCTTCTTCTATCCACGGGCCAACACCCCCGGCTGCACCCTGGAGGCTGCCGATTTCAGCCGACATGTCAGCGCCTTTGCCGCGAGCCAAACCGCCGTGCTTGGGGTCTCAGCCGAACTCGGTAAAAGCCCAGGAATCCTTTCGCGACAAGCATCAACTGACCGTTCCTCTTATGTCAGATGAGACGCACGAAATGCTGAAGGCGTATGGCGCCTGGGGTCAAAAATCCATGTACGGCAAGATCTTCGAGGGAGTTCTTCGCACAACCATTCTGATCGATCCCGCCGGTAAAATCATGAGAATCTGGCGCAAAGTGCGCGTCGAGGGACATGCCGACGAAGTCCTGTCGGCCGCCCGCAACCTGTAAGGGCGCTTCATTTTCTGAAAATTAACTATGAATGGTTCAAATCAGCCGTGAATTGAGCCCACCGGAACTGAGATCGGTCGGCGCAGGAGTGCTGATGTCGTACCGTTCCGGCCAACAACCTTCCGAACACCATCATGATCATGCAAGGGGCCCTCAGCGTCGCCCCGCACAGGGTCATAGCCATGCGCGGCCACGTCCGGATCGAAATGGCTATACCATCGTGCACGCCGGCAAGCAGGTTCGGCTGGGGCCGGTGGTCTTCTGGATTGTCGCCGGCACGGTCATCCTGATGGGCGCGTGGTCAGCCGCAACCGCGACCTATTTCGCCTTTCGCGACGATGTTCTCACCCGCCTGATCGCCCGTCAGGCCGAAATGCAGTACGCCTACGAGGATCGCATTGCCGAACTGCGTGCACGTGTTGATCGCACGACCAGCCGGCAATTGCTGGATCAGGAACAGTACGACCAGAAACTCAATCAGATCATGCGGCGACAGGCCCAGCTTGAATCGCGTGCGACCGCGCTCAGCACGATGCCCGACACATCCGGTACAGGATCGATCGGCAAGCCTCCTGCCCGCGCTTCACAATTAAACGACACTCCCTCCTCAATACCGAAACCGTCGCCCATCAGTGACACCGCTGTCTTCGTTGCTCCGCCCGATCGCGAAGCACGTCTGGAGTCCCGGACCCCGCCGGCCTCGAATGTCCGCAACACGGAGTTCGCAAAAATCCAGGGGGTCGACAGTGTTCTGGTGAATTTGCAGACCGCTCTCGACAAGGTCGAAAGCCGGCAGACCGCCGCCCTCAGTTCAGTGGAAGACAGCTACGAATCGCGGGCGCGCCGTATGCGCGGCGTGATCGCAGATCTCGGACTCAATATGGCGCAGCTCGAGGCGGCAGCTCCAAAGGGGGGCATTGGCGGCCCATTCGTACCGGTGAAGCCGCCGGTGGGCGATGCGGGAGCGTTTGAACGACAGCTCTATCGCATCAATCTCAGTCGCGCCCAGGTCGATAAACTCACCCGCACCTTATCGCTGGTACCGTATCGAAAGCCGGTGATCGGCAATGTTGAATTCTCATCCGGATTTGGCGTTCGCAGCGATCCGTTCCTGGGCCGTCCGGCCATGCACACCGGCCTCGACTTCCGCGCCTCGACCGGCGATCCGGTCCGCGTCACTGCGAACGGAAAGGTCGTCAATGCGGGATGGGCGGGCGGTTATGGCCGCATGGTGGAAGTCGACCACGGCAATGGCCTGTCGACGCGTTACGGCCACTTGTCCCAGATCAACGTGAAAGTTGGCGAGATCGTCAAAATCGGACAGGTGATCGGCGAAGTCGGTTCAACAGGCCGCTCGACCGGGCCGCATCTCCACTACGAGACACGGATCGACGGTGAAGCCGTCGATCCGCAGAAATTTCTGCGTGCCGGTGTTCGTCTGGCTCAAGGCTGAAATTTCGAGAACTTAGTCGACGTCCTCGATTGCACCTGGTGTCGTGCCGAAGGCTTTTTGTGCAAGCGTCGCAGCCATGAATTCGTCGAGTTCGCCGTCGAGCACGCCCTGCGTATCTGAGGTCTGCACGCCGGTGCGCAGATCCTTCACCATCTGGTAGGGCTGCAGCACGTACGATCGAATTTGATGGCCCCAGCCGATTTCAGTTTTGGCGGCTTGGTCCGCGACAGCCTGCGCCTCACGCTTCTTCAGTTCAGCCTGATACAACCGCGAGCGAAGCATGTCCCACGCCTGCGCACGGTTTTTGTGCTGCGAGCGTCCGGCCTGACAAACCACCGCAATTCCCGTTGGGATGTGCGTAAGACGCACCGCGGATTCGGTCTTGTTGACGTGCTGGCCGCCTGCACCGCCCGACCGCATGGTGTCAGTGCGGACGTCGGATTCCTTGATGTCGATCTGAATGCGATCGTCGACAACGGGAAACACGGCAACGCTCGAAAATGAGGTGTGCCGGCGTGCATTGGAATCATAAGGCGAGATGCGTACGAGACGATGTACGCCGCCCTCTGTCTTCAACCAGCCGTAGGCATTGTGCCCCTTGATCTGAATCGTCGCAGACTTGATGCCGGCTTCTTCGCCCTCGGTCTCTTCGAGATACTCGATCTTGTAGCCGTGTTGTTCTGCCCAACGGGTATACATGCGCAGCAGCATCTGCGCCCAATCCTGGCTTTCAGTGCCTCCAGCGCCGGCGTGAACCTCGAGATAGCTGTCATTGGCGTCAGCTTCGCCCGACAGCAGCGCCTCGAGTTCCTGACGCGCGACGTCCTTCTTGAGTGCCTTCAGGGCGCTCTCGGCTTCGGCGATAACCCCATCGTCATTCTCGGCTTCGCCGAGTTCGATCATGCCAACCTGATCCTCGAGCTCGCGATCGACCTTGCCGATACCGGTGAGCTGGTTCTCAAGCGACGTCCGCTCCTGCATCAGCTTTTGAGCTTTCTGCGGATCGTTCCAGAGATTGGGATCTTCAGCGAGGTTGTTCAGTTCGGCAAGACGTGCAGTGGAAGCATCGACGTCAAAGATGCCTCCTCAGCAGCCCGACTGACTGCTTGATCTCTTCTACAAGGCGTTCAATTTCAGGACGCATAACAATTCCTTGCGGCAACGACCGCGATTCAAATGATGTAAGGGATGTAACGGCTGAAGGCGGCCAGCGCAATCAGCCTAATACAAGCCGCCGGTACCCGACCGGATGATAGCGCGATCCGCATCAGGCGAGACACTGAGCGACCGGCCATCGGCATCCGCAACGCCGATAACGGAATAGTTGTCGGGCGGCGCGGTTCCGGGTTTGAACGCTTCAAGGATTGTTCTGCCACAGTCACCCGGCCCAGCTCGCATACCCGTCTTCGCATCCACGCGGATGAGTTTGATACCTGCCGGCACGCGGAACGGCACAGCAGGCTTGTCGGCGAGAGCGAGTTTCAGGAAGTCCTTGGCAACGGGCGCAGCCAGATGGCCGCCAGTGCCGCCCCTGCCGAGATTGCGTGGCTTGTCGTAGCCGACGTAGATGCCGACGACCAGATCGGGCGAGAATCCGATGAACCACGCATCCTTCTCGTCGTTGGTGGTTCCGGTCTTGCCGGCGATCGGCTTGCCGACCTCGCGGACGACAGTCGCGGTGCCGTTCTGCACCACGCCTTCCATCATCGATGTGATCTGGTAGGCAGTCATAGAATCCAGCACCTGCTCGCGACGATCGACCAGCGAAGGTTCAGGCTGATTCTTCCAGCCGTCTGGCGCATCGCAACCGCGGCACTCACGCTGGTCATGCTTGAAGATGGTGTGGCCGTAGCGATCCTGAATACGGTCGATCAGCGTCGGCTTCACACGCTTGCCGCCGTTGGCAAACATCGAATACGCGGTGACCATGCGCATCACGGTCGTCTCACCAGCGCCGAGGGCGTAGGACAGATAATTCGGCAGCTCGTCGTAGACACCGAAGCGCTTGGCATATTCGCCGATCAACGGCATGCCGACATCCTGTGCGAGCCGCACCGTGACAGTATTCAGCGATCGCGTGAGCGCGTTACGTAGCGTGGTCGGACCGTAATATTTTCCGGTCGAATAGTTTTCCGGACGCCAAACCCCGACGCCCTGCCCCTGATCGATTTCGATCGGCGCGTCGACCACGACCGTCGATGGCGTATAGCCGTTATCCATCGCCGTCGAATAGACGATCGGCTTGAACGACGAACCGGGCTGACGATAGGCCTGCGTCGCGCGGTTGAACTGGCTTTGATCGAACGAGAAACCACCGACCATGGCAAGGACACGTCCCGTCCAGGGGTCCATCGCGACCATCGCCCCGGACACTTCCGGTATCTGTCGCAGCCGATACTGTCCTTCAACCTTGCTGCCGTCCTTGGCCAGCAACGGGTCGACATAGATCACGTCGCCCGGTGAAAGCACCTGCGTCGACATTGGTCGGTGTCTTGAAGCGCGTTGGACCGGACGCCGCCTTTGCCCATCGAACGCCATCCAGCGAGAGCAGCCCGGTCTCGCGCGTCTTGAGCACCGCGCCACCAAGTTCTCGTCCGGGCTGGAATCCGATCCGCGCCGACTGATCGCTGGTCTCCAGCACCACAGCCATTCGCCACGGCGCGATGTCCGTGAGCGATTTGACATCCGCGAGCTTCACGCCCCAATCGCCAGTGATATCGATCTTGGTCTGCGCACCACGCCAGCCTTGCGCTTCATCGAAATTGACCAGACCCGCAACCATCGACTTGCGCGCCATGACCTGCAATTTCGGATCAAGCGTCGTGCGAACAGACAGGCCGCCCTCGTACAGTTTCTTCTCGCCGTAACGCTCGAAAATGTCGCGGCGCACCTCCTCGGCAAAATACTCGCCAGCGAAAATGTGAGCTGCATTGGAACGGTTGGTGACGAGAAGCGGCTCCTTGCGCGCGGCTGCCGCGTCCGACGGCTTGACCCAACCGTTTTCGGCCAGACGGTCGATCACATAGTTGCGGCGCTCGATCGCGCGGTCGCGGTTACGCACCGGGTGCAGTGCTGCGGGCGCTTTCGGTAGCGCCGCAAGATATGAAGCTTCCGCCACCGTGAGTTCATTGACCGATTTGTCGAAATAGACCAGCGAAGCGGCGGCGATGCCGTAAGCGCCAAGGCCGAGATAGATTTCATTCAGATACAGCTCAAGGATCTTGTCCTTGCTGTAGGTGCGCTCGATGCGCATCGCCAGCAACGCTTCCTTGATCTTGCGCGTGAATGACACTTCGTTGGTCAGCAGAAAGTTCTTCGCGACCTGCTGCGTGATCGTCGACGCGCCCTGCGGACGGCGGTTCGAGCCGTAGTTCTGTGCGTAAAGAAGCGCAGCACGGGCCATACCTGTGAAGTCGATGCCGCCATGCTCGTAGAAATTCTTGTCTTCGGCTGCAAGGAAGGCGTTGATCACCGATTTAGGAATCGCCTGGATCGGCAGATAGAGGCGGCGTTCCTTGGAATATTCGCCGAGTAGCGCACCGTCCGACGCGTGGACGCGCGTCATCACCGGCGGCTCATAGTCCTGCAACTGCGAGTAATCCGGAAGGTCTTTCGAATAATGCCAGATCAGACCGGCCATCGCGGCAACGCCGACAAGAAAAACGATCGTTCCCGCAGCAAATAAGAAGCCCATAAACCGCAGCAGCAACCGCATCTTCAGATTTCCGTTCCAGTGTGCGGCGCTGCCAACCACAGCGCATGAGCGAAAGTGCCTAAACTCGGGATTCGATCAAGATTCGATCTTGCGAATCTTGCCTGTGAATCTTGTCAGTTATGCCGCGCAACCCATTCCCCATGGGTCATACCCTGGCTTCCAGACGGGGTTATAACACCCTGTGCGAAGCTATGGGTCGATTCTCCGACTTTTTTATAAAGCCGATGCTGTGGCCAAACTAGGGCTTTAGTCTCGATATTGCTTGCGATTTCAGTTCGAAGGACTGGCCGAAACGACCCGCTTCCCGAGGAAATTATCGACAGCCTGCGCCACGGAACCAACTGTTCGCGAACGCCAGTTTTCGGAAACCAGTTGTTGAAGATCGTCCTTATTGGAAACGTAGCCTAGCTCGACCAATACGGAGGGGACGTCATGCGCCTTCAAAACCCTGAAGCCTGCCGATTTCAGCGGATGCTTGTGCATCCGCGCCACACTTTTCATGTCGTTGGCGAGCATCCGTGCGAAACGATTTGAAAATGTTCGGGTCTCGCGCTGAGTGAGTTCAATCAGGATATCGGCGACATCGGCTGGTTCTTCGGTCAGATTGACGCCCGCAATTGCGTCAGCCTTATTTTCGGCTTCTGCGAGCTTTTCAGCTTCCGCGTCGGAGGCCTTGTCAGACAGGGTGTAGATGGTCGCGCCTTGGGCGTCGCCCTCTTTTTTCGGCAATGCGTCGGCGTGAATTGAAACAAAGAGCGCGGCCATATTGTTGCGCGCGATCTTTACCCGATCACCAAGCGGTATGAATGTGTCATCGCTACGGGTCATCACCACGCGATATTTGCCGGACTTTTCGATACGATCGCGTAAAGCGAGGGCGAAATTCAATACCAGCGTTTTTTCGCTCTCACCGCTCGGAGCCTGCGTCCCATTATCGATGCCGCCATGGCCAGGATCGATCACCACAACAGGACGTGAGTCGGTCGTGGTCGCGGCCTTGGTCGTCCCGGTTGTGTCCGGGGGGGCGGAATTTGCACTCGCATCCACAAGGATCGCCGGGCGCAATCGGGGCGCATCGCCGTTACTATTTGATGATGCCGACGACGCCTTAAATGCCGAAGGCGTGACAGCAGCAAGCTCCACGACCAGTCGCGTCGGCTGGCCGTTTGCAGCGTCCATCACGTAGGCTTTCTCAATTTTAGCCGGCCCGGTAAGGTCGAACACCATCCGCGAGCCCCCTGGCATCACCAGCCCGTAACGAAAAGCCCGGATCAACCCGCGCCCCTCGCTTCCAATTCCCGTAGGGAGATTGAACGTGACCTGGGGAATATCGAGAACAACCCGGTAGGGGTTACTGAGAGTGAAAGCGCGGACGTCGATTTTGCGATCAAGATCGAGAATGAAACGGGTCTGGGTGTCATCGCCCGCCACCCGCACGCCAGAGGCGATTGGAAACGCCTCCGCAACCGAGGGACGCGACGGTTGGGACTCGACCGCCTCAGCAGTCCGAAGGGGGGCGCACACGAGTGTAGCGGCGCACACACCTGCAATCCCGAGCGAAACTGAATAATTAAAGCGGCTCAACAAGGGATCCGATGCCTCCAGAACAGCCCTCATACCGCAATAGAACCGGACGGTTAATCGAACCTTACCGAACGACGAATGATTGTCACCCAGTGTTGCAGGGCTGTGACGCTTCCCTTGCCAGAGTGGGCTATTCGACGTATGTATGAAGGGCTGACGGTTTAAACTTCCGGTTGTATCGCGTTCAGCTTCCCGGTGCAGCGCCAAGTCTCAGAATACCTTCGAGATTTGAGCGTATTGACCCATCCCTCTCCGGCCAGCGCAGTGCGCGGTCGATACAGAGCGGCGGTTTAAGAGCCCGGGCGGCCAAATGATGACCGGCCTTCGCGGCCGAAAGGCAGCGAAACCTATAACCAGCGCGCGTCTTTTTGCGCCGCGTTGGTCCTCCCAGCAAACCGCTTGCTGGCCCCGTTAGCGACAAACAAGGCGGTGCCTTTACCGCCAAATGATCAGACGGGCCGACGCTTGATGCGCCAGACTGTATTGCCGACCAGGATCTACACCAGGATCCTTGCAACCCCTGCGATGATGCCACGCGAATCCTATCCGCGTCGTATTTCGCTGACGTTGCGTTCGGCACGGTGCCTCGGGTTGCGTTTTGGCCTTCCCCTCACCCCCGAATCAGGTGGACCGTCGCGTCACCCGGCCGCGCTGAATGCGCTGGCCGCCACGCGTGCCTTCCGCCGTCATGAGTTTCAAAATGCCCAACAAAATGTTGATCGATGCCACCCATCCGGAAGAGACCCGGGTGGTTGTGGTGCGCGGCAATCGTGTCGAAGAGTTTGATTTCGAGTCTGCCCAGCGCAAACAGCTTCGCGGCAACATCTATCTCGCCAAGGTCACGCGGGTAGAGCCATCGTTACAGGCCGCCTTCATCGAGTACGGCGGCAATCGTCACGGCTTCCTCGCGTTCAGCGAAATTCATCCGGACTATTATCAGATCCCGGTCGCAGACCGTCAGGCGCTGATTGAGGCCGACGAACGTGCGCATCGCGAGGCCGAAGAAGAGTCGGAAAACCGTTCCAACCGGCGCCGTTCGCGTCATCGTAACTCCCGGCGACGCAGTCACGGCGAGCGCGTGCAAAGCGACGTCGTCGAGAACAACAATACTGACCTTGTCGACGCACAACAGCAGACGGATACGGCACAGGTTGGTGATCACGCCCCCGATCACCCTCATGGCGCTGATGCCAATCATCATGATGACGAGCACGATCATCAACAGGACGAGGCGTTCCATCATGACGAACATCATCATGATGAACACACCCATGACGATCATCATGCAGAACATGTTCACGAACAATATGATCGCCCGCACCCGATAATCGAGCAGACGACGGCGCATGCCGATCACGATACCTTTGTCGCGTCTGCAACCGATGCTCCGACTGAGGACGTTCAGGCGCAGGCATATGACGATCATGCACAAGATGGTCATCCACATGCTGACCACGAACATCATGAGCATGACGAACAGCCCGCCGCATTCGGCGAACCCCATCATGATAATTCCCACGCTGACGATATCGACGGCGAGGATGATGAGGACGGCGAAGAAGGCGAAGAGGAAGTCGTCGAGTCCGTCGGCGGTGACGACGTCATGGAAGAAGTCCCGGAGCGCGCCTTCCGCCCGCGCCGTCAGTACAAGATCCAGGAAGTCATCAAGCGCCGCCAGGTGATGCTGGTGCAGGTCGTCAAGGAAGAGCGCGGCAACAAGGGCGCTGCGCTGACGACATATCTCTCGCTCGCCGGCCGTTACGCTGTTCTGATGCCCAATACCGCACGCGGCGGCGGTATCAGCCGCAAGATCACGTCGGCACAGGATCGCAATCGTCTCAAGGATGTCGTGCAGGATCTCGACGTGCCAGAAGGCATGGGGATTATCCTGCGCACGGCTGGAGCATCACGCACCAAGCCGGAGATCAAGCGCGACTTCGAATACCTCATCCGCATGTGGGAAACCGTTCGCGACATGACGCTGAAGTCGCAAGCCCCTACCCTCGTTTATGAGGAAGGCTCGCTGATCAAGCGGTCGCTGCGCGATCTCTACAACAAGGAAATCGATGAAGTGCTGGTCGCCGGTGAAAACGGCTACACCGAAGCGCGCGATTTCATGAAGATGCTGATGCCGACCAATGTCCGGTCGGTGAAGCAATATCGCGACGGCCAACCGCTGTTTTCGCGCATGGGCGTGGAGAGCCAGCTCGACGCGATGTTCTCACCGACGGTGACATTGAAATCCGGCGGCTACATCGTCATCAATCAAACCGAAGCGCTGGTCTCTATCGACGTCAACTCGGGGCGATCAACACGCGAACATCATATCGAAGATACCGCGCTCAAGACCAACCTCGAAGCCTCTGAGGAGGTCGCGCGCCAGTTGCGGCTTCGCGATCTCGCAGGCCTGATCGTCATCGATTTCATCGATATGGACGAGAAACGCAACAACCGCGCAGTCGAGCGCAAGCTCAGCGACTGCCTGCGGCAGGATCGTGCGCGCATTCAGGTCGGCCGCATCTCGCATTTCGGACTGCTGGAGATGTCGCGCCAGCGCATCCGCGCCAGTGTTCTTGAGAGTTCTACCGAGCCCTGCCCGCATTGCGGTGGTACAGGTCACGTACGATCGGTCTCTTCGGTTGCGCTGCAATTGCTGCGTGGTCTTGAAGAAACCCTGATGAAAGGGCCGACGCACAATCTCACGGTACGCACGCGCACCGATGTGGCGCTGTACGTTCTCAACCACAAGCGCGGTCATCTGCGCGATCTGGAAGACAGCTTCAAAGTTGCACTTGCCGTCATCGCCGATGGAACGATTAGCGGCCAGCAGTCCTTCGTCATTGATCGTGGCGAGGCGGTGCACACGCTTGAAGCAGCCAAAGCCATCCTGGCGGCCCAGATCGCAGCATTCCCTGCCGCTGTAGAAGACACCTACGAATACGAAGAAGACGAAGTATTCGAGGCTGAGGCTGAATTCGAAGGCGACGACGTCGAGGATGAAGCGGAATCACAATCCACAGGCGACAACCAGGCTGCGGAAGGCGAGGAAGGCCCGCGTAAGCGCCGCCGTCGTCGGCGGCGTGGTCGTGGTGGTGAACAACGCGAGGGCGCTCAAGCCAGCGATCGTGGCGAAACATCGGGCATCGTTCCGCAAGACGAGGCCGTCGGCGAAGTCGGTGACAACGACGAAGGCGATGACGAGTCCGAGGACCAAAACGGCGAAGTACGTGCCGATCAGGGTGCGGGTGGTGAGCGCCGTCCGCGCCGTCGCGGTCGCCGGGGTGGCCGTCGCCGCCGGGGCGGTCAGGAAAATGGCCAGCCTGAAGACGGCGTCGCTGCAACCATCGCTGACGATCTCGGTCCCCTGCCGGAATCGGAATCCGCCGATGCTGTTGCCGATCTGTCATCCGACACAGCGCCTCAACGCGATGAACAGCCGGCGCCCTACACGCCGCCAGAGCCGGTTTCACACCACATCTCGACCGCAGAAGACCACAAGACTGAACCGGATGCTGAACCTGCCCCCCGCAAGCGCTCAACCGTTCGGGAGAAGGTAAGTTTTTTCTTCGGCGACTCGTCCAAGGGGGACGAGGAGCCGGCTCCAACTGAGGCTGTAGTGTCATCGGCAATAACAGGCGAGCCCACACCGGCCGCGCCGCAACCGGAAGCTGCTCATGAAACACCCCAACCCCGTCGGGCTGGATGGTGGTCACGGCGCAGTGAATAACGCGCGATCTGTTTCTTGAAATAAAAACCCGCCCGCTGCAAAGCGGGCGGGTTTTTCATTTCCGATCCGGACTAGCTTTGCCGGCATTTAGCCTTTTGAAAGCCAGTTCGTTATGCGGGCGACAGCCTCGATGGTTTCCTGTGTCGAACGCGCATATGAAAAACGCACGAACGAACGGCCATGGAACGGATCAAAGTCCACGCCCGGCGTCGCGGCGACACGTGCCTGCTGCAACATCGTCTTGGCAAACTCAAAGCTATCCGAAGTGAACTTCGAGACATCCGCGTAGAGATAGAATGCACCGTCAGCGGGCAGAAACTCCGTAAGGCCCACCCTCGGAAAGCCCTCGATGAGGATGCGGCGGTTCTCCTCATATCCGTGCTTGATAACCTCCATTTCCGCCCGGCCATCAAACGCGGCCTCGGCGGCAATCTGCGACAGGGTCGGCACGGAAATCGAAAGATTTTGCTGCAGGGTCTCGACCGAACGCACCAGCGGCTCAGGTACGACCATCCAGCCGACACGCCAGCCGGTCATGC
This sequence comes from uncultured Alphaproteobacteria bacterium, assembly GCA_963751855.1. Classification (GTDB taxonomy): domain Bacteria; phylum Pseudomonadota; class Alphaproteobacteria; order Rhizobiales; family Xanthobacteraceae; genus Afipia. Next base: position 35,334 of record CAVVWF010000007.1, on the reverse strand, counting down.
AGAAATACTTCGAGAACGAGTTGATGATCAGTGCGTCCGGCGAGAGTTGCGCCGCTGTGACAGCAGGAAACGCATAATCAAGACCATGGTAGATTTCGTCGGATATAAAACGGATGCCAGCACTGTCAGCGGCCGCGATCAGATCGGCCATAGCCTCGCGCGTCATCATGGTCCCGGTCGGATTGGCCGGACTTGCTACCAGGACACCCTTCAGCGGTGTCTTGCGATGCGCCTCAAGCAGCATCTCGCCTGTCAGGGCGTGGCGGGTGGCACGCGTGGTTTCGATCAGAACCGGCTCGCAGCCGAGCGCGCTCAGAATGTGCCGATATGGCGGATATCCCGGCGCGGTGATGGCCACCCTGTCGCCCGGCTCGAACATCGAGAGGAATCCAAGCACAAACGCGCCTGAAGAGCCGGTTGTGATGATCACACGTGCCGGATCGATATCCTGATTGTAGGTTTCGCGGTAATGGCGGGCGATCCGCTGCCGCAGCGATGGTATTCCAACCGCAGCGGTATAATCGATCTTTCCAATATCGAGTGCCGCGTGGGCGGCGGCGATGGCTATCTTCGGCGCAGGTGCGGCCGGTTGTCCCACCTCCATGTGAATCACATGACCGCCCTCAGCCTCGATACGGGCAGCCGCGGCCATCACGTCCATCACCATGAAAGGCGGAACATTTCCCCGGCCGGACGGAGCCAGAATGTTTTTTACCTTGTCTCTCAGTGTCACATCGAGCATGGAAATCTGCTAATCCTCGGGGGCAGCGGCGCCTCGGTAAAACGGTCGCGAGAGCGCCGTTGTCCTGCCGCATTCGCCCGTTTGTTTGACTATGATTTTTAGCATCCTACAGGTCGCGGCTCCATTGCCAAACGTGCAAGACTGCCAGATGTCGCCAGCCAGCCATGACGAATGATCGCCCGACCGCATCAGCGGTCTCTTCTTTTTATCCCTGTGCGAAGCTTCGCAGCGAGGCTCCTGCGCATGCGCGCCGCTTTGGTCGATCGCTTGCACGGCGTGCGACCGCGGTTATTACAGCGAGCGCACTAATCTGCGGCTCCTCGCCTGCCCAGGCGCAACAGGGCGGGCCTCCTACCCTGCGCGATGCTGAAACAGAGCAGCTTCTCCGCGACTATACACGGCCGATATTGCGCGCTGCCGGACTCGAAAAACAGAATATCCAGGTCGTTATCATCAACGATCCGACATTCAACGCGTTTGTCGCCGACGGCCGACGTATCTTCGTCAACTACGGCGCTTTGCGTGAATCCGAAACGCCCAACCAGATCATCGGCGTGTTGGCACACGAAACCGGACATCTTGCCGGCGGCCATCTCGCCAAGCTGCGCGAACAGATTGCTCAGACTCAAACGCAAATGATCATCGCAATGCTGCTTGGCCTCGGTGCCGCCGTCGCAGGCGCGCGGGCTGGCGCAGGAGGCGCGGGTGCAGCCGCGGTTGCGGCACCACAATCGGCGATCATGCGGACGATGTTGTCATACCAGCGGCAGCAAGAAGAAAGCGCGGACAAGGCCGGCGTCAAATTTCTCAACGGGACGGGGCAGTCCGCGAAAGGCATGTACGAGACGTTCAAGCGCTTTTCTGAGCAGGGGCTGTTCGCCTCGCGTGGCGCAGACCCCTACTACATGTCTCACCCGATGCCTGCCGAGCGCGTCAGGGCACTCGAAGAGCTGGCAAAAACAAGCTCCTATTGGGACAAAAAGGATGACCCTGCCCTGCAGCTGCGGCACGACATGATGCGCGCGAAGGTGTCGGGCTTCATGGAACGTTCCGAAACAGTCAATCGCCGCTATCCAGCATCGAATGACAGCCTGCCGGCGCGTTATGCCAGGGCTATCGAAACCTATCGTCACGGCGATCTTCGCTCGGCACTGACGCAGATCGATGGGCTGATCCACACCCAACCCAATAATCCTTATTTTTATGAGTTGAAGGGCCAGGCCCTACTTGAGGGCGCCAAGCCAAATGAAGCGATCGCGCCGCTACGCAAGGCCGTACAATTGTCCAATAACACCCCGCTCATCGAGATGTTACTTGGTCAGGCGCTCGTGGCATCGGAGAATAAGATCTATGCCGATGACGCAATCACGATTCTGCGTAGAGCCTTGGTGCGGGAGCCGGAAGCTTCAAACGGTTATACGCAGCTAGCGATGGCCTACGGCCGCAAGGGCAACTATGCAGAGGCGGATCTCGCTTCGGCTCAGGCCGCGTATTTGCGCGGAGACCAGAAAACAGCGCGAGACCTCGCCTCGCGCGCCAAAACCCGCTTCGCCATCGGTACGCCCGGCTGGGTCAAGGCCGACGATATTGTTAATACCAAGCCGGTAAAAAACTGACGCTCCGGTTCCTGTCCACGACGGTTCGAAGGAATTCTCATGCTCTCGCTTCGCTCTTTTGCTCCATTCGCTTTCGCGCTTGCGCTTTGCGCTGTTCCCGCTGTGTCGAAAGCGCAGAGCTTTTCGCCCAACCAACGCAGCGAAATCGAAAAGATCCTCAAGGACTATCTCGTCGCAAACCCGGAAATCCTTGAAGAGATGTCAGCCGAACTGACCAAGCGTCAGACCGCGGCCGAATCTGAAAAGCACCGGGCAGCAGTCGCGAAGAACGCGGAAACAATCTTCAATTCACCGCGCGGCGTGCTTCTTGGCAACAAGAATGGTGACGTCAGCTTCGTCGAATTCTTCGACTATAACTGCGGCTATTGCAAAAAGGCGATGGGCGACATGCTGGACCTGATGAAATCAGATCCGAAGCTGCGCGTCGTGTTGAAGGAATTCCCGGTGCTCGGACCGGGTTCAGTCGAGGCAGCTCAGGTCGCTGTCGCGGTTCGTATGCAAGACCCAACCGGCAAGAAGTATCTCGACTTCCACCAGAAGCTGCTGGGGGGACGCGGTCAGGCCGACAAGGCCCGTGCGCTGGCCGTCGCAAAGGAGGTTGGTGCCGATATGGCAAAGCTTGAGAAGGACATGGTTGGTCCGGAAGTCGCCGCCACCCTCAACGAGAACTTTAAACTCGCCGAGGACATGGGCCTCAACGGAACCCCAAGCTATGTCATCGGCAAGGACGTCGTGGTGGGCGCCGTGGGCCTCGATGGCCTGACCAAGAAAATCTCCGAGGCCCGCTGCGGCAAGGCAACTTGCTGAGCCCGAACCGTTGTCCGGTGGGGGCAGCCCTGCTTTCTTGGCAGGCCCTTCACCCCAACCCTTAAGATTGGTTAACCAACGATTTCCGTATGTTCCATAAGGCTTTTTGAGAGCCGGATGAACGATTTGGCCGGGGACAGTGGGGTCGGACAGGCTTCCCTCCCGGCCTTATGTTGCCTATAAACCTGCCCAAACCGCGCTTGGCGCGCATCATTTCGCCGACATTGCTGGATTTGGGTTTCGGATGGCAAAGACGATTTACGTGCTCAATGGGCCGAACCTTAATCTGCTCGGCACCCGTGAGCCGGAAACCTACGGCCACCACACCCTCGCCGACGTGGAAAAGCTGTGCCACGACACCGCTGCCCGCTTCGACATGACGGCGGATTGCCGTCAATCCAACCGAGAGGGTGAACTGATCGATTTCATCCACGAGGCGGGGGCAAGCAAGGCCGCCGGCATCATCATCAACGCCGGCGGTTATTCGCACACCTCGATTGCCATTCACGACGCATTGATCGCCGTGAAGGTCCCTGCCGTTGAAGTTCACGTCTCCAACATCTATTCACGCGAGCCTTTCCGTCATCATTCGTTTGTCGCTTCGGCTGCTTTCGCAACCTTGTGCGGCTTTGGAATCGAAGGCTATCGCCTCGCGATCAGCGGCCTCGCCGCCAAACTCGGCGTCACGGCGAAAGCCTGACGTTGTCATTTGCAATGAAGAAAGCTTCGGATTGAACATGGCCCGTCAGCCGCAAGACCCCTCCACCCCCAAAGAAAAGCCTGCCGACGAACGCGAACTCATTCGCGAACTGGCGATGTTGCTCGACGAAACCAATTTGACTGAAATCGAAATCGAGCGGGCGGGATTACGCCTGCGGGTTGCGCGCAACATCACCATCGCTGCAGCCGCCCCGGTCTCGTATCAGCCAGCCCCGGCAGCCGCATCTGCGCCAGCACCGGCCGCATCTGCGCCGACGGACATTGCGAAGCATCCAGGAATGGTTCCTTCGCCGATGGTCGGCACCGCCTACCTCGCCTCCGAACCGGGCGCAAAGCCATTCATCGATGTCGGCAGCAAGGTCAAGGTCGGCGACACGTTGCTGATCATCGAAGCGATGAAGACCATGAACCAGATCCCATCGACACGTGCGGGAACGGTCACGCAAATTCTTGTCGAGGACGGCCAGCCGGTCGAATTCGGCGAACCTCTCGTCATCATTGAGTAACCGTTCTCACCGTCAGGCGCAGCGATGTTCGATAAAATCCTGATTGCCAACCGCGGCGAGATTGCATTGCGCATCCTGCGCGCGTGCAAGGAGCTCGGCATTGCGACCGTCGCGGTTCACTCGACCGCAGACGCCAATGCTATGCACGTCCGCCTTGCTGACGAGAGCGTCTGCATTGGGCCACCGCCGTCCAAGGATAGCTATCTGAACGTGCCGGCGTTGCTGGCGGCTTGCGAGATCACAGGCGCTGATGCCGTGCATCCGGGCTACGGCTTCCTGTCGGAGAACGCTCGCTTTGCGGAAATTCTCGCCGATCACAATTTGCATTTCATCGGTCCAAAGGCCGAGCATATCCGTCTGATGGGCGACAAGATCGAAGCCAAAAAGACGGCCAAGCGTCTTGGCATTCCGGTTGTTCCGGGATCGGACGGAGGCGTCGGTCCTGGCGACGATGCCATGGCGATCGCCAAGCAGATCGGCTTCCCGGTTCTGGTGAAGGCGGCAGCCGGCGGCGGCGGTCGCGGCATGAAGGTCGCGATGACCGAAGCTGATCTGGCCTTGTCGCTTTCGACCGCAAGCAACGAAGCGAAGTCGGCATTCGGCGACGGCTCGGTTTACCTCGAGAAGTACCTGGGCAAGCCGCGCCATATCGAAGTTCAAATTCTCGGGGATGGCCGCGGGGGCGCGATCCATCTTGGCGAACGCGACTGCTCCTTGCAGCGACGGCACCAGAAAGTCTGGGAAGAAGGTCCCTCACCCATCATCACAGCTGCAGCACGCGCCAACATCGGTGAAACCTGCGCCAAAGCGATGCGCGAGATGAAATATCTCGGCGTCGGCACCATTGAATTCCTCTACGAGGACGGCGAGTTCTATTTCATCGAAATGAACACGCGTATTCAGGTCGAGCACCCCGTCACGGAAATGATCACGGGAATCGATCTTGTCATTGAGCAAATCCGTGTTGCCGACGGCGGCGATCTGCCGTGCACCCAAGACGAAATCTCTATCAACGGCCATGCAATCGAGTGCCGCATCAACGCCGAAAACCCGGTGACTTTCCGGCCGTCTCCCGGGAAGATCACGCAGTATCATCCTCCCGGCGGTCTTGGCGTGCGGATCGATTCCGCTGTCTATCAGAGCTACGTCATCCCGCCCTACTATGACTCGCTCGTCGGCAAACTCATCGTCCACGGCAAAACCCGAGGTGAATGTCTGATGCGGCTTCGCCGCGCCCTCGATGAGATGGTCGTCGACGGTGTCGAAACCACACTGCCGCTGTTCCGCGCCTTGGTGCGGGAACCCAACATCATCGATGGCGATTACCATATTCACTGGCTCGAACAGTACCTCGCTGTCGGTGACCCAAAGGCCTCCTGAGGCGGTCCGCCTCCCAGATTAAAATTTGGTTCCATGAATGGAACCAAATTAGCGTTTGCAGGTTGTTTGGCGGGCGGGTTATCCCTCGAGCCAAGATATGAACCTGAATTTGCAAATCATTTTGCTAACGCTCTCCATTGACGACGAAAACTCGGACGCGGAAAACTCGTGACACTTGATGCTGCGCGTCAGCGTACCGTCTGGCAGATTGCCCTGCTTGCTGCGGGATTTGCCGTTCTTGTCGCAATCAGTGCGATCTCCATTTATTTGGTCGCCCGCGCTCGCACGGACGCATCTTGGGTGCTTCATACCGTCGAGGTCGAAAATCAGATTTCCCTGACGCAGCTCCAGATGCGCAGAGCCGAGAGCGCGATCCGCGGCTATCTGCTCTATGAGCAGGATATCTACCGCTCCGAGTTTGAGGAGGCTGACAAATTGCTCGGCCCCGCGCTTGAGAGACTCAGACAGCTGACGATCGACAATCCAGTTCAAATTGCAACGCTGGATGACTTCATTCGGATGACGATGCTGCGGTTCGACGATTTTCGCCATGCGCGCGACCTCGCCAACGCAGGAAAAATCGATGATGCAAAGATTTTCCTGCGCGACAGCTCCGGCCGCGAGGGAATGAACCGCATTCGAGACCTCGCCTCCGATATGCGCGAGGAAGAAAATCGACTTTTTAACATCCGAACACAGGAGGCGGATCGCAGCCAATCCCTCGCTGCCATCGTCACCACAGCCGGTTCTGGGCTCGTGATCGCCCTTGCCGCGATTTCGATTTTTCTCGTGCGGAGATCCGCGCGGGCACGAGATGACGCCGAACAGAAACTGCGCGACAGCAATCTCAATCTGGAGGCAGCTGTTGAGGAACGCACTGCCGACCTGCGAGAAGCGAACGAAGAGATACAGCGCTTCGCCTATATCGTGAGCCACGATCTGCGGTCGCCGCTGGTCAACATCATGGGATTTACCAGCGAACTCGAAGAACTGCGCAACGACATCTTCAGTCGCATTGCGCGATATAGCCGCGCCGTATCACCCGCCTCGGCCGTGCCCGGGCCCATCGGCGAGGTTGACCCAGGCAACGCGCCTGAACTCACCGACGAAGACAAACAACTATCTCAGGATTTCTCCGAAGCCCTCGCATTCATCAAGTCATCCATAGGCAAGATGGACCGACTGATCAGCGCGATCCTCAACCTGACGCGCGAAGGCCGACGCGACTTTCATCCCGTCAGGATCGACACGCGCGAATTGATCGAGACAATGGTTGCGACGGTTGCCCATCAGGCAGCCGAAGCAAATGCACAAATCCGTATTGAGCCGCTGCCCAACATCGTGAGTGACCGGCTCGCCATGGAACAGGTGTTCTCGAATTTGATCGACAATGCACTTAAATACCTCAAGCCTGGCGTTCCGGGCGATATTCTCATCAAAGGGCGGCACAAGCTTGGATTTGCTATTTTCGAGATTATCGACAACGGTCGTGGCATAGATCCGAAGGACCATACACGCATCTTCGATCTGTTCCGTCGCGCCGGAGTTCAGGATCGGCAAGGTCAGGGTATCGGGCTCGCACATGTGCGTGCACTGGTGCGAAGGATGGGCGGTACAATCAATGTATCATCCGAATTGCACAAAGGAAGCACGTTCACAATCACGCTCCCAGCGCAGTGGAAATTTGGAGTTCAAGGAAAAACCGAATGAGTCTGCCAGTTAAAATCGTCATGATCGAAGATGATGAGGGGCACGCCCGCCTCATCGAACGCAACATCCGTCGCTCAGGCGTCAACAACGAGATCGTGCCTTTCGCCAATGGCACCGACGCCGTGAAGTATTTATTCGGCTCCGATGGGTCCGGTATCGGACATAAGGATCAGGCTCTTTTGATCCTGCTCGATCTGAATCTTCCTGACATGACCGGTATTGATATACTCAAACGCATCAAGGAAAACTCACATATCAAATGCACGCCTGTCGTGGTGCTCACCACCACTGACGACGAGCAGGAAATCAAACGTTGCTACGAGCTTGGATGTAACGTCTATATCACCAAGCCGGTCAATTATGAGAACTTTGCCAACGCCATTCGCCAATTGGGTTTGTTCTTTTCCGTGATCAAGGTACCACCAGTCAAAGCATGACCTCAGCGCCACCGCCTATCCTTCTCTATATCGACGACGACGCAGATCTCGCGCGGTTGGTCGAACGCGGACTCAAACGGCAAGCTTTTGCCGTCGAGCACGCTCTCGATGGCGCCAGCGGATTGGCGCGGATCAGGCAAGGCGGCATCGATGTGGTGGCGCTGGATCAACACATGCCCGGTCTCGATGGTCTGGAGACGCTCGCCGAAATCCAAAAAATTCCAGGCGCGCCGCCGGTTGTCTTCGTTACGGCATCACAGGACAGCAAGATCGCGATCACGGCGCTCAAAGCCGGTGCAGCCGACTATTTGGTCAAGGATACACAAGGTGAATTTATCGCCCTGCTGGATGTTGCCGTCAGGAGCGCGCTGGAGCAGTCGCGTGTTCGCAAAGCGCGCGACGACGCGGAGGCGGAAGTTCACGCATCTCGCGATCGTTACGCCGCCCTTGCGGCTGAACGCGAAGTGCTGTTGCGTGAAGTCAACCACCGCGTCGGCAACAGCCTTCAGATCATCGCGTCACTGCTGCACCTGCAGGCGAATTCAAGCAACGATGACGATGTAAAGGCCGCACTCTCCAACGCCATGGGCCGTGTTGCGGCCGTCGCGCAGGTTCACCGTCGCCTCTATACGTCGCAAGACCTAAAAACGGTGATGCTCAATCAATATCTTGAGGCATTGCTGGAAGATCTTCGTCGCTCAGCGGAAGGCAATCGCATGTCGCGCCTCACGTTGAATGCGGAGCCCGTCGAGATCGACCCGGATCGCGCAGTCGCCATCGGCATCATCGTCAACGAACTGGTGATGAACGCCGTTAAGTACGCTTATCCCGATGGTCCCGGCCCCATTCATGTCAGGCTCCACAAGAACAGCGACGGTCTGGAACTAGTAATTTCCGACGATGGCGTCGGCTTCCAGGTCAAGCAAGATCCGCGATCGACCGGAATGGGCCAGCGCATCGTCAACGCCATGGCAACCAAGCTGGAAGCAACGACAGAGCGGGATCCCTCTCACTCCGGTACAAGGATTATCGTTCGTTTTCAGCAGACATGTCGGTCGCATAAAACATCGTCTGCTGCCCAATAGTGCTCCACTTCCGCGTCTGCTATGATGAGCCATGAGTTCCCGCGACGCCGCCTCCTTCGAGATCACGCCAGAGGTTTTGCTACGCGCCTATGCCTGCGGCATTTTCCCGATGTCGGAGAGCGCCGACGACCCGACGATATTTTGGGTCGAACCGGAGCAGCGGGGAATCATACCGCTTAAAGGCTTCCGCGTGTCGTCCCGCCTCGCCCGCACGGTGCGATCGGATATCTTTCGCGTGACAGTCAACACCGCTTTCAAGCAAACCATCGCCGGTTGTGCGGAGCCACAAGCGGGCCGCGATGATACCTGGATCAATGGCCGTATCCGCGATCTCTACACAGAGCTGCACGATATCGGTCATTCGCACAGCGTCGAGGCGTGGGATGGCGACGAGCTGGTCGGTGGCCTCTATGGCGTGAGCCTGGGCCGCGCATTCTTCGGTGAAAGCATGTTTCATCGCGCGCGCGATGCGTCAAAGGTCGCCCTTGTGCATCTTGTCGCACGATTGATCGCCGGCGGCTTCGTGCTGCTCGATACCCAATACGTGACCGAGCATCTGCGTACCTTTGGAGCGACCGAAGTCCCCCAGAAGCGCTATCGCGCTATGCTGGATGAGGCACTTACCGGGACCGCCGATTTCTCCGTATTGCCGATCGATCGCCCTGTGACAGGCGCCGAAGCACTCACCTGGATCAAACAAGCCTGACGTTCAATCTCGCGTTCGCTTTGGTCAGCGAAACCGCGATCTTGTCACGCCGAAATCACTGCCTGAACGTCGGAAATGGTGGCGGAGCTGGCGGCGGCGGTGCGGACGGACGAGGTGCCGTTGCAGCGCTTGGTTGCCGGGCCGGTGGTCGCTTCTGTTGCTGCGGCGGAGGTGGCGCAGGCTTCGGCGCATCTTGCTGAGCCACAGTGGCGGTCGGGCTTTTACAATCGGTGAGCCAGATATCGTAAATGGGGTGCTCGACACCATGAAGCCCCGGACTGGCAGCAAACATCCAGCCCGAAAAAATCCGCTTCACCTCGCCTTGCAGCGTAATTTCATCGACCACAACGAAAGCGTCGGTGTTGGCAGCTTCCGTTGCCGGCCGCGTGTAGCATGCGTCCGTTTTGATGCGCAGCGCGCCGAACTGAACTGTCTCGCCGATGTCCGCATCGAACTTGATGATGCGCCCGGTGATCTTGTCGAGCCCGGAAAAGACAGCCTGCTTGTTGGCGATTTTCTGTGGAGGCGGCTCCGTCACCACTTCGTCGCCCGGCTGAAGGGTTGCAGGCGTCGGCGGTGCGCCGCGCGGCTGACGCTGTCCTGGAGGCAATCCCGGAAGCGGATTGCCGGGAGGTGTATTCGCGACGTTAGGAGCGGCCTGACCGGGTGGCTGGCCTTGCGGGGGAGCAGTCGCGCTGTCTGGTGGTGGCGGCAAGGGTTGGGTCTGAACTGAGCCGGGCGGCGGCACACCCCGCCCTGGAGGCGGTGCTGGCTGCGGGCGGTTAGGCGTCGGCAGGATACGGCCTTGCGGCGGCAAATCCGGCACATCCTCTTCGTCATCCGGAACCGGTTCGCCTTGAGGAACAGCGGTCGGCGGGCGCGGTCGATCCGAAAAAATATTACCGATCTGCGCGCGAGCGGGAGCCGCAAGCGACGTCAGTGATGCGGCCATCATAACCGCGATGGAAACTGTAGCGACGGTTCGGATCATCTGCGCGACTTTGTACTCGGCGAATCGGGCTCGCGCCATTCTACAGCCAATGGTCCGCGCGCAGAGACCGGTTAACACGCGGATTGCGGCGGGGAAAGGGCGCGAAAAATGCGGCCAATGCACCGCATTTCAATGACAAATCAAAGAAACGATCAGGCTTATTGACCCGGCGTCCATGCCTGATAATCGCCGGTCGCCTTTGGACGGCGCCCTGTCGCCATCGTCGAACCTGACGGACGATATGCACCGGGAGTACCGGTCATGTTGGGCCGATGCGGCTTTTCCCACTCGCGCGGCTTGTAGTCGATTTCGGTCGGAGGCGTATCAACGGTGTGATGCAGCCAGCCATGCCATGCCGGCGGAACGCGGCTCGCTTCCGCATAACCGTTGTAGATCACCCAGCGGCGTTCAAAACCAAGCGCCGGATCAATCTTGCCACCCCGAGTTCGGAAATAGCGATTACCACCCTCGTCTGTTCCCACGAATTCGCCGAATTGCCGGGTCCAAAGCTGCGTTCCGAAGGTCGAGCCACTCCACCATGTGAAAAAGCGCAGGAAAAACAGCTTCATGGAAAAAATCCAAGGTAAGCGGGCGATGCCACGCGGGACAGCGTTTGATGCCACCGGACGCCCCAATTGTCCAGCGCCAACAGCGACTTGATGCACCGCATGAACCGCTACCGTACCCGCGCTTGTGTCTTCTCCACACACGACGCGGACCCGCCGTCTGTCGTGTGTGATACGCATCGCACCGATCACAATCGTGCAGCCACCGCTTTCGGCAACATCCTCAACATGGCTTTCATTGCATTGCTGGATGGGCAGCCCTCACCGCTGTCCAGATCGGATCGCAAGTCGATCTGCGCCGATATTCTTTCGATGCCGAACAACAGCCTGCTCGCCCGCAACACGTCGCGCAGATTCGAATTCTGAAACGCGCGCGCGATACGCTGATCATCATCCTCGCTATCGGTCTTGCAGCACGAGCGTTGCCATCCAACGTGACCGCCGGCGTTCAGATCGCAATCGATCAGCGATCAGGTTAGACGACGCCGCTTTCGGTATCACACCGAATGATCTCCGCGTTCGCTGGTAGTCGAAGACCACTAAGCGCGCAGCGGCACGCGATTGCTCAACATTGTTTGGACGCAATCCATTCATGCTGCGTTGGGTCAGAGCTTGAGATGATGACCGATAGTTTGGAAGGCACGGAACGCCGGACATGGCCACCCGTTCTTTCAACAGGTTCATCCGGAGTACGAACAATGATCAATCTCAAGGTTATCGGCGCAGCAGCATTGCTCGCGATCGCTCCCGTCCTTGTAGTCTCAACTGCAGACGCTCGGCCGGGCGGCCGTGGCGGCGGAGGCTTCAGCGGATTTCATGGAGGCGGCGGCGGCTTCCGCGGCGGTATGGGCGGTGGCAGCTTCCGTGGCGGTATGGGCGCCGGTGGTTTCCGCGGCGGCATGAGCAGCGGTGCATTTCGCGGCGGATGGCAGCTTCGCAGCACGTCCCGGTGGGTTCGGTGGCGCGCGATTTGGAAATTTCGCAACCGTCCCGCGGGTCGGCAACGTCGCCGTCGCATCAGGTGCATTCGCCGGTCGTTCAGCGATCGCTGGTCAACGCTGGGCTGGCGGAAACTGGAATTGCGGCAATTGGAATTGCGGGTACGGGCGCAATAGGTACTGGCGTCCGGGATATGGCGTAGCCGCAGGTCTCGCTGCGGGCGCGATCGGCTCCTCCTACTATTACAACAACTATCCGTACTACGACAGCTACGCCTATGCCGATGACTATGCGGGTGACTATGCCGGAGACGATCAATATGTGGCCGCGGCTCCGGGCGGCGGTGACGACGCAGCCTATTGCGCGCAACGCTATCGCTCTTACGACCCGGCATCGGGCACCTATCTCGGGTACGACGGACTCCGGCATCCCTGCCCGTAATCAGAATGACGAAGTTAAATGTTAACCTCAGGCTTCGGGGCGGCGTTCCGTTCAGGGAACCGCCCCAGAAGCGCCTGAATCTACGTGAAAATCGGCGTTGGCGCTAAACGGGAACCCGTTTGCATCCAACGAGTTGAGCCCCGTGGTTCCGATGGTCGGAGCGGGATTTGGAGTGAAAGACGATGATGACCTTCAAGAAGGGATGTGCCGTTGCTGCGCTTGCACTCGCACTTCCGATGGCTGCGATATCCTCTGGCAATGCCGCTCCGCTGGCGCCTGTCCCGGCGCTCGCAACATCGGCAGTCGGCGCAACCGGTAACAATCCGCTGCTGACCGAAGTCCAGTGGCGGCGCGGTGGATATGGATACCGCGGTGGATATGGATACCGTCGCGGCTGGGGCGGCGCCGGTGTAGGCGTAGGACTGGCGGCAGGCGCGCTGATCGGCGGCGCCATCGCGGCGGGAGCTGCAAATCCGTACTACGGACCCGGCTACGGATATGGACCGCGCTACTACAGTGAACCCGTGGTCGTTGAGCCGGGTTACGGTGGCGGTGACGCGGAAGCCTACTGCATGCAGCGATTCAAATCCTATGATCCGGGCTCCGGGACCTATCTTGGATATGACGGCTTGCGGCACCCCTGCCCGTAAACTCTCGTAAAGAACAGAATTCAAACGGCGGCACATGGACATGCGCCGCCGTTTTCACGTCAGCTGTGAAGACTAGCCGCTTAAGATCGCGAAGCGAGCATGACACCTGCAACCGTCAATCCAAGTGCCGCGATCTGAACGGCACCAAGTGGTTCGCCCAATGTGATTGCCGAAGCCAGCACGCCAATGACTGGAATGAGAAGCGTTCCGATTGCAGCGACCGATGCCGGCAATCGCTGAAGCGCGCCAAACCAGCAGGCGAAACCGATACAGACCTGGACGATCGTCGAGTAAGCGAACAACGACCAGCCAAGTGTGGTCATGTGCCCGAATTGCGGATGCTCAAAAAGAAGCCCAGCCAATGCAATCGGGATACAGCCTATTGCGACCTGCCATACGGCTGCGGTGAGTTGCGGCAACTGAAGCGGTTTCCGCTTCGCCAGAACCGTACCCAGGGCAAATGATAGTGCAGCTGACAACGCGAACGCGATACCGGGCATTTTGGTCTGGGTGGCTGCAACACCGTTGCCGCCCAGCAGAATGACGAGACCTGCCAAAGCCATGATCATCGAGATCACTCGCCGAAGCGACGGACGCTCACCAAGGATTGGCCACGCCAGCCCGGCCGCCAGTACCGGCATCATCGCACCAAGTATGGCCGTCTCACTTGCCGGCAAATACACGAGCGCGAGGCCGATGAGCGCCATCCATCCCGTCACACTCAGGATCGCGTACAGCACCAGCCGCGGCCATTGCTCGCGCGGCACGCGAAGCGATTGCCCTTTCACCAGCACAACAAGCGCCAGCAACACAGCACCCAAGGCGCCGGGCGCACCGCGCATGGTGAGCGGCGGTAGTTCAACGAGAAGATGTTTTCCAACCGGCCAGTTGATCCCCCAACTCAGGGTGGTGACGAGGAGCATCAGATATCCGGCGGCACGCTCGCCCTGGCCCGCCGGGGTTGGCTTCATCGGCGGCATCTCGGTTAGGGCATCTCGAGGCGTGCGTGTGTCCACGGATCAGTCCTTCGATTCGTCCACCCATGTGGAAGATGGGGAGAAAGACCACGGGGGACGCTAATGATCCACCCGAAACCCGCGATTTCCGCGCATACCAAACAGACGTTTCCGGAGACCTACGGCCGCACAAAGGAACTCACAGGTACTTGCGAATTCGGCTTCCGAATCCACAGGGACTCGCCGATAATTCCCAGACTGCGAACCGCTCCGGCGCGCATTTTTCCACTGGCATCTCGCATTTTCCACCATATTTAGTCTTTGATTCAGGATTTAATACTAGTCCTTGACGGGCCAGACGGAGTTGGCCTAGTTTTAGGGATGTTCGGCGCGGGGGTTTTCAGTCCCGCCGGGCACCTCCCTGAAGGGTCTAAGTAGACATCTCCGTCGTGCCGGTAAGGCTACGGACAGAGGGCTTGTCTGCTCTTTTTGGGCCTGCCGCAGAAAAGCGAACCGCGTTGCAAACGCGGAACCAGAAGGCGGGGTTTGAGGCGTCGGAGCAAATGAGGTCTGGGGAATTTCCCGGGGGGACCTTGTCGACACTCCGCCAGAGTTAACAGGCCGGAGCATCGGCGGATGTGAACGGCGAACAGCGAACGAACGGTTCGCAAATTGAAATCTCCGGCGCTACCGTTGCGGACGGGCGCGCCGGGCAAACGACGGGGCACTACGATGCGAATTGAACGCCGCTACACCAAGGATGGTCAGTCACCTTACGCCGAGATCGAATTCCGGCTGACGACCAGTGAGATTCGCAACCCCGACGGCTCGGTGGTGTTCCGCCTTGAGAACGTCGAGGTGCCGGAGTTCTGGTCGCAGGTGGCCTCCGACGTTCTGGCGCAGAAGTATTTCCGCAAGGCCGGCGTTGCCGCCAAGCTCAAGAAGGTCGAGGAAGAGACCGTCCCGTCATGGCTGTGGCGCTCGGTGCCGGACACCGAAGCGCTCGCCGCCCTGCCCGAAGCCGAACGCTTCGGCAGCGAACTCTCCTCCAAGCAGGTGTTCGATCGCCTCGCCGGCTGCTGGACCTACTGGGGCTGGAAGGGCGGTTACTTCACTTCGGAAGACAACGCTCGCGCGTTCCACGACGAACTGCGCTTCATGCTCGCGAAGCAGATGGTCGCGCCGAACTCGCCGCAATGGTTCAACACTGGACTGCACTGGGCCTATGGCGTCGACGGTCCTGGCCAGGGCCACTTCTATGTGGACTGGAAGACCGGCAAGCTGACCAAATCCAAATCGGCTTACGAGCATCCGCAGCCGCATGCCTGCTTCATCCAGGGTATCGAGGACGACCTCGTCAACGAGGGCGGCATCATGGACCTGTGGGTGCGCGAAGCGCGCCTGTTCAAATATGGCTCCGGCACTGGCTCCAACTTCTCGCGCCTGCGCGGCGAAGGCGAAAAGCTCTCCGGCGGCGGCCGCTCGAGCGGCCTCATGTCATTCCTCAAGATCGGCGACCGCGCGGCAGGCGCGATCAAATCCGGCGGCACCACGCGCCGCGCGGCGAAGATGGTTGTCGTCGATGCGGATCACCCGGACATCGAGACTTATATCGACTGGAAGGTGCGCGAGGAGCAGAAGGTCGCGGCACTTGTCACCGGCTCCAAGATCAACCAGAAGCACCTCAAGGCCATTCTGAAAGCCTGCGTGAACTGCGAAGGTCCTGGCGAGGATTGCTTCGATCCAGAGAAGAACCCTGCCCTGCGCCGCGAGATCAAGCTCGCCCGCCGCGCGCTTGTCACCGACAACATCATCAAGCGGGTGATCCAGTTCGCCAAGCAAGGCTACACGGATATCGCCTTCGATACTTATGACACCGACTGGGATTCAGAAGCGTACCTCACTGTCTCCGGCCAGAACTCCAACAACTCGGTCTCGCTGAAGGACGACTTCCTGCGCGCAGTGGAAACCGACGGCGACTGGAATTTGATCGGCCGCGTCAACAACAAGGTGACGAAGACCCTCAAGGCACGCGAGCTGTGGGAAAAGATCGGCTACGCCGCTTGGGCATCCGCCGATCCGGGCCTGCACTACAACACCACAATGAACGACTGGCACACATGCAAGGCATCCGGCGACATCCGTGCGTCCAATCCCTGCTCGGAATACATGTTCCTCGACGACACGGCGTGCAACCTCGCCTCCGCCAACCTGCTGACGTTCTACGATACACAAACCCGTCGTTTCGACGTCGAGGCTTACGAGCACCTGTGCCGGCTCTGGACTGTCGTGCTCGAAATCTCGGTGATGATGGCACAATTCCCATCCAAGGCGATCGCCGAACTCTCCTATGAATTCCGCACGCTGGGCCTCGGCTACGCCAATATCGGTGGCCTGCTGATGACCATGGGCCTTTCCTACGACTTCAAGGAAGGCCGCGCGCTCTGCGGCGCGCTGACCGCGGTCATGACCGGCGTTGCTTATGCCACCTCGGCTGAAATGGCGTCGGAGCTCGGCACCTTCCCCGGCTACAAGAAGAACGCCCAGCACATGCTGCGCGTGATCCGCAATCATCGCCGCGCTGCACATGGCAATTCGTCGGGTTATGAAGCGCTTGCCGTCAATCCGGTGCCGCTCGATCACGCAAGTTGCCCGCAAGCCGATGTCGTGACCCACGCCAAGGCGGCATGGGACAAAGCGCTCGAGCTTGGCGAACAGCACGGTTATCGCAACGCGCAGACGACTGTTGTTGCGCCGACCGGGACCATCGGCCTCGTCATGGATTGTGACACCACGGGCATCGAGCCGGACTTCGCACTGGTGAAATTCAAGAAGCTTGCCGGCGGCGGCTACTGGAAGATCATCAACCGCGCTGTCCCTGAAGCGCTGCGCGCACTCGGCTATCCTGAAAGCGAGATCGCCGAGATCGAAGCTTATGCTGTCGGCCACGGTTCGCTCTCCAACGCGCCCGGCATCAACCGCTCGACCCTGAAGGCCAAGGGCTTTACCGACGAGGCGCTCGACAAGGCCGAGAAGGCTCTGCCGACCGCGTTCGACATCAAGTTCGCCTTCAACAAATGGACCTTCGGCGAGGACTTCCTGCGCGGAACGCTCGGTCTCGATGCCGAGGCGATCGCCGCACCGGGCTTCGACCTGCTTACCGCGCTCGGCTTCTCCAAGCGCGACATCGAGGCCGCCAACGTGCATATCTGCGGTGCGATGACGATGGAAGGCGCACCGCACCTCAAGGCCGAGCACTACGCGGTGTTTGACTGCGCCAACCCCTGCGGCAAGATCGGCAAGCGTTACCTGTCGGTCGAAAGCCACATCCGCATGATGGCGGCATCGCAGCCCTTCATCTCGGGTGCGATCTCCAAGACCATCAACATGCCGAACGATGCCACGGTGGAGGATTGTAAATCCGCCTATCTCTTGTCCTGGAAGCTGGCGCTGAAGGCCAACGCGCTCTATCGCGACGGCTCGAAGCTGTCGCAGCCGCTCAACTCCCAACTCATCGCCGATGATGACGAGGAAGAGGATGCGATCGAGGCGCTATACGACAAGCCGATGGCTGCACGCACAACACAGGTGGCCGAAAAGATCGTCGAAAAGATCGTGGAGCGCATCACGGTGATCCGCGAGCGCGAAAAGATGCCGGATCGCCGCAAGGGCTACACCCAGAAGGCAGTCGTCGGCGGACATAAAGTTTATCTCCGCACCGGCGAATATGATGACGGCCGCATCGGCGAGATCTTCATCGACATGCACAAGGAAGGTGCGGCACTGCGCTCCTTCATCAACAACTTTGCGATTGCCGTGTCGCTCGGCCTGCAATACGGCGTGCCGCTGGAAGAATACGTCGACGCCTTCACCTTCACCCGCTTTGAACCCGCGGGTCCGGTGCAGGGCAACGACTCCATCAAGTACGCGACCTCGATCCTCGACTATGTGTTCCGCGAACTCGCGGTCAGCTATATGTCGCGCTACGATCTCGCCCACGTCGATCCGACCGAGTCGAATTTCGACGCGCTCGGCAAGGGCGTCGAGGAAGGCAAGTCGCCGGATGAAGGTCACACCGCAACGAAGTATCTGTCGAAGGGCATCACCCGTTCGCGCGGCGACAACCTCGTTGTGATGCGTGGCGGCGCTGGCAACTCCGTCGCTTCGACCACAAGCGATGCACCTGCAGGCGGCGCACGCGTCACCTCAATCGCATCGGGTGGTGCGACCGCGCGGCACGGCGATACGGCGGAAGGCGCGACTGCATTGAAGGCCGCAGAGCCAGAGCGCGAGCTCTCGCCGACCGAGAAACTTGAAGCACAAGCCTGGAGCAAATCAGGTTCGGCAGTTGCCTCAACTGCCGTTGCACCGAGCAAGGCCGAACGCCGCGCGGAAGCGAAAGCCAAGGGCTACGAGGGCGACATGTGCGGCGAGTGCTCTAACTTCACACTGGTGCGCAATGGCACCTGTATGAAGTGCGATACGTGCGGGTCCACTACAGGGTGTAGTTAAATATGCCAAATTGTTGTGGGGTCAGCATTTCTTGTCCATCCCATGTGTTTTTTTGTCCATCAGGAACACCATGGGCTGTCCATAGGAAAGGCTGCCTGCATCGTTTGCGCATAGTTGGTGGTCCGCTCTTGCGGGCTCCTTCAGTAGGAATTAAAAGCCCCGCCATCCCTGGCGGGGCTCACCGCTTGTGAACAACCAATCGGCCGGTTCACATCTCAATTTTCGAGCCGAAATCGGAGGGTTCTGCCTGTCGCGCGACTTCGATCTGGGCTCGACGTGAAATCTTTAGGGAAGCTAACTCTAGTTAGCTTCCCTAACGAATAAAAAGCGATCCGTTTCGCGTGCAGAGCCAGTCCTAGCGCGCCTAAGGAAATTCGGAAGACCCTCGGCAACAATGTTTCTGATCGTCTTCTCGTCTACGCCGATCTCTCGGGCGACGGATGTGAATGGACGTCGGACAGCACCTATCAACACGAATTGTATGCAACGCGTGGTTAGCCGATGACGCTCGTCCATATCGGGAAGCGGCTGAAAAGAAGTCGATTTACACGATCGACAAAGATATCGGGGGCGATCAACTCGAATTGTAATTGTTTTTCCGCCCGACGGGACATCAGTGAAATCAATAATTTTTCGGCCATGCTTCAAAAGCCACCCCGCCCCTCGGCACTTGGGACAGCGTTCGGGCACGATGATGTAGCTCGCTTCGACTAGAAGGCCACCATGCTGGGGGCGACAACTGCGAATAGCTCCTGTTTTCCAGTTCGGAAGGTCAAACGGCTCAAACATCACAGCGAAGCCCCTGGTCGACTGCCACCGTTCGGATTTTCGCGTGGCCAAACTATTCATGCCGGGCTCAACGGCAAGAGCAAAATCCTAAAGTCATGAATTGACTGAATATTCCGCGCGGGAATTCAGCCGCGGTTTCTACCCATTCGGAAAATCGTGTGGGTCAGTACTTGCGCAGCAGCATTCTGCTGCGTCGCGTCATCATTTGATGCGAAGTCTGAGATAAATGCCCAACCAATTGCAATTCAGGTTCTTCAATCTCGCCGCAGACCGCTTTGCGGCTCTATTGGGGCGTCCTTGACCCACACGAAATTCCGAACGCCGAGAATTGTGCAAAGGAGATTTCACTAAAAGGGCGGCGGCGCAGTCCAAGGACGAGGCGCAGCCCCTCGTGTCCGAAAACTTGCGGCAACTGTGGTCTATCACTTCGCATAAGGAAACTTATGCGAAGGTTCAACGAACAAGCGATGCAGTGGTGTAGGTGTAGCGCTCGCTAGATTCCTGCACTCCGTTCGGAGCATTCCTGCATTACCCGTGTCCTACGCGCTCGATTTCTTACTGCGATAAGCCGTCATGCGCTCCGCATCGCCCCCCGTATTAGTGTTCTCGTTTGGTCCGGTACGTGGAGTTGGACAGTCGCGTCGCGGTTCCAGGGAGACGCTCAGCGTGTTGGCCTGGGTGCCCGAGACCTGAAAGTCCTCGGCTCAGACCGCAGCCGAGAGGCTTCGGGATATGCCCGATGAGTACAACAAACCCACGCTCGATTAGCGGCTACGGTCCCAAAGCTCCTTAGCTTTCTCTGGTTGCTCGTTTGACCACTTGTCGAAATACTCGGCGGCTGCCGGTGTGTAGCCGCCCTTCATCTCGCAATCGGCGTTCAGCCTGGCGATTTCCTGTTTGTAGGTTTCGAAAACGGCAAGCTCCTTGTCGGACAGCCAATCGCCCTTCTCTGGCATGTATTCATCAATGACCTTTGAGAGGCCCTTGGCTTCCAATTCTGGCATTGCATCAAAGTCGCTGGTCCGCCTTGACCACGGTGTGATCAGATTGGAGTGAGCGAGCGATGCAACATGCGACTTCCGTGGTATTTGCTACCCGCGCTACGCGGTCGATGTCTGTGGCCTTGAGAGTCGCGAACTCCCTGAGCACCCTCGTGTAGAGGAAGAAGAAATCGGCTCGGATCATCGTGATCCAAGGTCGCACAATCACGGCGCGCTCATCGGCCGTTACCTTCAAGTCCGTGAGCTGGGCATCAATGTCGTCGAGGACGACCTGCTTGTCCTGTGCCTTGGGCGTTCCCATACGGTTGCCCCAAGCGATTGTCAGATAACTTGCGCGGGCGCTGATTTGAGACAGGCGCTTCAGACTTTCCAATGTGGCTACAGCCTCGGTCACAGTCTGCCGAAGTCGTGCCTCCACGCCGAGTGTTTTGAAGAATTCGATCTGCGGCAGGAAGACGATAATGGCACCAACCAAAAACAACGTGCCCAACGTCAACGCCGAGCCCTTTTGATTTTGAAATGCCTGGTAGACCCCACCCAAAAGCGCAAACATCGCCATTGCGGCGACAAAGTACGAAAAGATATCCCGTATCTTATCCACCTAGTACCTCACGTAATCACGTCCGCAGCTTCCACCAAGCCACCAGGCCCACAGAAAGGATCGAACCCACGACAGCCCAAAGCCCCTTTCGTGGCCGCGCAACAGACAGAGCCTTCCAAAGAGTTATCCCGCCCCAAACGGGTCCATCGTTTTCCTTCAACTTCCCGGCATGCTCCAAAACCACGCCAATATCTGAAACGCCTTTACGCTCGGACATTCCTATCCTCCGGTCATTCGGACCGCCCAACCCACCTGCTCTTCGCGGGGATCAGAAGACTTGCGTTTTTCGCAAAACTTCCCACGTCCGCCGCGAATCAGCATCTGCATTCAACATATATCGATTGAACACTTCGTAGGCAGATGATTGCAACGTAAGGCTCCGCGAGGGCGGATATGGTGGAAAGAAATCCAGCCGCTTGAAATGTCTATGATTTAAGGTGTTTCACGAGTTCTATGCGGAAAATGCCGTGGCTTCATTCTGAAACCAGTTACCACTTTGGTACCCGTTTGCACACAGACCGGCCCACGTAATGGCGAAGGCAATCAGGCCGTACCAGAGAGTGCTTTTGCGTGGTTGCTTACTAAGGCCAGAAACTGTTGTAGAGCTACTTCTTCAGAAACTTAACATTTCAAGTTAGGCCCTGCTCCATCATGCACACTCAAGACGGCAAGATTATCGTTCCAATCGATCCCGTTAAGCTGGATCGTCTCGCTGAAGTCGCGATCAAAGTGGGACTTCGGCTACAACCGGGACAGGATTTGCTGGTAACGGCGCCGACTGCGGCACTGCCATTCGTGCGAAAAATTGTTGAACATGCCTACAAGGCCGGCGCCGGTCTGGTAACGCCTTTTTTCTCTGATGATGAGATCACATTGGCGCGTTATCGTTTCGGGTCGAACATCGGCTTCGATCGTGCCGCCGGTTGGTTATACGAAGGGATGGCCAAAGCGTTTGACGGCAACACCGCTAGGCTTGCGATCGTCGGAGACGATCCGATGTTACTTTCGGGGCAAGACGCCGCCAATGTTGCGCGCGCCAGCAAAGCCAATTCAATAGCCTACAAGCCTGCTCTGGAGAAAATTGTCGGCTTCGACATCAATTGGAGCATCGTCGCTTATCCCAGTGCGCCATGGGCGAAGCTGGTTTTCCCCAACGAGAGCGAAGAGGTAGCGCTAGCCAAACTCGCTGAGGCGATTTTTATTGCTTCGCGGGTCGACAACGACGACGCCGTCGCAATCCTGGGAAAGGCACAACGCCAGGCTTCGCGAACGGACCGAATGGCTCAATGGGCAGCGCTTCGAACTCTCTTCATTATACGGGGCCCGGCACAGATCTGACGATTGGCCTTGCCGACGGCCACGAATGGCAGGGCGGCGCTTCGACTGCCAAGAACGGCATCAGTTGCAATGCGAACATTCCCACCGAAGAGGTCTTTACGACGCCCCATGCGCGGCGCGTTGTCGGCCATGTCGTAAGCTCCAAGCCCCTTTCCTATCAGGGCACGTTGATCGACAATATCGTTGTTCAATTCGAAGATGGGCGCATCGTGGAAGCTAAGGCATCACGCGGCGCGGAAGTTCTGAATAAGGTGCTCGATACCGACGAAGGCGCGCGGCGCCTAGGCGAAGTGGCATTGGTACCGCATTCGTCGCCGATTTCGAAAAGTGGATTATTATTCTTCAATACTCTGTTCGACGAAAATGCCGCCTCTCACATCGCGCTCGGTCAGTGCTATTCAAAATGTTTCATCAATGGCGACAAACTGGCCCCCGAACAGATCGCCGCGCAAGGCGGCAACAAGAGCTTGATCCACATCGACTGGATGATCGGCACAAACGAGACCGATATCGACGGCGTTTGTGCTGATGGGCGTCGGATACCGGTGTTCCGCAAGGGCGAATGGGCTACAGGTATATAGCCAACTCCAAAGCATCATTAAGTGCTGGCAAGATGATGGGTAATTCAAGAGTTTATTTGGAGGGTCTAGATTTCGCGTAAGGAGGGTTAGCTTTACGCCTTCCACCAAGCCACCAAAGCCGCAGAAAAGATCGAGCACGCTACGGTCCAAAACCCTTTTCTGGGCTTCGTAACGGATAGTGCCTTCCAGGTAAGGATCGCTCCCCAGACGGGCCCGTATGCGCCGCCACGTCAAGCCGGTCGAGATCGTCGCAGTTACCAGATGACGCGTGGCAAACGCCGGGTCTGGCAAGGCGGGCGGCACTGCCATCTTCAGGAGAAGACGCCATTCATCTGATTTTGGGCTACACTTAGGACGGCCTCGTTTTGCCCCGCCTTCAAGGCGTCCAAGGCGGTTCGCCCGCCGAGTTCGGCGTGCGGAGTCCGCAGGAACCGGTAGACGGTCCACGGCTGTCTGCCCAGTATCTCAAACAGCTTTGGCAAACCGGGCAACGGCAGGCCAGCGTCCGTCACCTGCCAGCGCGGATATCTCACCGCCCGGGTCGCCCCCTGCAGTCCGAGGACTTCGCCCCGGCCGCGTTTAACGTTGACGGTCTCATGGGACGCGCCGATGAGCGAACCGAAATCGCTCGCGGTCAGCATGTCATCGCCCTTCAAAATCTCGGCGACCTTGACCTGCCCCCGTTCTCTTGCCGCCGCCAGTGCCAATTCCAGTGCATCACGCTCCGTGACAGGCTTCACGTCGCCATCAGGCGAGACGCGGACGGTGTAGTCGAGAGGATGCCCCACCCTCTTGGCTTCGGTCACAACCGCGAAGTAGCCTTTCAACATTTTCTTGATCAGATCCTTCTCGGCGAGCTTCGATAGCCTTTCCGACGAGATGTGCACTTTCTTCTTGCCCAATCTTACGGTCGTAAACTCGCCGGTCGCGCCGCGCAGCAGACTACGTTTCTTGCCGCGCCTCTTCTTCGCGGTTACCGGTTGATGTTGTTCCCTCGGCTGCGTCATGTCGGACCTCGGCCCCTAATATGGCGCCGACCATCAATTTCGTCAAGTTCATCGGATTCATCAGATTCATCAGGAGCGCTAGGTCAAGGCTGTTCTTGAGACCGCCGAGGGCGTCGGGAGAGATTTCCGCTAAATATCGCAGCGAACGGCGGTGAGAGCTCGCGATAAATACTAGCTCATTCGCCGCGGGCGACATTGACCGCTGATCAATCGCTCCCTTCGCGAACCGTCTCCACCTCCAACGATCCCTCAGGAAGCGGACGCAGCAGTTCCGTTTGCGGTTTGGTGAAATAAATCCAGTGCGCCCAATCGTTGGGCTTCAGCACAACGACCTGCCTGTTGTGATAGGGTTCAATATCCGGACTTGGCTCAGTCGTCAGCATGGTGAAAGCCGGAGCGCCACCATTCTTGCTCTCCCGCCAGAGGCCTGCGATGGCCATGAATGACGCTCCATTCAGCATGAAGCGATGCTTGGCTTTCGGATATTTCTTCCCCGTGAACTCAAAGAACGCTGATGCCGGGATCAGGCACCGATTTTATTAGGAGCTGAAGCGCAACGGCACGCACGACTTCACAAAAGCCGAATAAAGCCCGCTGCTGCTGCTCGCCTTCACGCACAAGTTTTCACGTTGGGATTATGGAGGCGCAGCGCGCAGCGGTTCGGCGGTTCGTCCGCGCGGGTGCGGCGCGTCCTCAAATCGCCTGTCTCGGAAGCATGGGAATAAGCTTCACCATCGCCTCGTGAAAGCGCGTTTGGTTCCCCATGCCGGGGAACGGGACGCCGAACAGGCGAGCGTTGCTTCCTGCTGCAATTGCCGCTCCATCGACGATGCTCTGGATACCAACAAGCAGAGAGACGATAGCGAGTGGTCGATATTCTGCAAGCCGCTCCTTCAAACTGTCGCGCGCTGCTATCCACTCCGCTTTTCGTTGTGGGGGCGTCATCTTGTTAATCGGCGTTAGCACAAGGTCGTCGAGATACCAGCCGTAAGCCTTGAACCGATCTAGAAAGTCTCCTTCGCCCGGGAGTACGGCTTCTGTGGCGCGCTGCATGTAGCGCACCATGCTGTTGTCGCCGTCGTAGAAGAATTGCCCACTGAAGGGCGCGGATTCACCGACAAACAAGGTCGTAATCTGTTTGGGACGATAAGACGCGCGCAGCCCTTCAATCGCCTCCATCGCTCCTACCATGCTCAAGTCAATCACCTATTGGCTACTCTTTAGGTTCAGCACTCGACACGGCGGGGGCAGCCGTTGGTGGCGCGACGCGTTTCTTCTTAGTTGGCTTCGCCGCCTGCGGTGGCGGTGGTGGTTCTTCGACGCCGCAACGCTTCTGCTCGGCCAGAGTAGCAAGATACTGCTGGCGGGCTTGGAGAGCTTGGGTCTCCTTGTCAGCGGTGCCCTGAAAATCCATCCCAAACCAAAGCACCGGTATGATTATGCCAGCTACACCGGCTGCAACATTCTGTGTTGTTTTAAGTCCCTGCTCTGAAGCGAGTTGCTGGACCTTGGTGTTGTTGGCCTGTACCTCCGCGAGAACGGCCGCACAGTCCATGAAACGGTCTTGCGGTTGTACAACAGCCACCGGCGCGGGAGCCCTTCCGGCACATCCCGCCAACGCGGCAGCAAGCGCCGCGACCACTAAGTTACGCATGTATTGTAAATCTCCCCAGCCTTTCCAAAACTACCGCTATCTCCCCTCGCGAGGCAAGGGCCGCGCGACTAAGCGGGGCTCTGCGCGAGAAGACACAGTCCTACGACGGCTCTTATTGGGCCAATCGGGGCCGAGGACAGTGAACATCGCACTCACGCCGATTGGCTCTACCACGGCATCGTCCTGCCCGTTTTCGAGAAGCGCTTTAAGGACGTTACCGTTGAGCGTGCGGACAAAATACCCGCACCTGGAATGGTCAGCTCTCAGATCATCAATCGCTTGTACGACGCTGATTTGGTTATCGCAGACCTAAGCTTTCACAACGCGAACGCCTTTTATGAGATGGCGCTTCGCCATGCAGTCAATAAACCTATAATCCACATGGTGCGGAAGGGTGAGAACATCCCCTTCGACGTTATCACACACCGTGCAATACAGTTTCTAGTCACTACGCCAGGCGAACAACAAAAGGCGCGCGATGCGCTTTTGCCGGCGATTGAGGCTGCGTTCAAGGACGGATTTGAACCCGAGAACCCGGTCCAGCATGCACGGGGTCGACAGGAGTTGCTGAAGAACGCAACGCCCGATCAGAGGATTCTTATAGAGAGACTAGAGGCCGCCGAAGCTCGGTTGTCAGCTCTGGAAATTCCACGCTTCAACGCTTTAGCAGGCATCATTTCGCATCCCTTCTTAGTTCGAGTGAAGTTAGAAGAAGGTGGTCCGCAGGCTTATCAAGCTTTCTCAGACACCGTAGCCGCCAAAATGCCGGACGTGGCGGTACGTTCACTTGGGTATGACGAATGCGAAGTCGCCTTCACATCAACCACAAAAGGCTCCGAACGAGTAACAACTGCATTGGCAACTTTTCCGCTGGTTCAAGATGTGAGTGCGCCAATGCGACCGCGGAAATCACAAGCCGACTTATTCTGAGAGTGCGAGACAGGCCCGATTAAATAAGGCCTTTTACTTTCGCTGTTCTTTTTTCATCGCGCAGATTTTCACAAACACCGGGGCGCCCGCGCCCGTACCATGCTCATAGAGATCGAAAGTGTACCGGCCAGGTTTTTGGGTAAAAATCACTCGATCATTCGGCTCTTCGCGATTTCCGTCTTTGTAGAAGTTTGGCCCAGTCACCCAGATTTTTGCGGCGTCGTAGGCCACGACTTCCGTTCCACCCTTCTCGTTGGTTTGCTCTTCAACGACAGCGATGGTTAGCCGCCCCGCCTCCACCGAAGCTACCAAAGAACCTCGTATCAAGCCCTTGATAGGACCAGCATTGTGATCCGGGATTTATATAAATTCTAACGTCAGCGTTCGCTCCTGTCGTGAGACAGACCAACGCTGCAAGAGCTATGAGTGGCTTCATTTTCGGCTCGGCTTTGAGAGAGGCGTTCTTTATTTGATTCCACTTCGTTCTCAAAGAACGAATTGGAATTTGATTATTTGGCGCCGCTCAAGTCTTAACAAATGCTTTGGAACGCTGCCCTCTTCCGGGAATTAAATCGGAAAGGAGGACTTCATGGAGAAAGACAAGCAAGGCATCACGCTTGACGAGCATGACTTCGAACCCGCGCTGCTCCAGAATCTCGTAGACCGGGATCCAATAGACCCCGGTGGATTTCATCGCGACGCTGGTCACACCGCATGTTTTTGGAACCAGTCCGCCAGACTATGCAGGTCCTGTGTGAATGTGCCGAACGTGCGCACTGGTATGTCGGTGCAGGCCGGGTTCACGGCGGCCATGTGCATCTTTGATCCGATGTCGATGGCAGCCGCCCCGATGTTGACCGGCTTCAATTCCGGGCGATCTCCAGTTGTTGTCTTGGGCATTGCGGGTCCTCCGTCCAATCATGGGCAGGAGGGTCTGGGTTATGCCAATTTGTCATCTTCCTAATCGGGATCGCCGCCGGAGCGACGTCACCACTCTCAAGTCCGCATGCACCCATGGACCACGTTTTTTAACGGGGACAGTGCCTCCAATAAGCTGACGGCCGCTACCCTCCCGGCCTCAGACGATAACACAAGGCTGTTTCTACCCCGCGCAGGCGCGCCACGGCGCTGGACAGTTTTTTAGGATATCCCGCTCGGCTTTCAGCTTCTGGACCTCGCGCTTGAGCTGCGCGATCTCCTGCTGCTCGGGCTTCATCTGGCCATGGCCTGGGAGCTGCACGGGATCGGAGCCAAACTCCTTCACCCATTTGCGCAGAACGTTCTCGTGGACGTCCAGGTCACGCGCGGCTTGCGCCGCCGATACCCCGCGCTCCCTGACCAGCTTGACCGCTTCGATCTTGAACTCTCGGCTGAATTTTCGTTCCCGCATGACCCACCTCCGGCTTCATGAAACACCCAAACTTGGTGTCCATCAAACCGGCAGCAGCTCACTCACCGGTATGTGCTCTTACAGAGAATAGAGCGGGCAAAGCGCATTCTACTTAACTCACGGCAAGCACCTTCGAGGCGGGCCTCGATGCTGGTTTTCAAAATGCCAGCCATTTCGCACGGGTATTCCGGAAACTCGTTGGTATGACTCCATCACAATTCCGGTCGAAACTGTAGTTCGTTGTGTCCGCGATATTCGACAAGACACGACACGTAACCAGACCGCTATTAGGGCACAAGCTCACCACCACGAAGACCACCACTGAGACTCCCGTGGCCTGAGAGCTACCAACGCTAACCACGTTACAGCTCAATCCAACAGCGGCCCGCGCACGCCGTACAGTGTGAAAGCGTCCGACGCCGATTCCTGGAAAAGCGGAATTGAGACGGACGGTGGCGCTTACGGCGATCAGCACGACAGCCAAACATGAGTACATAAATACACGCATCTTCCCCCCTCGCTTTCAAACGATGAACTCATCCGAGTCCAGGTTACCGAGATCCGTCTTCACGCCCCAGAGAGCTTAAACGCCTTAGAGCTTAAAAGCCTTAGAGTTTAAAGGCCTTGGTCTCAATATCGATGAAGATTTGCCCGACCGTCCCAACCTGAGCATAGAAATTTGCGGCGGGGGATTTTTCAAGGTCCAGGAAAAACCGCCTGATCCATGGCACAAACTGTTCCTCGAAAAACTCGCGATGAAACGCGCTAGAGACTTCAATGTCCCCGTTGGCCATGCTGGCCATGATCTCGCAGAAAGTCGCAGCATGATCTTCCGGCTCGCTGTTGTTGTCGGCGCGGGCAACACCGAGTTGCTGGAGCGTTTCGCGCAAGCGCGAGAGCGGCCGCCCGTAAAGAGAATCCGCCACATAATACGAGGCGTAGGGCAACAGCCCGCTTGTGCCGAGACCACTGAACAGGTCGAAATACTCCCGCGACACAGCCTCAGTAGTCATCTTCGCGGCGCTCTTGGCCAACTTTGCATGTGCAAGACCGAGTTCGCTTGCATCGCCCCTCAGGAGAGCAATGCGTGCGAGCATCTCGTCATTCGGACTGCGTGCGAGCAGGTTGGCCAGCAACGCATACTCCTGCGCACGGGCAAGGTCCGTGTCATCGATCATCATTGGGACGTCTATCATATTGGACACAACGTCATGGCCTTTGATGAAATATGTGATCGCGCATAATGAACTCTCTCATCTCGGCAACGCGCCCCCGTGGGACCGACGCTGAGGCACCTCCTCATCAGAGCTCGCTTGCCCGCGTTCTGCAAATGACATGTCGCGCTCCTGCTGTATCGGAGACTGCTCAACCACTGCCGCTGCGGAGAGAATTTCTACACCTCCCTCTACATCTCCCTTGGCCGGGGGTGACGCGCACACCTCTTCCCGTGCATCTGAGGGTGCGTTTGATGCAGTGACCTTGTCGATCGAGGCGCGGACATTCCCGAATTGGCCGAATGCCTGCGCAACGAGCATTGGGATGTTGTCAGTGTCACGCAATGGTCCAAAGCCCGGCATGCCGTTTGGATCGTTGAAATCCCACTGGTTCTCGGCAATGCCGATGAAGTCCCGGATGGCCGGATTGGTTGCCCACGCCCGGCGAAGCGCACTCCGCTTCAGGTCCTCCGGCACACCGGCTTGCAGAAACGCCCGGATGTCCGTGTCCACAGTGATTGAATTGATCGACGGCAGAGACGTCACGTCGAAGACCTGCTCCGGCAATTGCTCGCGGTCCGAATGGCCGGTTTCATCCTGCACAACGGCCACGGCCCCAGCGTCGTCCGGCAATCCCGCGCCGTCACCGGTTGGCACGGGAGCTTCGTCCGTTCGGGATACTTTCAGTCGCGACCAGCGCGAAGCGAAGTTCTCAGTCATTTCGCCGTTTCTCCACTCTGTCATCGCGACGGCCAGAGACCTGATGTTCCGACGGCGTGCGGCGGCGCTTGATGAAGGGCTGTTCCACGTGATGCACGGCGATAAATTCATTGATCGCCGCAGCGATCGGCCCAGGCATGGA
This sequence comes from uncultured Alphaproteobacteria bacterium, assembly GCA_963751855.1. Classification (GTDB taxonomy): domain Bacteria; phylum Pseudomonadota; class Alphaproteobacteria; order Rhizobiales; family Xanthobacteraceae; genus Afipia. Next base: position 5,203 of record CAVVWF010000007.1, on the reverse strand, counting down.
CACGGTCTCCACGATGTCATTTCCGGCGTCGGTCAGCGCCTCTCCTTCTGCAGGATCCGCCGTCACCGCGACCAACTCGTCTCAGTGGGGCGCATCACCACCCATAATTTCGGCGCGCCCGATGTCAGATTTCACGGGAGAGACGGTCTCCGTCCGGTGCAGTTCGATAGAGGCCTGGCCGGCGTAAAATACGGCAAGGTCCGCGTCGTTATTGATCAGCGTCCACGGCTCCACCGCCGGTATTCCCGCGAGAAACAGAGACCGGCCGCCACAAATAATCCGCCCATGGACTTTTTGCCTTGCGGCGCTCGACCACAACACCGACTGGAATACTTGCCAGAGTTGTCGATCTCAATCGACGTTCTCCCCTCGGGTTATGGGCAGGCCCGTCACAAGATTTTGCGGCTTCAGGCGGAGGACTTCATCCTCCCCTATTGCGACGATAAGATAAACGGGCTCGCCGCGCACGCGCTCGATGACGTCGGCGGGGTCGGCGAATGTCAGGCGAGACCGATGATTTCGATGTAGGCGGCCTCGTCGATCTCATGGTTATTCCAAAGTGCATTCCCGAGGCGCGTGGCCTCGGAATCCAGCCCGACATACCAGACCAGAGACGTGTCCCGCAGCTCGGTCAACGGCTCGACCACAACGTCAACCGCGAGAAGGTGCGATATCCATCGCGCCACGACCTCGCCGAGTGCCGTCAATCCACGCAGACCGCCCGTAAGATCAAGCGCCATGTCGAACATGTCGCTGCGCGACCAGTAACTCGACGCATTGCCGTCACTGAGAACATCAACACCAGACGTCGGCGGCAAACCCAGCAGGGCAACAAGCGGCGGTTGCCGACCTCCATGACGCTCCGCGGTCTCCAGATCGGTGGCGAGCACCGTACCTTCTCGCAAGCTGAACTTCTGTGGCCGGAAGAACATTTCCGCAGCGCGGAGCACGAACACGTCATCGCAATCATTTAGCATATTGCGCAAGATTGCCTGCACCAACTGGCCGATGAAGATGGGAGGAAACCTCAACGAACGACGGACGATATCGAGATAGGCTGCTTCAAGCGTATCGAAGCTGGCAAGATGATCGCGCCACGCGATCAAGGCACTCCAATTCTCTTGCGCATCCGCGTCCGCGATGACCGAGATTTGAGAGTTCGCGACTGGACGCCACGGGTCCTCGAGCAGCAATCGATACAGTTCACGCTCCGGCAGGCACGCGTCCGCCGGCGGCACAAGCTCTGGCCGGGCCAGATACGCCTTTATGAAATCACCGGTGATACGCAAACGCCCCTCTGCGTCTCGATCCAGCAAATGATGGCCGCTTGCGAGCCAGAAATCGCGCGTCACGCTCATGGCTTTGCTTCCCCAACCAATCCGGCTAGATCGACGTGCTCGTCTGGCACGTCTTCGCCGACCACTTCCACGAACTGGAAGGCGGACGACGACGTCTGAACACCAGGGCGCAGGGTGCGAAACGCCTCGCGAATGACGCCGCCTTCAAAGGTCCGCGTGACGGCAATAATCACACCGGCTGGATGATCGCAGAGCGAAGCCACAAAGGAGATCTCCTCGGCAGCATTGGCGGCCACGGCAAGATCCGGGGCACCAAAATGCTCGACAAGCCGCGCAGCCAGCATTCCAACCACCGCGGCATGGTCCTGTTTCGACATGTTGACAACTTGTGCCAATGTCGACCGGCCGAGCGAATTAACACCCAAAAAGCCGGCGCGGAAGGCCGTGCGCGATTTGCCTCGCAATGCTTGCACATCCGCCCCCAGAAACGCGAACGCGCCCGACACCGCCCACTCTCCGGGCTCGGCGGGATGTTCGAAGACGAACGTATCCGAGGCATCAAGCTGAATGGTGCGTAACAATTTCACGGGCAACTCTCGTTCGACGATATGACGGACGGACACCGGTGTGCTCAGGATACCGGCCCCCGTTTGGCGATCTCCTCACGCTCTTTTAAATAATCGTCAGTGGTGCGGATCACACGGTCGAGGCCCGCCGTAAGGGTCGAAATTCTCTTCGGAGACGACGGCAGACGGCACTCTTCGCACATCCTGATAAGATCGAGGCGTCCCGCACCCTTGAACATCCAATGGCTACCCTCGAGTTTCGCAACGACACGATCAATCGTGCTCCTCACACCGAACGGCTTGCTGCACCGGATGCAACAGAACGGTTCTTCCTGCTTCAAGATCCGTGGCGGCGCTGTTGCCACGCGGAAATCAAGCTGCGGTTGCAAGGTGATGGCGTTCTCCGGACACGTTGCCTCGCACAGTCCGCACTGCACGCAGGCATCTTCCACAAACTGCAACATCGGCAGATCGGCGTTGTCCCGAAGCGCGCCGGTCGGACAGGCCGAAACACACGACAGGCAGAGAGTACAAGCATCGGCCGTCAAATTCACCGTTCCGAAAGGCGCCCCCACCGGCAGCGGGATGACATCGACCGGATTGAGCGCCGCGCGGTGAAGCTCGCTTAAAAGCAACGCAAGACGCGCTCCTCGCTTGTCGCCAATGGCGAGGAAACTTGCAGGCCGTGACGTGGTGGTCAGCACGGGCATCTCGCGCAGTATAATGCCGAGGACATCGGGATCATCGGTTTCGATGGTTGAGACGCGGTCGGAATCGAAGCCAAGACCGGCAAGAATGGGCGCCACCAGCGCAATGGTACGACGCAGCCCGGAGACGTCGTGGCGCGGCTTTTCGCGCAGCAAGAACCTGACAGATGAACCACCATAGGCAAAGATCGCTGCGAGGCTCTCCAGCCCCACCTGTGTCACTTCATTGACGAAACCGGCAATGTATTCGCCGGCAAACCATCACCGAACCGCGCGAGCGCATCGATCAGCGGCGTGCCGTGGGCCTCATCATGAAACAGGATGACAGGATTTACCCCTCCGGCTTCGCGATAAGCCAGGATCATCGCACGCAGCTTTCGCATCAAGGCATCTTCCGGCGGCAAGGCGTAAGACGCCGCACCGGTCGGGCAGACCGCGGCGCATTGCCCGCAACCCGCGCAAATATACGGATCGATGGCGACGTGGTCGCCTTGCGGCGTGATCGCGCCGGCGGGACATAGATCGAGGCACCGGCTGCATCCGACGATTTGCGAACGCGAATGCGCGCAAAGAGAAGCGTCGAACGACACAAAGCGAGGCTTCTCGAAAGTGCCGGTCAGATCACGTGCCTTGAGCACGGCCTCCAACATCTCGGAACGGTTGCCGGGATCTGCCCTCAGGTAACCGTCGCGAAGATCAGCCGCCGCAAACAACGGCGTGCCACGCGACATATCGAGAATGATATCACAACGCGACTGCGCACCACTGCGCGACGGTCCGTACGTCAGAACGCCGCGCGACGACGGCGCCGGTTGCGCGAAATCATCGACCGTCATTTCAAAAGCGCCGAGAACCCGGTGACGGTTTTAATCTTGCCTTTCACCACAGGGAAATCGGCGCTCGCGGTCAGCGTAATTGCTGCGGGGGGAGCAATCAGCACTGTAACATCGAGGTGATCCTGCAGCAGGCGCCCTGCTTCGATCGCGCTTTCATCGCGACCATAGATCAGAATGACGCCCCCGCTCTCGACCGGAACAGGCACCACCTCCGGCATCGGCACGGAGGCGGCGGCAAGCAACGCCGCCATCTTGGGACCAGCCGCGGCAGCATCACTGGACCAGCCAGCGGTCTCACGAAGATTGGTGAAGACGACAGGCGTTGTGCGCCCCGTCTCGACCGCAATGTCCGACAGCTCCGTTTTCTTGAAGGTGCAGCCCACCGTGAGCGGCAGGTTCTGTCCGGCAATCATCCGGAAACGATCGAGCTGCGAACCACAGAGTTGATGAGCCGTGGTCACACTTTCGCTTCGACAGCCCCGGCGCACGGCTTCCGTATCGAGCGGCATGGTGTCGTCGCACGAACAGATCAAGAGATGATGAGGGGCACCTTGCGTAGCCATGGTTGCCTTTCAGGCGTCCACCTTATTTTGCGGGCGTCGCGATGATGGGCGGGCGCGGAGCCTTCCCCTTCGCCTCCAGTTCGGCCAGCCAGAGATCGTGATGTTCTTTCGCCCAGTTGCGATCGACCTCACCGGTTCCCATCGCCTCGAATGCGCCCTCCATACCCAAGGTTCCAATATAAATGTGGCCGAGGATCAGCGCGATAAACAGGACGGCAACGACGGCGTGCACCACCTGGGTGACCTGCATGCCGAGGATGTTCGTGACGGAGAACGGAAACAGGAGAAGGAAGCCGGAGATAAGCACCAAGGCCTGCGGCGAGCGAAAGCCAGAACACAAGCTTCTCGCCGAAATTGAACCGTTCCGCCGGCGCATGCTTTGACTTGATGAAGCCACCCCCTCGCTTGAGCCACTCAAGGTCGACACGGTTGAAGAGGTTGTCCTTGATAAAGATCACCGCGATGAGGACGAGGCCGACCACAAACGCGAAGCTGACGAAGTTATGGATGTATTTCGCGGCCTGCGAGACGGTTGAGAATGTCTCCGGGCCTATCACGGGAAGAAGCAGCTTCTTGCCGAAGGTGATGTTCAGGCCCGTCAAAGCAAGGATCACGAAGGAAACGGCGGTCAGCCAGTGCGAAAACCGTTCGATGGCCTTGAAGCGCAGGATCTTCAGCCCCGAACGTCCGCTTTCGATACGAAGCCGCCCTATGACCAGATAGGCCACGCCCAGCAGCAGGACCGTTCCCAGGATCAGGACCGCGGCGCCCCAGCGCAGCAAAACCTCGTAAAAGTAATCCCAGGTACGTCCCGCAGGCTGAATCAAACAGCTGACTTGGTATCTGGAATATCGATACGTCCTTCAGCGCGCGGAAATTCCTTCAGCACGGTCTGTTCATGGACACTGCTCGCAGTTGGATTGGGAGCGCCATCCGGCGCCAGCACCTCAGTCCATGCCGGAGCAGCGCATGCCATTGCCAACAGAACCAAGGCCGCGACTACCGAACGCAAATACGCGAACAACGCCATGACGCTCGTCCTTCCAAAACGTTCGCGCGATAGCATGCCGGCGATCATCGCAGCCAACGCTCAGACCACGACGGTTTCGTGATACGCCGTCATCCATCCCCAGGCGCCGGACCCGTAACCGCGCTTGAGGACCCGCTCCTTGTAGATCTGCGCGATAATCTCGCCGTCTCCAGCCAACAAGGATTTTGTCGAACACATCTCGG
>CAVVWF010000006.1:0-153125 GCA_963751855.1 uncultured Alphaproteobacteria bacterium | reverse complement strand
CACGATGTTCAAGAACATCAAGGTCGAGAATGGCAAGGTGTCGGCTCAAGACATCCTCCGGGAAATCAACCGCGGCGGATGGTCAACGGGTTATTGCGGGCAGTCGCCGGAGCGCCTGAAGGCGCACATGAAAAACCAGGCGAAGTTCGATCTGGTCACGATGCGGGCACCAAAGGACGATCCGGAAGTCGGTGGTGACTATTACGGACTTCCCTGGCCATGCTGGGGAACGCCCGAATTCAAGCATCCGGGAACGCCGATCCTCTACAACACCAATTTGCCGGTGAAGGAAGGCGGTGCCACGTTTCGTGCACGTTTCGGCGTCGAGCGCATCGTCAAGCGTAAGGTGATGGAGAACGGGCAGCAGGTTGAGAAGGAAGAGCACGACAACCTGCTCGCTGAGGGGTCTTACTCGGTTGGCTCCGAAATCAAGGACGGTTATCCGGAATTCACGCTCGGTGTGCTGAAGAAGCTTGGCTGGGACAAGGATCTGACAGCTCAGGAAATGAGTGTCATTCAGCAGGTCAATCCTGCCAACCCCGACAACGTTTCCTGGTCGACCGACCTTTCAGGCGGAATTCAGCGCGTTTCGATCGAGCATGGCTGTTCGCCATACGGCAATGGCAAAGCGCGCATGATTGCTTGGAATCCTCCGGATCCCATTCCGGTCCATCGCGAGCCGATCTATACGCCGCGGCCTGACCTTGTCGCGAAATACCCCACGCTGCCCGATGCGCGTCAGTTCCGAGTGCCGAACATAGGCTTCAGCATTCAGAAGGCTGCGGTGGACAACAACATCGCGAAGCAATTCCCGCTGATCCTGAGTTCGGGCCGCCTCGTCGAGTATGAAGGGGGCGGTGAAGAGACACGCTCGAACAAATGGCTCGCTGAGCTGAAGCAGGAAATGTACGTCGAGATCAACACGGTTGACGCGAGCGAGCGCGGCATCAAGGACGGAGGCTGGGTCTGGGTCTTTGGACCGGAAAGCCAATCGAAAGCCCGGATGAAGGCGCTTGTCACAGAGCGCGTGGGGAAGGGCCTCGCATGGATGCCTTATCATTTTGCCGGCTGGTACGAAGGCGATGATCGGAGGAGCCATTATCCGAAGGGCGCCGATCCCTTCGTGCTCGGCGAGAGCGTCAATACGCTGACAACCTACGGATATGATCCCGCCACGGGAATGCAGGAGCCCAAGGCCACGCTCTGTCAAATCAGGGCAGCATAAGGAACAAGCAATGGCGCGAATGAAATTCCTTTGTGACGCCGACCGCTGCATCGATTGCAATGCCTGTGTCACCGCCTGCAAGAACGAGAATGAAGTCCCATGGGGCATCAACCGGCGCCGCGTCGTTACAATCAATGACGGCAAGCCAGGCGAACGATCGGTGTCGATGGCCTGCATGCATTGCACCGACGCGCCGTGCGCGGCGGTGTGTCCGGTCGAATGCATCTATCCGACCGAAGACGGCATCGTGCTGCATTCGAAGGATTTATGCATCGGCTGCGGTTACTGCTTCTACGCCTGTCCGTTCGGAGCGCCGCAGTATCCGAAAGTCGGAAACTTCGGCTCGCGCGGCAAGATGGATAAATGCACTTATTGCGCCGGCGGCGGCGGGCAGGAGGCGTCCGGCAGTGCCGCGGAGTTTGAGAAATATGGTTCGGACCGCTTCGGCCAAGGCAAGTTGCCGCTGTGCGCCGAGATGTGTTCGACAAAATCCTTGTTGGCTGGAGACGGCGAGATTATCGCGCAGATCTACAAGGAGCGGGTCCTCAAGCGCGGTTACGGGTCCGGCGCCTGGGGATGGATGACGGCGTATCACGAAACCGTCGTGGTCTGAGTGTTGGCTGCGATGATCGCCGGCATGCTATCGCGCGAACGTTTTGGAAGGACGAGCGTCATGGCGTTGTTCGCGTATTTGCGTTCGGTAGTCGCGGCCTTGGTTCTGTTGGCAATGGCATGCGCTGCTCCGGCATGGACTGAGGTGCTGGCGCCGGATGGCGCTCCCAATCCAACTGCGAGCAGTGTCCATGAACAGACCGTGCTGAAGGAATTTCCGCGCGCTGAAGGACGTATCGATATTCCAGATACCAAGTCAGCTGTTTTGATTCAGCCTGCGGGACGTACCTGGGATTACTTTCACGAGGTTTTGCTGCGCTGGGGCGCCGCGGTCCTGATCCTGGGAACGGTCCTGCTGCTGGGCGTGGCCTATCTGGTCATAGGGCGGCTTCGTATCGAAAGCGGACGTTCGGGGCTGAAGATCCTGCGCTTCAAGGCCATCGAACGGTTTTCGCACTGGCTGACCGCCGTTTCCTTCGTGATCCTTGCTTTGACGGGCCTGAACATCACCTTCGGCAAGAAGCTGCTTCTTCCCGTGATAGGCCCGGAGACATTCTCAACCGTCTCGCAGGCCGCGAAATACATCCATAACTTCGTCAGCTTCGCGTTTGTGGTCGGCCTCGTCCTCATCGCGGTGATCTTTATCAAGGACAACCTCTTCAACCGTGTCGACCTTGAGTGGCTCAAGCGAGGGGGTGGCTTCATCAAGTCAAAGCATGCGCCGGCGGAACGGTTCAATTTCGGCGAGAAGCTTGTGTTCTGGCTTTCGCTCGCCGCAGGCCTTGCGGTGTCTATCTCCGGCTTCCTTCTCCTGTTTCCGTTCTCCGTCACGAACATCCTCGGCATGCAGGTCACCCAGGTGGTGCACGCCGTCGTTGCCGTCCTGTTTATCGCGCTGATCCTCGGCCACATTTATATTGGAACCTTGGGTATGGAGGGCGCATTCGAGGCGATGGGAACCGGTGAGGTCGATCGCAACTGGGCGAAAGAACATCACGATCTCTGGCTGGCCGAACTGGAGGCGAAGGGGAAGGCTCCGCGCCCGCCCATCATCGCGACGCCCGCAAAATAAGGTGGACGCCTGAAAGGCAACCATGGCTACGCAAGGTGCCCCTCATCATCTCTTGATCTGTTCGTGCGACGACACCATGCCGCTCGATACGGAAGCCGTGCGCCGGGGCTGTCGAAGCGAAAGTGTGACCACGGCTCATCAACTCTGTGGTTCGCAGCTCGATCGTTTCCGGATGATTGCCGGACAGAACCTGCCGCTCACGGTGGGCTGCACCTTCAAGAAAACGGAGCTGTCGGACATTGCGGTCGAGACGGGGCGCACAACGCCTGTCGTCTTCACCAATCTTCGTGAGACCGCTGGCTGGTCCAGTGATGCTGCCGCGGCTGGTCCCAAGATGGCGGCGTTGCTTGCCGCCGCCTCCGTGCCGATGCCGGAGGTGGTGCCTGTTCCGGTCGAGAGCGGGGGCGTCATTCTGATCTATGGTCGCGATGAAAGCGCGATCGAAGCAGGGCGCCTGCTGCAGGATCACCTCGATGTTACAGTGCTGATTGCTCCCCCCGCAGCAATTACGCTGACCGCGAGCGCCGATTTCCCGGTGGTGAAAGGCAAGATCAAAACCGTCACCGGGTATCTCGGCGCTTTTGAAATGACGGTAGATGATTTCGCGCAGCCAGCGCCGTCGTCGCGCGGCGTTCTGACGTACGGACCGTCGCGCAGTGGTGCGCAGTCACGTTGTGATATCATTCTCGATCTTTCGCGTGGCACACCGTTGTTTGCGGCGGCTGATCTTCGCGACGGTTACCTGAGGGCAGATCCCGGCAACCGTTCCGAGATGTTGGAGGCCGTGCTCAAGGCACGTGATCTGACCGGCACTTTCGAGAAGCCTCGCTTTGTGTCGTTCGACGCTTCTCTTTGCGCGCATTCGCGTTCGCAAATCGTCGGATGCAGCCGGTGCCTCGATCTATGTCCCGCCGGCGCGATCACGCCGCAAGGCGACCACGTCGCCATCGATCCGTATATTTGCGCGGGTTGCGGGCAATGCGCCGCGGTCTGCCCGACCGGTGCGGCGTCTTACGCCTTGCCGCCGGAAGATGCCTTGATGCGAAAGCTGCGTGCGATGATCCTGGCTTATCGCGAAGCCGGAGGGGTGAATCCTGTCATCCTGTTTCATGATGAGGCCCACGGCACGCCGCTGATCGATGCGCTCGCGCGGTTCGGTGATGGTTTGCCGGCGAATACATTGCCGGTTTCGGTCAATGAAGTGACACAGGTGGGGCTGGAGAGCCTCGCAGCGATCTTTGCCTATGGTGGTTCATCTGTCAGGTTCTTGCTGCGCGAAAAGCCGCGCCACGACGTCTCCGGGCTGCGTCGTACCATTGCGCTGGTGGCGCCCATTCTTGCCGGTCTTGGCTTCGATTCCGACCGCGTCTCAACCATCGAAACCGATGATCCCGATGTCCTCGGCATTATACTGCGCGAGATGCCCGTGCTGACCACCACGTCACGGCCTGCAAGTTTCCTCGCCATTGGCGACAAGCGAGGCGTGTTGCGTTTTGCTTTAAGCGAGCTTCACCGCGCGGCGCTCAATCCGGTCGATGTCATCCCGCTGCCGGTGGGGGCGCCTTTCGGAACGGTGAATTTGACGGCCGATGCTTGTACTCTCTGCCTGTCGTGTGTTTCGGCCTGTCCGACCGGCGCGCTTCGGGACAACGCCGATCTGCCGATGTTGCAGTTTGTGGAAGATGCCTGCGTGCAGTGCGGACTGTGCGAGGCAACTTGTCCGGAGAACGCCATCACCTTGCAACCGCAGCTTGATTTCCGCGTGGCAACAGCGCCGCCACGGATCTTGAAGCAGGAAGAACCGTTCTGTTGCATCCGGTGCAGCAAGCCGTTCGGTGTGAGGAGCACGATTGATCGTGTCGTTGCGAAACTCGAGGGTAGCCATTGGATGTTCAAGGGTGCGGGACGCCTCGATCTTATCAGGATGTGCGAAGAGTGCCGTATTGCCGTCGTCTCCGAAGAGAATTTCGACCCTTACGGCGGGCCTGACCGTGTGATCCGCACCACTGACGATTATTTAAAAGAGCGTGAGGAGATCGCCAAACGGGGGCCGGTATCCTGAGCACACCGGCGTCCGTACGTCATATCGTCGAACGAGAGCGTTGCCCGTGAAATTGTTACGCACCATTCAGCTTGATGCCTCGGATACGTTCGTCTTCGAACATCCCGCCGAGCCCGGAGAGTGGGCGGTGTCGGGCGCGTTCGCGTTTCTGGGGGCGGATGTGCAAGCATTGCGAGGCAAATCGCGCACGGCCTTCCGCGCCGGCTTTTTGGGTGTTAATTCGCTCGGCCGGTCGACATTGGCACAAGTTGTCAACATGTCGAAACAGGACCATGCCGCGGTGGTTGGAATGCTGGCTGCGCGGCTTGTCGAGCATTTTGGTGCCCCGGATCTTGCCGTGGCCGCCAATGCTGCCGAGGAGGAGATCTCCTTTGTGGCTTCGCTCTGCGATCATCCAGCCGGTGTGATTATTGCCGTCACGCGGACCTTTGAAGGCGGCGTCATTCGCGAGGCGTTTCGCACCCTGCGCCCTGGTGTTCAGACGTCGTCGTCCGCCTTCCAGTTCGTGGAAGTGGTCGGCGAAGACGTGCCAGACGAGCACGTCGATCTAGCCGGATTGGTTGGGGAAGCAAAGCCATGAGCGTGACGCGCGATTTCTGGCTCGCAAGCGGCCATCATTTGCTGGATCGAGACGCAGAGGGGCGTTTGCGTATCACCGGTGATTTCATAAAGGCGTATCTGGCCCGGCCAGAGCTTGTGCCGCCGGCGGACGCGTGCCTGCCGGAGCGTGAACTGTATCGATTGCTGCTCGAGGACCCGTGGCGTCCAGTCGCGAACTCTCAAATCTCGGTCATCGCGGACGCGGATGCGCAAGAGAATTGGAGTGCCTTGATCGCGTGGCGCGATCATCTTGCCAGCTTCGATACGCTTGAAGCAGCCTATCTCGATATCGTCCGTCGTTCGTTGAGGTTTCCTCCCATCTTCATCGGCCAGTTGGTGCAGGCAATCTTGCGCAATATGCTAAATGATTGCGATGACGTGTTCGTGCTCCGCGCTGCGGAAATGTTCTTCCGGCCACAGAAGTTCAGCTTGCGAGAAGGTACGGTGCTCGCCACCGATCTGGAGACCGCGGAGCGTCATGGAGGTCGGCAGGACTCGCCGCTTGTTGCCCTGCTGGGTTTGCCGCCGACGTCTGGTGTTGATGTTCTCAGTGACGGCAATGCGTCGAGTTACTGGTCGCGCAGCGACATGTTCGACATGGCGCTTGATCTTACGGGCGGTCTGCGTGGATTGACGGCACTCGGCGAGGTCGTGGCGCGATGGATATCGCACCTTCTCGCGGTTGACGTTGTGGTCGAGCCGTTGACCGAACTGCGGGACACGTCTCTGGTCTGGTATGTCGGGCTGGATTCCGAGGCCACGCGCCTCGGGAATGCACTTTGGAACAACCATGAGATCGACGAGGCCGCCTACAGTCGAATCATCGGTCTCTATCGCCTGACATTCGCCGACCCCGCCGACGTCATCGAGCGCGTGCGCGGCGAGCCCGTTTATCTTATCGTCGCAATAGGGGAGGATGAAGTCCTCCGCCTGAAGCCACAAAATCTTGTGACGGGCCTGCCCATAACCCGAGGGGAGAACGTCAATTGAGATCGACGAACTCTGGCAAGTATTCCAGTCGGTGTTGTGGTCGAGCGCCGCAAGGCAAAGAGTCCATGGGCGGATTATTTGTGGCGGCCGGTCTCTGTACTCGCGGGAATACCGGCGGTGGAGCCGTGGACGCTGATCAATAACGACGCGGACCTTGCCGTATTTTACGCCGGCCAGGCCTCTATCGAACTGCACCGGACGGAGACCGTCTACTACCGTGAGAATCTGACATCGGGCGCGCCGAAATTATGGGTGGTGATGCGCCCCACTGAGACAGGGATCGAGTTGGTCGCGGTGACGGCGGATCCTGCAGAAGGAGAGGCGCTGACCGACGCCGGAAATGACATCGTGGAGACCGTGTCCATGCCTGGGCCGATCGCTGCGGCGATCGATGAATTTATCGCCGTGCATCACGTGGAACAGCCCTTCATCAAGCGCCGCCGCACGCCGTCGGAACATCAGGTCTCTGGCCGTCGCGATGACAGAGTGGAGAAACGGCGAAATGACTGAGAACTTCGCTTCGCGCTGGTCGCGACTGAAAGTATCCCGAACGGACGAAGCTCCCGTGCCAACCGGTGACGGTGCGGGATTGCCGGACGGCGCTGATGCTTCGGCCGGTGTGCAGGATGAAAACGGCAATTTGAACTGCGACCAATTGCCAGAGCAGGTCTTCGACGTGACGTCTCTGCCGTCGATCAATTCAATCACCCTGGACACGGACATCCGGGCGTTTCTGCAAGCCGGTGTGCCAGAGGAGCTGAAACGGAGTGCGCTTCGCCGGGCGTGGGCAACCAATCCGGCCATCCGGGACTTCATCGGCATTGCCGAGAACCAGTGGGATTTCAACGATCCAAACGGCATACCGGGCTTTGGACCATTGCGTGACACTGACAACATCCCAATGCTCGTTGCGCAGGCATTGGGCCAATTCGGGAATGTCCGCGCCTCGATCGACAAGGTCACTGCATCAAACGCACCCTCAGATGCACGGGAAGAGGTGTGCGCGTCACCCCCGGTCAAGGGAGATGTAGAGGGAGGTGTAGAAATTCTCTCCGCAGCGGCAGTGGTTGAGCAGTCTCCGATACAGCAGGAGCGCGACATGTCATTTGCAGAACGCGGGCAAGCGAGCTCTGATGAGGAGGTGCCTCAGCGTCGGTCCCACGGGGGCGCGTTGCCGAGATGAGAGAGTTCATTATGCGCGATCACATATTTCATCAAAGGCCATGACGTTGTGTCCAATATGATAGACGTCCCAATGATGATCGATGACACGGACCTTGCCCGTGCGCAGGAGTATGCGTTGCTGGCCAACCTGCTCGCACGCAGTCCGAATGACGAGATGCTCGCACGCATTGCTCTCCTGAGGGGCGATGCAAGCGAACTCGGTCTTGCACATGCAAAGTTGGCCAAGAGCGCCGCGAAGATGACTACTGAGGCTGTGTCGCGGGAGTATTTCGACCTGTTCAGTGGTCTCGGCACAAGCGGGCTGTTGCCCTACGCCTCGTATTATGTGGCGGATTCTTCTTTACGGGCGGCCGCTCTCGCGCTTGCGCGAAACGCTCCAGCAACTCGGTGTTGCCCGCGCCGACAACAACAGCGAGCCGGAAGATCATGCTGCGACTTTCTGCGAGATCATGGCCAGCATGGCCAACGGGGACATTGAAGTCTCTAGCGCGTTTCATCGCGAGTTTTTCGAGGAACAGTTTGTGCCATGGATCAGGCGGTTTTTCCTGGACCTTGAAAAATCCCCCGCCGCAAATTTCTATGCTCAGGTTGGGACGGTCGGGCGAATTCTTCATCGATATTGAGACCAAGGCCTTTAAACTCTAAGGCTTTTAAGCTCTAAGGCTTTTAAGCTCTAAGGCTTTTAAGCTCTAAGGCGTTTAAGCTCTCTGGGGCGTGAAGACGATCTCAGATCGGTAACCTGGACTCGGATGAGTTCATCGTTTGAAAGCGAGGGGGGAAGATGCGTGTATTTATGTACTCATGTTTGGCTGTCGTGCTGATCGCCGTAAGCGCCACCGTCATTCTGGATTCCCGCTTCCAGGAATCGGCGTCGGACGCTTTCACACTGTACGGCGTGCGCGGGCCGCTGTTGGATTGAGCTGTAACGTGGTTAGCGTTGGTAGCTCTCAGGCCACGGGAGTCTCCGGTGGTGGTCTTCGTGGTGGTGAGCTTGTGCCCTAATAGCGGTCTGGTTACGTGTCGTGTCTTGTCGAATATCGCGGACACAACGAACTACAGTTTCGACCGGAATTGTGATGGAGTCATACCAACGAGTTTCCGGAATACCCGTGCGAAATGGCTGGCATTTTGAAAACCAGCATCGAGGCCCGCCTCGAAGGTGCTCCCCGTGAGTTAAGTAGAATGCGCTTTGCCCGCTCTATTCTCTGTAAGAGCACATACCGGTGAGGAGCACATCCCATGCTCGCCTTAAACAGCTGGGCGAAATAGTGCGGACTCATGGCTCCCGGATTGTGGCCGGCGTCGTCTGCCTCGTTCGTGCGCTGGAGGAAGGCCCTCCTTACTATCGGATCAGTGTTGCGCATCACCAGCTCGGCGAATGAGGTGCCCTCGAGCTGATTTAGGAAATTCGTACCTTCCAACCGCGACAGGTAGTAAAAGCGGTCACCATTCTGCAACTTTTCCATCTGAGTCTCGAACACGAAGTTGAAGGTCGAGCCCAGCAGCCCGCCCGACGCCAGCGGCTTCTCCGCCAGGCCCCCGATCCACAGATCAACGTCATTGAGACCAGTCTCGACACCGGCGAAGGCTCCAGTGCCGTCGAGAAAATCAGTGTCCGGGCCAACGCGCTCGTCTGCCTCCGTGGTCGGGTCATCCGCCGTCCCATAGACGAGCGTGACGGCAGCGACACGTTTCTCCGCTACCGTGGCGGCATCAGCGAGCAACGGATGAACGCCGTACGCTGCAATGAAGTTGACGAGAGACTTTGGGTGCTTAATGCCGCTCCCGAATTCCGCCCAGCTCGCATATGGCTTGAGATCGGGATCTCCGGTTGTTTCGTAGAACTGCTCGCGGACACTGTTGAGCGGTGCCACGCCGGTGTCACGGCCGCGCGCGAGGTTAATAGTCGGAAGGTCCAGAGGCAAACCGAGAAGATTGTTGCGCAGCGCACCGGTAACGAATTCGTCGACGCTGTTGGCGACCTCGCGCGTTGCTCCGCGCACAATCTCCGCTGCAGCATCGCCGTCGGCGCCACGCTCCGCATAGGCGAGCGGGTTGAGGAAGGCGTCAATCAGGCTGAGCTGCTGATCGCCCGCCACCTCGGCATTGGCGTCGACCACGTTGCCGTCGGCATCTAGACGGTCAACAGTCTCGCGCAGCAGCGAGTGCCCGAACCGATAGACCGTGTGCGCGAACTCGGCCGCGATCGCGGGATCGATGGTGACGTCGTGCGCCTCGAATTCATCGATGTTCGGCTGGATGCGACGTGCAAAGTTCTCGAAGACAAGATGCTGGTATTGCATCTCGGTCGCAAATCTGCCGGCTTGGAACAGGTGCTCGCCATTCCAGTCACTTTCCTGGATGTCGTCGGACATATCCGCTCCCGGCTTCAGCCACTGGCTCACGAATGCTGGATCGGTGTCCACTTCGGCCAGGATCACCTCCTTCAGATGCCCGATCAGCCGGTTGTGTTCCGCGTGGAAAACGTGATGAACAGCGGTCAAGCCGATATTCTCATTCCCGCGTCCGTCGCCGGTGATGTAGTGGGCATCGAGCAACTCATTGTCGTAGTTGCCGCTCGTATCCGACTCGTCAAGGTTCGAGAGGCTGACCTCCGTGTCGCCGTCCGCGACCTTGCCGGTCGGAACGGCATCATGGGCAATGTCGTTCAGAAAGGCGTGTCCGGTGCGGACCGCCCCGGTGGTGCTGATGGGATTGGCGGGGTTGCCTTCTGTCAGGATGTCGTCGGGCGTGCCCGCAACGCCATCAACGCCGGGCATCACGAGTTGGGCGTATCCATGAGCTCCGCCCAGGAAGCGCCCATAAGGGTCGGTTGCCAGCAAGGGAATGTTGGTCGCATCGGCATCGGTCAGATCGATGCCGAGCAGCTCCCGCGATTGCGCCTTGACGTCAGCCCATGTTGCCAGGCCGCCATTGACGCCTTCGAGCAGACGCCCGGTGGCCACCGGATTGCCGTTGGCGTCAAGCACGTACTCGCGCAGAAAAACCTGGTGTGACGGATGCGACGTGTACGTCTGGTTCTGATCGATGAACGGCGTCGCCTGGTTAGTGTGCTCGTGGATATCGTCCGAAGTCCCTACGATCCCGTCTGCCCCGGCTAAGTTGGTCGCACGCGTCAACACCATGAAATTGGTCGGGCTACCTTCAACGTAGAGAGGGTCGTCCGGCTGCAGTGGGATAAACACTGTCCCGCTCTCGCCCTTGTTCACTAGATCCAGGCCGTGGTCGAAGAACTGGCCGAAGAACGTGAACCACTGATTGAACGGCGCCGCGCCATCGGAATCCACGTTCGGAATAACCCCGTCGCCATCGCTGTCGACTGCGGCGGCCGCCGGGTTGCTATTCGCATTCTGGTCGGCAATCACATTGCTGATGATCCGCGGTTGGAGGTCGATCACTGTACCGGTGGTCTGGGAGTAGGACGTCGCGAGGTCCGCTTCGCGGAGCACAGGATCGGTCATCCGCGGGAACACCCGATCCGCGGCGCCGAAATCCGACTGGCCTGGCACCACGCTGTTGTTCGTGCCGTCAACCGTCCGCAGCCCAAACGGAACAGAAGGGTCCTCCAAAGGTGCGCCGGTTTCAGCGGAGCGAATTTGCGCGAGAATGAAATCGAGGTCTGCACGAATGAGTTGCATGTCCGTCTCCCTGATTTCAGAGCTGTTGAATTCCGCACGCCTCTGCGAAGGTATGCAGGCTGAGGATCGGGAGCCCACTCTGTGGCGATCTAGGGATGAGAATGCGAAAGGATGAAAGCTTTATCGCGCACAGGCAGCCACATATTTGGCAGCAACCGACGCCGGCGCGGTCTGCAACATTTCACAGAAGTCGCAGCGTCATAGCCGCACTGGTCGTTGCGATATGGGGATTAGGGTGCCTTGCGAACGCTGGGAAGCGCCCAGCATCTGCTTCGAGAGTGATGGCTTCCGCTATCCCCCTCTAACCAGACGTCATTACCGTCCGTCGGCATTCTCAAAAGGGCCATTACCGGAAGCCAGTTGATTTATCGATCACTTCGTCGGCGCATTACCTTGCCCTGCGATTGCGCTCGCGCGCTTCAAGCATCTTGAAAAAGTGGTCAATGCCGTCGAACAGCCCGCTGTGCAGTACATCGGTGAGGTGATCGTTCAGCACCTTGGCGTGATAGCGCAACTCGTGAGGTATCTCGCGAGATGTGCTCACGGTATTCAGCGCGTTGGCGATGAGGCTAGCACTAACGGAAACATCCATGGTTTTTACGCCGCGTGAGGGTTGACTACGGTCCATCCCGCAATGTTAGAGGGCTAGTTCGAGGATTTTCGTCCCAGTCTAAACATGCCCCAGTGCGAATAGCTGATCCATTCATCATGATCGCACATGTCATCGCTCCTTGTGTATCATTCACGATCTGCACAACGGTCAGTCTCCTTTGTTGTGCGGACATTGCTTGGATAGGAGACAACCGCACCGTCACCATTGAAACTTTTTCATTCAAAGCATCCGGAGAAGCTGCTTTCCACCCTAAGCTCTCCTGCCATCCTGTTTGCCGATCACGCAACGCCATGCCGCAAGGCGCTCGGCCGGATGCTGCTTCATCCACTCGGCGAGCTGCGGCGCGCCCATTAGGCAGGACTGCATCGAGACGTCAGCGAAGTCCGAGGTGGTAACGGTCTGCTCGTGGCAATTTGCCGGAGAGGAGAGACTGCAGAGCACGGCGATGATCGTGATCACGACAGGAGAATCCCGCCGCTGCGAAAGGCATTGGTGCCGCTGACCGTATGACTTACCGGTGCCTTGTCCTGCTGCTCGCTGACCGGATCAGCCGGCGGGAAGATGCTGTCATATATCGCGCAGGCTTCTCGAGTTAGGCGGGCTCGCTCGCGCTCAGACCCTGGGACAAATCGAATAACATTGCCCATATTCGCTCCAATCCGGACCGTCATAAAGCCCTCGCGCGGTTCTCTGGCAGCCGATCGAAGGCGATTTGGAGCCAGCCCACCCAATTGCGGTCACTATTCCTGCGAGCTCTGAAGCTATCGACGCACTTCTTGGAACAAAGCGGGGTTCGCCACGAGTAGTGCCGAACGAGACCAAACTTGCCATCACAAACTGCGCATCGCGCGGCTCTGCCAGAGCTAAGACTTTCGGAGCAGTTGGGCATTGTAGTCTCCTCTTGGTATTATCGTCGCCTAGACCATCCTTTTTTTCACCGTCGCACTTCATGAGCCTGTGCGCTTTTTCAACGCATGCAGCCTAAGGCGATCGCGATCAGCGGCTCAATTGAGCGTAGGTAAGCGTCCGGCATCTAAAAGTGTCACGGAAACCATACGAAGGTTTATGGCGTTCGCCCTTAAAGCCGACCACTTCCGCAATGGGTCAAACTCGGCGATCGCGTCGCGTCATCATCGAGTCCGCTTCACCCCAAAGAGCGGACTCTATCAACTCCATCTATCTCTTTCGGAAGGTGCCACTTCCGGACGCATTCGGTGTAGCAAATAGGGGTATCGACCAATATCAGCCGATCGAGAAGCTTCGCATGTTGCCCGAAGGCTTTGATCCCGACGATGTGGTCATGCGCCGAGACAACTCATTCCCTCGAGCAGGATCCCGTTCTGGCTGGAGTGCGAGCAAGAGCAGGACATCGCGGATTCAAACGATACGCAAGCGGCGGAAAAGCAAAAAGGGCCGCGCGACCCCCAAGCTCTAGCGGAACGGCGGCAGAACTAAAGGTCCAGTTCTGCCAACCGCACGCGGTTTAGCAGTACGATTTGCCGCTGGGTCTGATCGACGAAACCAAGGACGCCTTCGCCGTGGAGGAGTGACAACGCCCGGGACACGGTCTCAAGGGTGAGGCCAAGATAGTCTGCGATATCGCGACGGGACATCGGGAGGGCTATGACGCCACCAGCAGTCAGGCGACGGTCCATTTCCAGCAGGAATGCGGCAACGCGCTCAAGGGATGTCTTGCGACCCAGCAACAGTATGTGATCCTCTGCGTGCTGAAGACTGGTGGTCGTCATGTTAAGCATCTCGATTGCGACGAGCGCATCAGATTCCGCCACGTGCTCGAGGCTGCAGCGCTTTAAAAGTCGCACTGTCGTGTCGGTGATCGCCTCGGCGGTAAAGCGATGGACTGCACCATTTTCCAGGCCGAAGATGTCGCCCACTAGGTGGAAGGCGCCGATCTGACGACGTCCGTCGGAGAGCAGCTTGTAGCTCCGAACCGCGCCATCGACGATCTGGTAGATATAGTCGGCCGGCTCGGCTTGCCCGTAGATCTCTGTGCCCCTGTCATATTTGAATTCGCTCAGGACGATCCTTGCATGGGAAAGCTCGCCAAGCTCTCCGAGAGCCTTCGGCTTGGTGGTGGGACGGGCACTGATAAACATGGATCCTCCCGTTTGGTATCCTCGTGGGCAAGATCTCGCAGGAATTGTGATGGCGACGCTTTCTCTGTAACGGCGATTGAAGAACGCCAGCTGTGTTGCCATAAATTCGCGGGGGGGCGCTCCCGACGGTGAAATGACGAGGTGCCCAAGAGTGGAAGCAGGAGGAAAGGACGACTCCGATTGGAGAACCAACGGCAACGCCTGCAATCAAAGTCAGTTCCATCGACCCGGACCAGGTTTCCGGAGTTGGCACCTATCCTGCCGACGTCAATTTTTTGCCTTCCCAAATCTGCCTTCGCATAGAACGTCGCCCCTATTTTCTTGGGGCCGAGCGCGGGCATGATGCCCTTGGCAACGAGCTTCTTTCTTGACGACGAGATGATGCCAATCTTGCTGTGCAGCGAGACGTACGTCGCCTCAAATCGCTCGATTTCGTCCTTCGGCACGACAGCTGACTGCAGTGACAAAAAAACCCGCCATCTCCGGCGGGGTTTCGATTAGGGGACGAACTATGCCCGGGACTGCAGCCGACCGCATCCAGGATCACAGAGGAGGCACAGAAAACCCGCCGAAAACGGCGGGTTTTCTCGCTTCGGTTGGCTTCCAACCAAGTCTGTCTTCACAAATGCGGCACAGGTAACGTGCCGCGACGGGGGTTCTAGAGTACCCTGAATTCAGCGCGCGTGCGGTCGATTGTTTAGAGCGACATATGACCGGCAAAGTCTGTGTGCTGATGGGGCCGAGAGAACTGAAGAACCTCGCCGATATTAGTGTACCGGGAAATCGCGGGACCCAAATTCGGTGTCAGTTTGCGTGAGTTTCTGAGCCGCGATCACAAATTCAAGTCGGCTTCGAACGTTCAGCTTCTGCATGAGGATCGTCATATAGTGCTTTACGGTGCGTTCCGAGATCGAAAGAGATGTGGCGATTTCCTTGTTGGTCTGGCCACGCAAAAGAAGCCGAACCACCTGTTCTTCGCGGACGCTGAATTTCGCGGCGTCCGCGACCTTCCGGAATGAATGGGTTCTCAGAAGCGTGATCACCTGGCTCGCAAGGCCGGGAGCGATGTAAGTTTCGCCCCGCTCGACGGCTTCCACGGCATGAACAAGTTCGGAAGAACTACTTGTCGTTCAGAACATATCCGCTCGTCCCGGCATCGAGTGCGCGCACTACTGTATTCACATTGGCCAACGAAGTGAACGCAATGATCTTCGTGCCGGGGGCAGCCGTGCGGGCCCTCGTGATAGCGCCGAATGTATCATCCGCCATGTTCAGATCGACGATCATCACATCAGGCTTGTCGCGTGTTGCGATGTCGACGATATCCTTCGCCGAGTTGCCGGTGGCGACGATGCTAAATCCCGCATGTCGCGTAAGTACAGCGACGATCCCGGCAAGCTGCAAGGGATGGCTGTCTACAAGTCCAATTGAAATGGTACCCAATACCGTCACGAAAAATCACCGGAAAATTAACGCAATTAATACTGCAATAATGCGAGAAAGCTATTTCGCGAGACAGGTTTGATGTAAATCACCCATTTAAGATAATATTAATCAACGCGATGTTCTGTCTTACATTGTTGGATATTTCGCGGACCATAGGTTGAATTCTTGTACTTATTTAGTCTAAAAATTTTAGACCAAGGTCTACATGTCGAGTTTCACTCAGCTTCCAGCGATAACTGGCAGCGATGTTCTCACTTAGTGAAACGGACGAAAGGCCGATGGAAGTGGTTGCGACCACCGCCCTGCGTCGGTGGCGAAAACGATTTGGCGATTGGAGCCTGTCCAGCCAGTTCGTCTTGGCGGGCGGCCTGATCATGATGATGGCGGCGGTTATCGCCGGCTATTTCGTCTCAGCCATTGTTTCGCAAATTTCAATCGAGCGAACTGCTGCATCGACGGCGCTCCTTATTGAGAGTCTTGTCGCGCCGCTCGCGCAAAATCTTGGCGACCGATGACGTTCTGAACAAAGACAGCGCAGCCTCAGATCGACGGCACGATTGGCGCTGCGCCGTTTAATCGGCGATTTCCGCATCTCGACATATGGAAGAAAGGAGGGGTCGTCGCTTACTCGACGACGACCAGTCTGATTGGCCAGAAGTTCGAAGTATCGCCAGGGTTGGCAGCCGCATTCAGCGGCGATGTGTCGGCGCGGTACACCGACCTCAGTGCCGTGAACATATGGTGCGGGGATTTCGCGAAAATTTCTTGGAAATCTATATCCCGATAAGGGCCAGCGTGACCGGACAGATCATTGCCGTTGCGGAAATTCACGAAGTGCCCAATGTTTTGTCGCGGGAGCTTAGGGATGTCCGGGTCGTAAGCTGGCTCGCGGTGGCGAGTGCCACGTTGCTGATCATGCTTGGCCTATTCGCGGTTGTTCGCCGCGGATCACGTACCATTGAGTTGCAGCAATCCGAACTGTCGAACGCATCGAAGAGATTGAGCGTATCTCGAATCAGAATGTGCTCCTGCGACAGCGGACGCTGAATGCATCGGTCCGGTTGACGGAGATGACCGAGTTGCAAATGCGGACGAATTGGAGCAGATCTGCACGACGGTCCCGCCCAGCTGATCGGCTTTGCCAACGTGAAAATCGAGAATGTGCGGCGGGCTGCAACCCCTGAAAAAAGGGAAAAGGAACTGCGCTCGATCGAGTCGGCGCTTGCCGGATTCGCTCGATCAGATACGGACGATGTCGCGGGGACTCATCTTGCCCGAGATTGAATATCTGCCGATTTCCGAGGTCGTCAAGAGGGTCGTGCATAACCATGAGCTGAGAACAGGAACAACAGTCGCGATCCACGGTGGGAACATTTCTCAGGACTTTCTCGCATGCCATAAAAATATGCGTGTATCGTTTCCTCCAGGAAGGACTTAACAATGCATTCCGGCATGCAGGAGGCGACGGTCAGGCAGTGTTCTGTGATTTCACCAGACATGCTTCTAACCGTGGCGGTCCAGGACAGCGGCGAGGAAAACGAACGCCGGTCCGGCTCGGCATCGTCAGGGCTAGGCTTGATCGGCCTGCGCGAGCGAGTGGAAAGTCTGGGCGGAACTTTTAAAGTGCTGCGCGAACTCGGAACGAGGCACGCGAATTGAAATGAGCGTCTCAATTGCGGGGCCAGTTCAGGATGAGTGAGCAAATAACAGTCGTCGTCGCGGATGACCACTCCTTTTTAGAGCCGGGGTGGTGCAGTCGCTCGTGCTGGACAGCGCGATCAAGGTGGTCGGTGAGGCATCGTCAGGAACGGAAGCACTCGAGCTTGTAAGGGAACATTGCCCGGACCTTGTCCTGCTGGACATTTCAATGCCCGGAGATGGCATTGAGAGAATTCGCGATATCCTGCGGTTGCCCCGCCCGCCGCGCGTCGTCATGCTCACCGTCTCGCAGCAGGACGACGATATCGTGCGTTCGCTCGAAGCCGGGCGCCGTCGGCTACATCGTCAAGGGCATTACGGGATCGGACCTTATCGCAGCGGTGCGGCGTATCGCGGCGGGTGAATCGTTCGTGTCGCCAAATCTCGCGCTTCGTTTGGTTGCCGGAATGAAGGCGAAGACGCACATCGCGAGCAAGCTTTCAGACGACGAACAGCGGACGCTGCGTCTCGTTGCGATGGGAATGAGTAACCGCGAAGTGGGGGACAAGCTCGGAATACTGGAGAAAGCCGGTCAAGTATCGCATGACAAGAATAATGAAAAAGCTGAACGTCAAGAACCGCGTCGAGGCCGTGCTGGTCGCTCGTCAACATTGGAGCAACGACCCGATCGGCGGCAGGTCCGGTGATGACCGGACTTAACCCCATAATGTTAATGCCTAATAATAGAGGGTTTTCTCCCGATGGCTGTTTCGATTGCCCTTAAGGGCAATCATGAGATGTACCAACGTGCCGAGCGGCCTGTACGAACGGACTTAAAACTCTGCACCAACGGACGTAAAGTCGTTGCACCTAATACCCTTCAACAGAAACTCCTCCCGGTCCAAAAACGCAGCATGTCAGCGTGCGTCTGCGTACGCGTATCGGGGAGGTTATGATGGTTCAGTTGGTCAAGCACGATCTGGAATTCATCCTGAAGCAGATCAAGATCGCCGAGGCCAATGCGGCGGGAACTCCGCTGCACGGACCTCGTACAGCCAACCAACTGCTTCCATACGGACTGCGGACGGTCGATGGCAGCTATAACAACCTGGCGCCCGGGTCAGGAGCAGTTCGGCTCGGCCGACGAAATCATGCAGCGCCTGCTGGCACCCAGGTTCAACCCCGCCGAGGGAAGCCCAGCGGGTCTCCACTCGCCCTCGGCCCCGGCGGGCCCGCCGACGAGCTACGATCAGACCTCCGGCAACGTCTACGATTCACAGCCCCGGACCATCTCCAACCTGATCGTCGACCAGACGGTCGGCAACCCTGCGACCGTCATCTCAGCGCTGATCAACGCCGGGCATGCGGATCCGTACATCCTGCTCCGGCCCGAGACGAGTCCGGAGAAGACGGCCTATGCGGCCGCGGTTCAGGCCTACGCCTACAGCCAGGGCGTCGCGGAGGTCGTCGCGGCGGTCGACGAGGCGATCGCAGATGCAACGAATTTCGTCGCGCTGGCGACGGCTACGCTGGAGGCGGCCCAGCAGGCTGGTAGCCAAGCCGGCATCCAAGCGGCTCAGATCCTGCTCGGTGCCGCCACGCAGGCGCTGGCCGTGGCGCAACAACCGCTCGACAAGGCGGCGGCCTACGAGACCCTTTCCGATGTGCTCGGCGTCGAATTCGAGGGCGATTCCGTCGTCATCCCCAACGTGTCCGCCGACCTCGGCGACACCGCGCCGTTCAACGGCTTCTTCACGCTGTTCGGCCAGTTCTTCGATCACGGGCTCGATCTGGTCAGCAAGGGCGGCAGCGGCACCGTCTACGTGCCGCTCCAGCCGGACGATCCGCTCTACGTTCCCGGCAGCCCGACCAACTTCATGGTGCTGACCCGGGCAACGAACCAGCCCGGCGCGGACGGCAACCTCGGCACCTCCGACGATGTCCGCGAGCACACCAACGAGACCACGGCGTGGATCGACCTCAATCAGGTCTACACCTCCAATCCCTCGCACCAGGTGTTCCTGCGGGAATACGCCATGGTTGACGGCAAGCCGATGGCGACGGGTCACATGCTGGAGGGCGCCAATGGCGGCCCGCCGACCTGGGCGGACGTAAAGAGGCAGGCGGCGGAGAAGCTCGGCATCGAGCTGACCGACGCGGACGTCCTGCGGGTACCGGCGGTGCTGACCGACCTCTACGGCGAGTTCGTGCGCGGCGCGAACGGGCTGCCGCAGCTTGTCACCGGGGCAGGCCCGGTCGAAGGCAATCTTTCCACGCCCGTCGCGGCCGCACAGGCGGCATCGGCAGGCCGTGCGTTCCTGAACGACATCGCACACACCGCCGTTCCGTCGGGCCCGGTCGACCACGACCGCAATCCCACCACAGATCGTGTCGCGGTCGTAGCCGACGCTGACGACGTCGCCGGGAACGTGATCGTGCCAAACGAGTATGGCATTGCCACGACCTACGACAACGAGCTTCTCGATGCGCACTACATCGTCGGCGACGGACGCGGCAACGAGAACATCGGCCTGACCTCGGTCCACCACCTCTTCCACCACGAGCACAACCGCCAAGTCGAGGAAATCAAGCACGGGCTGCTGACCGGACCGGACGCCGATCTGGCATTCCTCAACGAATGGCTGCTGGTCGACGTGGCTGTGATGCCGACGACCCCGGCGGAGATCGACGGGCTGGTCTGGGACGGCGAGCGCCTGTTTCAGGCCGGCCGCTTCTCCACGGAGATGGTCTACCAGCATCTCGTTTTCGAGGAGTTCGCCCGCGCCGTCTCGCCGAACACCGACGCCTTCCTGTTCTCGAACTCGGTCGACATCGACCCGGGCATCGCCGCCGAGTTCGCCCACGTCGTCTACCGCTTCGGCCATTCCATGCTGACCGAGGACGTGGCGCGGCTCGACCTGCTGCTCGGCACGAGCGGCGAGGTGACCGGGCAGCAGGCCAACGACATCGCCCTGATGGAGGCCTTCCTCAACCCGATCGAGTTCAACGCCAGCGGCGTGAACGCCGAGGCGGCGGCCGGGCGCCATCCTGCGCGGCATGAGCCGGCAGGTCGGCAACGAGATCGACGAGCACGTCACCGATGCTCTCCGCAACAATCTCGTCGGACTGCCGCTCGACCTCGCAACGCTGAACCTGGTGCGCGCCCGGGAGACCGGGGTGCCATCACTCAATGCGGCCCGGCGCGACTTCTACGAGCAGACCCAGGACAGCATGCTGCGGCCGTACGAGAGCTGGTACGACTTCGCGCTGCACATGAAGAACCCGGCCTCGCTGATCAACTTTATCGCGGCCTACGGCACACACGAGAGCATCACCGCCGCCGTCGGGGTCGACGCGAAGCGCGATGCGGCGACCGCCATCGTGCTGGGCGGCACGGGCGCACCCCTCGACCGCTTGGACTTCCTCAACGGGACCGGGACGTGGGCGAACAACGCGCAGGGGATCACGACGACCGGCCTCGACAATGTCGACTTCTGGATCGGCGGTCTCGCCGAGAAGAAGATGCCGTTCGGCGGCATGCTGGGCTCGACCTTCAACTTCGTGTACGAAGTCCAGATGGAGAAGCTCCAGGACGGCGACCGCTTCTACTATCTGAGTCGCACCCAGGGCCTGAACCTGCTGAACGAACTGGAGGCCAATTCCTTCGCCCAGCTCATCATGCGCAACACCGACACCGGGGAGAGCGGCGTCCACATCAACGGCGCGGCGTTCGAAACGGCGGACTACGTTCTCGAGATGGACCAGGCCAAGCAGTACAATGTCGGCCTGGGTGATGACGATCCCACCGGCGGGAATCCGATCCTCGGGGCGATCAACCCGCTGGTGATCCGCCAGGATCTCGATGGCGACGGCGACGGCGACCTCCTCCGCTACACGGGGGGCGAGCATGTCGTCCTCGGCGGCACCGCGGAACACGACATCCTCATCGGCGGCGAGGGCGACGACACGCTGTGGGGCGGCGCCGGCGACGACCGTCTGGAGGGCGGCTTCGGCGTCGATCACCTTCACGGCGGGGATGGTGATGACATCATCACCGACAGCGGCACCGATGTCGGCGCAGCCGACGTCATCCATGGAGACGAGGGCGACGACGTCATCAACGGCGGCAACGGCCTCGACCTGATCTTCGGCGGCGCCGGCAGCGACTTCCTTTACGGCGGTACGGAGAACAAGAGGATCTCCGGTGGACTCGGGAACGACTTCATCCGTGGCCCCGACGGCCTCAGCTTCCTGATGGGCAACGAGGGCGACGACTGGATCGAGGGCGGTGAGCGATTCGACACTCTCGCGGGCGATAACTCCGAGCTGTTCTTCAACTCCACGATCATCGGCCATGACGTGCTGAACGGGCGCGGGAACGACAACGATTACGACGCCGAGTCCGGCGACGACATCATGTTCCAGGGGTCCGGAATCCAGCGCAACAACGGCATGGCCGGCTTCGACTGGGCGATCCACAAGGGGAATAGCCAGGCTGCCAACTCCGACATGAACATGTCGATCTTCACCAACCAGCAGGCCAACATCCTGCGCGACCGGTTCGACCTCGTCGAAGGACTGTCAGGCTGGAAGCTGAACGACAAGCTGACGGGCCGGGACGTGGTGATCGGTGCTTACGATCCCAACGGCAACGCGGCGCAGATCGATCCCGAAGCACCGCTCGAACTCCTATTCGAACGCGCTTCTCGAGAAGAACCTCGACCTCGATCGCTGGCCTGCGCGAACTGACCGGCGCACCTCGACCGCACGCACGTGACCGTCGCGGGCCGGACCGAAACCATCGTCATGGATACTGCCGACGCCTCCGACATCCTGCTCGGCGGCGGCGGCAGCGACCTGATCGAGGGCAAGGGCGGCAACGACATCATCGACGGCGACCAGTGGCTGAACGTGCGAATCCTCGTGAACCCGGATTCCAGCCGCGGACAGACCTTCACTGCCTTCAGCATCGACTTCCTCGACCAGATCCAGCAGCGGATGTTCTCGGGCGAGATCAAGGGCAGCCAGCTGACGATCGTCCGTGAGATCCTGAACGGCGCCGAGGCTGGGGACGTCGACGTCGCCGTCTACTGGGACTCTGCTCGAGAACTACTCGTTCACCCGGAACGCCGATGGCAGCGTCACCGTCGAGCACGTCGATCCAACGGTTGGCGCGGTCGATCCGACGACGGGCAAGAACAGGGAATCCGACGGCATCGACAGTCTGTTCAACATCGAGCGGCTGCGATTCGCCGACGGAGAATTCGCGGTATCCCAGCTAGTGAACTCGGCTGCGACCGGCCTCCCGGTGATCAGCGATCTGACGCCGACCGAGGGACAGGCCATCACGGTTTCGACGACTGGCATCGCCGACGAGAACGGCCTCGGTGCCTTCTCCTACCAATGGCAGGTGTCGGAAAACGGGGGCACGATCTGGACCAACATCCCGGGAGCCACCGGAGGATCATTCACGCCGACCGACTGGGAACGGCGGCCAGGTCGGCGATATCCTGCGCGTCCGGATCAACTTCACCGACGGGGCCGGAAACGCAGAAGAACTGTTTTCCAATCCCACGGGCGTGGTCGGCGACAACTGGGACGCAGTGCCGTTCCTGTCGAACACGTTCAACGGCACCGAGGGCGACGACATCGCCGACGGCACCAGCGGCCTGATCTTCGGGCTCGGTGCGAACGACACTCTCAACGGCAACGGCGGCAACGACACCCTGAACGGCGCTGGCGGCGCTGACACGCTGAACGGTGGGTCCGGGGACGACAACCTCGACGGTGGCGCCGGCAACGATACCGCGGTCTACGCGGGTTCGGCGCGCAACTTCCTTCTCGACAGCAACGGCACGACGATCACCGTCACCGACAACGTCGGAGGCGAGGGCGTCGACAACGTCGTCGCCGTGGAAACCCTGCGCTTTGGCAGCGTCAACTACGGCGTCGTCCATGGAACGGCGGCCAACAACGTGAACCTGAACGGCGCCACTGGCGCCAACGGATCACAGGCGGTGTTCGGTCTCGGCGGCGCCGACACAATTAATGGCGGCGCTGGAGACGACTACATCAATGCGGGTGCCGGAGACGACATCATCACCCAGGTCGGGAGCACGGGCGGTCGCGACATCGTCGTGGGCGGTGCGGGCGTCGACACCTATCAGATCAACGGCGCGGCGGGGGCCGAGACCTTCGCGATCTACAGCCGGGCGGCGGCACAGACGGCGATCGCCGGACTGGTTCTCGCAGCTTCGACCGAGATCGTCATCGCCCGCAACGGTGTGGTCATCGCCGAACTCGACGACATCGAGGAGATCCGGGTCAACACCCTTCAGGTCACGTCCCCGGGCGGCGCTAACGGCGGAGCTAACGGCGGCGACACGATCATCGTCGATGGCGATTTCACCGGAACGAGCCTTAACTTCAGCACCATCACCATCGACGGCGACGCCTCGAGCGAGGTCGTCGACATCTCGGCGCTCCAGTCCGCGCACCGGATCGTCTTCCGCTCGAACGGCGGCAACGACACGATCATCGGTAATCTGCGTCCCCAGGACGTGATCGAACTGCCGGCCGGGACGACGGCCGCCGACTACACCGCGACCACCGACGCAAACGGTGTGATCACCATGACCGATGGCTCCCACTCCATCACCTTCACCGCAGCCGGTGGCATGCCGCAGATCGGTAACGATGACGATGATGGAGATGACGATACCGCCGGCAACGACGACGAAACTACCTCACCGACGGCCGGCGCCGTTCGAACAGGAACGCCTCAGGCTGACGTCCTGACCGGGACGGCAGATGACGACAACATCGTCGCGTTCGCTGGTGACGACGTGGTCACCGGCAACGGCGGAGCCGACGCGATCTCGGTCGGCGATGGCGACGATTTCGTCACCGGCGGCGACGGCCGCGACGTGATCTTTGCCGGAGCCGGCGACGACCAGGTGTTCGGCGGCGCGGCACGCCGACATGATCTACGGCGATGCCGGCGCGGACCGCATCTTCGGCGATGCAGGCAACGACATGCTCAACGCCGGTGCCGGCAACGATACTGTCTTTGGCGGCGAAGGTGACGATCTGATCGTGGCCGAGGTCGGCGACGGCAACGACGTCTACTACGGAGACGCCAGCGATGGCGACTCCGGCGTCGATACCCTCGACATCTCCGCAGCCACGGTGAACGTGACCGTCAACCTCGGCTCTGGAGCCCTGGCCAACGGCAGCGCTTCGAGCTCGCAGACAGGAAACGATACCCTGTGGGGAATCGAGAATGTCTATACGGGCTCCGGCAACGACACGATCACCGCGAGCAACGCCGTCAACGTCATCAACGGCGGAGCCGGCAACGATACATTCAGGTTCCTGTCGGCATCCGCGGCTGATGGCGACACCATCGTCGGCTTCGAGCCCGGCGACCGTCTGGATCTGAGTGCGATCGATGCTGATCTGTCCGCGTCGGGAGACCAGGCTTTCACGCTGGTCTCGGGTGGCGTGCTGACGGCGGCCGGTCAACTGGCGGTCAGCTTCGGTTCTGATGCCAATGGTGACTTCACGCTGGTGCAAGGAAATATCGACGGCAATGCAGACGCCGATTTCACGATCCAGATCGAAGGTCATCATAACCTGACCAACGCCAACCTCACGTCTTGAGGATATTGACGATCGGGGGCGAGATCAGACATCGCCCCCGATGCTTTCCCGTATCAATTCTCATTGAGTGATGTGATATGGCCAAGTCCAAAGAGTTGACCCCGGCGAAGCGGAAGAATCTGGCCGAGCTCACCCGAGGGTTTCGCGGCATCGTCGTATTTTTGTTTCTGGTCTCGGGAATGATCAACATTCTCGCGCTGACCGGCTCTCTGTACATGATGCAGATCTATGACCGTGCCTTGACCAGCGGCAGCGTTCCGACGCTTGTCGTTCTGTCCACGCTGGCGATCGGACTTTACCTTTTTCAAGGCTGCTTCGATGTCATCAGGTCGCAGGTGCTGGTGCGCGTCGGTGCAAGGCTCGACCAGAAAATCGCGCCGATGGCGCATCGCGTTGCGATCGATATGCCGCGTTTCGGCTTCTCGACCTCGGAAGCGCTCGAGCGCGGCCGCGATGTGGACACGGTGCGTGGCTTCCTGGGTAGCCAAGGGCCGGCAGCACTGTTCGATCTGCCATGGATGCCGCTTTATCTCGCCTTCATCTATTTCCTTCATCCGCTGCTGGGCGCGCTGACATTCGCGGGCATGATCTTTCTCGCCGTTCTGACGGTCATTAGTGAGATCCGCACCAAGCAATTGAACGTCTCGACGCGGAAGGCGGCGATCGTTCGTAATACCATCGCCGATTCGAATGCGCGCAACGCCGAAGTGCTCAAGGCCATGGGTTTCTCGAGCCGCGCCGTGGATCGCTTCAACGAGGCCAATGGCGAACATCTCGAGTTGCAGACGAAGTCCAACGATATCAGCGGAACATTCGCCGCGATCTCGCGGGTATCGCGCATGCTGCTGCAGTCCGCATTGCTTGGTCTCGGCGCCTATCTCACGATCAAGAATGAATTGTCGGCCGGTGCGATCATCGCTTGCTCCGTCGCGTCGGGACGTGCGCTTGCGCCGGTGGATCTCGCGATCGGCAACTGGAAACCGTTCGTCGCGGCACGCATGGCGTATCACCGGCTGCGTGAGACCGTGATTGCGCTGGCGGCTGCCGAAGAGCCGATGAAGCTGCCGGCGCCGCACCGTCGTCTCAGCGTGGACAAGGTCACCGTCGCCATCCCGGGCTCAGGGCAGGTTGTGCTGAGCGACATCAGTTTCGAACTGGAGCCCGGTCAGGCGCTGGGGATCATCGGACCGAGCGCCGGCGGAAAAACCACGATGGTCCGGGCGCTCACAGGATTCTGGCCTGTCCTGCGCGGCAGCGTGCGGCTCGACGGCGCCGATCTCGCGCAATGGCGCGACGACGAGATCGGACAGCATATCGGCTACCTGCCGCAGGATGTCAGTCTGATGGATGCAACCATCGAAGAGAACATTTCGCCGCTTCGAGCCGCAGCCGGATTACAACAAGGTCATCGCAGCGGCGAAAGCTGCCCGTGTTCACGACATGATCGTGAGTATGCCGGACGGATATCGCACGCAACTCGGGCCGAACGGAACGTCTTTGTCTGCCGGCCAGAGGCAGCGTGTGGCGCTCGCACGCGCGCTCTACGGCAATCCGTTCGTTGTCATCATGGATGAGCCGAACTCAAATCTGGACGGGGAAGGCGAAGGCGCGTTGACGGAGGCTATCGAAGGCATCAAGGCGCGAGGAGGCATCGCGATCGTGATCGCGCATCGGCCGAGCGCGCTGATCGCCGTTGATCTCGTCGCGATCATTCAGAATGGCCGCCTCGGAGCATTCGGCAAGAAGCAGGACATCATGACTCCCGGATTGCAGGCGTCGACAAGGCCTGCCGCCGCTGATGGGCTCAAGATACGGCGGCCTGCATGATCAAGGTCAAAGCAACCAAGGAACCCGCGCAGAAGCACGCAAACCACTCGTGAAGACTATGAGCTTCAGGAGCCAAAGAAATCCGGCTTTCTGCCGCTCTCCTTCCTGCTCTTTCTCACGGGCTGCGCGGTCTATCTGAAAAGCTTTCTGCCCGTGGGGCTGGATCTTGGCAAGGCATCCGCCGAGCAGAAGCAGTCGAGCCTCAGGAGAATGACGATCAGGGAAGCGCCGAGCCGGTGATGGTGAGCGTCTCGCCAGCCGATGCAGAAGACGTTATTACGGGGTCGGTCGACGATGACGTGAAGTCTTCCGACAATGTGATCCCGCTTCGTCTGCCGCCGCAGGCAATCCGCGATTTTCTCGCCAATGATTCGCCAGCGATGGATTTCAGCGCGTCGCGCCGTCAGCCGTGGACCCGTTCAGAATCTGGCTCCGGCAGCAATCCAGGGCGTCCCGTCAACGACAACCATTTGCAGATCCGCAATGATCCCCGGCTCCGCCTCGGTCGGCGGAGGTGGAGGTGGCGGCGGTGGAGGCGGCGGCGGCGGTGCACGGCGGCCCGTCCGATCCCGGTCCGAAAAATCCAACCGATCCAGATTTGCCGCGCAATCGTGCGCCGCGGACCAGTGGCCCGGTCCAGCTTCAGGATGCGGTCGGTTGCCACGCGTATCTCATATCGGTGCTGGCCTTGTTGCAGGGGACGACAGACCCGGATGGCGATCGGCTGGCGCCTCGGCAATCTGGTCGCGTCTTCCGGCACGCTCACTTGGGCAGACGGCGGCTGGATGTTTACGCCAGAGCAGGGAATGCTCGGTGACGTCACGCTCACCTATTACATTACCGACGGCGCAGAGGTCATTCAGCAGACCGCGCATTTCAAGGTCATCGAGGCACCACCGATTGTCGGGACCGCTGGCGACGACAACCTGCTTGGCACCCATTGCGCCGATACCATCGACGGCCGAGGCGGCAACGACAACATCGACGCCCGGGGCGGTGACGATCTGATCATGGGCGGCGATGGCGACGATCATATCGTAGCTGGCGCGGGCAACGATATCGTTCACGCCGGTGCGGGCAACGACATCGTGTTCGGCGGAACCGGAAACGACCTGATCTTCGGAGGTGCCGGTCATGATCGCCTGTTCGGCGAGCAGGGCAACGACACGATTTACGGCGAAGACGGCGACGATCGCATCACCGGCGGCGAGGGCGATGATGTTCTGCTCGCCGGAAACGGGCGACGACTGTGATTGAGGGCGACGCAGGCAACGACACGCTCGATGGTGGCGATGGCAACGACAACCTTGCAGGGCGGTGACAGGTGATGACATCTTGCTCGCTGGTGCGGGCGACGACGTTGCGTACGGCGGCGAAGGCGATGACGTCATCTCGGATGGTACAGGCGAGCGATGACGTCCACGGTGGCGACGGTGACGACCACGTCATCGCTGCCGCCGATGCCGCAGACAGACGCTTATTCGGGAGATGACGGCGAAGACACGCTGGACTATTCAACGGCAACGATGAGCATCACCATCGATCTCGGCCGCGGACGAGCCGAGAGCCACGAGATCGGCATGGATCTGATTGCCGGATTCGAGAAGATCATTGCGGGTCAGGGCGACGATCATATTGTCGCCGGTTCATCCTCTGCGACCCTCACAGGTGGCGACGGTGACGATACCTTCGAGTTCGGAAGGTCCGGATGAGCGACCATCAGCCCGAGCTCGTGCGCAAGATCACCGACTTCACCGTCGGCGACCGCATCATTACGGCGAGCTACGAAATTCGCTATCGGCGAGGATGACGATGCCTCCGAGGCCATCGAGGATCTGTTCGACAATATCTATCTGTCGAACGACGACGATCATCATCGTCCCGTCCGCTTTCGCTTCGAGAAAGTTGACGATGACGAGCGGACTTTTGTCGATGTGCATGACAGGCCGGATTCGGAGGAGTTCTATTCCATCGAATTGTCTGGGACATCACCATCTCGAAATCATTGTTGGTGTCTCGTAGGCCGCCATCGCGTCGTTGAGTTGAGTAAGGGTTGGAACGATGAATATAAATGCCAGTGAACGGACATCAGGCGCTGCCGGCCGGGTCGCCGCGAAAACGCGATGGTTTTCGCGCTCTGGTCTCGCGTCGCAGCCGGTCTAGGTCTGGTCGTTGTGCTGGTCATCGGCTGCGGCGGCTGGGCTGCCATGGCTCGTCTCGAAGGCGCGGTCATTACGCCGGGCGTGGTCAAGGTCGACCAGAATCTCAAGGAAGTGCAGCACAGGGACGGCGGCATCATCAAAGCGCTGGCGATCCGGCAGGGAGATCTTGTCAAGGAAGGGCAGGTGCTTGCGACCCTCGACGATGTTCAGGTCAAGGCCGAACTGTTGATCGTGCGGTCGCAACTCGCGGAAGCGCTTGGCCGCAGGGCGCGGCTGATTGCGGAGCGCGACAACCTGCCGTCGATCACGTTTCCGAATGAACTTGTCGGCCTGGCAAGTTCGGCTGACGCGGTGATGCAGGGAGAAAGGCGTCTGTTCACAGGCAACAAAGTGGGCCGCGACAGTCAGAAGGAACAGCTCGCGCTCAGCATCAGCCAGACCGGCGAAGAAATTAACGGCATGGAGGCAAGGCTCGCCGCCAAGCTGGAAGAAATCAAACTGGTCGGCGAAGAGCGAGACAAACTTGCGGCTCTTTTTGCGAAGCAAATTGTCGAATACGCGCGCGTCTACTCGGCTCACCGGGACTGGGCACGAATACTGGGTGAGCGCGGTGAGATCGAGGCGAGCATTGCGCGCGCGAAGGTGCGCACCAGCGAAATCAAACTGCAGATCATCGCGGTCGATCAGAATGCGAGCACCGAAGCTCAACGCGATCTCCGCACCGTCGACGCTCGTATCGCCGAACTGAACGAGCGAAAGCTTGCGATCGAGGATCGCTTGTCGCGCACGGAAATACGGGCGCCTGTCTCCGGTTATGTCAATGAGCTGTTCGTCCATACGGTCGGCGGAGTTATCACGCCAGCTGCGAGGATCGCGACAATCGTTCCGGAAAGCGCCGAATTGAAGTTCGAAGTCAGAATATCGCCGGTCGATATCGACCAGGTGAGGGAAGGGCAGCCGGCCCGCGTCCGGCTATCGGCCTTCAATCGGAATACGACGCCGGAAATGAAGGCCAAGGTCGTTATGGTGTCGCCCGCGTCGGCGCGAGATCCTTCGACAGGGCAGGAGCACTACATTGCCTACATTCAACTGGCCGAGGTCGAGGATGCACTATCGCGATTGAACGGGATTAGACTCGTGCCAGGTATGCCCGCCGAAGTATTCATCTCGACGCAAGAGCGGACGGCGGTGTCGTATCTGTTAAAACCTTTCAGCGACCAGCTGAACCGGGCTTTCCGCGAGCGCTGACCGGATTATCGTGTGGAATCGCACGAGCGAGCCAATTGCGCGTCCGGTCATCGGCAGGTGACGATCGCGGGAGCCAGAGCAGTCCTACGGCCGCATACGCGGCGTACCCACCTGAACGGGATCGTGTTCCGTCCGAGCGGCCTTGGCGGCACGAAGCGGTCCAGAGCACGAATGGTATACCCAGATTGCCTTCAGGCCTCGCAAATCTCGGACATCGTCCGATTGCTCTCCATTTCAGATATTTTCGCGGCCTTGATCGAATCAAGATCCTACAAGCCGCCATTGCCAGGCCAGCAGGCTTACAACATCCTTTGCGACATGGACGGCAAGCTGGAAAAGGCGCTAGTCGCTGCATTCAAAGCGGTCGCCATGCGCTGCTAACTTCGGGGCCCTAGCCCCGCCCTCTTGGTCAACGCCCCCTACCGCCTCCGGCGCGGGAAGTTCGCCGCCGCGAGGCGAACGGTGACGGCCGATCAACTCGACGAATCCGTTTTCGCGCACGGTTTCCGTTGCGATCGCCGCTCGGGGTTCGCTCGCTCGGCGATGCCTCGTCGGAGGTCCGCATCCCTTGAAGGCGATAGCGTTCTGCAAAGTTGCTGTCGCCAGCATTTATGGAGTTAACCAGTGGCCACGCTGCTTCTGTATGACAACGCTGGCGGTCATCAGATGCCAGTTAATATATTGCGGCCGACCGGAGCCAATCAAATTGCGATCTGATGGGCAAATAGCCCGCTGGTCCCACAAGGAAAAACTAAGGCCGCCGAGCGGCGGCCTCAATAATGCTCTTAGCCTTACTGCTCTCAGCTTTGTCCGACCAACGTTGGTCGCGGCTGGGAAGCCAGCACAAGTTGCGCCGGTTCAAGCGACGCGAAGATTTTCGGCCGATTCCTTGCCACGATTTGCGACAATTTCGTAGCTGACCTTGGCTCCTTCTTGAAGACCAGAAAGTCCCGCCCTCTCCACCGCCGAGATATGAACGAACACGTCCTTACCACCCGTGTCGCGTTGGATAAAGCCAAAGCCCTTGGTTGCGTTAAACCACTTCACTGTTCCAGATGCCACCTTGATCGTCTCCCTAATATTGATCGAGAACGACGACCATGAATGAGTTCGACCACGTATCCCGTGCCCCAGGCAGAAAGCGCCTTTGTAGCCACGTCTTGGATAGCCCAAGGCCATCCTATGGCTCCCTATGGCCAACCTCCTCGCGCAATCGCGTGATGAGGCACGTTCCGTTATCGTCGGCGTGGTGAACTTAAAGAATTAGAGAGCTCTGCAATACATTCTTAACTCTCGATTTCCACGTGAAATCAATCTGTTTGCTCTAGTGTCCGGGCGTATTGCTCCGGAGAAATATTGTGCTCAAAAAATTGCGCGGCAAAGAAGAGGTGCCACAGGAGATTGCTGATCAACTTGCGGAAATGGTGTTTAACGCGCCATCGTCGATCTTGCTGTATGTAATCGGCCTTATTTTCGCAGCTCCAACATTGTGGTGGTGTTCACACGATTTCTGGATCGCGGTCGCTGTAGCGACCATTATTTTTCTCAATCTTTCCCGGATTGCTGTCGTGTTTTTCTTCAAGCGGCGTCACCGAGACGGTGAGTGGGCGCGTTCAACTACCTACTGGACGATAGTTTTTGCCATTGGCGGCTGCGTCTCACTGAGCCAAGCAATACTGGTGGCCCGGGCTTTCTTCTTGGGGGAAACGACTTCAATCGCCATCGCAGTGATTGTGGCCTCGGGGTACTTGATGGGCGTGATCATGCGTGCATCGGCGGTGCCGCGCCTCGCTGTGCCTCATCTGTGGCTATTGTTCGTTCCCTTGATCGTGCTCTCTGCATCCGTTCCAGAGAGGGGATTTCTTGTCGTTGCGCTCTTACTGGGGGTGTTCTGTATGGCATGCGTGGCACTCAGTTTGAATGTCCATCGCAGAACCAAAGGCCAACTTCTAGCGGAGTACCACTTGTCGCGGTTGGCGCGAACGGATCATCTGACAGGTCTCGCGAACAGAGGCAGCCTCGATGCCCACGGGGCGCTCCTTCTTCAAAGGGCTCACTCAGGTCCGTGCAGCTACGCGATCGCCTTGATTGATCTGGATGGGTTCAAGTCAGTCAATGACATCTATGGACATGCGGCGGGCGACGAATTCCTCAAGGAGGTCAGCACCCGCATCAAAGATGTCCTTGGTGGTAGGCACTTCCCCGCCAGACTCGGTGGCGACGAATTCGCCATCGTCTTTGATCTAGATACCGAACTGGATGACGCGATTGCCCTCGGCAACCAGATTGTCAGCAGTCTAAAGCGACCGTTCAGAATTGCCGGCACTACATTACAAATCTCAGGCAGCGTGGGTATTGCAATGTTGGAGAGTTCACGGGAAACCTTCGCATCCATCATGGAACGCGCCGACAAAGCATTATATCGGGCAAAATATGCCGGACGGAATCAGGTACAGATACTGGTTGCGCCCGATTTGTCATCAAGCAATGTTCGTGCGGCGATTGGCGCCTCGGCTGACATTACGCCCGTCGGCGCGATTAGTGCACCGGCATAAGGGCCTTAAGATCAACTTGAGATAGCCTGAAGAGAACGGTTTCGTAGCTGGAAGTGGAGTGTGACCGTATTTCATCCCGAGTTATCGCATAAGCGACGAAGAGGTTCCGTTTCGAAGGGAGAAAGCAGGAGAGAGGCTTCAAAGCTAGACTTACTCGGCGTTCCGGCGTCGACTTCTTAGGGCCCGTCAATACTCGCATTACGTCTGCGGCGACACCTCCAAAGCGCATGCTCGCAATTGCCGGCAGGTTGGGAGACCTTCGGCCAGGCCTGATTTTCGTCCCGATCGACTTTACCGCTGGGAGACAAAAAATAGACTTAAATAGCTTCGCGAGCCCTTGTTTTTACTGGGTGCGATAAACTTAGTTCTTCCTGCGGCCGACATCGTCAGACGGGAAGTTTGAGAACGTTGCACGGCGATCCGGCAGTCGCCGGCGGGGCAAAGGGCGGCCTTACGATAAGCGCGTTGGCCGACGAGAGATTGGCCACCAGGGAACTGTCCTGGTGACCCACGGCGACGGCGATGGCTGCGCCAGTGCCATCTGTCGTGAGCCGGGCCCGCAGGTAATCCTGCCGTTTGTCATTCGCGGGCAGGTCGTGGCCAAGCGCGGCTGTCTCAAAATGATGATCGATCGTTGTTCGTCCTGACAGGGCACGGATCAACGGCACCAGAAACAGGAACGCGCAGATGTAGGAGGAGACGGGATTGCCGGGCAGTCCCAATACGCGCATCGGTCCGAGCCGGCCGTGCATCATCGGCTTGCCTGGCCGCAACGCGATTTGCCAGAAAGCCATGTCGATGCCTTCCAGTTCCAGTGCGCGCTTGACCACGTCGTGATCGCCGACTGATGCGCCGCCCGTGGTGATGAGGACGTCAGCACCGGCATCGCGCGCGCGCCGGATGCCATCTGTGGTTGAATTCAAGTGTGTCGTGGGCGACGCCAAGATCAATGACATCAGCGCCGGCGTTGCGAACCAATGCACGCAGAGCGAAACCGTTCGAGTAAACGATCTGCCCGGGGCCGGGCGTCGTGCCCGGCATGACGAGTTCGTCGCCGGTTGCAAGGATCGCCACTTTGGGGCGGCGACGCACGGGAAGTCGTGGATGGTTCATGCTGGCGGCCAGCGACAGATCACGGTCCGTGAGTAATGCACCGCCTTTCAGCAGCACGTCTCCTTCGCGAAAGTCGATACCGGCTTTGCGGATATTCTTGCCCGCGTCGATCGCTTCGTTCACCGTCACGGTGTCGCCATCGCGCGTAGTGTCTTCTTGAATCACGACCGCGTCGGCACCGGCTGGAACGACACCGCCCGTAAAGATGCGGGCGACCTCACCGGCGACGATGGTTCCGTCGAACGGCCGGCCGGCAGCAACCTCGCCAACGACTTTCAGGCGGGCGCCAAGCACAGCATCAGCCGCGCGAACAGCGTAGCCATCCATCGCCGACATGGCGGCCGGCGGTTGCGTGCGCAGAGCGGCAACGTCACGCGCCAGCGTTCGATGAAAAGCCTCGTCGAGTGCCACAAGCTCTTCAGGAAGTGGATCGGCGCCCTTGAGGACGGCGGCATACGCATCGGCAACCGGCATCAGTGCCATTGTGCAATCCTTACGCTCCGGCCAGGTAATGACCGGACTTTCCGCCCTTTTTCTCGACCAGATGGATGGCCTCGATCCGGATGCCGCGTTCGACCGCTTTCACCATGTCGTAGATCGTGAGGCATGTCACCGAGACGGCCGTGAGCGCTTCCATTTCCACGCCGGTTGGCCCTTTGACCTTCACCGTGGCGCGGACGTGACAGCCCGGCAGTTTCGCATCGGGCGTAATATCGACCACGACTTTCGACAGCGCGAGAGGATGGCACAGCGGAATGAGTTCGGACGTGCGCTTCGCCGCCATGATGCCGGCTACACGCGCGGTGCCGAGCACGTCGCCCTTTGTCGCATTGCCCTTCACGATGAGGTCGAGCGTCTTGCGGGTCATGATCACACGGCCCTCGGCGACGGCCACGCGCTCCGTGTCCGGCTTGGCGGACACGTCGACCATGCGTGCTTCGCCTTTCGCGTCGATGTGGGTGAGGCGAGAGCCTTTCTTCGAAGCTTTGCCTGATGTCTTGGCCACGTTTCAGCGCGTCCCGGTGGCGCGTTGGGCATTGTCACGGGCGAGCAGGGTGCGCGTCGCCAAGGTGACGTCGGCCTGACGCATCAGGCTTTCGCCGACAAGGAACGTCGACATGCCGACCTTCGCGAGGCGCGACAGATCCTCGGGCGTGAAGATTCCGCTCTCGCCGACCATGATTCGGTCTTTCGGAATCAGCGGCGCAAGTTGCTCGCTTGTCGCGAGGGTGGTCTCAAAGGTGCGCAGATTACGGTTGTTGACGCCCAGCAGAGGCGAACGGAGTTTCAGCGCTCGTTCGAGCTCCTCGCTGTTGTGGACCTCGAGCAGCACGTCCATGCCGTGTGCGAACGCCGCATCCTCGATGTCTTTGGCCGCGGCATCGTCGAGTGCGGCCAGGATGATGAGAATGCAATCGGCGCCATGCGCACGCGCTTCGGCCACCTGATAGGTGTCGTACATGAAGTCCTTGCGCAGCACCGGCAACGAGACCGCAGCACGCGCAGCCACCATGAAATCGAGGTGTCCCTGAAACGACGGCGTATCCGTGAGAATGGACAGGCAGGCCGCACCGCCGGCTTCATAGGCTTTTGCCAGCGCTGGAGGATCGAAGTCGGCGCGGATCAGGCCTTTTGACGGTGAAGCCTTCTTGATTTCGGCAATCAGTGCGTACTCGCCGCGCGCATGCTTTTCGCGAATGGCTTTGACGAAAGCCGCGTGGAGCGGAGGCAGCCTTTGCGCGGGCTTCGACGTCTGCCAGCGGGTGCACGCGTTTCGCGGCGGCGATTTCCTCGCGTTTGTAGGCTTCGATCTTCGTAAGAATATCCGACAAGGGCAGTTGCTCCTCAAGCATTCGACACTGCAACGAGACGCTTCAGCTTTTCAGCCGCGGCGCCAGTGTCGAGGGACTGCGTGCCAAGCGTAACGCCTTCCTTGAGATCTTTTGCCTTTCCGGCGACCACAAGAGCGGCGGCCGCGTTGATTAGTGCAACATTGCGGTATGCGCTGGGCTTCCCTTCGAGAACACCGAGAAGTGACTTTGCGTTAGCGTCCGCATCGCCGCCTTTGAGATCGGCACTGGTCGCACGCGGCAGCCCGGCATCTTCAGGGGTGACTTCGAACGAGCGGATATTGCCGTTCTCGAGCGCCGCGACAGAGGTCGGGCCGGTGAGGGTGATCTCGTCGAGGCCGTCCGAGCCGTGAACGACCCAGACCGATTCCGCACCGAGGTTCTTCAACACCTGAGCCAGCGGCTGCACCCAGTGCTTGGAGAAGACGCCGACCATCTGCCGCTTGACGCCGGCCGGGTTGGAGAGCGGTCCCAGCAAATTGAAAATCGTGCGCGTGGCAAGTTCGACGCGGGTAGGACCGACGTTCTTCATCGCCGGGTGGTGCGTCGGCGCAAACATAAAGCCGATACCTGCCTCGGAGATGCATCGGCTGACGTCATCGGGCGTGATGTCGATCTTGATGCCGAGCGCCGACAGCACATCCGCAGCACCGGATTTCGAGGATAGTGCGCGATTGCCGTGTTTGGCGACGGGCACGCCCGTGCCTGCGAGGATGAACGATGCGCAGGTCGAGACGTTGACCGATCCGGAGCCATCGCCACCGGTGCCGACAATGTCCACTGCATCGGCGGGAGCCTTCACAGGCAGCATCTTGGCGCGCATGGCCGAGACAGCGCCAGTGATTTCGTCGACCGTTTCGCCGCGCACGCGCAGCGCCATCAGGAGACCGCCCATCTGCGAGGGGGTCGCCTCGCCGGACATCATGCGATCAAATGCAGTGGCTGCTTCGTCACGCGACAGGACCGCGCCCGTCGCGACTTTTCCGATGATGGCTTTGAAGTCGTTCATGTGACTTTCGCTTGAAGGCTACTGCGCGGACGCCGCACCGGTCGCTATGGCAAATGCATTCTGATTGATCGTGGTACCGATGTCGGTTTCAAGCTTGGTCACATACTGGGCAATCTGCTCGTCGGTCATGGCGCGCTGGATATTTTCCTTCAATTTCTTGACGTCCTCGGACGCCATATCCACCGAAGGGGTGATCACGTCGGTGACCTTGAACACGATCCAGTCGCTGCTGTTGGCACCTTCAGTCTGGCCACTGCCATCCTTCGGCGTGCGGAACGCGGCGGCGATCAGGCGCTCCGGCACGCCCTTGATCTCTGCGTCACGCTTAAATGTCGTCGCGGTTTCGACCTTCACGCCAGCCGCCGCTGCTTCAGCGTCAAACTTGGCGCCCTTGTCGAGCTTCTCGATCATTTCTGTTGCCTTGGCCCGCAAGCGCTTCGAAACCTCTTCGGCGCGCCAACGTGCTTCGACCTGATCCTTGACTTCATCGAGCGAACGATCCCGCGATGGCGTGACGCCGAGCACGTCGAACCAAAGTTCGCCGCCGTTGAACTGCACCGGGTCGTTTTCGACACCGACATTGCTTGCGAATGCCGGGGAAACGATGTCGACACCTTGCGGCAGGCCGGTGACCGGCTTGCCGTCCGGGCTGCGGCCTGAACGATCGATCGCCTCGATCGTGATGGCACTAAGGCCGAGTTTCTGTGCAGCTTCGGCAATGTTGGAGCCGCCGCCACGTTCGTCTTCGATCTTGTTATGCACATCCTGAAGCTGCACGCGCGCGCGTTCCATCGCGACCTCGCGCTTGATAATGTCTGCGAGGCTTTCATAGGTCGGGTTCGCGCCGGGTTCGACCTTCGTCACCTTCAGCAGTGCGGTCACGAGCGCTCCCTTGACCGGTTCACTCACGGTGTCGGGCGCAAGTGCGAACGCGGCGTCGGCAATCGCAGGATCGCCAATTGCGGCTTTCGTGACCGAGCCAAGATCAATATCCGCAGGCGTCAGCTTGCGTT
Source organism: uncultured Alphaproteobacteria bacterium (assembly GCA_963751855.1). GTDB lineage: Bacteria > Pseudomonadota > Alphaproteobacteria > Rhizobiales > Xanthobacteraceae > Afipia. Next base: position 115,467 of record CAVVWF010000006.1, on the reverse strand, counting down.
CCTTCGCAATGTCTTCGAACGACGTGCCGGCTGCGATCTTCTCGCGGGCAGCTTTCGCTTCATCGGCATTGGGAAATGCGATCTGATAAAGCTGGCGGCGTTCGGGGGTCGCGTATCGATCACGCCGCAGTTCGAAGACCTTCTTCGCGTCCTCATCGGACACGGTGATCGCCTTGGCCAGATCATCCGGTGTCAGGGCGAGCACTGCGATCTTGCGATATTCCGGTGAGCGGAACAGCGCCTTGCGGTCCTCGAAATAAGCGGCCAACGCTTCGGGCGAGGGCGGATCGATCGTTCCGGCCTGGGCTGCGGTCAGGTTCACATATTCGACCGAACGCTGCTCGTTCTGAAAACGGATCAGGGCTTCGAGCTGGGTCTTCGACGGCTCCAGTCCGCTGGTGACCGTACCGGTTAATTGCCGGCGCAAGGAGACTCGCCGCTGCTCGGCGATATAGCGCTGTTCGTTGTAGCCGAACTGCCGGATCAACTGGGTGAACCGGTCATGATCGAACTTGCCGTCCAGGCCCTTGAAGTTCGGATCGTCGGAAATAGTGCGGACGATGTCCGCATCTGATTGTCCCAATCCCATGCGGCGCGCCCCTTCATCGAGAGCGGCTTCGGCGATCACCTGTTGCAGCACCTGACGGTCGAGACCGAATGTGCGGGCCTGATCCATCGTCAACGGCCGGCCAAACTGGCGCCCGATCTGCTGCAGCTTGTCGGTGAAGAGACTACGGAATTGCTCCGTGGAGATTTCGGTGTTGCCGATCTTGGCGAGACTCGATTGTCCGAATCCCTTGAAGATATCGGCGATACCCCAAATACCGAAACTGACAATCAGAACGCCGAACATGACGGACATGACCGTCTTGCCGAGCCAGTTCGATGAGGCTTTGCGCATTCCTCGGAGCATGGGGCCAACTTGCTTATGTTTCAGGAGGGGATCGGTTCGCCAACATGACTGAAGGGCGGTACCGCATTGTTCTGGCAACATATAAAGTGGTGATGGTTCCCTAGCAACCGTGCTGACGGCGACGCTTCAGCGCGGTTAACACTCAGCAATGTGGAAACCGCCGCGGGGAACTGGCTTTGGGGCTCCCCCTCTGCTAGGCGCAAAACACCCCATTTGTTGAGTGAGATTGATCATGACCGACACACGCCGCCCCCTGATCGCGGGGAACTGGAAGATGAACGGCCTCAAAGCCTCTCTGAACGAACTGGCGGTCTATGGGCCAGGGGGCGGGCGAAGTCTCGCGAAAGGTTGATCTGCTGATCTGTCCGCCTGCGACGCTGCTGTTTCCTGCCGCCGCGGCCATGATTGGATCAAAGGTCGCGATCGGTGCGCAAGACTGCCATCCGAACCCGTCCGGAGCGCATACAGGCGATATTTCGGCCGAAATGCTGGCCGATGCCGGAGCAACGGCTGTCATCGTTGGCCATTCGGAGCGGCGAACCGATCATCATGAGAGCGACGCCCTGATTCGGCTCAAGGCGCAGGCTGCCTGGCGTGCCGGGCTCGTTGCTATCGTCTGCGTCGGCGAGACGCAGGCCGAACGGGATGCAGGCCGAACCCTTGAGGTGATCGGAAATCAATTGGCCGGGTCGCTGCCGGATGGCGTGACTGCGTCGAATACCGTTGTGGCCTATGAGCCGGTCTGGGCGATCGGCACCGGATTGACCCCCACGACTAAAGATGTCGAGGAAGTTCATGGGTTTATCCGTGGTAAGCTGCGGGATCGGTTCAGCGATGAGGGCGACCGCCTCCGGATTCTCTATGGTGGTTCGGTCAAGCCTTCCAATGCCGCCGAACTGATGGCTGTCGCCAATGTGGACGGGGCATTGGTCGGAGGAGCGAGTCTCAAGGCTGACGACTTCCTTGCGATCGCAGCCGGATGCCCTTAAATCCCTGATAACGCTGGGCGGTCGGTCAGGGGTGACAATCACCCCTGTGATCGTGTACAGACCGCGCAACTTCAACCCCCGCAAGCATCAGTGCGACCGGCTGCCGGTGCCGATGGCTTGTGACGGAAGGTAACGATGCAGACCGTCATAATCGTCATCCATCTCATGATCGTTGCCACTCTTATTGGAGTGGTGCTGTTGCAGCGCTCTGAAGGCGGGGGACTTGGTGTCGGCGGTGGCGGCGGCGGCGGTTTCATGTCGAGCCGTGGCACAACCAATTTGCTCTCGCGAACAACGGCCATTCTGGCTGCCGGCTTCTTCCTGACGAGCCTGTTCCTGTCGTGGTGGGCAAGCTATGAGCGCAAGCCTGTCTCGATCATCAACACCAGCCCGGCACCAATCTCGCAGCCTGGCGCTCCACCGGCCCCGGCCGGAGGCCTGCTGGACTCGCTCAAGAAGCCTGATGCTCCGGCAGTACCGCAGGCTCCGCAGTCGAAATAGCACCCATGCGGAGGAAAGATTTGCAGATATGCAGGTGATGCTTATCTGCAGGTCTCAAGGTTGTCTCCCAAGCCATTGATTGACTTCGGGTTTCGAAGTCACCCACAGCGTCACGATTTGTCGGCGTGCGCGTGTGTTTAGTTTTGCGAATTGGTCCGGCGGCGTTAAAGGTGAGTCCCCATGGCGCGGTACATTTTCATCACCGGCGGCGTGGTTTCCTCGCTCGGCAAAGGTTTGGCTTCAGCGGCACTCGGTGCGCTGTTGCAGTCGCGAGGCTACAAGGTCCGTCTTCGCAAACTCGACCCCTATCTCAATCTCGATCCCGGGACGATGTCGCCGTATCAACACGGCGAAGTGTTCGTGACCGACGACGGCGCAGAGACCGATCTCGATCTCGGGCACTATGAGCGTTTCACCGGGCATCCGGCGACGAAGGCCGACAACATCACGACCGGTCGCATCTACCAGGACATCATCACCAAGGAACGCCGGGGCGACTATCTCGGCGCGACCATTCAGGTCATTCCTCATGTGACAAATGCCATTAAGGACTTCATCCTCAATGGCAACGATGGCTATGACTTCGTGTTGTGCGAGATCGGTGGCACCGTCGGCGACATTGAAGGTCTGCCGTTCTTTGAAGCCATCCGCCAGATCAAGAACGATCTGCCGCGCGGCGATGTGATCTACATTCATCTCACGCTGCTGCCGTATATTCCGAGCGCCGGCGAGTTGAAGACCAAGCCGACGCAGCATTCGGTCAAGGAACTGCGTTCAATCGGCATTCAGCCGGACATCCTGCTGTGCCGCACGGACCGTGAAATTCCGAAGGAAGAGCGCCGCAAGCTGGCGCTGTTCTGCAACGTGCGCGAGACCGCCGTGATCGAGGCGCGGGACGTCGACAACATCTATGCGGTGCCGGAAGCGTATCACGCAGCCGGCCTCGACGACGAAGTGCTTGCCGCGTTTGGCATCAAGCCGAAGGTGCCGCCGGCACTGGATAGCTGGCACGTCATCAACGAACGCATCCGCAATCCCGAAGGCCAGGTGACCATCGCCATTGTCGGCAAGTACACCGGCATGAAGGACGCCTACAAATCGCTGATCGAGGCGTTGTCGCATGGCGGCATCGCCAACAAGGTGAAGGTCAATCTCGACTGGATCGAGTTGGAAGTCTTCGAGAACGAAGACCCGGCGCCGTTCCTCGAGCACGTCAACGGCATCCTGGTGCCGGGCGGATTCGGTCAGCGTGGCGCGGAAGGCAAGATCAGGGCGGCGCAGTTCGCACGTGAACGTGATGTGCCGTATTTCGGAATCTGTTTCGGCATGCAGATGGCGGTGATCGAGGCTGCGCGCAATCTTGCCGGTATTACCGATGCGAACTCGACGGAATTTGGCCCGACCAAGGAGCCGCTGGTCGGCTTGATGACCGAATGGCTGCGCGGCAACGAACTCGAAAAGCGCACCAGGGCGGGCGATCTCGGCGGCACCATGCGGCTTGGCGCATACCCTGCAGCACTCAAGAAGGGCAGCCGGGTCTCGAAAATCTATGGCGATGCGCTGGAGATTTCAGAGCGCCACCGCCATCGCTACGAGGTCAACACCGCCTACAAGGATCGGCTCGAACAGCACGGCCTGCGATTCTCCGGACTGTCACCGGATGGCATATTGCCGGAGATCGTCGAATATGAGGATCATCCGTGGTTCATCGGGGTGCAGTATCATCCCGAACTGAAATCGCGACCGTTCGAGCCACATCCGCTGTTCGCCTCATTCGTGCAGGCGGCGGTAGTGCAGAGCCGGTTCGTCTGATCAGTCGGAATTTGGCCTTTGGCTCGCTGTAATGGACATCCAAATTGGTGTGTCCAAGCAAGCGGGCTGCATAGAAAGAAATATCGGTGGTTGCCGCCCGGCGTCTCTCTAGCAAGCTGCGATCGGACTGGTCGTGAATCCCGAGAGCAAACCCGAGCCTGTTCGGTCTACAGAGCGCCCCGCGCGGCCGTGGGGCGAACCTCCGGTTGACCAACAACCGACTGCGCCGAAGGGCCAGCCGCCCGATGGAGGCGGACGTCGTTGGCTCGAGCCGAAGCTCGTTGGTGTCGATCCTATTCGCGATCCTCATCATTGCTCTGTGGGGCGGTCGTGCCTATCAGGACCTGTCATCGCCTTCGGCCTGGGCTTACTGGAAGGACCTGTATTTTTCGCCTGCTATGACAGCCTCGGTCGTTCAAATCTCAGGTGAGCGGACGATCAGATCGTCATAACGCACTGGCTGTGAAGGGCGAGATCGGCGCGGCTGCCGCAAGCTGGTTTCGCGACAGACTTGATGAAGCCAAGCTTGTCGCGGGTGACATCGTTGTTTTGTCTTCACCCGGCGGGCGGCTCGATCAAGGTCTGATCATGGGCGAAATTATTCGGTCTCGCGGACTGACAACGGTGGTGGGGACGGTCGATGCCGAAGGGCGTCTGCATTCATCCTACTGTGCCAGCGCCTGCGTGCTTGCATATGCCGGCGGCAAAGTTCGATTAGCGCTTCCTGGCTCTGCGCTCGGCGTTCACCAGTTCTCCACCGAAGTGCCGAAAGGTGGGGATTCAGGACGCGATCTTGTCGCCGACACGCAAAAGACCACCGGCATGATCCTGGAATACATGACGCGGATGGGTATCTCGCCGTCCATCTTGCAACAATGTCCGCGACCAAGGACATTCGCTGGCTCAAGGAGAAAGAAGCTTTCGACCTGAACCTCGTAACGAATCGGTTCGTCGAAGGTTGAGCTCCAGACATATTACTTAGGACATCCCGCGTCTGGTCACCAGTACGGGCAGCAGGCTTGCCGTTGATGAAGACACCTGCCGCCTCCGCCAACGACCACGCCACCGCAACTGGTCTTGTCGTTCGTGACGGCGGCCGGCTTGCCGTTGATAAAGACGTTCTTCGAACCTTCGACGATGACGTTGCCGTCGCTGGTCGCGTCGCCCTGACGCGCGGCAGGCTTTGCATCCAATTGCGACGTTCTCGCTGCCGCCGGTCACCACGCCCGGCGTGCCTGGCCGTTCCTGCGCGGAAGCTGGAAAAATGATGACCAAAGCCAAGGCGAAAACCTGACCGGGCAGCATGATCCGCATAGTGAACTCTTTCGATGGGTTGCGCGCGACGCTTGATCACCTTGCCGCCGGGCCACTATACCTCAAATGGCGAAACTGGCATACGCAATGACAGTCGACGCGTCGCGGACAAGAAAAATATGGGGAGCCCAATGAGCAAGATTTATGAAATGCGTGTCTATCGCTGTATTCCGGGACGCCTGCCAAATTTGCTGAAGCGGTTCGAGACCATCACGCTGGATATCTGGAAGAAGCACGGCATCCGCCCGGCCGGGTTCTTCACCACCGCGATCGGTGAATCGAACCAGGACCTGACGTATTTCCTGGAGTGGGACTCGATGGCCGAGCGCGAACAGAAGTGGACCGCTTTCCAGGCGATCCTGCATGGATTTCCGCTCGCGCGGAGACCGAGAAGGACGGTCAGATCGTCGAGCAACATCACCACCCAGTTCCTGCAACCGACAGCGTTCTCGTCGGTGAAGTGAAGGGCGCCCCGGCGCATCAATCCCATGCCTCGCGGTCTTGATCACATTGTCCATGCCGTACGCGACCTTGACGCGGCGGCGGAATTCTACCGCCGCGCCGGTTTCAAGGTCGGTGCGCGCAACAAACATCCATGGGGCACGCACAATCACGTCGTGCAGTTTCCGGGGTTCTTCATCGAAATCCTGACTGTCGGTGAACCGGAAAAGCTCACGGGCGAAGGATTGCCGCGCATCTTCGGTCTCGCCAATCGCGATGCGATTGGGCGTGGTGACGGCTTTTCCATGCTCTTGCTGGAGAGCGCGGATATCGGAGGCCGATGTCGCGGACTTCAAGCGGCTCGGGATCGGCGCTCATCGTCGCTGCCGTTCTCACGCGAAGCGAGGCTGCCGGATGGGAGCACGACGACGGTCGGTTTCTCGCTGGCCTTTGCGCGCGACGCGCTATCACCACACGTCGGCTTTGCCACCTCTCAGCAGCACAATCCGGCTGCGTTCTGGAAAACGGACTACCAGCAGCATCCCAACGGTGCGAGCGGCGTGCTCGGTGCCGTTCTGGTCGCAGACAATCCGACCGACCATCACATCTTTCTCAACGGCTTTACCGGCGTGCGCGAATTGCGCGCGAGTTCGATGGGCGTGACCGCGCCGACGCCGCGGGGCGATGTCGAGATCATCGAAGCGGTCGCGTTCCGCGATCAATTCGGTCTCACGCCGAAAATCGAGGGAGAGGGGGCATCGCTGAAGGGACTGCGGTTGGCGGTTCCCTCCATCGATAGTGTGGAAAGGCTGTTGCGCGACAACGAGATCGCTTCGCATCGTCACCTCGGACGCCTTGTCGTGCCTCCTGAGGCTGCCTTCGGCGCAACCCTGATATTCGACGCCTCAACCGATACTTGATCCATCACCGCCAGACCTGCATGGTCGTTTGGCATTTGTCATTTTGAGTATGATATTCGTCGTCGCTACGATCCGGTTGGCGGAATCGTGCTTCAGACAAAGGATGTGCCTTGAACGCTAAGCTCTCAGCGGCTCCGGTGGTCTCTGCCGGTTCGGTCAAATTTGGCAACGCACTGCCGCTGGCGGTGATCGCTGGGCCGTGCCAGTTGGAAAGTCGCGCGCACGCGCTTGAGGTTGCCTCCGCGCTGAAGGAGATCGCCGCGCGCCTCAAAATCGGGCTCGTCTATAAACCTCGTTCGACAAGGCCAACCGCACCAGCGCATCCGGCGCGCGCGGGCTCGGCCTCGATAAGGCGCTTCCGATTTTCGCGGAGATCCGTTCGTCGCTTGGAATGCCGGTGCTCACCGACGTGCATGAGATCGAGCAATGTGCGCGTGTCGCTGAAGCGGTTGACGTCCTGCAAATTCCGGCATTCCTGTGCCGGCAGACGGATTTGCTGCTCGCGGCGGCTGCAACCGGCAAGGTCGTGAACGTCAAGAAAGGGCAGTTCCTTGCGCCCTGGGACATGGCCAACGTCGTCACCAAGGTGACCGGCGGCGGCAATCCGAACGTCATGGTGACCGAACGCGGAGCGTCTTTCGGCTACAACACGCTGGTGTCGGACATGCGGGCGTTGCCGATCCTGGCGCGCACGACCGGCGCGCCGGTGATCTTCGATGCGACGCATTCGGTGCAGCAGCCCGGCGGCAAGGGCACGTCGTCCGGCGGCGAACGTGAGTTCGTACCGGTGCTGGCGCGGGCGGCGGTTGCGGTGGGTGTCGCTGGTGTGTTCATCGAGACCCATCCCGATCCGGACAACGCGCCGTCCGACGGTCCGAACATGGTGCCGCTCAAGGATTTCGAAGCGCTCGTCAGGAATCTGATGGCATTCGACGCGCTCGCCAAAAGCGAGACACGCTGATGGTCCCGCATCGGGCGGCGTTCACGGAGCGATCGAACTCCTGATGCTCCCGATCCTCAATGTGATCGCTGCGACGACATTCGCAGCTGCCTTGTCGTCGCGCTCCATGGAGCCGGTGCTTCCGCTGGTGGCCAACGATCTGGGCGTGACGATCGCGACAGCAGCAAGTCTGTCGGCAGCCGTCGCACTGACATTTGCGATCGTGCAGCCGATACTGGGGGCCGCCGCCGACATGTTCGGCAAGGCGCGGCTGATGATTGTCTGCCTGGCAACGCTGGGTGCGGCCAACATCATCGGATCCATGGCAACGTCCTTCGAGATGCTGTTCCTGTCGCGCGTTCTGTGTGGCATCGCGGCCGGCGGCACGTTTCCGGTTGCCATGGGCCTGGCGAGTGACCTCGTGCCGACCGCGCACAGGCAAGTCGCACTCAGCCGTGTGTCTGGCCGGCGCGATGACCGGAAACCTGCTTGGCTCATCGGCCGCTGGGGTGATCGGCGATTTCTTCGGCTGGCGCGGCGTTCTGACGGTTCTCGGTCTGCTGGTGATTGTCGCTTCTGTCGCCGTCTGGATCGGATTTCGCCGCGGTGGTGTTTCCAGTCCGACGCGAGGCGTCGATTTCAGCACGCTCAAGCACGGCTACCGCACGATCCTGAAAAACCCGAACGCGCGCGTCTGTTTTACCGCGGTGTTCATCGAAGGGCTTTGTGTCCTCGGGCTGTTTCCCTTCGTCGCTGCGTTTCTGTTCGAACTGGGCGAAACGCGCGCGTCGATACCCGGCGTTGTGATCGCTGCATTTGCGGTCGGCGGTTTGCTTTACACCATGAGCGTGTCGCGGCTGCTGCCGCGCATCGGCGTCAAAGGCTTGATGATCGGTGGTGCCGCGGCAGTGGCATTGCAGTTCGTGGCGATTGCGTTTGGGCCGCGCTGGGAAATTCAGGCGGTCTGCTTCCTGATCATGGGGTGGGGATTCTACTGCCTGCATGGTTCATTGCAGGTGTTTTCGAGCGATCTCGCACCGGAGGCGCGCGCCTCGGCGTTGTCGTTGCATGCCTTCTGCTTCTTCATGGGGCAGGCGGTCGGGCCGATCGTCTACGGCTTTGCGCTTGTCACACGTCGGCAAGTTGCCGACGTTGATTTTGAGTGCCACCGCGATCCTGGTGCTTGGAATGATCGCCGCGCGGCTGCTTATTCAGAAGCCCGCGAAGCTCGCCGACATCTAGGTCGACGCTGTCTTGAAAATTCAGCCGCGCCCGCGATACGGCGGAACACCCTGATCGGGCACCCACAAGTCCTCGGGGTAATCGTCCGGCCTGCCAGAACACGTCGATGGGAATGCCGCCGCGCGGATACCAATAGCCGCCGATGCGCAGCCAGCGCGGCTTAATCTCTTTCGCGAGACGCTTGCCGATCGAGACGGTGCAGTCTTCGTGGAAGCCGCCGATGATTGCGGAAGCTCGTCAGATAGAGCTTCAAGCGACTTGGATTCGACCAGCCACTGTCCGGGCACGTAGTCGATCACGAGATGCGCGAAGTCCGGCTGGCCGGTGATCGGGCACAGCGTGGTGAATTCGGGCGCGGTGAAACGCACGAGATAATTCGTGAATCGGGATGCGGATTCGGGACGCGGTCGATGGTGGCGCGATCCGGCGATGTGGGCGCTTTGACCGGCTGGCCGAGTTGCAATGAGGATTTTGCTGACGCGGCAGGGGCCGTGCGGGGCTTTCGTGGACATGGGTTTCTCCGTTGGGCCTCTGATAGCCAATCCGGAGCGGAACGTCACCGGTCCGGCGGCCTTTTCCGTTCGCGATGCTTCCTGTAGAAGCACCCCAATTGTTGACCCGTACATGTGAAGGGACCGTCATGACCGCCATCGTTGACATCATCGGCCGCGAAATTCTCGACAGCCGTGGCAATCCGACCGTCGAAGTCGATGTCGTGCTGGAAGACGGTTCGCTGGGGCGGGCTGCCGTACCGTCGGGCGCATCCACCGGTGCGCATGAGGCAGTCGAACTGCGCGACGGCGACAAGGGCCGTTACCTCGGCAAGGGCGTGCAGAAGGCGGTCGAAGCCGTCAACGGCGAAATCTTCGATGCCGTCGGCGGCATGGAAGCCGAACAGCAGGTTCAGATCGACGAGGTCATGATCGGCCTCGACGGCACATCCAACAAGAGCCGCCTCGGCGCGAATGCAATTCTCGGCGTCTCGCTTGCGGTTGCCAAGGCAGCGGCGGAATCGCTTGGCATGCCGCTCTATCGCTACGTCGGCGGAACCTCGGCGCGGACGCTTCCGGTGCCGATGATGAACATCATCAACGGCGGCGTACATGCTGACAATCCAATCGATTTTCAGGAAATCATGATCATGCCGACAGGCGCGAAGAGCTTCTCAGAAGGCCTTCGTTGTGGCGCCGAAATCTTCCACACGCTGAAGTCGGAACTGAAGAAGGCCGGTCACAACACCAATGTCGGCGACGAGGGCGGTTTCGCTCCCAACCTGCCGTCGGCCGATGCCGCACTCGACTTCGTCATGGGCGCGATTGCCAAGGCTGGATACAAGGCCGGCGACGACGTGATGCTGGCGCTGGATTGCGCTTCCACCGAATTCTTCAAGGACGGCGCCTACGTCTATGAAGGCGAGAAGAAAACCCGCTCTCGCTCCGAGCAGGCGAAATATCTCGCCGATCTCGTCTCGCGTTATCCGATCGTGTCGATCGAGGACGGCATGGCGGAAGACGACATGGACGGCTGGAAGGAACTGACCGACCTGATCGGTAGCAAGTGTCAGCTCGTGGGTGACGATCTGTTCGTGACCAATGTCACGCGCCTTGCGGACGGCATCAAGGCCGGACGGGCCAATTCGATCCTGATCAAGGTCAACCAGATCGGTACGCTCACCGAGACCCTTGCCGCCGTCGAGATGGCGCACAAGGCTGCCTACACGGCAGTGATGTCGCATCGTTCCGGCGAGACGGAAGACTCCACCATTGCCGATCTCGCGGTGGCGACGAATTGCGGGCAGATCAAGACTGGCTCGCTCGCTCGCGCCGACCGGACCGCGAAGTACAATCAGTTGCTGCGCATCGAGCAGGAACTGGGTTCGCAGGCGATCTATGCGGGGAAGGCCGCACTCAAGGCGCTGTCGTAAACAGCGCCCCGCCGGAAGGTTCAAGGCCGCATTTCTGGTTCTCGTTTCGCGTGGGGCATGCCGCTTGCCTCGACGCGCTGTCGCCGCTTGACTGGTCGGCTACCGGAATCAATTCGGACGAGGAACGAGGCTAATGGTTGGACCACTGACGGGCATCAAAGTCATCGAGATCGGGCAGGCGTTGGCGGGTCCGCTGGCCGGCGCGATCCTGGCGGACATGGGTGCCGACGTCATCAAGATCGAGAAGCCGGATGGCGGCGACGACGCGCGCGGCTGGGGGCCGCCCTTCATCGAAGAAGCGTCGATCATGTTCCATGTGACCAATCGCAACAAACGATCGGTGACGCTGGATATGAAGAACGCTGCCGATATCGAGAAACTGAAGAATCTCGTTCGTGATGCTGACATCCTGATCCAGAATCTTCGCTCGGGTGTGGTCGGCGCTCTCGGTGTCGGCCCCGAGGAGATGACTGCGATCAACCCGCGATTGATCTACTGCTCGATCTGGGCGTTCGGCCCGCGCGGTCCGCTGTCGAAGGCGCCGGGCTTCGATCCATTGTTGCAGGCGTATAGCGGCGTGATGATGCAGACCGGCCGTCACGACGATCCCCCGACATTTTGCGCGCCGGCCATCAACGACAAGGCAACGGCGCAGTGGTGTGTAATCGGCGCACTTGCCGCGCTTCAGCAACGTCATGCGACCGGCAAAGGCTGCGTCATCGACACGTCACTGCTCGACAGCGCGGCGTCGTGGGTGGACTCCTCGCTCGCGACCTATCACGTCACTCAGGAACTGTCGCAGCGGACCGGAACGGCCGCCTCTGCGATTGTGCCGTATCAGGTGTTCGAGACCGCCGACAGTCCGCTGGTGATTGCTGCGGGGTATGACCGGTTGTTCCACAAATGCGCGGCGGTGCTGGGTTTCCCGGAATGGGCGAGCGATCCGAGATTTGCGCGGGGCAGCGACCGGTTTCTCAACCGTGACGTGCTGATCGGCATGATGGCGTCGGTGCTGCGTACGAAAACCCGCGCCGAATGGATCGCGGCATTCGAAGCGGTCGGCGTGCCGTGCAGTCCGGTCAATACCATCGTTGAATTGTCGCAAACCGAGCAGTTCAAGGCAGTCGATCTGGTTCGGACGTTGCCCGGCAGTGGATTGCCGGTGATCGGGCTGCCGATTTCATTCGATGGCCAGCGCCCGCATCCGCATTCCGGGGCTCCGAGACTTGGCGAGCATAACGACGAAGTGTTGGGCTGATCGCCGGCCCGGGACGAACGAGGGTGGATTGAGCTCTCGGTTGCGACGCTTGATTGGCCAATTTAATGCACTTGCATGTTTTTCCGCACGGCGCTAACTGCGGACGATCAATCTGTTCCGTCCCTGAAAGGATCGTCTCGTGGCCCACACCGTCTCCGTCATTGTCGGCAGTCTCCGCAAGGAATCGTATTCGCTCAAGATCGCCAATGCGCTTGCGAAGCTTGCGCCTGTCATCGCTCAAGCTCGACGTGGTGACGCTGCAACGGGCTGTCGTTTTTCAATCAGGACCTCGAAGCCAACCCGCCCGCGGACTGGCTTTCGTTCCGGGAAACGCTTCAGAAATCCGACGGCGTGCTGTTCGTGACGCCCGAATACAACCGGTCCATTCCCGGCGTGCTGAAAAACGCGATCGACGTGGGCTCGCGTCCGTACGGCAAGAGCTCGTTCAACGGCCGGCCGATCGGTATCATCAGCAATTCGCCTGGCCCGCTCGGCGGCGTTTGTGCGGCGATGAATCTGCAAGCAGATCCTTCCGGGATATCAGCGGTCCGATCCTTCAGCAGCCCGAAATCTACCTGACTGCGGGTGGGCGATGCTTTCGACGAGAAGGGCAACCTGACCAAGGAGGCGCTTGAGAAGGTGCTGAAGCAGTACATTGACGCATTCGCTGCCTGGGTCGAACAGCACCGGAAATAATTGACGGCGACAGTCGGCCCGGTTAGCATTCGATTAACCGGGCTGTCGCATCGTCTGGAATGGTTTCACGTTCCCGACTTAAAGCTGTCATGACCGGCCTCGCGTTGTACGCGATTGCGGCGGCAATGATTGCCTATTTCGGCGTCAATGCGTACACGGGCAAATACGGCCTGAACGCCCAGCAAGAACTTGATCAAGAGATCGTATCGCTGACGACTGAACTCGCACGGCTGAAAGCCGAGCGTGCGACAGCCGAGCAGCGCGTGTCGTCGCTGCGTTCGGACCGAGTCGATCCCGACATGCTCGATGAGCGCGCACGCTTTCAGCTCGACTATGCACATCCGCGCGATCTTGTGCGGATGATTGCCCCGAACTGAGTTTCAAATTTCAAAAAACGCACGTTTGGATTTTAAAATTGCGCTCGCTGCATTGCGATATGGGTGCGAGAATTGGCAACGCACGCAATGCTTTCATGGCGATGTGAGTTGGAGTAGAGAGGATCAATATCCGCTCTCTTATCCGGACACGTCATGGCATCAGCGAAGAAGACCGCCACGCAGGAAGCTGGCAACGGCTCCCGCCATCCATCAAATCTCGCCTTTACAAAAGAACAAGAGCTTCATGCGTTTCGCGAGATGCTGTTGATCCGCCGCTTCGAGGAGAAGGCTGGTCAACTTTATGGCATGGGCGCAATCGGTGGTTTTTGCCATCTTTACATCGGCCAGGAAGCCATCGTCGTTGGCATGCAACTCGCGCTCAAGGATGGCGATCAAGTCATCACCGGTTACCGTGATCACGGCCATATGCTGGCCTGCGGAATGGATCCGAAGGGCGTGATGGCCGAACTCACCGGACGCGCCGCCGGCTATTCCAAGGGTAAGGGCGGCTCCATGCACATGTTCAGCAAGGAGAAGGCATTTTACGGCGGCCACGGCATCGTTGGCGCGCAGGTGCCACTCGGAACCGGTCTCGCTTTCGCCAACCGCTACCGCGACAACGATCACGTGAGCGTTTCGTATTTTGGTGATGGCGCTGCCAACCAGGGACAGGTCTACGAGAGCTTCAACATGGCGGAGCTCTGGAAGCTTCCCGCGATCTACGTCATCGAGAACAATCGTTACGCAATGGGCACGTCCGTGACGCGCTCGTCGGCGCAGACCGATTTCTCCAAGCGCGGCATTTCGTTCAATATCCCCGGCGAGCAGGTGGATGGCATGGACGTTCGGGCCGTGAAGGCCGCCGGCGACAAGGCCGTGAAGTGGTGCCGCGAAGGCAACGGGCCCTACATCCTGGAGATGCAGACCTATCGTTATCGAGGCCACTCGATGTCCGATCCGGCGAAGTATCGTACCCGCGAGGAAGTCGACAAGGTTCGCCATGATCAGGACCCGATCGAACAGGTCCGGTTGCGTTTGCTCGAGATGAAGGTCAGTGAGCAGGATCTCAAGGCGATAGACGCCGAGGTGCGCGACATCGTCAACGCATCCGCTGATTTCGCGCAGCACGAGCCGGAGCCAGATGTGTCCGAGCTCTACACCGACATTTACCGATAAGCGCAGATTTAAAGATTAGTCCGGAGCGACCATGCCGATTCAAGTTCTTATGCCTGCGCTTTCACCGACCATGGAGAAAGGCAATCTCTCCAAATGGCTGAAGAAAGAAGGCGAAACCATCAAGTCCGGTGATGTCATCGCCGAAATTGAAACCGACAAAGCCACGATGGAAGTCGAGGCCACCGACGAGGGAACCCTCGGCAAGATTTTGGTTGCCGAAGGGACCAACGACGTTGCGGTCAATACGCCGATCGCAACCATCCTGAGCGATGGCGAAAGCGTTGCTGATCTGGGCAAGGCTGTTGCTGCACCTGCCGCGGCCAAGGCGCCTGCGGCCACGCCGAATGTTCAGCAAGAAGTTGAAGAGTCCCGCGCACCTGTCGGCGAAGGCAAGCCACAGATCAGTGCGCCGCCTGTCGTCGCGGCACCCGCTGCTCCGGTCGAACCCGATCCGGAAGTGCCCGCGGGTACCGAGATGGTGAAGATGACCATGCGCGAAGCCCTGCGCGACGCCATGGCCGAGGAAATGCGCCGCGATGGCGACGTTTTCGTCATGGGTGAGGAAGTCGCGGAGTATCAGGGCGCCTATAAGGTGACGCAGGGATTGCTGCAGGAGTTCGGTGCCAAGCGCGTGATCGATACACCGATCACCGAGCATGGTTTCGCGGGCGTCGGCGTCGGCGCTGCGATGGCAGGCCTGAAGCCGATCGTGGAGTTCATGACCTTCAACTTCGCGATGCAGGCCATGGACCAGATCATCAACTCTGCTGCGAAGACACTCTATATGTCGGGCGGCCAGATGGGTTGTTCGATTGTCTTCCGCGGTCCGAACGGCGCGGCTGCCCGTGTCGCGGCTCAGCACAGCCAGGACTATTCAGCCTGGTACTCGCAGATTCCGGGTTTGAAGGTGGTTTCGCCTTACTCGCCGGCGGATGCGAAGGGATTGCTCAAGGCAGCGATCCGCGATCCCAATCCGGTGATCTTCCTCGAGAACGAAATTCTCTACGGTCACTCCGGCGATGTGCCGAAGCTTGATGACTACGTCATTCCGATCGGCAAGGCGCGCATCGTTCGCTCTGGTGGTCATGTGACGCTGATCTCATGGTCACACGGCATGACATATGCCCTGCAGGCGGCTGATGAACTTGCCAAGGAAGGCATCGAGGCCGAAGTCATCGATCTCCGCACTTTGCGTCCGATGGACACCGAAACGCTGGTCGAGTTCGGTCAAGAAAACCGGCCGCGCGGTTGTGGTTGAGGAAGGCTGGCAGCAGTCCGGCGTGGGTGCCGAGATCGCGGCGCGGCTGATGGAGCATGCGTTCGATTATCTCGATGCGCCGGTGGCGCGCGTGTCCGGCAAGGACGTGCCGATGCCATACGCGGCCAACCTTGAGAAACTCGCATTGCCGACGGCTGCAGAGGTCGTCGCCGCCGCCAAAGCCGTTACTTACCGCTGAGAGAGCAGGGCCTGGATCATGCCGATCAATATTCTGATGCCCGCGCTTTCGCCCACGATGGAAAAGGGCAACCTGTCCAAGTGGCTCAAGAAAGAAGGCGACAAGGTCAAGTCCGGCGACGTCATTGCCGAGATCGAGACCGACAAGGCGACGATGGAAGTCGAAGCCGTCGATGAAGGAACGATTGCCAAGATTCTCGTTCCTGAAGGCACGCAGGACGTGCCGGTCAACAATGTCATCGCAGTGCTCGCCGGTGACGGCGAGGATGTGAAGGCTGCAGGAGCGGGGGCTGCCTCCGCCGCACCGGCTAAATCGGAAGCACCAGCGGCTGCGCCTGCGCCGAAAGCTGCGGCTCCTGCCGCAACGCCAGCGCCCGCCGCAGCACCGGCGCCTGCGCCTGCAACGCCGCCGAAGGCGGCACAGCCAGCAACAGCAGCGGCAAGCAACGGAGCGCGCGTGTTCTCGTCACCGCTGGCTCGCCGTCTGGCGAAGGAAGCCGGGATCGACCTGTCGCGCGTCAACGGATCAGGTCCGCACGGTCGCGTGGTTGCCCGCGATATCGATCAAGCCAAGTCGGGCCAGGGTCTCAAGCCTGCTGCGGTATCTGGTGCTGTCAGTGCGCCAGCCGCCGGTCCGTCGGATCAGCAGATCCGTGCGCTGTTCAAGGACGGCGAATACGAAGCCGTTCCTCATGACGGCATGCGCAAGGTCATCGCGCAGCGCCTGACGGCTTCGGATCGCGACATTCCGCAATACTATCTCACCGCGGACTGCGATATCGGCAAGCTTGTTGCCGCGCGCGAAGAGATCAACGCGCTCGCGCCGAAGGACAAGGACGGCAAGCCGACCTACAAGCTCTCGGTCAACGACTTCGTCATCAAGGCGCTGGCGCTGGCCTTGCAGCGCGTGCCGGACGCCAACGTGACCTGGACCGATGAAGCGATGCTCCATCACAAGGTGTCGGATGTCTCAGTCGCGGTCTCGATCCCGACCGGTTTGATCACGCCGATCATCCGCAATGCGCATATCAAGTCGGTCGCGCAGATTTCTGCCGACATGAAAGATCTGGCTGCACGCGCCAAGGCCCGCAAGCTGAAGCCGGAAGAATATCAGGGCGGCTCGACCGCAGTGTCGAACCTTGGCATGTACGGCATGAAGCAGTTCACCGCCGTGATCAATCCGCCGCAGACATCGATCCTTGCGGTGGGAATGAGCGAAGAGCGTCCGGTGGTTCGCAACGGCAAGATCGAGATCGCCAACATCATGACGGTCACGCTGACATGTGACCACCGCGCGATGGATGGTGCACTCGGCGCGCAGCTCTTGGGCGCTTTCAGGTTGCTGATCGAAAATCCGGTGATGATGGTGGTGTAGTCAGGCGCTCGGGGGCGAGGTCGTGCGGCTCTTTTTGACGACACTCATTGCTGCCGCTGCTTCCTTCGTCGTTGGATTCGGAGTCATGCTTGCAAGCTCTGCGCTTGTATCCTGCCGCAGCGACCCTGCGGGGTGTGGCTTGTCCAGCGCCTATCAAACCCTGATCATCCCGGCGGAGGTTGTCTTCGTCGCGGTGGTCAACATCATTTCCGCGCTGAGACGGCAGCGTGAACAAGCCTTAAGGCGTAGCTTCCTCACGTTGGTGCTCGTTCCCATCTGTTTGGTGGTGCTGGGCATCACGTCCGACATCTACAGCGGACGGCAAACCCAATTGGCAGATATGCTCGAGCTGTTGCAGTTTGCGTTGCCCTTCTGGGCGATTGCGCTCGTGCAATGGCTGCTGTTCCGAAGCATCCTTGCTGGGCGTGACGCGGCACGGGAAGAACGCGCATGAAGAGCATCAAGCGATACATTTCAACGAAGCGCCGGGCGGCGCACGGAGCGTTACATGGCTGATACATCTTTCGACGTTGTTGTCATCGGTTCGGGACCAGGCGGCTATGTGACAGCGATCCGCGCGGCGCAGCTCGGCTTCAAGACCGCGATCGTCGAGAAGGCGTATCTCGGCGGCATCTGCAACAACTGGGGCTGTATCCCGACCAAGGCGTTGCTGCGTTCGGCCGAAATCTACCACTACATGAAACACGCCAAGGATTACGGGCTGTCGGCTGACAACGTTTCGTTCGATCCCAAGGCCGTGATCGAGCGTTCACGTGGCGTGGTGAAGCGCCTCAATGGCGGCGTCGAGTTCTTGATGAAGAAGAACAAGATCACGATCATCTGGGGCGAGGCGACGCTTGAGGGTTCCGGCAAGTTCAGCGTGAAGAAATCGCAGGCCGAAGCGCCGAAGGGCTCGTTGGGTGAGGGCAGCTATCAGGCCAAGCACATCATCGTCGCCACCGGCGCGCGTCCGCGTGTGCTGCCAGGTCTCGAGCCGGACAAGAAACTGGTCTGGACCTATTTCGAGGCCATGAACCCGGACAAGATGCCGAAGTCGTTGCTCGTGGTCGGTTCCGGCGCGATCGGCATCGAGTTCGCCTCGTTCTACCGCACCATGGGCGCGGAGGTGACCGTGGTCGAGGTACTGCCGCAGATCCTGCCGGTCGAGGACGCCGAGATCGCAGGTTTCGCCCGCAAGCAGTTCGAGAAGCAGGGCATCAAGATTCTCGCCAACACGAAAGTCACCAAGCTCGACAAGAAAGCCGACAGCGTCGTCGCCACGATCGACGACGGCAAAGGCAAGCCGGTTCAGATCGAAGTGGACCGCGTGATCTCGGCGGTTGGCGTCGTCGGCAACATCGAAGGCTTTGGACTTGAGAAGCTCGGCGTGAAGACGGAGCGCGGCTGCATCGTCATCGACGGTTACGGCAAGACCAACGTGCCCGGCATCTACGCCATCGGCGACGTTGCCGGACCGCCGATGCTGGCGCACAAGGCCGAGCATGAAGGCGTCATCTGCGTCGAAGCCATCAAGGGACTGCATCCGCATCCGATGGACAAGACCTTGATCCCGGGCTGCACCTATTGCCACCCGCAGATCGCCTCGGTCGGCTTGACCGAGGCGAAGGCGAAAGAGGCGGGGAAGGACATCCGCGTCGGCCGCTTCCCCTTCGTCGGCAACGGCAAGGCGATCGCGCAGGGCGAGGACCAGGGCATGGTCAAGGTGGTCTTCGACAAGAAGACCGGCCAGTTGCTCGGCGCGCACATGGTGGGATCGGAAGTCACCGAACTGATCCAGGGCTTCGTGGTCGCGATGAACCTCGAGACCACGGAAGAAGAGCTCTTCCACACCATCTTCCCGCATCCGACCATCTCGGAAACGATGAAGGAAGCGGTGCTGGATGCTTACGGCCGCGCGCTGAACATGTGAAGCGGGGATGCCGGTTTGGAGCTGCACGTGTTGCCGCCCGTCTCGTCATCGGGATGCGGTAAAGTCGTGCAACAAATCGAATTGATCTCTTGATCGCCCCAACCCGGAGAATAGTCTGATGAATGACGCGCAGGCATTTCTCAGTCAGGCTAGTGTCCCGAATCCGAAGTTCGCCTCATGATGCAGCGCACTCTGTCGCGAACTTCGGATTCGAAAGGACACTAGAAAATCTATAATTCTCGTGTGGTTCAGGTTCAGAAGTTCGCTTGAAGGACGCGCAGAGAAAATGAAGCGAACTTCTGAACCACCACACGGGTGTCGGCTTTTTCACGATGATTCTGATCGGCGCCATCGCCGGTTGGATTGCCGAACGGGTGACCGAGTCCGACCACGGCATCTTTACCAACATCCTGGTCGGTATCGCCGGTTCTTTCGTTGGCGCAAAGCTCGCTGAAATCGCCGAGGTCCCCGTGTTTGGCTTCATGCGCACGCTGATTTCGGCCTCGATTGGCGCTATCCTGATCCTGTTTGCGTGGCGCACTTTGCGCGGCCGGCGCTGAAACGACGAAGCACTGCGGGCCGGATTTGCGCCGGCATCGTCTATAGAAAGCTACACATGTCTCGTTGCTTTGCAGCAACGGTTGTTGCGTGCTCGCAACACTTGGTGAACATTTAACCGTCGCTGCATGAAGCTCTTGCATGCGCCGCGATTTGGCCACACGCCTCAATGACATCGTATCTTCGTAAGCTCAGGGCCACAGCGCTCGCGAAGGCACTGGAAAATCCCGCCTTTTGGGACTTCCGGATTTAACGAGTGGCTGAAGGCAGAAGGTTCACGATGGACGCGAAGACCAACCTCAAAAGCAGACTTCCGAGCCGTCATGTGACGGAGGGGCCGTCGCGTGCTCCCCATCGTTCGTATCTCTATGCCATGGGCCTGACGACCGAGCAGATCCACCAGCCGTTCGTTGGTGTGGCGTCCTGCTGGAACGAGGCCGCTCCCTGCAATATTTCCCTGATGCGTCAGGCACAGGCCGCCAAGAAAGGCGTCGCCTCGGCGGGCGGTACGCCGCGCGAGTTTTGCACCATCACCGTGACCGACGGTATCGCCATGGGCCATGAGGGCATGCGCTCGTCGCTGCCGTCGCGCGAGACCATCGCGGACTCGGTTGAATTGACCGTCCGTGGCCATGCGTACGACGCGCTGATCGGTTTGGCCGGTTGCGACAAGTCCTTGCCGGGCATGATGATGGCGATGCTGCGCCTCAATGTGCCGTCGATCTTCATCTATGGCGGCTCGATCCTGCCGGGCAACTTCCGGGGTCAGCAGGTCACCGTACAGGACATGTTCGAGGCGGTCGGCAAGCATTCGGTCGGCCAGATGTCCGATGAAGACCTTGATGAAATCGAGCGGGTGGCGTGTCCTTCAGCAGGCGCCTGCGGTGCCCAATTTACAGCCAACACCATGGCGACGGTATCCGAGGCCATCGGACTTGCGCTGCCGTACTCGGCCGGTGCGCCTGCGCCTTACGAAATCCGCGATGCGTTCTGCACTGCCGCGGGCGAAAAGATCATGGAATTGATCGCGTCGAACATCCGTCCGCGCGACATCGTCACCCGTAAGTCCTTGGAAAACGCTGCGGCCGTGGTTGCTGCGTCCGGTGGTTCGACCAACGCGGCGTTGCACTTGCCCGCAATGGCTCACGAATGCGGGATTGAGTTCGACCTGTTCGACGTCGCCGAAATCTTCAAAAAGACACCGTATATCGCGGATTTGAAGCCGGGCGGCCGTTATGTCGCCAAAGACATGTTTGAGGCTGGTGGCATTCCGCTGCTGATGAAGACCCTATTGGATAATGGTTACCTGCACGGCGATTGCATGACCGTTACCGGCCGGACGATCGCCGAAAATCTCAAAAATGTGAAATGGAATCCCCATCAGGATGTAGTGCGATCCGCCGATAACCCGATTACCTTGACCGGTGGTGTTGTGGGAATGAAAGGTAATCTGGCGCCTGACGGCGCGATTGTGAAAGTCGCTGGTATGTCCGTGTTAAAGTTCACTGGCCCTGCGCGTTGCTTCGATTGCGAAGAGGATGCGTTCGAGTGCGTGAATAACAAGACGTACAAGGAAGGCGAAGTCATCGTGATCCGTTACGAGGGCCCCAAGGGTGGCCCCGGCATGCGGGAAATGCTTCAGACCACCGCTGCCCTGACCGGCCAAGGCATGGGCGGGAAGGTTGCCCTGATTACGGATGGACGTTTCTCCGGAGCGACCCGTGGCTTCTGCGTTGGCCATGTGGGGCCTGAGGCCGCTGTCGGCGGTCCGATCGGTCTGATCCAGGACGGCGATATTATCGAACTCGATGCGGTCAACGGTACGCTCGACGTCAAGCTGACGGATGCCGAGCTGGCTGAACGCAAGAAGGCTTGGAAGCCGCGCGAGACGCGCGTCGGATCAGGTGTGCTCTGGAAATATGCCCAGCAGGTTGGGCCGGCGGTCAAGGGCGCCGTGACCCATCCCGGTGGGGCTAGCGAGAAATTCTGTTATGCGGATATCTGAGCGCATCGCCGTCATTGCTGCCCTGACGGCCACGGTTCTCGTGGTCGCGCCGGCCGTCGCCTTTGATGGAACGACAGCCGGCAGTCAGGAAGAAGCGGCTTTGCCGGTCGTTGCTGCTCCCTCTGGTGTTGCGATTGTCAAAAAGCCGGTCCCGCCGGCAAGTGTTCCAGTCTCATTGACGGCCTTGCAATATGCCGCTGAAGGCGGCCATCCGGTGGCCCAGTGGAAGCTGGGTCGCATGTACGCCAACGGAGACGGCGTCGCGCAGGATGATCTCCGCGCTTATGACTATTTCAGCAAGATCGCCAACGCGCATGCCGAGGACAGCCCGTCAGCGCCTCAGGCGACCATTGTCGCCAACGCGTTCGTGGCGCTCGGCAAGTACTACGTTTCTGGAATTCCGAATACCCGCGTGAAGGCTGATCCTGAGCGGGCCCGGGAAATGTTCTCATATGCGGCGTCCTATTTCGGCAACGCCGAGGCCCAGTACAGTCTGGCCCGGATGTATCTCGATGGCGTGGGCATGCCGCAGGATGTCAAATATGGCATTCGCTGGCTCGGTCTCGCGGCCCGAAAGGGCCAGCATCAGGCTCAGGCTCTCCTTGGGCAGATGCTGTTCAACGGCGATCGGTTACAGCGGCAGACTGCACGCGGCCTGATGTGGCTGACGCTCGCTCAAGACAGTGCGGCGGCCGACGAGACGTGGATTAAAGACAACTACCGGGCCGCGCTTGCCAAGGCGTCGGATGACGACCGGGCGATGGCGTTGAAGATGCTTGAGCGCTGGGTCCAGGGCCGCAGGGACTAACCGGGCTGCTACACAGCGCCGCCTTCTTCGAGCGATCGCTGAGACTGCTATTTCAGATCCAGATCGACCCATACGGGCACGTGATCTGACGCCTTTTCCCATCCTCTGACATGCCGATCGATGCCGACGTCCACAAGACGGTCACTGGCCTGTGGCGACAGCAGCAAGTGGTCGATCCTGATGCCATTGTTCTTTGGCCAGGCGCCGGCCTGATAATCCCAGAACGTATATTGGTTCGGCTGATCTGAGACGGCTCGGAATGCGTCAGTCAGGCCGAGATTGAGCAGGGCGCGAAAGCGTTCGCGCGTCTTCGGCAGAAACAATGCGTCACCTTCCCAGGCCGCCGGGTTGTGGACATCGTCGGGCGTCGGAATGACGTTGAAATCGCCCGCCAGCACGAAAGGCTGTTCCGATTTGAGTTGCTCCTTTGAATAATCAAGAAGCCTGTTCATCCAATTGATTTTATAGGGATATTTATCAGTATTTGGCGGGTTTCCGTTGGGCAGATAAAGACAGGCGATCCGCAACGAGCCGTGGCTATGGGACACGACGCCCTCGAGGAAACGGGCATGGAGGTCTTCAGGATCACCTGCCAGGCGCGGGGTCGTTTCATCGAACCGGTAGCGCGACAGGAGTGCGACGCCGTTGAAGGTCTTCTGGCCGTGGGTGACGACGTTATAGCCGAGCGCCTCGATCGGCTCGCGCGGGAAGGCCTCGTCCACGCATTTGATTTCCTGCAGGCAGACGATGTCCGGCGAGCATTCCTTTAGCCACGTTTGCAGGTGGTCGAGCCGCTGGCGGACCGAGTTAACATTCCATGTGGCAATACGCATGCGACGGTCTCGTACGGCTTCGGTTATATTATTTCACGTGCATCCCGTACCATGGCGGGAGCGCGCTATGATAAGGCGTATAACAATAATGCCGGTAAACAGGCGTCATAATGGAGGAAATGCGGATCGCCACTTAGTGGATGATCCGCGCGCGAGTCGAGATGGCACAAAATTTATATAAAAAACGGACTTTATTCATTGCAGGCGCCTTAGCGCTTGCCGGCGTAGCTTATGCCAGCAAATCCACATGGATCGGCGGTAGCACAACGGCGCAGACCCCCCAGCGGCCGCGGGCGGTGTCTGTCGAGATTGCGCGGGCTGAGAAAAAGTCCGTGCCGGTCGATGTGGATTCCATCGGCATGGTTACGCCGATATCGAGCGTTGCGCTGAAATCACGGGTCGAGACCACGATCGTCAGCGTTCATTTTGAAGACGGAGCACGCGTCAAGGAGGGCGATCTCCTGTTTACGCTCGACGCGCGGCAGATCGATGCGCAGATCGCACAGGCTGAAGGCACGCTCGCCCGGGATCAATCGCAACTCGCAGCAGCCGAGCGCGACCTGAAGCGTTACTCAGACCTCATCGGGAAGGGCGCGACCACCCAGGTCAATGTCGACAACGCCAAGACGGCGGCCGACACCGCTATCGCGACCATTCAGGCCGATCAGGCCATTCTCGATAACCTCAAGGTCCAGAAAAGTTATACGCTCATCAAGGCGCCGATCAGCGGACGCATCAGCGCGGCCTCGGTCAAGGTCGGCAACTTCGTGCGGCCGGCGGACACGTCGGCGCTCGCGACCATCAATCAGATGGCGCCGGTCTATGTGACCTTCGCCATTCCCCAGCGGGTGCTGAGCGACCTGCATGAGGCGATGAAGACCGAAGCAATCCTCGGTGGTGGCCTCCATTCCGGGCAACGGCAAATCCGAAACCGGGACCATTGCCATGGTCGAAAATACGGTTGATCCGACCACCGGAATGGTGACCGTCCGTGGGATCATGGGCAACGAGAGCGAACTGTTGTGGCCGGGAATTCTGGTCAACACCACGCTCACGGTGCGCGCCGAAAACGCCGTCACCGTGCCGTCGGTCGGTGTGCAGCGCAGCCAGACCGGAAACTTTGTCTTCGTCGTCAAAGACGGCAAGGCGCAGGTGCAGCCTGTCACGATTAGCCGCACATTCCAGGGCAACTCCGTGGTCGACGGCGGATTGGAGGGCGGTGAGGATATCGTGATCGATGGCCAATTGCTGCTGTCCAACGGCACGCCAGTCGAGCCCCGTACACGCAAGGCCGGAGCCTGACCGATGAATCTGTCGGAACTCTGTATCCGCAGACCGGTGATGACGACGCTGATGACAGCGACGATCATCGCTTTCGGCGTGTTCGGCTTCCGGCTGCTGCCGGTCTCGGCGCTTCCGAAGGTCGATTTTCCGACGATTTCGGTGACGGCGACGCTTCCCGGCGCCAGCGCCTATACGATGGCGGCGTCCGTCGCGGGGCCGATCGAGCGGCAGCTCTCGACTGTGGCCGGCATCTCATCGATGTCGTCGAGTTCGTCGCAGGGCGCGAGCGTCATCACGATCCAGTTTGATCTCAACCGCAATATCGACGGCGCGGCTTTGGACGTGCAGACGGCGCTGACCATTGCACAGCGTCGCTTGCCGGTCGAAATGCTCATTCCGCCGAGCTTCCGCAAAGTGAACCCGGCCGATTTCCCTGTGCTGTTTGTCTCGCTCAGTTCGGAGACGTTGCCGCTTTCGACCGTCAACGAATATGGCGACATCACCATTGGCCAGACGCTGTCGCAAATTCCGGGCGTTGCTCAAGTCCTGATCTACGGCGCGCAAAAATTCGCGATCCGGGTCCAGGCCGATCCGGAGGCTGCTGCTGCGCGGGGGTTGTCTCTCGAAGATATCCGCGCGGCTGTTTCGCGTGCGAACTCCTCGACACCGGTCGGCACCATCAATGGTCCGAAACAGGATATCGCGCTCCAGGCCTCCGGTCAGTTGGACAAGGCGGCTGACTACCGGCAGGTCGTGGTCGCGTGGCGCAACGGTTCTCCGGTCAAGCTTGAAGAAGTCGCCAAGGTCTACGACAGCGTCGAGAACGACAAGATCGCGACCTGGTTCAACGGGACCCGCTCGATCGTGCTCGCTATTCAGAAGCAGCCCGATGCCAATACGGTGGCGGTGGTCGATGCCGTACGGGCCAAGCTGCCGTCCTTGCGCGCGCAGATCCCGCCGTCCATCACCATGGATGTCACCCTGGACCGCTCGGTTTCGATCCGCGAATCCGTTGCCGACGTGGAGGAGACGCTGCTGATCGCCGTTGGTCTGGTGATCGTCGTCATCTTCCTGTTCCTTCGCTCGGCGTCTGCGACGTTCATTCCTGCGCTGGCCGTTCCGATTTCGGTGCTGGGCACCTGCGCCGTGATGTATGTGCTGGATTATTCCATCAACAACATGACGCTGCTTGCGCTGACGTTGTCCGTTGGCTTCGTGGTCGATGATGCCATCGTCATGCTCGAGAATATCGTTCGCCATATCGAACAGGGCATGAAGCCTTACGACGCGGCGCTGAAGGGCGCTCGCGAGATCGGCTTCACCATTTTGTCGATCACATTCTCGCTGATCGCGGTGTTCATTCCGGTGCTGCTGATGGGCGGCATCGTCGGCCGCGTGTTCCGCGAATTCGCCGTTACCATCTCGGTGGCCATCATTGTCTCGGGGTTCGTGTCGCTGACCCTGACACCGATGCTCTGCGCTCGCGTGCTGAAAGCCCACGATCCGCATCACCGGCCAAATTTCATATTGCGCTGGTTTGAAGCCATGTTTGACGCATGGTTGCGGGGCTACGAATGGGCGCTCGATCGTGTGCTCGCGTACAAAATCGTGACACTGGCGGTGACGTTCGCGACGTTGGCTGCGACGGTCTGGCTTTACGTCATCGTTCCCAAAGGATTTTTTCCGCAGGAAGACACGGGCTTTCTGACCGGCACGACGGAGGCGGCGACCGACACGTCTTATGAGGCGATGAGCACGCGGCAGAAGTTGCTCGCCGATATATTGCGATCCGACCCGGCGGTTGAGTTCGTCAACAGCACGGTGGGTTCGGGCGGCCCTAACCCGACAGCGAACTACGGACGGTTGTTCATCGGATTGAAGCCGAAGGACGATCGCGATTCTGCTCCCGTCGTCATGGCGCGACTGCGGCAGAAGGCGCTTCAGGTGCCGGGCTTGCAGGCGTTCTTCCAGAGCATCCAGAACCTCAACATCGGCGGGCGTCCGTCGAAGAGCCAGTATCAGTACACACTGCAAAGCGGAGACACGGAGACGCTTTATCGTGTTGCGCCGGAAATGCGCGAAAAGATCGCGAAGGTGCCGGGGCTGCAGGACGTCACCACCGATCTCTACATCAAGAATCCGCAGTTGACGGTTGAGATCGATCGCGAGAAGGCGGCGGTCTACGGCGTTACCGCCGACCAAATTCGTAACCAGCTTTTCAATGCCTACGGTGCGCGCCAGGTCGGCACCATCTACATGCCGTCCAACGACTACCAGATCATTCTGGAGGTGCAGCCGAAATTCCGCGTCGATCCGTCCGATCTGTCCAAGCTCTACGTGAAGACCACGAATAACCAGACCATTCCGCTCGAGGCGGTGGCAAAAATGGTGCCGTCGGTCGGGCCGCTGCAGATCAACCACCAAGGGCAGCAGCCGGCGGTGACGATCTCCTTCAATCTGGCCCCTGGAACGTCGCTCGGCTACGCGGTCGATCAGATCACCCAGATCGAGCAGGATTCAAATCTGCCGGCGACCATCGCCACCGGCTTTTCAGGAACGGCGCAAGTGTTCCAGGATTCGCTGCGCGGGCAGGGCGTTCTGATCCTTGCAGCCGTGTTCGCAGCGTTTGTGATCCTCGGCATCCTTTATGAGAGCTTCATTCATCCGATCACCATCATCTCGGGTCTGCCGTCCGCAGGTATCGGCGCCATCCTGACGCTGATGCTGTTCAAAATGGAGCTGTCGGTGATCGCTATGATCGGCATCGTGATGCTGGTCGGTATCGTGAAGAAGAACGCGATCATGATGGTGGACTTCGCCCTCGAGCGTCGCGCCGTCGGCCTGAGCGCCGAACATGCCATTCGTGAAGCGGCGTTGCTGCGCTTCCGTCCGATCATGATGACGACCTTCGCGGCCATTTTCGGCACCCTGCCGATTGCGCTGGGCGCGGGAGCGGGTGCCGAGTTGCGTCAACCACTTGGCGTTTCCGTCGTCGGCGGCTTGCTGGTGTCGCAACTGTTGACGCTGTTCATTACGCCGGTGATCTACATCTACCTCGATCGCATCGATCGCCGTCTCAAGAAACGGCTCGATCCGACGTTGCAGGACACGCCGGATGTCGAGCCACCGCGCGTCGCTGCGGCTGAATAGGTTTTCCGATGGCTTTCGCGAACAAGATTGGCTTGCGTTCAGCGGTGATCGCTGTCGCATCGCTGCTGATGACTGCTGCGCCTAGCCTTGCAGCCGAAGAGCCAATCGAGATTTTCGACGCCCACCTGCATTACAACTGGGAGCCGAAGCCGCTCTATCAACTTGATGAGGTGCTGGCGCTCTTCAAGAAAAATCGCGTCACCGGCATTCTGGCAACGAGCCGACCCAACACCGGGACCCATGCGCTGATGGATGCGAAAGGCCGATGGCCTTCAGGTTGTCCCTTTTATCCGCCCTTACCGAGTCCGTGCCGATATCCAGACGTGGTTCGGCGATCCGACCAGTTTTGATCTGGTGCAGGAGGAATTCAAACGCGGCTACTACCGCGGTATTGGCGAGTTTCATCTCACGGGAAAAGCCGCTGCCAACGAATGGGTCAAGAAGACCGTCGACTTCGCGGTCCAGCATGATCTTTATCTTCATGCTCATGCGGACGATGAAGCTGTCGAAATCCTCATGGGTCATAATCCGCGCGCAAAGATCATCTGGGCGCATACCGGATTTGGTCTCGCTTCAGATCGCGTTTCGGCGATGCTCGCGAGGTATCCGCAGTTGTGGGGAGAGTTGTCCTATCGCAGCGGCATCACTGCTGGAGGCGGCCAATTGACGTCTGAATGGCGCGCGTTGTTCGAGCGCTATCCCGACCGGTTTCTCCTTGGGTCTGATACCTGGATCAATGACCGTTGGTCGAGCTACGGGGAGATCATGGCCGGGTATCGTGGCTGGCTGGCGCAGCTGCCGCCGGCGATCGCAAACCAGATCGCGCACGGCAATGCCCGGCGGTTATTCGCCGCGAAATAGACGACAGAATTCAAAGATTTTTAGATCGAGAAGCTGGTGCCGCAGCCGCAGGAGGCGGTTGCATTCGGATTGACCACACGGAATGACGCGCCGATCAGGTCATCCACGAAGTCCACTTCCGATCCGGCGAGAAAAGGTACGGAAGACGAGTCCACCAGCACCACGGCGTTCTCACGGGATATCACGAGATCGTCGTCGGCCTTGGCGCGGTCGACATCGAACTTATACTGAAATCCGGAACAACCGCCGCCTTCGACGCTGATGCGCAACATCGCGCCGTCACCTTCGGATTTCAGAATGTCGCCGATTCGCCGGGCTGCGCGCTCCGAGATCGTAACGTTGGCAGATGGGGCGGTATCGGTGGCTAAAGCGGTCATGACAGGTCTCCGGGGCAACCCGCGAAGCAGTTGTAAATACTCCACGTGGCATAGTTAAGTGCACGGGGCTGCAGAATCAAACGTTGAAAGTAGAATAATTCGCATGTCCGTTGGAATGGCTGCCCCCCGAGAGGCCTATGGCTGCGATCCGAGCCAGAGTCGCGGCCGGCGGTTTGATGAGCCGCCCAGCCTCCGGCGCAGCGCTTTCCGCCGCGACTGCGACCGCGTCATTCATTCCACGGCCTTCCGCCGGCTCAAGCACAAGACCCAGGTTTTCGTGTTTCACGAGGGCGACCACTATCGCACCCGGCTGACCCATACACTTGAGGTCGCGCAGATCGCGCGGGCGCTGGCGCGGCAGCTCGGCCTTGACGAGGATCTGACCGAAGCGCTGGCGCTCGCCCATGACCTTGGTCATCCGCCGTTTGGGCATGCAGGCGAACGGGCGCTCGATGCCTGCTTGCAGGGCCACGGTGGCTTTGATCATAACGCGCAGAGCCTGCGTGTCGTCACATTGCTGGAGCGGCGCTATCCGGAATTCGACGGCCTCAATCTCACGTGGGAATCGCTGGAAGGTATCGTCAAGCACAACGGACCGCTCACGGATCGCACCGGCCACACGATTGGTCGCTACCGAGATCACGGCGTACCTGTTGGAATTTCCGACTACGTCGGAGAGCACGACCTTGAACTCTGGAGTTTCGCGTCGCTGGAGGCGCAGGTTGCCGCCATTGCCGACGACATCGCCTACGACGCTCATGACATCGATGATGGGTTGCGGGCAGGGCTGTTCACAGTGGATGACCTCGACGCCATGTCGCTCATCGCGGCCATCAACACCAAAATTAAATCGCGCTATCCGGATCTCGAAGAGGTCCGGCGCGGAGCGGAACTGGTCCGCGAATTGATCGCGTATCTGATCGAGGACGTTATCCTCGAAACCGAGAGGCGCCTGGGCATCGCTCAGCCGCGTTCGGTCGATGACGTCCGCAATCATGGCAACGTGCTCGTGGCTTTTTCCGCCGAGGCGGCGCTGGCTGAAACAGAAATCAAAAGGTTTCTCCGCGCACGGATGTATCGCCATGATCGCGTCATGAACGTGATGCGCGATGCGGAGGCCGTGGTGCGCAACCTCTTCACCCGCTATCAGGCCGCGCCGGAGGATATGCCCGCCGAATGGGCCCCGCATGCCGGCGAGGACAACGAAGCCAGCCGGGCCCGCAGGATTGGTGATTTTATTGCCGGAATGACCGATCGGTATGCGATCACGGAGCACCAGCGGCTTTTTGACTCGACCCCGGATTTGCGTTAGGCGGCGCCTTCGCAAGCCAAATGTATGCGTAGCAAGGACTTTTCGATGACTTCGCCTGTGCCGTCCCTTCACCTTTTCGCCGATGTGCTCGTGCGCGTGCACGCTGTATGCGGAGCGCTGGAGCGTGACGGCGGATTGCCCGCCAATATCGACCTGTCACGGGTGGTGGTCGAGCCGACCGAGGACCCGGCCCATGGCGACATGGCGACCAACGCGGCCATGGTGCTGGCAAAAGAGGCCAAGGCGAAGCCGCGCGATCTCGCGGACAAGCTCGCGGAGAGGCTTCGTGCTGACCCGGTGATCGAGCGCGTCGACGTCGCTGGTCCCGGATTCATCAACCTCACGCTGAAGACGTCCGCATGGTTCGGTGCCTTGCTGGCGGTCTTGCAGCAGGGCAACAGCTATGGCCGCAGCGGGGTTGGCGCGAGCGAGAAGGTCAATGTCGAGTATGTCTCGGCCAATCCGACCGGGCCGATGCATGTCGGTCATTGCCGCGGCGCGGTGTTCGGCGATGCGCTGGCGAGCTTGCTGTCGTTCGCCGGCTATGACGTGGCCAAGGAATACTACATCAACGATGCCGGTGCGCAGGTGGACGTGCTCGCACGTTCCGCGTTCCTGCGTTATCGCGAAGCGCTCGGTGAGGCTATCGGCGAAATTCCTGAAGGACTTTATCCGGGCGATTACCTGAAGCCTGTCGGTGAAGCGCTCGCGCGCGAACATGGCGACAAGCTATTGAAGCAGTCCGAAGCCGAGTGGCTGCCGGCCGTGCGCGCCAAGGCCATCTCCATGATGATGGAGATGATCAAAGGCGATCTCGCCGCGCTGAACATCAAGCATGACGTCTTTTTCTCTGAGCGCTCGCTGATCGAGGGCGGCACGGATCGCGTTGGCGAAACCATCGCCGGACTGCGCGCGAAGGGCGATGTCTATGAAGGCCGGTTGCCGCCACCCAAGGGCGCGCCCGTCGAGGACTATGAGGACCGCGAGCAGACGTTGTTCCGGGCGAGCGCATTCGGCGACGACGTCGATCGGCCACTGAAGAAGTCCGATGGCTCCTATACCTACTTCGCGTCCGACATCGCTTACCACAAGACCAAATTCGACCGCGGCTTCCTCAACATGGTCGATGTGTGGGGCGCCGACCACGGCGGCTATATCAAGCGCGTGCAGGCGGCCATCAAGGCGGTGACCGACGACAAGGCGGCGCTCGACGTCAAGATCGTGCAGTTGGTCAAGCTGCTGCGCAACGGCGAGCCGGTGAAAATGTCGAAGCGCTCAGGTGACTTCGTCACGCTGCGTGAAGTGGTCGATGAAGTCGGCTCCGATGCCGTGCGGTTCATGATGCTGTTCCGCAAGAACGATGCGGTGCTCGACTTCGACCTGGCCAAGGTGATCGAGCAGTCCAAGGACAATGCGGTGTTCTACGTTCAGTACGGACACGCGCGCGGACATTCGATCTTCAAGAACGCCCGGGAAGCAGTTCCGTTGTTGCCCGAGGACGCCACGTCACGTCTCGTATTCCTGCGCGATGCAAAGGTCGAACGGCTGGACGATCCGGTCGAATTGAGTTTAATTCGACAAATTGCGCTCTACCCACGAATAATTGAAGCAGCGGCCATAGCCCACGAACCGCACCGAATTGCGTTTTATCTCTATGACTTAGCCAGCGAATTTCATGCGCTTTGGACGAAGGGGCGCGATATGCCTCATTTACGCTTCATTATCCAGAATGATGCAGAAATCACAATCGCGCGACTGGCCTTGGTTCAGGGCGTCGTCTCGGTTCTGGCATCAGGCCTCGCCGTGCTCGGCGTCCATGCTCCGGACGAGATGCGATAAAGGGGGATATTAGCCAGTTGCGTATGGGGATGCGTAACGGCGGTGAGTAGCGTTCGCTTCGTCTGAAACGGCGGATGGACAGCTTTCCCGAAGGGGATGCAACATCACGATGGCAGATCGATATCGCGACAGGCCCTTTCCCGCGGACGACAATTACGCCCGCGATAGCCGTAGTTCGCCACAGCCAAGCAGCCAGGAGGATCCTCTGGCTGAACTCGCACGACTGATCGGGCAGGCCGATCCATTCGCGAACTTGGGACGTGACCAGCGGCCGGCGCAGCACAATGCGCAACCATACGACGCGCATCAGCACGACACGCATCAGCCTGCCGAGCCGGCAGCGGGGTATGACGAAGAGCCCGCGAGGCCGTCATGGCTTCAAAACCTTGCCTCGGCACGTCAAACCCAAGAGCAACCTTACGCTCAGCAGGAACAGCACGGTCACCGGGAACAGTACGGCCATCAGGAACAGCCTTACGGCCAAGAGCAACAGTACGATCCACGATACGTCGATCCGCTTGGGCCTGATCCGCATCGTGCCGATCCGCATGTCGCAGAGCCGCGTTTTGATTTGTCACCTCACTTCGAGCCGCAGAATTTCAATGCGCCTCAGGTCCCGCAAGAACAGGATTGGGGGCAGCATCCATTGCCGGACAATAGTGCGCGCTATGATCACGTGCTGTACGGCCAGCCGGATCACGATCCTGGTCACGGGACGCCGTTCAACGTTAATGATGGCTATGGTGATGAATACGCTCCTCCGCCTTATGGCGAAGAGGAGGAGGACACCGCTCCGCGCTCACGTCGCGGCGGTACCATGACCGTCGTAGTGGTGTTGCTGCTTGCCGTGGTCGGAACTGCGGGCGCCTTCGCCTACCGGACGTTGGTCGGTTCACCGCGCAGCGGCGAGCCTCCCGTTATCAAGGCGGATGCCGGGCCGAACAAGATTGTCCCTCCAAGCCAGAGCACCGATAGTACGGGCAAGCAAATCTATGACCGCGTCGGTGAAAAAGGCGCCGAACGCATGGTGTCGCGCGAGGAGCAGCCTGTTGACGTGAACGCCCGGACGTCGCCGCGCGTGGTCTTCCCGCCGCTGACCCAGAACAACAACCCTCCGACTGTCGCGAGCGCATCGCCTACCGTCAGGCCGACAGGAGCTGGGATAGGAAACGGGACGCTCTCCGGAGGCGAGGAACCTCGGAAGATCCGCACATTGAGCATTCGCCCGGGTGAGCCGGACACAGCGTCGGCCGCACCGGTGCCGCCCACCCGAGGGCCTCAACCCACGCCGCAACGTGTCTCGGCGCCTAGCAGCACAGCCTCGACGCCGAACGCGCCTGTTTCCCTGGCTCCGCAAGCGCAGCCGCCTCAAGCGGCAGCACAGGACGCCAGGCGGGTTGCCTCGCTTGGTCAATCGGCAGGCGCCGCCGGTTCCTATGTGCAGGTCTCCTCGCAGAAGAACGAGGCAGACGCTCAGGCCTCGTTCCGAGCCCTTCAGGCGAAGTATTCCGGAATCCTGGGGTCTCGAAGCGCCACGGTTCGGCGTGCTGATCTTGGCCCAAAGGGTGTTTTCTACCGGGCCATGGTCGGACCGTTCGGGACGACGGAGGAGGCGACCCAGTTCTGCGTGAGCCTGAAATCGGCCGGCGGCCAGTGCGTCGTCCAAAGGAATTAACGGCGGTTTCCTTGACCCTGGAGGCACCCGCGGGCTAATCGCGCGGTATGAGTGTGCGTGCCTTCATCACCGGCGTTTCCGGCCCTGATTTGACTGACGATGAACGTGCCTTTTTGCGCGAACATCGACCGTGGGGCTTCATTCTTTTCAAACGGAACGTCGAAAATCCGGCCCAAGTCACTGGTCTGGTTCGAGATTTACGGGAAATCGTCGAGCGATCAGACGCTCCCGTCCTGATTGATCAGGAAGGCGGCCGGGTTCAGCGGCTCTCACCGCCGCATTGGCCGGTCTATCCGCCGGGCGCAGTGTTCAGCGCGCTCTACGATCAGGACAAGGAAATCGGGTTGGAAGCGGCGAGGCTCACCGCGAGACTGATTGCGGCCGACCTGGATGACCTCGGCATCAATGTGGACTGCCTGCCGCTGGCAGATGTGCCCGTTTCCGGTGCTAATGCCGTCATTGGAGATCGGGCATATGGCACGGTTCCGAACAAGGTTGCGGCCATTGCCCGCGCGGTGACCGACGGACTGGTCCAGGGCGGCGTGTTGCCGGTCCTGAAACATATCCCGGGCCATGGACGGGCTACGGCTGACAGCCATATTGGCCTGCCGACAGTCGATACAGCCGTGGCGGAACTCGCGAGAACCGATTTTGCCGCGTTTTCACCGCTTGCTGACTTGCCGATGGCGATGACTGCACATGTTGTGTTTAGCGCGCTCGATCCCGCCCAACCCGCGACCACATCTGCGACAATCATCAGTCAGGTGATTCGCGGAACGATTGGGTTCCAGGGCCTACTCATGAGTGATGACGTATCGATGAACGCGTTGCAGGGATCGATCGCAGAACGCACGCGCGCCATTGTTGCAGCGGGTTGCGACATGATCCTGCATTGCAATGGCAAACTCGACGAAATGCGTCAGGTCGCCGGTGAAACCCCGCTGCTGGCCGGTGATGCCTTGGCGCGCGCCGATCGCGCGCTCGCCTCACGCCGGACGCCGGAGCCATTCGACCGCAAAGCCGCGCGGATCAGGCTGGATGAATTGATCGGCCGGGCAGGGAGCCTGACGTCATGAGTGCAGAAATTCTTTCGTTTGAAACCGGACTGCCGGCTCAGGCTGAGCGAGCGGAAGACGAGCCTTCGCTTGTCGTCGATGTTGAAGGTTATGAAGGTCCGCTCGATCTGCTGCTCGCGCTTGCGCGGCAACAGAAGGTCGATCTCGCCAAGATTTCCATCCTGGCGCTGGCCGATCAGTATCTCGTGTTCATCGAAGCCGCGCGCAAGCTTCGTTTGGAGTTGGCCGCCGACTATCTCGTGATGGCGGCGTGGCTCGCTTATCTCAAGTCGCGCTTGCTGCTTCCCGAACCGCCCGAAGCGGAAGGGCCGAGCGCCGAGGAGATGGCGAACGCTCTCGCCAGCAGACTGCGCCGCCTTGAGCTGATCCGCGAGGCATCGAACCGCTTGATGACCCGGCCGCAATTGCGGCGCGATATTTTCCCGCGCGGCCAGCCCGAATCCATTGCCCAGATCAAGCAGCAGCGATGGACCGCGACACTCTACGATCTGCTCACGGCATATGCGACACAGCGCCAGCAGCGCGTGCTCGCAACCGTGCATCTGAGCAAGCGGACCGTGTGGTCGCTGGCGGAAGCACGCGCGTCGCTCGAACGGCTGGTTGGAATTGCCGAGGACTGGGCCAGCCTCGACGAATACCTCGTGACTTACGTGCTCGATCCCTCACAAAAAGCGACGGTGTTCGCATCGAGCTTTGCAGCTGCGCTCGAACTGGTGCGTGAGGGTACGCTCGATTTGCACCAGAAAGAGCCATTCGCGCCTTTGTATTTTCGTAAGCATCCGGCGCATTTGCCCCCCGACGCTCAATCGGCGCCGGAAGTGTCGGCAGAGTAATTGGAAGAAGGAGACCAGGCCATGCCAAGTCCCGCAAGAGTGCACCTCGCGCCGGTAGACGAGGTTCCGATCGAGGACACTGAGGTTTCGGTGCAAGAAACTTCTGTCGAGGAGCAACAGGTTGCTTCGGTCGAACCGGAGGTTGCTGCTGACGAGGCCATTGTTACTGACGAGTTCGTCACGGCTGACGAGGCCGTTGCTGCTGGTGAAGTCGTCACTGCGGGCGAGGTAGTTGACGCTGGTGAAGTCGTCGCGGCCGGCGAGGTCGTCGTTGACGAGGCCATTGCAGCTGACGAGGTCATCACCACTGACGACGTCGCTGATACCAGTGAGGTCGTCACTGCTGGCGAGATCATCACCGCTGACGAAGTCGTTGCGGCTGAAGAGGCGCCTTCGACCGATCTTGCTGCGACCGATGTCGCTGCGACCGAGGAAACGTCTTCGATCGATTCCGCCGCGCGCCCCGAGGAATTGCGCCTGCTTGAGGCGATGTTGTTCGCTGCGACCGAGCCGCTTGACGAGGCCTCGCTCGCGAAGCGCATGCCTGAAGGCGTCGATGTAAAGGCTGCGCTTGCGCAGCTGCAGGACGATTATTCTTTGCGCGGCGTGAACCTCATCCGTGTTTCGAACAAGTGGACCTTCCGCACGGCCAGCGACCTGTCGTGGCTGATGACGCGCGAAAGCGTCGAGACCCGCAGGTTGTCGCGCGCCGCCATCGAGATGCTGGCCATTATCGCCTACCACCAGCCGGTGACGCGTGCCGAGATCGAGGAAATTCGCGGGGTCGTCACCTCCAAGGGAACACTCGACGTGTTGATGGAAACCGGCTGGATCCGCCCGCGCGGACGCCGCAAGACGCCGGGACGGCCACTGACCTTCGGCACCACGGAGGCATTCCTCGCGCAGTTCAGCCTTGAGGCGCTGGGCGATCTGCCCGGTCTCGAAGAGTTGAAAGGTTCGGGATTGCTGGATACCCGACTGCCGACCGGTTTCAGTGTTCCATCGCCATCCGACGATCCGGTGCTCCGCGAGGACGAGGATCCACTCGAGCCGGGTGATCTCGATTTGGCGCTGGCACCCGCCGTTGAGCCCGAAAAGAACGGCGAAAGCTGATTTTCCGAGCCCGGTGCGCGGGATTTCCTTGATCCCGCGCGGGCATTAACGCTCACGTCAATGCGTTGCTTCACGCAGTCGCGGGAGTGACTTAAGTCCTTGTTTTTGCCACCCCCCGAGCCTACTTTCCGCTCAGATTTTGGCTGGCAGAGCCGGCCGTGTAATTGGAGGATGGCAGCATGGGTTCGATGAGCATTTGGCACTGGATCGTCGTAATCGGCGTCGTCCTGCTGTTGTTCGGCCGTGGTAAGATTTCCGACCTGATGGGTGATGTCGCTCAGGGCATCAAGGCCTTCAAGAAGGGTATGGCTGACGACGACAAGACCGCTGAGAAGCCAGAACCGGTGAAGACGATCGATAGTGGTGCAGCCCAGACGGCACAGCGTTCGGACGTCGGCAGCAAGGTCTGATTTTAAAAGTCTGATTTTACTGGTCTGCGGCTGCGGTCTGCGCCATCACTGACGGAGGCGGGGCCAGACCTCGCAGGCGGAATTTTCCATGTTCGATATCGGGTGGAGTGAACTGGTTGTTATCGGCGTCGTCGCGCTGATCGCCATCGGTCCGAAAGAATTGCCCGGTGTGTTGCGCATGGTCGGGCAGTGGCTGGGCAAGGCGCGCCGCATGGCGGCTGATTTCCAGGGCCAATTCAACGAAGCGATGCGTGAAGCCGAAATGGCTGACATCAAGAAGCAATTCGATGATGTCTCGGCCGCGGCGAAGGACATGTCGCCGACCAACCTTCTGGCATCCATGAACAAGGATGTCGAAGACGCCATGAAGATCGATCCGCCGGCCACGCCCACGACACCTGAGCCGCCGACGCCGGCGACTTTCGCTGAAGCCGAGGCGCATGCACCCCCGGCCGAATTGCCGCCGCCAACCGTACCGGACGCCAAAGCGTCATGAGTGTCGAAGATATCGAAGCAACCAAAGCCCCGTTGATGGAGCATCTGATCGAGCTGCGGTCGCGGCTGATCAAGGCGTTGCTCGCGTTCGCCGTTGCCTTCGTGTTTTGTTTCTTCTTCGCCAAGCAGATCTACAACGTGCTGGTGTGGCCGTTCGTCTGGGTCGCTGGTCCCGAGAACTCCAAGTTCA
This sequence comes from uncultured Alphaproteobacteria bacterium, assembly GCA_963751855.1. Lineage (GTDB taxonomy): Bacteria > Pseudomonadota > Alphaproteobacteria > Rhizobiales > Xanthobacteraceae > Afipia. Next base: position 77,384 of record CAVVWF010000006.1, on the reverse strand, counting down.
TCTACACGGCACTGCTGGAATACTTCCTCACGCAGTTGAAACTCGCGATGTTCGGCGCGGGCTTCATTTCGTTTCCAGTGATCGCGGCGCAGATCTACATGTTCGTCGCGCCCGGCCTCTATAAACACGAGCGCGGCGCGTTTCTGCCTTATCTGATTGCCACGCCGGTCTTTTTCACGCTCGGCTCCCTGCTGGTCTATTTCCTTGTGCTGCCGATGCTGATCCGGTTCTCGCTGGGCATGCAGCAAGCGGGTGGTACAGAGACCGCGCAGATCGCACTGCTGCCGAAAGTCGGCGAATATCTGTCGCTGATGATGTCGCTGATTTTCGCCTTCGGCATCGCCTTCCAGCTTCCGGTGATTCTGACACTGCTTGGGCGCATCGGTATCCTGACATCCAAGCAACTGCGCGAGAAGCGGCGCTATTTCATCGTCATCGCGTTCGTCATCGCCGCGGTGCTGACGCCGCCGGATGTCATCAGCCAGGCCTCGCTCGCGATCCCGCTCCTGATCCTTTATGAGGGCTCGATCATCGCGGTGGGCATCGTGGAGAAGAATGCCGCCAAGCGGCGAGCCGCTGGTACGACCGGCACGCCGCCGTCCGCGCCGCCAACGCCTCCGGCGACCACTCCGGCGGAATGAGCCCCTAGTGTTCCGATTTCGAAGTTCGCACAAGCTTGCGGCTTCGCTCGGAAGAACTTCAAATCCGCGGCACTAGGGCTGCAATGGGTTATCATTGCAGCCAAGCCTCTCGATTCGTGGTTTCCGGGCTTGACCCGGGCGTCCGCGACTTGTTCTAACCCACGCAGAATGAATGCCGATGGCCCGACCGCTTCGGGCCATGACGGGAAATTGCCATGCACGACATTAAATGGATCCGCGACAATCCCGAGGCTTTTGACAAGGCGCTGAAACGGCGCGGGTTGGAGCCATTGTCGAAGCCGCTGATCGCCATCGACGAGAAACGCCGGACGGCGATTCTTGCGGCCGAGCAGGCGCAGGCGCGGCGCAACGCGGCGTCGAAAGAAATCGGCGAGGCCAAGAAGAACAAGGATGAAGCGCGCGCCAATGCGCTGATGGCCGAAGTCGGCGAGCTCAAGACGACGTTGCCGGAGCTCGAGGCGGCGACGAAGCAATTCGAAGACGATCTCAAGAAAGAACTTTCCGGGATTCCGAACCTGCCGCTCGACGAAGTGCCGGATGGCGCGGACGAGCATGGCAATGTCGAGCATCATCACTTTGGCGCGAAGCGTGCTTATGCGTTCAAGCCAAAGGAGCATGTCGAACTCGGCGAAGCTCTCGGCTTCATGGATTTCGAGGCTGCGGCCAAAATGTCCGGCGCGCGTTTCGTCGTGCTGAAGAAAGGTCTTGCGCGGCTCGAGCGCGCCATCGGCCAGTTCATGCTCGATCTGCACACCGGCGAGCATGGCTACACCGAAATCAATCCGCCGCTGCTCGTGCGCGACGATGCGATGTTTGGCACCGCCCAGTTGCCGAAGTTCAAGGACGACCAGTTTTCGGTCTATGCTGGACCGGCGGAGGCGGATGCCTCGAACTTCTGGCTCATCCCGACCGCCGAAGTCCCGCTGACCAATCTCGTTCGCGAATCCATTCTCGACGAAAAAGAATTGCCGATGCGGCTGACTGCGCTGACGCAGTGTTTTCGCGCGGAAGCGGGTGCGGCGGGACGCGACACGCGCGGCATGATCCGCCAGCATCAGTTCACCAAGGTCGAACTGGTTTCGGTCACGACACCTGAAGAGAGCAGGAACGAACACGAGCGCATGCTCGCCTGCGCCGAGGAAGTGCTGCGCCGGCTTGACCTGCACTATCGCGTGATGACGCTGTGCACCGGCGACATGGGCTTCGCGTCACAAAAGACTTACGACATCGAAGTATGGATGCCGGGCCAGGGTGAGGGCGGCATGTACCGCGAGATTTCCTCCTGCTCGGTGTGCGGCGATTTCCAGGCGCGGCGCATGGATGCGCGTTCGCGCGGGCCGGACGGCAAGCCGCGCTTCGTACACACGCTGAACGGTTCTGGCACCGCGGTTGGCCGTGCCTTGATCGCCGTCATGGAGACGTATCAGCAGGACGATGGCTCGATCGCTGTGCCGGACGTGCTGCAGCCCTATATGGGCGGTCTTAAAGTTATTTCGAAGGATCAATAACGCGATGCGAATTCTATGCACCAACGATGATGGCATTCACGCGCCGGGCCTCAAGATTATCGAGGAGATCGCACGGCAGATATCGGATGACGTATGGGTGGTCGCGCCGGAACTCGATCAGTCGGGGGTCTCGCATTCGCTGTCGCTGAACGATCCGCTGCGGTTGCGTGAAGTCGGTCCGCGCCACTTCGCAGTGCGCGGCACGCCGACCGATTGTGTCATCATGGGCTCGCGTCACGTTCTTGGTGACAAGGGACCTGACCTCGTGTTGTCGGGCGTCAACAAGGGCCGCAACGTCGCGGAGGACGTGGTTTATTCCGGTACCATCGCAGGCGCACTCGAGGGGACCATTCTTGGTTTGCCGTCGTTCGCACTGTCCCAGGAATTCAGCATGGAGACCCGCAACAAACCGTTGTGGGACACCGCGCTGAAATTCGGCCCCGATGTGATCCGCAACGTGATGAAGCTTGGCGTTCCGCGCGACACGGTCATCAACGTCAATTTTCCGTCGTGCATGCCGGACGAAGTGAAGGGGATTGTGGTCACGAAGCAGGGCAAGCGCAATCAGGGCTTCCTGCGCGTTGATGGCCGCCGCGACGGACGCGGCAATCCGTATTACTGGATCGGGTTCGAAAAGCTTGCAGTTGTCGATGCGCCGGCTGAGGGGACCGATCTTGCGGCGCTTGCGGCCAACTTTGTGTCGGTCACTCCGTTGCGACTGGACCGGACCGATGTTGTGTTCTCGGAAAAGTTGAAAGACGCGCTGAAATAAGCAGCGGATTATGCCGCAATTCCCTTGAGCGCGTTCTCGATCACGCGCGCCAGGGTTTCCATCTGAAACGGCTTTTCAACCGCCGGCCGGTCGCGGAATTTTTCCGGCAATCCTTGCGCGCCATAGCCTGTTGCGAACACGAATGGCCGGTTGCGCAGCTGGACCGCCTCGGCAACCGGCGAGATCACCTTGCCGTTGACGTTCACGTCGAGGATCGCGAGATCGAAGTCGGTTGCCTGCACCAGCCGGATCGCCTCGTCGATGTCCCCGGCTTCACCGGCAATGGTATAGCCAAGCTCCTCCAGCATGTCCGCGACCATCATGCGGATCATGACTTCGTCTTCGACCAGCAGAATGGAGCGGCGTGGAGAGCCCGCTTTAACAGTGCCCTGCATTTGCCCCCCATGGCAATTCTGGACCGTATTGTGCTGAACTAACATAATTGTTCAGCACATAACTTGCATCGAATGTTTAGGTTCCATCAAATGGAACCTGGGTACAAAAGTTGATCTGGCCGCGCCCGTCAAATTCAAATTGAGTTCTGGATCGTTCGTTTCCGACCGAAAGTTGTCCCGTAGCCCCATGATGCAGTCTAGTCCATTGCCCAGTGAAAAGATGATGTTTCAGCTCAATCTGAGGCGGCGAGGTATCAGTGATAAGGCCGTGCTGAAAGCGATGGATGACATTCCGCGCGAGCTTTTTGTCAGCGCGCTGGATCGCGAATATGCCTATCGGGATACTGCCTTGGGAATCGATTGCGGTCAGACCATCAGCCAGCCCTTTGTGGTGGCCTATATGACCGAGCAGCTGCAGGTGCGTCCCGAGCACCGCGTGCTGGAGATCGGGACGGGGTCCGGTTACCAGGCTGCGGTTTTGTCCAGGTTGTGCAGGGAAATCGTGACGATTGAACGGTTTCGCACATTGGCCGATCGGCCAGGCAGCTTCTCGCCAAGCTCGATTGCAGCAATGTCGACGTCGTCCTTGGTGATGGTCTGGATGTGCCCGAAACGCTCGGCACCTTCGACCGCATTATGGTGACGGCGGCGATGGAGGAGGTCCCGCAGGCGCTGCTCAGCCGCCTCGAACCGGATGGAGTCTTGATAGCGCCGGTCGGGCCGCTGGAAAGTAGCCAGACGCTCACCCGGTTTCAAAAGACCGCTGACGGTTACGCGTCACAGGAGCTTGTCGCGGTTCGTTTCGTGCCGACGCTGCCCGGGATTGCCCGTGAATTGTGATCTAGTGTCCCGAATCCAAAGAGCGCTTCACCGTGCAGCGCGCTCCCTCAGAAGTTCGCTGGAAGGACTTGCAGGAAAACCGAGCGAACTCCTGAGCCGCCACACTAGTCAATTCATCGTGTCATTCGTTAAGAGAATTCCGGAGGCTTAAAGAGTTATTTACTCGCGATGTGTTTACTCAAATTTGTGCCAGTTGCGTACAAGTGAGTAACCATGTCCCGCTTTGCCGAGTTGATAAGCTCGCGCCGTATGCCGCAATTCGCGGTTCTGGCGCTCGTTTCAGTGGGGTTCGGAGGCTGCAGCGCAGATTCGCAGTCGCGCCTTTCCGATAACTCGTTTTCCAACCCTTTTGCATCGAGGGGGGCACCGGAGTCTACGGGCTCGGTCCACCAAGGTTACCAGCAGCAGAACTACCCGCCGCAGAATTATCAGCAACAGAATTACCAGACAGCAGCCTCAAGAGCTTCCGCAGTACAGCCGGCCGCGTTCGGCGCCTGTGATCTCGGCACCGCTGTCTGCTCCGAGCAGTCCGGTCGTGGCCGGCGGTGGACGCGGAATGGCGTCTTACACGCCGCCGTCATCGCCGATCGAACATACCGGCAGCACGCCTGCGCCACGCTCGGTCGCCGCGACGCCAGAGTGGAATCGTGAAGGCGGTACCAAGATCATCGTCGGCACCTCCGACAATCTTGATGTGATTGCGCGCCGGTACAATGTGCCGTCGGCCGAGATTTTGCGTGCGAACGGTTACAGCGGGCCGCGCGTTCTCCAGCCCGGTCAGCAACTTGTCATTCCGCGCCGTACGGCTCATGCCCAGCCGCCCGCTTTGTCGGCTGCGCCGAGCACCAAGGTCGCTGCCGCGTTGCCGACCAGCGTTCATGTGGTCGGTCGCGGCGATACGCTGATGAACCTGTCGCGTCGTCATCACATCACCGCTGCTCAGCTTGCGGCCGCGAACAACATTCCGGTGACCACGCAGCTCAAGATCGGCGACAAGATCAACATCCCCGGTGGAAAATCTGCCGTGGTCGCGGCTGCTCCGGCTCCAGCGCCGACGCTTGCATCCGAAGCACCAAAGCCGGCGGCTGTCGCGCAGGCGCCAGCCCCAGCGTCCAAACCTGTCACTGTTGCGTCCGCAGAGCCCGCGCAAAAGGCGCGTCTCGCGACCGAGACACATGATATCCCGGAAGCCCAGTCGCCAGTGAAGGCCGCGGAAACCACCAACGCGCTGCCGACATTCCGGTGGCCTGTTCGCGGCCGGGTGATCACGACTTACGGCGCAAAGACCAACGGCAAGCAGAATGACGGCATCAACGTCGCCGTTCCGGAAGGGACGCCTGTGAAAGCCGCTGAGGATGGCGTCGTGGCCTATTCGGGCAATGAACTCAAGGGATACGGCAACCTGATACTGGTGCGGCATTCCAACGGCTATGTCACCGCGTATGCCCATGCGAGTGAGCTGATGGTGAAGCGCGGCGATACGATCAAGCGTGGCCAGGTCATTGCCAAGTCGGGGCAGTCGGGTGAGGTGGGGTCGCCGCAGCTTCACTTCGAGATCCGCAAAGGATCCTCTTCCGTCGACCCGCTGCAATTCCTCAACGGCGCCTAGAGTATCCGTGGTGATCAAGCCAAATTTGCAGCCCATGTCCTGTTGGACCGGAGGAGAGCGTTGGCAAGGATCAGCAGCTTACGCATGATGGCTGTTGTTGCGACCTTGGGTGGCTTTCCTGCCTGGATGAGTGCGTTGTATTTGGTTTTGAGGTCAGGATTGAAGCGTGCCGCGACGAGTGCAGGCATATAGAGCGCCTGACGCAATCCGGCGCGGCCGCCCCGGATGAAGCGCTTACCGTGCTTGCGTCCGGAATCCCGCGCGATCGGGGCGAGCCCTGCAAGGCTTGCGGCAGCCTTATTTTCGATCGACCCAAGCTCGGGCATCTCGATGAGGATGGCGAGAGCGGTGATCCTGCCGACGCCGGGAATGCTCAGCAAGATCTCGAGCCGGTTGGCAAGTCCAGGATCCGCAGCGATGATCTCGGCCATGGCAGCGTCGATGGCAGCGAGTTGCTGGTCGATGTGCTTTAGCCGCTGCTCCGCTTGGCGCTTGAGCAGGGCCAGGCGATGCGTATGGCTGCGGTTTTGGGCGGCAACGCGATCCTTAATAAGCGCGGTGCGTGCCAGGTGCAGTGCCTTCAGTTCGTCGACCGCCCGACTGATGATCGGTCGGCTTGCTGGCTCGATCGTGGCGCCGAGCCGAGCCAGCATCGCGGCATCGACGACATCAGTCTTGGCCAGGCGACCGATCGCTTCGGCAAAGCGTCGCGCCTGGCGTGGATTGATCTTCACGAGGGGATGCCCGACTTCGCCCAGCTGGCGCTCGAGAGCATGATGGTAAGGGCCGGTCGGCTCGAACACGATCCGCACAACCGGGAACTCGCAGAGCCACGCCAACAACGACTTGATTCCTTTCGCGTCGTTGGCCAAGCGCTTCGCGATGCCGGCTGGGTGAAGATGGATGTCGAGCGTGTCTTTCGAGATGTCGATGCCAACCGACTGAGCTATGATCTGCGTCATCTTTTCCTGATCCTATGCTTGTCATCCGGAGCGTCACCTCCGGGTATCCGTGCAGGCCAAAAGGAAAAGAGAGGGGCGGTCACACTCTAGCTCGGCCCATCACGGCCAGCGTTTTCCCGACCCATCCCCTCCCGCCGGTCCGGGTTCACCAGCCTGGATCGGCGGCTCATCTTGCCTCGGATGAGCAGAGATTTCATAAGACAAGCGTTTTCGAGCGAAGTGGCCTACCGGTTCGCGTCAAGAAAACGCGTCAAAACAAGAATTTAGAGCATATTCGGTTCTGATCACATCAGAACCGAATATGCTCTATGGCGCCGTTTTGGTTTGTCCCTAGCGGACAACTTCAAGCATGAAATCGATGAAGGCGCGTACCTTCGCGGGTGCATGTTGTCGTGAGGGATAGAACGCATAGAGCGGAAACGTCTCGCCGTTCCATTCGGGAAAGAGCTCGATCAATTGCCCGCGATCAAGGAATTCGCGAACCGTGTTCTCGGTCACCTGAGCAATGCCGGTTCCGGCGACGCATTCGGTCAGTAACGCGTTGCCGTCGCTCAATGTGAGGCGGCCCGGGATCTCTACCGTTAAAATCTTCCGGCCCTTGTGAAACTCCCAGTCGAAGGCCTGACCGGTCGCAGGATCGCGGAAATGAATACAGGCATGATGCTTGAGGTCGTTGGGATGTGTTGGTCGTCCATGGCGCTTGAGATAGGTGGGTGAGGCGACGGTGAGGATGCGTGTGTCAACCAGCTTGCGCGACACCAGTGATGGCGCGGCCTGATCGCCGAAGCTGATCGCAACGTCGATGCCGTCGGCCGCAAGATCGCCCGTCTTGTCCTGCGTGATGATTTCAACCGACAACTCAGGATAGCGAGCCAGAAATTCGCCGAGCCTTCCTGCGAGAACACGTGTCGTCACGAGGATGGCCACGCGCGCGCGCAGGCGGCCACGCACCACGTTGGCCGCACCGGACGCATGGATGGCGGCTTCTTCGATCGCGGCAAGCGATGGCTTGACCCGCTCGTAGAAACGGCGGCCTTCCTCGCTCAGACCAACCGAGCGCGTGGTTCGATCGAGCAGCCGCACGCCGACCCGTGCTTCGAGGCGGGCTATCGCACGGCTGACACCGGAGGCTGTTATCCCGAGCGCGTCGGCGGCTCGCACGAAGCTGCCGCCTTCCACGACGGCGGTCAGCACGCTGACGCCCGTCAGCAATCGTCCATCAAACGACACATTTCAATTCCTGACTATCTGTCATTAATGATGTGACATAAACGCACTTAAGTCAAAACGCTTCCGGCGCATAAGGGCTGTCATCGGATCTGGAGACCGTCATGATGATCGAAGGCTCGGTTGGGCTGGTGACAGGCGCGAACCGCGGATTGGGCAAGGCTTACGCTGAGGCGTTGCTCACGGCCGGCGCCGCCAAGGTTTACGCCGCTGCGCGCGATGTCTCGAGCATTCGTGATCCGAGGCTGACCGCGCTGGAGCTCGACGTCACGTCGCCACGCGACATCGCAACTGCCGCGTCGATCTGCACGGACGTCAATATCCTGATCAACAACGCCGGTGCCATGTTGCGCACTCCGATGCTGGATGATGGATCCGACGCGGCGATGCGTCGTGAGATGGACGTCAATGTCTTCGGCGTGCTGGGAATGGCGCGTGCGTTTGCTCCGATCCTCGCGAGAAATGGCGGAGGCGCGATCGTCAATATGCTGTCAGTGGCGAGCTGGTACGTGTACCCGTTCAACGCGACCTATTGCGCCTCGAAGCACGCCGCGCTGGCAATGACCGATGCGATGCGCATCCAGCTCAAGGATCAGGGCACCCATGTGCTCGGCGTCTACGCCGGTTTTATCGACACCGACATGGCCTCCGGCGTGGACGGCGCGAAGACAAGTCCGCACCAGGTCGCCGAGCCGCACGCTCGACGGCATCAGATCGTCGAACGGACCATGTGCTTGCGGACGAACGTGCTGAAGAGATATGGCGCGCGACACGGACAGACCCCGCCGGGCTCGCTGACAGGATGCAGCAGCTCTGGCGCGAAGGCGCGCCGTGGGCAAAATCACCTTCGATCGAAGCGTGACATTCAATTCGGAGATGAACATGGATAGCATCGAGACCCAGGGCATCCGTTTGCCGCGGCTTGGTTTCGGCACGTTCCGCCTGACTGGCGATGCATGCCGGGTGGCGACGGAAAGCGCTTTGTCGCTCGGCTATCGCCATATCGACACCGCCGAGATGTATGGCAACGAGGATGCCGTTGGAGCAGCAATCGCAACGTCAGGCGTCAAGCGGGATGACCTGCACGTCACGACGAAGGTTTGGCACGAACACCTCGCACCTGATGCCATTCAGCGGGCGTTCGACACCAGTCTCAAGAAACTGCAGCTCGATTTTGTCGATCTCTATCTGATCCACTGGCCGTCGAAGACGATGGATCTGCCGCGCGCCCTGGAGACGTTGGTGCGGCTGCGCGAGGAGGGACGTGTACGCGCGATCGGCGTCTGCAACTTCACCCTGCCGTTGCTGAAGACCGCGATTGAAACCGTTGGTGCGCCGATTGCCTGCAACCAGGTCGAGTATCACACCTTCCTCGATCAATCGGTGCTGCTCAAGTATCTCGGCGCGAAGGGCATTCCTCTCGTGGCTTACGCGCCGCTCGCGCAGGGCACCGTCGCGGACAGCGCCGAACTGCAGGCGATTGGCCGCAAGCATGGCGTGTCTGCCGCGCAGATCGCGATCGCGTGGCTGCTCGATCAGAAGAATGTCGCCGCCATTCCGAAGGCTCAAAGCCCAGCCAGCCAGCAGGCCAATCTCGATGCATTGGCGGTGAAGCTGGACGATGAGGACCGGCGCGCCATCGCTGCCCTGCCAAAGGACGGTCGGCGGGTGAAGCCGGCCTTCGCACCCGAATGGGATGCGCCGGCGGGTTGAACGCCCGCACCAGCATTCCTCTCAACTCCTCAGAAAAGAGATGATCATGTACGCCATCACTGGAATCACAGGCAGGGTGGGCGGCGCAGCTGCGCGCGCGCTCCTCGGTCGCGGCGAGCACGTCCGCGCCATCGTTCGCAGCACTGACAAGGGCCAGCCCTGGTCGGAGAAGGGATGCGACATCGCCGTTGCGACGATCGACGATGCTGACGCGCTGACAAAAGCATTCGCCGGCGCAGACGGCGTGTTTCTGATGACGCCGTCCAACTACGATCCAGAGCCGGGCTTTCCGCAAACGCGCAAAATTCTGAATGCCGTAAGTGCCGCGATCAAGACTGCACGTCCGGGCCGGGTTGTTTTTATGTCGACGGTCGGAGCGCAGGCTCGGGAAGAAAACCTGCTGACCAACGCCACAATCATGGAGGAGGGGCTGCGCGCGTTGCCCGTGCCCATGGCGTTCCTCCGTCCGGCCTGGTTCATGGAGAATTCGGCATGGGACGTTGAGGCCGCGAAGGCGGGACGTATCCCGTCCTATCTCCAGCCGCTCGATCATCCGATCCCGATGGTTGCGACAGCGGACATCGGTCGTGTCGCGGCTGATCTCTTGCAGGAGACATGGACAGGCACGCGTGTCGTTGAACTCGAAGCGGCCCGCCGTTATTCGGCGAACGATATCGGCCGCACGTTCGCGGAAAATATTGGACGCCCAGTTCGCACCGAGCCGGTCCCGCGAGAAACGTGGGAGACGACGTTTCGCGCGCAAGGCATGAAACACCCGAGTACCGCGCATTCGCATGATCGACGGATTCAATGAAGGCTGGATCGACTTCGAGGGCGGGGCGGCTGAGCACTGGACCGGGCAGACGCCTCTCGAAGCGGTTGTGCGCGACCTCGTGAGGTCGGCGGACCCGGAGATTTAATCCGGGCCGAAGTTCTATCAGTTGCTGGCGGTCAGCCGGACTCCCATCCGGCCCGCCAGTTCCTGTGTGAACTGCCAGGCGACACGGCCGGATCGCGATCCACGCGTGGTTGCCCACTCGAGCGCTTCGCGCTCCAGATCATTTTCAGCGATCTTCACGCCGAAGTGGCTGCAATAGCCCTTCACCATCTCCAGATATTCGTCCTGGCTGCACTTGTGGAAGCCGAGCCACAGTCCGAAGCGATCCGACAGCGAGACCTTTTCTTCGACAGCCTCGCCGGGGTTGATCGACGTCGAGCGTTCGTTCTCGATCATGTCGCGGGCGAGCAGATGACGGCGGTTGGACGTCGCATAGAGAATGACGTTTTCAGGACGGCCTTCGATGCCGCCTTCCAGCACCGCCTTGAGCGACTTGTAGGACGCGTCATTGCCGTCGAACGACAGATCGTCGCAGAACACGATGAAGTGAAAGTCCGACTCGCGCAGCAGCGCCATCAGGAGCCGGCAGGCTTTCGATATCCTCGCGGTGGATTTCGATCAGCTTCAGCCGGCCATTGACCTCGGGCATGGCGTTAACCGTTGCGTGAGCGGCCTTCACCAGCGACGATTTGCCCATGCCGCGCGCGCCCCATAGCAGGGCGTTGTTGGCCGGCAGTCCGGTGGCGAAGCGTTCGGTGTTTTCGATCAGGATATCGCGCATCCGGTCGACCCCTTTCAGGAGGTCGAGCTCGACACGGTTGACGCGCGGAACCGGCGTCAGACGCCCATCGGGATGCCAGATAAAGGCGGCTGCCGCCTTCAGCGAATCCGCGGTTGACGGCTTGGCGGCTGAGGCCGACAGGCTGGCGGCAATGGCTCTCGAGGGCCTTCGCGATCCGTTCATCGGCACCGCCTGCCGTGGCGGGCGCAGGGCGTTTTGTCGCGGGCTTTGAGGACTTGCGCTGAGTCGCCTTTTTGGCGCTGGCGAGGCTTGTTTTACGTGACTTTTTTGACATGTTTCCACTTCCTTGCGGCGCACCCTATGCGAGGCTTGCAGGCCGCCGCAAGCCGCCCAAATGGAAGGTCTGCCCGCCGTTGCAATTGGGGCAATGGCCGCTATAGTCCGCGCAAATTTGGCCAAAACGGCCTGATGCCAACGCCTTGTTTAGCCTTGGCATGCACCCCACGAGGATACTTCGATGCTGATTACCCCTGCCTTTGCCCAGGCTGCCGGTGCCGCCGGCGACACCAACAGCATGCTGATGTCGCTGCTGCCTTTCGCGCTTGATCTTCGTGATCATGTACTTCCTGATCCTCAAGCCCCAGCAGAAGAAGCTGAAGGACCACGCGGAGTTGGTGAAGAACATCCGGCGCGGCGACACCGTCGTCACCAATGGCGGGCTTGTCGGAAAGGTCACAAAAGTGGTCGATGACGACCAAATCGAAGTGGAAATCTCCGATGGCGTCCGCATTCGCCAGATGCGCCAGATGATTTCCGGCGTCCGGACCAAGGGCGAGCCGGCCAAGGATTTCAAGGAAGAATCCGCCGCGAGCTGACGCTTCCGGTCCAGTGATTTTGCTTATCTGATCTGACGGGTCATCTCGATGTTATATTTCACGCGGTGGAAGGCGCTGGCGGTCATCCTGACTGCCTTGATCGTTTGCCTTTTCGCGGTCCCGAACTTCTTCTCCGAAGCGACGGTCAAGACGTGGCCGAAATGGGCCCAGCGTCATATCGTGCTTGGTCTCGATTTGCAGGGCGGTTCCCATATCCTGCTCGAAGTCGATTCAAACTCGGTCAAGAAAGACAAGCTTGAGCAGGTTCGCGACGATGTCCGGCGGACCTTGCGCGATGCCAAGGTCGGGTACACCGGCCTTGCTGTCCGTAACGAGACTGTCGAGGTTCGCGTCAAGGATACCGATCTGACGAATGCGCTCGCGAAACTGCGCGAACTTTCGCAGCCGCTGGGTGGAATTCTCGGATCGAGTGGTCAGCGCAGCGTGGAAGTCAGCGACGCCGGGGGCGGGTTGATCCGGCTGACCGTGCCGCCGGCCGCCATCACCGAACGCATTCGCCAGTCGGTCGAGCAGTCGATCCAGATCGTCGAACGCCGCATCAACGAACTCGGTACGGTCGAACCGCTGATTCAGCGTCAAGGCGTCGATCGCATTCTGGTGCAGGTGCCTGGATTGCAGGACCCGACGCGGCTGAAGGAATTGCTCGGCAAGACTGCGAAGCTCGATTTCCGCATGGTGGATTCCACGGTGTCGCCCGAGCAGGCCCAGCAGGGCCGGGTGCCTCCGGACTCCGAAATCCTGATGAGCGCGCAGCCGCCGAAGATGCCTTATGTCATCAAGAAGCAGGTGCTGGTCTCCGGCGCCGACCTGACCGACGCGCAGCCCGGCTTCGACCAGCGCTCCGGCGAGGCCATCGTCAGCTTCCGCTTCAACACGTCAGGCGCGCGCAAGTTCGCACAAGCGACGCTTGAGAATGTCGGTCAGCCGTTTGCGATCGTGCTCGACAACGAGGTGATTTCGGCGCCCGTCATCCGCGAGCCGATCACCGGTGGCTCGGGACAGATCTCCGGCAACTTCACTGTGCAGGGCGCCAACGATCTCGCCATTCTCTTGCGCGCGGGTGCACTGCCTGCGCCGCTGACCATCATCGAGGAACGCACGGTCGGTCCCGGCCTTGGACAGGACTTCGATTGCCGCCGGCGAACTGGCGTCTTACGTCGGCTCGGTACTGGTCATCGTGTTCATGCTGCTGACCTACCGGCTGTTCGGGTTCTTCGCCAACGTCGCGGTTGCCATCAATGTCGCAATGATCTTTGGCGTGCTGTCGCTGTTGAACGCAACGCTGACGTTGCCGGGCATCGCCGGCATCGTTCTGACGGTCGGTATCGCGGTCGACTTCAACGTGCTGATCTACGAGCGTATTCGTGAAGAGGTGCGCAATGGCCGTACCGCGATCTCGGCAATTGATGCCGGATTCAGCCGCGCGCTGGCCACCATTATGGACTCCAACATCACAACGTTCATTGCAGCGGCGGTGTTGTTCTATATCGGAACCGGTCCAGTGCGAGGTTTTGCAGTCACGCTCGGCATCGGCATTCTCACGACTGTATTCACCGCGTTCACCGTCACGCGGCTGATCGTCGCGACATGGGTGAGCTGGAAGCGGCCAAAGACCGTTCCGATTTGAGGGTAATTTGGCTGTGACTTATACGATTATCATCGCGCTTGCAGTCTTTATCGTCATTCTGACGGTATTGAGCATCTACGGCGTCATTCCTGCACTTCGTATTGTTCCGGACGATACGAAGTTCGACTTCATGCGCTTTCGCCGGATCAGTTTTCCGATCTCGGCACTGATGTCGATCGTGGCGATTACGCTGTATTTCACCCACGGCCTGAACTTCGGCATCGACTTCAAGGGCGGCACGCTGCTTGAAATCCAGACCAAGTCCGGCCCTGCGGATATCGCAGCGCTGCGTTCGGAGCTGGGAACGCTCAATCTTGGCGACGTCCAGCTTCAGCAGTTCGGCGGTCCTTCCGACGTCCTCATTCGCGTTGCCGAACAACCGGGAGGCGATCAAGCCCAGCAAGCCGCTGTTCAGAAGGTGCGGCAGGCTCTTGGCGACAGTGTCGTTTACCGCCGCGTCGAAGTCGTCGGTCCTCGCGTGTCGGGCGAGTTGCTTGCCTTTGGCACCGTTGGCCTGATGCTCGCGATTTTCTCGATCCTGATCTACCTTTGGTTCCGGTTCGAGTGGCAATTTGCACTTGGCGCCATGATCGCCAACGTCCACGATATCGTGCTGACTATCGGGTTCATGTCGGTCACCCAGATTGACTTTGATCTCACCAGCATCGCGGCTCTGCTGACCATTCTCGGTTATTCGCTGAACGATACCGTGGTCATCTTCGACCGTATTCGCGAAATGCTGCGCCGTTACAAGAAAATGCCGATGACTGATCTGCTCAACACGTCGATCAATTCGACGCTGTCGCGCTCGATCATCACCCACGTCACCGTGACGCTGGCGTTGCTCGCGCTGCTTTTGTTCGGCGGCAAGGCAATTCACAGCTTCGCCGCAACGATGATGTTCGGCGTGGTGCTGGTCGGCACCTATACGTCGATCTTCATCGCTGCACCGATCCTGATCTATCTCGGTGTCGGCACCAACCGCGGAAGCGGCGAGGACACGCCGCCGAAGCCATAACAACGTGGCAAGAGCGCGATCTGTAAAACCGGTCTCCGGTTTTGCGTTCGGTCGCGCTCTCAACTAAAGAGCGCACGATCTTGTCGCCAGACCGCTCAAACCTTGGCGGATCATCCGAGCCTGATGGGCTGCACTTTCCACGATCCGCGCCGATCGACGCTTACGGCAACGGCGGCTTTCGCTTCGCGGAGATGTCGCATCGCGGCTCGCTGCTGTGCCTGCCGAATGCCATCTGGGCGTGGCCTGTCTCGGCGCCGCAGGAAATTACTGAAGCCTCGCTATCACGTGTCTTCGAACATGCGGCGGATATCGACACATTGCTGATCGGCACCGGGGCTGATGTCTGGCTGCCGCCTATGGCCCTGCGTGAAGCGTTGCGGCGGGTGAAAGTCGTTCTGGATACGATGCAGACCGGCCCCGCGATCCGCACCTACAATGTGATGATCGGCGAACGCCGGCGCGTCGCAGCCGCGTTGATTGCGGTGCCATGAACATGGAATCCGCCGGCGATGCCGCGTTTTGCGCCGATCTCGTGCGTGCGCGTGATTTCACCAGCTATGCGGCGAGCCTTTTTGTGCCGCCTGCGCCGCGCCGCGCGTGGCTGGCGCTCGCTGCCTTCAGCAGTGAAGTCTCTCATATTCGCGACCATGTTAGTCAGGCCCTGACAGGCGAGATCCGGCTGCAGTGGTGGCGCGATGCTCTGACAGGCGTAGCAAAGGAAACGGGACACGGCGATGTCGGCGGCAATCCCGTGGCCGCAGAGTTGTTGCGAGCCATCGCGGAATACGGTCTCCCGATTGAGGCGTTCGTTCGCATGATCGATGCGCACGTGTTCGACGTCTATGACGATCCGATGCCTGATATCGCTGCACTGGAAGCGCATTGCCGCGATACGTCCGCCGCGCTGTATGCCTTGCGTGCGCGTGTGCTGGATGCCGGTTCGTTCGATGTTTCACGTCTCGCCGATCATGTCGGGATTGCCGAGGGCCTGGTCGACGTCATGCTCGCATTGCCGCGGCACAGTGCGCGACGGCAACTCTATCTGCCCGCCGACCTCATGAATCTCCACGACGTGATCGCCGAAGAGGTATTCATGCGGCAGTCGAACGCGCCGCTGAAAGATGCGTTGGGTCATCTGCGCGGTGAGGCACGCAAACAGCTTGATGCGGCGTTGGCGATGCTTCGGGAAGCACCACCGGCCGTGCGCCCGGCATTTCTGCCGCTCGCTGTTGTCCAGCGAACCCTGGTGAAACTGGAAGCATCGGATCCGTTCGATCCACCGTCGATATCGCGGTTGGCGACGCTTTGGACGGTCTGGCGCGCAGCTCGACAATCACCGTTCAAAGGCTGAGCGCCAAGGATATCTAGGCCGCGTTGGACACGTGGAGCGTGTCGGCGATCCAGCGATCGAGATCGGACAGTGCCAGCGCACTCATCGCCTGTTTCTTGGCAATGGTTTTCTCGTTGCCGCGCAGCCGCGTGCCGTCCGGCTTTTTTGTCGGCGGTGATGCCAGCGGCGGGAACAGTCCGAAGTTGATGTTCATCGGCTGAAACGACCGCGGCCCGGCATCGATTGTCTCGATGTGCCCGCCGGTGATGTGGCCCAGCAGCGCCCCCAGCGCGGTTGTCGGTGGCGGCGGCGTAATCGTGTCCTGTCGCACGTCTGCGGCGGCGAAGAGGCCCGCAAGCAAACCGATGCCGGCGGATTCGACGTAGCCTTCGCAGCCGGTCATCTGGCCGGCAAAGCGCAGGCGGGGCTGCGCGTGCAGCCGCAATTGCGGGTCGAGCAGTTTCGGGGAGTTCAGGAAGGTATTGCGATGAAGGCCGCCAAGGCGCGCGAATTCCGCGTTTTGCAGGCCAGGGATCATCCGGAGGACTTGGATCTGTGCGCCGTGCTTCAGCTTGGTCTGAAACCCAACGATATTGTAGAGCGTGCCGAGCTTGTTGTCCTGACGGAGCTGGACGATTGCGTAAGGCTTGACCGTGGGGTCGCGCGGATTGGTAAGACCGACCGGCTTCATCGGCCCGTGACGCAGCGTCTCGCGTCCGCGCTCGGCCATCACCTCGATCGGCAGGCAACCGTCGAAATAGGGAGTATTGGCTTCCCAATCCTTGAAATCGGTCTTATCGCCCGAGATCAGTGCGTCGACGAACGCGTCGTATTGCTCGCGCGTCATCGGACAGTTGATGTAGTCGGCGCCGTTGCCGCCGGGGCCGACCTTGTCGTAGCGGGACTGAAACCACGCCACCGACATATCGATGGAGTTGCGATGCACGATGGGCGCGATCGCATCAAAAAAGGCGAGAGCGGTTTCGCCCGACAATGCGCGGATGGCCTCGGCCAACGGGGCCGACGTGAGCGGGCCGGTTGCGATGATGACGTTGCGCCATTCTTCAGGCGGCAGGCCGGCAATTTCCTCGCGCTGGATGTCGATCCGTGGATGAGCGCTGAGCGCCGCACTCACGGCTGCGGAAAAGCCATCGCGATCGACCGCCAGCGCGCCACCGGCCGGAACCTGGTTGGCGTCGGCGCTGCGCATGATCAGCGAATTCAGCTTGCGCAGTTCGGCATGGAGCAGGCCGACAGCGTTGTTCGCCGCGTCGTCGGAGCGGAACGAATTCGAGCAGACGAGTTCAGCAAGGCTATCGGTGCGATGCGCTTCGGTCGTTTGAACGGGCCGCATTTCATGCAGCACAACGTTCACGCCCGCATTGGCGATCTGCCAGGCGGCTTCGGAGCCTGCCAAGCCTCCGCCAATAATGTGGACAGTGTCAGCGGATGTAGTTTTGTGATCGTTTGTCATGGGCTCACAACTAGAGCCCACCGGACGTGGGTGCAACGGGCACGTCAACTCGACCGGGACAGCCGGAGAACTATATATCTACTTACGACAACGCCCGCTGGAGGCGGGCGTAATCCGTTAGTTCGCCAGTAGGCGCCGATTAGCCGTTGTAGGAACCGGCAGCAACGCGCTGGATGTCCGAGCGATCAAGCCCGATGTCAGCCAATTCACGGTCGCTAAGCTGCGACAGTTCGGCGACATTGCGCTGATAGTCACGGAAAGCCTGAATAGCGCGGATGAGTGAGAGCAACATGATAATCTCCTTCGTATTCCTGATTCAGCCCTTGCAGGCAGCCTCATCGTTGAAGTGAATATAGAGGACGATTCTGCGTTGCAACACAGCAAATGTTGCGATGCAGCTAAGCGAACAGCGCATAACTCATTAAGGAATGATTAATCTTTCAGCTAAGGTTTGAACGGCGCGCTAAAGATTGAGGCGCTATTTGATAAAGATTTTGGCGATTTAACATAGACTTGGGCACTCAGGCTGCCTGAAAGGCCGGCGGAGAAACTACCGTTGGGCGATTGAGCTATGCTTTTCCGATTCCCGAAAAGGATTGTTCCTGTGGATGGAGAATTTCGGAATTTTCGTTCTTTTGATATGAATTTTGGTTCATTTTTAATGCGACGGAACTCGCACACACCATTGTTGGCGCCGGCTGTGAGAATCGTAGACGTGCTCGGGCGAGCGTGGCATAGCCGCTTGATGCAGAAACATTATTCCGCACGGCGTTTGTGTCTGGCCTTGCTGCTCTCACAGGCGCTGGCGGTTCAGGCGCTTGTCATTGCCTGGAGTGGGGCGCAGGCCGCTGTTCCCACAGCGGACGCGTTTGCTCTCATCTGCAGTGGCGCGAAGTCGGATAACAAAGCGGGTGACACCGCGCCGAACCCGGCAAGTGGTTTTCACCACGACTGTCTTTCGGCCTGCGCCGCCGGGTTCGCGGCACTCGAGCCGCCGCATCAGGATCCGGAGCTGACGAGGTTCACGTCGTCGCGGTCCGTTGAAATTCTGCCGGACACGGGATCGCTTGTTGCGTTCGGAACGCAAGTTTTTCTGGCGCGGGCACCTCCGAAATCGGTTTGAGACCGCTCACATCGGATTTTCTCAATCAGCTTTCGAGGACATTATGACCATTAACTTCCACGGCCCGCGGGGGCTGTTCGCAGGCGCAGGATTCACCGCACTCGCGATCATCGCATCGCAATCGAGCGCGTTTGCTCACATCACACTGGCGACCGGCGAGACGCGAGCCAATACCTATTACAAAGCCGTGTTGCAGGTGCCGCACGGTTGCGAGGGGCAGGCCACGCAGAGCATCCGCGTTCAAATTCCAGAAGGCGTTATCGGCGTGAAGCCGATGCCGAAACCGGGCTGGACGCTGAACATCACGCGCGGCGCCTATGCCAAGACGTACCAAAGCCATGGCAAAGCGGAAACGGAAGGGCCGAAGGAAATCGTGTGGTCCGGCGGTTCGCTGTCCGACGATAACTACGATGAGTTCGTGTTCACGAGTTTCATCACGGGTGATTTCAGCCCGGGACAGACGGTTTATTTCCCAACCGCACAGAAATGCGGGGGCACGGAAATTAGCTGGTCCGAGATTCCTGCCGCTGGACAAAGTCCACACAGCCTGAAGGCTCCGGCTCCTGGGCTGCGAATCGCTGACACGACAACGATGGCGCAAATGGACCATGGCAACATGGACCATATGAGTATGAGTGCTCCCGCCGCGACGGGCGGAGATACGTTCAAAGTCGGTGATCTCGTGGTGACGTCGCCATGGACACGCGCGACACCGGGCGGCGCAAAGATCGCTGGTGGCTACCTGAAGATCACGAATAACGGCAAATCAGCCGATCGGCTGGTCAAGGCAGTGTCGAGCATTTCCGATCGTGTGGAAGTCCATGAAATGTCCATGACCGATGGCGTGATGAAGATGCGGGCCGTGCCGGACGGGTTGACGATCAAGCCGGGTGAGACGGTCGAACTGAAGCCGGGCGGCTTTCATATGATGTTCATGGACATCAAGCAGCCGCTCAAGCAAGGCGACACGATGAAGGCAACGTTGACGTTCGAGAAGGCCGGCACCGTTGATATCAGCTTCAATGTCAGCTGGATCGGCGCGACATCTGAGCCTGCCCACAAGCATTAGTTACGTTCACAGCAATCCATGGCGCGGCGGTTCTGCCGCGCCATGTGTTCAGCGACCAAGCGATGCCGCAAATGAAGCGCCATCTTTAAGTCCGAGCTCGAATGCATTCCGGATGCCGTCCGGATTGCGGATATCGAACTGTTTCACGTCGATCTTGCGTGACGGCTGCACGTAGGTGCGGCCATCGACAATCGGCATCGATTTGTAAATCCGCGTCAGCAATACCAGCGTGCGGCCGCCGGCGGCTTCAACAGCCTTGAGTGGCTCGACCGGAACATTGTCCACGAGGCCGCCATCGAATGCGGGCAGACCGTTGACATGTGTAACCGGCATGAAGGGCGGCACGCCGCTGCTCGCCATCAGCGCATCACGAAGCTGCTGGGGAGCGCTCATCGCGCGCGTGGTGACAAATTCGGGACGAAAGCCGAGCGCACGGCCAAATCGCGGATGCACCGGATGAAACAATCGCTTTTCGAGTTGGTAGGCGCCGATGCCAAGCGCCGCGCCGAATGAGGGCGACAGTCCGCGCGGCAATCGTGCCACCGCGATCTGCAAATCAGTCATTGTCTGCAGGCGCGCAAGAGTATCGGCGTCAACGGTCCGCTCAAGCAGTTCGGCATACATCGGGCCGACCGGGCAGAGCGGTTGTCCCTTGCGCCATGCTGCGACGTCGAAATTCTTTAAGTGCGGGTGACAGGCCCCGATCACGCGTGCACGCGTGGCGGGCCCCATTTCCAGAAGTGAATAGGTCGCAGCGAACGCACCAGCGCTTGCGCCGACCACCAGTCTGGGCGTGAGACCGATACGCGACGCGGCGGCTTCGTAGAAACCGCCTTGCCAATAACAACGGTTGCCACCGCCCGCAAAAACGACTGCGTCGAACATGAAAGGTTTCTATCCGCAAAGATTGCTTTCATGCCCAACCGCGGCACGATAAGCAACGGGCCGCGTGAGGTTGCTGTTGCGGTTAGTGTTCCTTGCGGCCCCACCAGAACAGGTTAACCGGGAAGTCGGCCGCATAGCGGTGTACCTTTGGCTTCGGCTGCGGCTGATATGGAGTGGCCGGGGGCTCGATCACCTTGCGATAGAGATGCCATGTCGCGTGGCCGAGCACGGGGATGACCACCGTCAGCCCCAGGAAGAACGGCAGTGTTCCGACGATCAGCAGCGCCGCCACGATCAAGCCCCAGACCGCCATCGGGACCGGGTTTTGTGCGACGGCACGCAGCGACGTGAGTACGGCGTCAGCCGCGCTGGCATGACGGTCAAGCATCATGGGGAACGACACCACGCTGATGCAAAGCGCTATCAGCGCAAACAGGAAGCCGACACCGCAGCCGATGACAATCAGGCTCAGCCCTTTGGATGTCGTCAGAATCTGGGTGAGAAAATCCGGAATGCTGGATGCGGGAGCATAGCCGAAGGTTGAGTTGTAGATGGACTGTGCCGCAGTGAGCCAGACCAGGAACAGGACGAGCAGGGTGCCACCCAACCCGAGCATGGCGCCGATCGACGGCGACGTCAGTACACTGAGTGCATGCGATGCGCTTGGATCTTCACCCTCTTCGCGCCGCCGGCTGAGATCGTAAAATCCAAGCGCAGCGAATGGTCCAAGCAAAGCGAAACCGGCCGCCAGGGGAAAGAGCAACGGCAGGATCGCATAGCCAAGGGTAATGCGGGCCAGCAGAAGACCAAGCACTGGATAGATCAGCGCCAGCATGATTGCGTGTGTGGGAACAGCCTCGAAGTCTTTCCATCCGAGCCGCAGTGCATCGCTGAGATCGGCCACGGAGATTTTGCGAATAACGATCGCCGCGGAGGACGAAGACGAGGGAGACGATTGAACAGTACCTGAAACGGGAGTGCTCATGGTGGCTGCCTCTTTATCGCGCAGCGCCTTGCAACGCCGCGGTTGCTATGGTGACACCTGTGAAAAGACTATCACGATCTGCACGCAGACGAAGGAAAACTTCGGTGGAAGTTTTCGCGTCAACTAGTGAACCGAGAAGACGCTGCTGCGTTGTTGCGTCCCGCTTCATTTTGCGCGGCAGCACCCGCACCGGAACTGGTGATTCATATTGCACCTTTTTGACAGAATTGACTCAAATACCCGCCCTGCGCGAAGGCGTTCTCGCATTGGCAAGCGATAGGCACGCGTCTAGACTGTTCCACGACCGGCGCGGCGCTGCCGGTAAGAACTAGCAAGCAGTACTCAAATCCATCAATCCATCGTCGGGTTATCGGGAGTTTGACAATGAGCATTTTCGGAAAAATTATGGGCGCGATCTTTGGCACCAAAGCCGAAGCTGCGGAGCCTGCAGGCGGCGCCGGTTCAGCAACGGGCGCACCGGCATCGTCTGGCGCGGCAGGCGCTGGCGCAAGTGTGCAGATGGTGGATGTGGCGCCAATCCTCGACAAGGCGGTCGCCGCCAAGGGTGAAAAGCTCGAATGGCGCACGTCAATCGTGGACCTGATGAAAGCGCTCGACATCGATTCAAGCTTGAGTGCGCGCAAGGAACTCGCCAAGGAACTGCACTATGATGGCGATACCAATGACTCAGCCAAGATGAACATCTGGCTGCACAAGCAGGTGATGACCAAGCTTGCGGAGAACGGTGGCAAGCTGCCGGCGGACATGAAGACCTGAGCTATCTAAACGATGAGCGCTTAACGGCGCTTCTCATCTCAAGGCCCGCTTCGGCGGGCCTTTTTGCTGCGCTGCACAGTCAGATATTGATCTTCATGCAGCTATCCAAATCGTTGGCTTAGGAATACAGAATGCCAGAGAGGAATATCGCTGTACCGCCGTTGTTTGCCAAAGTGATAATGTCTCAAGAACATCAGAAAACTGTCATCGCATAGAAACTCACGCAGGAAGGAAAGACCCCATGACCGATTTCAATCGCAGAACCGTCTTGGCTGGAGGCGCTGCGGCCCTCGCCGGAACAGCAGTCCTTAGTGAGGCTGCGGAGGCGCAAGTCGGCGTCAAGACGATTTTCCCCGTCGGACAAACGACAATACCCGTGGTCGGCCAGAACGAAGTGTTTCCCGTTCGGCGCATCTACTGCATCGGCCGCAATTATGCGGCGCATGCCATCGAGCGTGGCTCGGACCCGACACGGGAGCCGCCGTTCTTCTTCCAGAAGCCGACCGATGCTATCCAGGTCGTTGCCATCGGCTCTGTCGCTGATCATCCATATCCGTCACTCACCAAGAACTATCACCATGAAGTCGAGCTGGTCGCGGCGCTGAAGTCGGGCGGCACGAACATTCCGGCCGACAAGGCGCTCGACTGTGTCTACGGCTACACGCTCGGTCTCGACATGACCCGGCGCGACCTGCAGAACGCGATGGGCAATGAAAAGAAGCCGTGGGAGATCGGAAAAAGCTTCGATCATTCCGCAGTGCTCGGGCCGATTCATCCCGTCAGCAAGACGGGGCACTTCACCAAGGGCGCGATCTCGCTGGCAGTGAACGGTACGGTGAGGCAGAACTCGGACCTGACCAAAATGATCTGGACCGTCGCCGAACAGATTTCGAAGTTGTCGGAAGCCTTTGAACTGAAGGCGGGCGATCTCGTTTACTCCGGCACTCCGGAGAACGTCGGTCCAGTGGTCAAGGGCGATGTGCTCTTGTGCAAGCTGGAAGGCCTGCCGGATATGTCGATCAAGATCGTCTGACCAGCTTTCGATCCCCTTGGATCGCGGCACTGACAAGCAAAAGCCCGCCATCATTGGCGGGCTTTTTCAATCGCGATGGAAGTTTGCCTTATGCAGCGATGTCGGAATATTCCGGATGCTTCTGCAGATAGTCGACGACAAACCCGCAGCCTGCCACGACCTTCAGGCCACTGGCGCGGATTTGCTCCAGCGCGCCTTGCACCAGTTTTGATGCAATGCCACGGCCGCGTAGCGACGGCGGCGTTTCGGTGTGGGTGATGATCACTTTCCCCGGCGCAAGCCGATAATTCGCAAATGCCGTGGCGCCATTGACGTCCAGTTCGTAGCGGCTGAGTGCTGCATTGTTGCGGACGGTTGCTGTTGGTTCGCTCATTGAGTTGTACCTTTATCAACGTGGGACAGTGTCACCAGCATCATTTCAGAAGATCAGCATATTCGGCGTGCTTGCCGATATAGCCATTCACGAAGGGACATTGCGCCACAACCTTGAGGCCGTTGGCGCGAACCTGATCGAGGGCACCTTTGATCAGTTTCGACCCGATACCTTTGCCTTCGAGTTCCTTTGGCACCTCTGTATGGGTGAAGGTGACGACATCCCCGGACTGCTTGTAGTAAGCCGCTGCGATGTGCCCTTCGACTTCGAGTTCGTAGCGTTGGTCGGCTGTGTTGTTTCGGACTTCGGTCATCGGCGCTTCCAGAAGGTGTTGAAGGATTAATTCTTGAGCGAGAACGTCAGCAACGCGCGGACCGACCAGGGCTTGCCATCGGTCGCGCCGCGAATGTCATCGATCTTCCAGTGCCCGCCGTCGCGCACGAAATCATAACGCACCACGTCGTCGGCAGAATTGGCGCGCGGGACTTCATGATCTCTGGTCATCTTGACGGCGATCGTCGCGGTGCCGCTGTCCAGTTTCTCAGTGGTTGCCACGAAGGAATTCACGCTCGGCGCCTGCGAGTTTGTGACTGGATCGAAATCAATGGGACCTTGATCGTCTTTCGGGGTGTGGTCATCAGCTTTTGCCCACAGGGCAATCAGGGACTTGGAGAGATACTTCGCTTTCGCAGCCGTGCCCTCGATGACGAAGAGGCCAGTACCGTCGCCGCCGACCTTGGTGACACGTGTGTAGATGGCATTGATGATCCCAGGCGGATCGAAGGAGGAGGGCGTTTGCGCCGGCAGCTCGGTCGATGAAAGCGCAAACGAGGCGAGGGCGATGGACGCCCCCACAAACAGCCGCCGGGTGATCATCAGAATTCTCCTGGGATGGAATATCTTCAAGGCTGGTGGGCCCACTGCGTCAGTTTTGCCGGGCGGCAATCCCGCAGCCACAAAATCCTTCCCGCCGCCTCTTGTAAAGACTGGCGTATTTCATACGTCCAATGCTGGACATACTTGATGCGGCCGGACGGTCGTTCTTGTAGTCGGACGACAAAACCGGTTGGCCGCCGATGTATGCCTCGCTATGAGGGAGGTCGTAAAATGCCCGGCTCTGGCTTTTTCAACACTCATCGGACATGGGAAGACTGGTTCGGCATGGCGTTAGGCATGCTGATCGTGCTGTCGCCGTGGTTGACCGGCGAGGCGAACCACGGGCTCGGCCAATCCGAGCCGCGTTATGTGATATTGGCCACGTTGCTGATTGGCGTCCTCGTGTTTTGTCTTGCGCAGATGGAGTACATCTCACTCCGGCGTTGGGAAGAGGGATGCGAGCTGGCACTCGGTCTTTGCCTGATCGCGATGCCATACTTTCTTGGCTATTCCGGAGATGGTGCGCTCCGATTCTGGCACACGGGTCTCGGCGGAGCCGTGTTCCTGCTGGCGGTCCTGAAACTTTGGCAGGACTGGGAGCTGACGGATCAGGAATTGACGGGGCACGGCCAGTGATCAGTGGGGTGTCTTGAAGGCGTCATCGAAGGCGTGTTTGGCCGAAGCGATCATTGCTCCGGATCGATGAAACATCTGACGAACATCAAAGCCGCCGGTTCGTGATCGGACCGGCGGCGGATTATTCCGCCGCCTCTTTGGCTGGCCGTTTCTTCGGCTTGCCCGCTTTCGCCAGCACTGGCGCAAGGAATTTCCCCGTGTAGCTGCGCGGCGCCTTGACGATATCTTCCGGCGGTCCCCATGCAACGATCTCGCCACCGCCGTCGCCGCCTTCGGGGCCAAGATCGATGACCCAGTCAGCGGTCTTGATGACTTCGAGATTGTGCTCGATGACCACGACGGAGTTGCCTTGCGACACCAGTTCGTGAAGCACCTCAAGCAGCTTGGCGACGTCGTGGAAATGCAGCCCTGTGGTCGGCTCGTCGAGAATGTAGAGCGTGCGGCCGGTGGCGCGTTTGCTCAACTCCTTCGCGAGCTTGACGCGCTGAGCCTCGCCACCGGACAACGTGGTCGCTTGCTGGCCGACATGAATGTAGCCAAGGCCGACGCGTTGCAGCGTCTTGAAGGTTTCCCGCACGCGCGGCACGGCCTTGAAGAACTCCGCGGCTTCGTCGACCGTCATGTCGAGGACATCGGCGATGCTCTTGCCCTTGAACAGGACTTCCAGCGTCTCGCGATTATAGCGCTTGCCCTTGCAGGTGTCGCAAGTGACGTAAACGTCCGGCAGGAAGTGCATCTCGATCTTGATCAGGCCGTCGCCCTGGCAGGCCTCGCAACGGCCGCCCTTGACGTTGAATGAGAAGCGGCCCGGCTCGTACCCACGCGCCTTGGATTCCGGCAGCCCGGCAAACCATTCGCGGATCGGCGTGAAGGCGCCGGTGTAGGTCGCGGGATTCGAGCGCGGTGTGCGGCCGATGGGCGACTGGTCGATATCGATGATCTTGTCGATATGCTCCAGGCCCTCGATGCGGTCATGCGGGGCGGGGCCTTCCGACGCATTGTTGAGCTTGCGGGCGATCGCCTTGTACAGCGTGTCGATCAGCAGCGTGGATTTGCCGCCTCCTGAAACACCCGTCACGCAGGTGAACAGTCCGAGCGGAATTTCCGCCGACACGTTCTTGAGGTTGTTGCCGCGCGCGTTGATTACCTTGAGGGTGCGCCGATGATTGGGCGGCCGCCGCTCGGCGATGGGCACGGACAGTTCACCGGTCAGGTATCGGCCTGTCAGCGAGTCCGGATCAGCCTTGATCTGTTCTGGTGTGCCCTGGGCGACAATGTTGCCGCCGTTAACACCGGCGCCCGGGCCAACGTCCACGACATAGTCGGCTGTCTCGATGGCATCCTCGTCATGCTCCACGACGATGACCGTGTTGCCGAGGTCACGCAGCCGTCGGAGTGTATCGAGCAGCCGCGCATTGTCGCGCTGGTGCAGGCCGATCGACGGTTCGTCAAGCACATACAGCACCCCGGTCAGGCCGGAGCCGATTTGTGACGCGAGCCGGATGCGCTGGCTTTCACCACCGGACAGCGTGCCGGAGGAGCGGGACAGCGTGAGATAGTTCAAACCAACATCGAGCAGGAACGACAGACGTTCACGGATCTCTTTCAGAATCCGCACCGCAATTTCGTTCTGCTGTTTGTTCAAATTTTTGGGAACAAACTCGAACCATTCACCTGCACGGAGAACGGAGAGTTCTGAAATCTCGCCGATATGCTTGCCGCCGATTTTGACGCACAGCGCCTCAGGCTTCAGACGATAGCCATGACAGGCCTCGCACGGCACGTCGCTGAAATATTTGCCAAGCTCCTCACGCGCCCATTCACTTTCGGTCTCGCGGAAACGGCGCTCAATATTGGTAACGACACCCTCGAAGGGCTTCTTGGTATCGTAAGAGCGGACGCCGTCTTCATACGAAAACTTGATTTCGTCCTCGCCCGAGCCGAACAGGATCGCGTTCTGTGTTTTCTTCGTCAGGTCCTTCCACTTGGTATCGAGCGTGAACTTGTAGAACTTGCCGAGCGCCTGCAGCGTCTGGATGTAATAAGGCGAGGATGACTTGGCCCAGGGAGCGATCGCGCCCTTGCGCAGCGTCTGCTCTTTGTCTGGAATGACCAGGTCGGCATCGATGTGTTGCTCGACACCCAGTCCGCCGCATTTGGGACAAGCGCCATACGGGTTGTTGAAGGAGAAAAGCCGGGGCTCGATTTCCGGAATGGTAAAGCCGGAGACCGGGCACGCGAATTTTTCCGAGAAAAGAATCCGCTCAGGCCCGCTCTTGTCGTGAATCTTCGCGGTCTTCTTCTCCGGCTTCTTGTCGGGCGCGGCATCGCTTCCGGCCGGTGCGTCAGCGAACTCGACCACAGCCAAGCCTTCCGCGAGCTTCAGCGCGGTCTCGAATGACTCCGCCAGACGCTGCGCCATGTCGGGACGCACGACGATGCGGTCGACCACAACATCGATGTCATGCGGAAATTTCTTGTCGAGGGTTGGCGCTTCGGCGAGCTCATAGAACTTCCCGTCGATCTTGACCCGCTGGAAACCCTTCTTGAGATACTCCGCCAGTTCCTTTCTGTATTCGCCTTTGCGGCCGCGCACGACGGGGGCCAGCAGATAGAGGCGGGAGCCTTCCGGCAAAGCGAGCACGCGATCGACCATCTGCGAGATGATCTGGCTTTCGATCGGCAGACCCGTTGCCGGCGAATACGGAATGCCGACTCGCGCCCACAACAGGCGCATATAGTCGTAGATCTCCGTGACTGTACCGACGGTGGACCGGGGATTTTTCGAGGTCGTCTTTTGCTCGATGGAGATGGCAGGCGACAGTCCGTCGATTTGATCGACGTCTGGCTTCTGCATCATTTCCAGGAATTGGCGGGCATAGGCGGACAGTGATTCGACGTAGCGGCGCTGTCCTTCGGCGTAAATGGTATCGAAGGCGAGCGACGACTTGCCCGAGCCCGACAAGCCCGTGAAGACCACCAGCTTGTCACGCGGGATTTCGAGATCGACGTTCTTGAGATTGTGTTCGCGGGCGCCGCGGATCGTAATCGCGCGCAGGCTGGATGCTGCAGTCGGCTTACGGTTCGCCTTAATCACTTCATCCATAAAGTCGTTTCCGGTGACGCGCCGCGCGCAAACAGAGTGTCATCCCCGGAAACGCGGAGAGACTGTCACCAGTTGCTCGGCCAGATTTCAATGCTCGGAACATAGGAAGAACGATGGGAAATTTCCAGTCCCATCCATCAGCCATCAACCGTTTGCTTTGGTTCCGCGGACACACAGTTCCGATTGCCAGCGGCCTTGTGCCGTAAACAGGTCATAACAAAAAGGCCGGCTCAAAGAGCCGGCCTTTCCGTAATCCTGAGAAGCTCAGGTCAGGCGAAGATCAATACTTCGCGACGACCGGGCCACCCCAGTTGAAGTGATAGTTCACGCCAACCTTCACAGTGTGGAGGTCGTCCTTGTAGCTAAGCTGCACCGAAACCGGTCTGCAACGTTAGTGGTGTCAAAGTTGTAGTACTGGTACTCAACCTTGGCCGACCAAGCTGGGGCGAACATGTATTCGAAGCCGCCACCAACGGTGTAGCCAGTGTCGTTACGATCAGTTGTCACGAGGCCGAAACCAACGGTGTCAAGATCCTTGTTATCGCGGAACGCAACACCGCCCTTGGCGTAGATCATGCCAGGACCCCAGGTGTAGCCGAGGCGGCCGGTGACCGAAGCGAGCCAATCGGAGCGATCACGAAGAGAATCGACACCATCGGTGAAGGTACGGTCGTTGTTCGAAATGCCGCTGATCTGGCCTTCGACACCGACAACCCAGTTCGGAGCGAACTGGTAGTCTGCGCCGATCTGACCGCCGCCGAGGAACGAAGCGTCACGGTTAGAGCTGGTGAGGCCGGGGATGGTCGTTGTAACGCCATCGTCACCGCCGAAGGCTGCGCCGATGTGCGCACCAACATAGATGCCGGTCCAGTTGTAGATCGGGGCGGCGTAAACAGGGGCCTTGGTATAAGTACGAGCCGGCAGGTCAGCAGCGACCGCCGAAGCGGTACCGAGAGCAACAAGTGCTACGGTGCCGAGCAAAAACTTCTTCATTTCTCATTTCTCCAGTTTGTGTCTGCTTCAGTTGATTAGAAGCAGTTTTAGTCAAAGGCGACCGCAGTGGCTTTGCGATTCCGTAAGGCGAATATAGCGGCTTCTTTCGGAAATGCCGTCTCCGAAAAGCAACACTCGCCGGTGAAGTCATTCCTTCTAAGATCAGGAATTGTTTGGAACTTTTTGACTTTTTGCTCCACGTTTCGATCACGTTTTCGACATATTCCGTGACCCCATTCATAAAATTGTCGGATATTCAGTGGGTTCCTTGGTAAGCAAATACTTGCATGGGAACAAATAGGGTACATAATGTGTTGGTCTGTGACGGCGCTCATCCGGATGCGGTGGATAACCGCGCGTCGGGCGTCGTCGAGGGGATGAGAAAGTATAGGGTCGACTTCGGAAATGGGCGCCCGGCGTTGAGGTCGTGGTGCCAAGGCATAGGTAAGGCGCATCGGAGCGCCAGAGTGGAGAATGGTCATGGCGGGAAGCGTCAATAAAGTCATCCTGGTCGGAAATCTTGGCGCCGATCCTGAAATCAAGCGCACGCAGGACGGGCGTCCCATCGCCAACCTGAGCATCGCGACATCGGAAACCTGGCGGGACCGGACCTCCGGCGAGCGCAAGGAGAAAACGGAATGGCACCGGGTCGTGATCTTCAATGAGGGGCTCTGCAAGATCGCGGAGCAATATCTGAAGAAGGGCGCCAAGGTTTATCTCGAGGGTCAGCTGCAGACCCGCAAATGGCAGGACAAGGATGGCAAGGATCGCTATTCGACCGAAGTCGTTCTTCAGAACTTCAATTCAAACCTGACGATGCTCGATGGACGCAGCGGCGGCGGCTCGCTTGGTGCCGATGAAGGCGGCGGTGGCGGCGGCGATTTCGGATCTTCGGGACCGCGTTCCGCGCCGCCACGTCGGGTGGCTGCGGGCGGCGGTGGCGGCGGCCGCAACGACGACATGAACGACGATATTCCGTTCTGACGATTGGTTGGCTGGCCATGTAAACAACGAGGAGATTTCTTCGTCGTTTCAATGGCTTCTTAGATGGCGCGCTTAGCTGTTGTTGCGGCTAGTCGTGTCAGATTGTGTGGGGCCCGCTTGTGTAAACAAGTGGGCCCCAGCGTTTGATTGAGCTAGTAAATGCAGCCCGCTTCCGTGTAAACGGCAGGTTATTGCCGGCCGGGGACGGTTCGCGCTTCTTATCAACGGTAAGACCGGTCTTACCGATCCATAGAAAACGACTTGCTCCAGACGCATGCTTCTCGGGCGGCCAAAGGCCTCCCGCGGGCGGTGTTGTAGTCAGGCGGAGGCGCGGAAAGGATTGGTGGTGAAGTGATGTTCGGGATTGATAGGCATGCGGCTGCCGAAACCCCTTGCCCATCTCGCTAAGAGGCGGCGGGCTGTTAACGATAGAACCGTCAATTCACCGATCCGGAACAGCGGACGCATCGCAGGATTCACGCATCGATCTCCATGTGAAATAGGGGATCAAAGAATGGATTTTCATCTCCATAACCGATCGGGTTTGAAATCAAACGGGTCCGACCGCGCTTTAAATTCATAGAAAAGTGCGTGTGTCCTGAGACCCAAAGGTCAGGTTGATAGTGATCTATGATGGGAAGAAGGTCGGAGCCGTAAGCTGCGGATATGACGTCGTCGTAGCGGAACGGCGCGATCGCTTCCAAACAAGGCGCGTGATGAGTAAGGACAAGCGTGGGTCCATCGTGCGACTTGGCAAGCTCTCGCTCGATAAACGCTCTGGATTCGCGGTGTATGATCTGCGCCTGGTTCGGAAGGAAACGCTGCAATGGCTCCTGCCGCCAACTGATGCGGGAGTGATCGATCATGGTACGCCGCGCAGCCCGCATGGCCGGGGCGCGTAGCGCCGCGCCCAAAAGCTCGTAGTCGGTCCATAAAGTTGCGCCGATCACCCGTAACCCACCAATCGTAACGGTATCGTTCTCCAAGAGGTGGACGCCAAGCCGGGAAGCCGCCAGCTTGCCAGCTACGAGCTCCTCAGACCATGTGGTCCCGAAAAATTCGTGGTTACCGGCCACGACGACTATTTCAGCTGACGGTGGATACTTACGCCGAAGGGCGCTCACTGCTCCTATCAGACCCTCACATGTGTCCCCAGCAACGATCACGACGCGTGCTCCTGGTGTAAGTGGAGGAAGGCCACGCGCACCGGGATAGTCGATGTGTGCATCAGAAAAGATCTGTAGTTGCATGAATTGGACTTGTTCTGGTGGCAGAGGCCGGACCGTTTCTGATTTTAACTCGGCGCCCAGCGGATCTGGTAAAAAAACGAGCCAATGCTTGACCTGAACGAGAGTGGCCGGACGTGGAAGTGTGCCGCAATCCTGGTGACCGCCGCCGAATTGTACGGCTCCCCCGGAGACGTAGCGTTAGTTTGCTTGTGTATGTGACAGCGTTTCAATGACCCGGCACTCACAAACCCTGCCGTGACCACATTCCTCGATCATTCGACGCAATTCATCACGTAAGGTGGATAGTTGCCCGATGCGCCGATCGACCTCGGCGAGATGTCGCCTTGCGATCACGTCTACTTCCTCGCATGAACGATCCGGCTGGCTGTTGAAGGCGAGGAGTTCGCGGATATCGTTGATCTCAAATCCGAGATCACGGGCGTGCCGGATGAAGTTCAGCCGCGCGACGTCGTTGGCCCCGTACCGGCGCTGCTTACCCTCGGTTCGAGGAGGTGCCGCCAGCAGTCCTACACTTTCGTAATAGCGGATCGTCGGGACCTTGATACCGGTCCGGCGGGACACTTCACCTATTGCGTAATCCATTTTCCTCTTGAACCTCTAGTCGCTAGAGGTTGTACGCTCTTTTACGGAACGTCGAAAAGGAGCCGCGATGGCAGATCAATGTTGCAGTTCGCAGGATAAATGCCGCGCGCCAAGCGGGATCGAGGTGCCGACTGAACAATACAAGGCCCTGGCGGGAGCTTCTTGCGGTACATCCGGCGATGCCTGCTGTTCGGGCGGCGTACCGGTGTTCGATGGTTTGGATCCCCGTTATAAGCGCATCCTTTGGATCGGTGATCGCAATCAATGGCCTCATGTTCCTGGTCGAGACAGTCGCCGGTCACGTAGCGGGTTCGCAGGCGCTTAAGGCCGACGCCCTCGATTTTTTGGCCGATACCGTGACCTACGGCCTGAGCCTCTCGGTGATTGGCGCGAGTATCAAGGCGAGGTCTACCGCTGCACTTTTCAAAGGTCTCTCCCTGAGTGTGATGGCCGTATGGGTGTTCGGGTCCACTGTCTACCGGGCATTTGTTCTTGGCCTGCCGAGCGCAGAAGTCATGGGCGGCATAGGCGCGATGGCGCTGGCCGCCAACGTGACGTCGGTGCTGCTGCTCATGCGCTACAAGGATGGTGACGCCAATGTTCGCTCGGTCTGGCTCTGCTCACGCAACGACGCGATCGGGAACGTCGTTGTTATGCTCGCTGCGATCGGTGTCTGGGGTTCATCGTCCGCGTGGCCAGACATTGCAGTGGCGGCTCTGATGGCGGGGATATTCCTCACGTCATCTGTGCAGATTCTCCGGCAGGCCTGGAGTGAGTACCGCGCCGACGGTACTCACCTTAAACCAGCCGAAGAACACAGATAACGCTTCTACTCCGCTGGATGAATGTGCGCTCCTTTGGCTGGACTGCGGTCAGTGTCCCCGGCGAGTTGTCGCGCTTTCACTAGCCCGTAGATCGCGGGGATCACAACCAAGGTGAGGACCGTCGACGAGATCATGCCACCGATCATCGGTACGGCTATCCGCTGCATGATCTCGGAGCCTGTCCCGGTGCTCCACATGATCGGCAGCAGTCCGGCCATGATCGCGACGACGGTCATCATCTTCGGCCGTACTCGCTCGACTGCGCCTTCCATGATCGCGTCGTGGACATCGCCGCGCGTGAGCGCACGGCCTTGCTGTTCGCACCGTCTCTGTCGCTCAGTCAGTGCCTGATTCAAATAGATCAGCATCACCACGCCGGTCTCGGCGGCAACACCCGCAAGCGCGATGAAGCCGACTGCGACGGCGACGGACAGATTGAACCCGAGCCACCACATCAGCCACAGCCCGCCCACCAGCGCGAATGGCAGCGACAGCATCACGATCATGGTTTCCGTGATCGAACGGAAGTTGAGGTACAGCAGCAAGAAGATGATCAGCAGCGTCACCGGCACCACGATCTTCAATCGCGCGGTGGCACGTTCGAGATATTCGTACTGGCCGCTCCACATCACGTAATAGCCGGGCGGAAACATGATGCTGGCCTGCACCGCGCGCCGGGCGTCGGCGACATAGCTGCCGATGTCGCGGTCGCGGATGTCGACATAGATGTATGTCGCCAATTGTCCGTTCTCGGTGCGGATCGAGGTCGGTCCTCGCGCGGGGACGACTTTCGCCACTTCGCCGAGCGGCACCGCGCCGCCTGCGGGCATCGGCACCAGCACATCGTTGGCGATGGCCTGCGGGCTGTCGCGCAGATCGCGCGGATAGCGCATGTTGACGGCGAAGCGCTGCCGGCCTTCCACCGTCGTCGTCACGGTCTGGCCGCCAAGCGCCGTTGCGATGGTGTCCTGGACGTCCTGCACCATGATGCCGTAACGCGCCAATGCTTCGCGGTCCGGCGTCACGTCGAGATAGTAGCCGCCGATGCCGCGCTCGGCATAAGCCGACGATGTGCCTGGCACAGCTTTCAGCACCTGTTCGATCTGCTTTGCTAGCCTATCGATTTCGACCAGATCAGTGCCGATCACCTTGACCCCAATCGGGGTTCTGATCCCGGTCGACAGCATGTCGATGCGGGCCTTGATCGGCATGGTCCATGCGTTCGAGACGCCGGGAAACTGCAGCGCCTTGTCCATCTCGGCGATCAGGCTGTCCACGGTCACGCCGGGCCGCCATTCGTCTTTCGGCTTCAGGTTGATGATGGTCTCGAACATCTCAGAAGGCGCAGGGTCGGTGGCGGTCGCGGCGCGTCCCGCCTTGCCATAGACCGACACCACTTCCGGAAACGACCGGATGATCCTGTTCTGCGTCTGCATCAGCTCGGCGGCCTTGGTCACGGAAATGCCTGGCAGCGTCGTCGGCATGTAAAGGAGGGTGCCCTCGTTCAGGTTAGGCATGAACTCGGTGCCGAGCTGGCGCGCGGGCCACACCGTGACCGCCAGCACTGCGAGCGACAGGATGATCACGAGGGTCTTTGCGCGCAGCACGCCCTTGATCACCGGGCGGTAGATCCAGATCAGGAAGCGGTTGATGGGATTTTTGTGTTCGGGAACGATCTTTCCGCGCACGAAGATCACCATCAGCGCGGGCACCAGCGTCACCGAGAGCAGGGCGGCTGCCGCCATCGCGAAGGTCTTGGTGAAGGCGAGCGGGCTGAACAGCCGTCCTTCCTGCGACTCCAGCGTAAAGATCGGCATGAACGACACGGTGATGATCAGCAGGCTGAAGAACAGCGCCGGTCCCACCTCGGAGGCGGCGTCAATGAGAATGCCGACGCGCGATTGTTCGGGTTTCGCCCGTTCGAGATGCTTGTGCGCGTTTTCGATCATGACGATCGCCGCATCGACCATGGCGCCGATGGCAATGGCGATGCCGCCGAGACTCATGATGTTGGAGCCGATCCCGAGCAGCTTCATGGCGCCGAACGCCATCAGCACGCCGACCGGCAGCATCAGGATCGCCACCAGCGCGCTGCGGACATGCAACAGAAACACGATGCAGACCAGCGCGACCACGATGCTCTCCTCAAACAGCGTGTGCCTCAGCGTGGCGATGGCGGCATGGATCAGGTTGGAGCGGTCGTAGACTGGAACGATCTCGACGGATTTCGGCAGGCTGCTTGCGATTTCGCGGAAACGTTTCTTGACGTTGTCGATGACGTCGAGCGCATTGACGCCGAAACGTTGCAGCACGATGCCGCTCGCCACTTCGCCTTCACCGTTGAGTTCGGTGATGCCGCGCCGCTCGTCGGGGCCGAGTTCGACGCGGGCGACATCGCGCAGCAGCACGGGCGTGCCGTTGTTCGTCTTCAGCACGATGTTGCCGAGGTCGTTGATGTTTTTGAGGTAGCCCTTGCCGCGAATGACGTATTCGAATTCGGAGAGTTCGACTGTGCGCCCGCCGACATCGGCGTTGCTGGCGCGGATGGCGTCGCGGATCTTTTGCACCGTGATGCCGAGGTCGCGCATGCGCTGCGGATCAAGGACGACATTATATTGTTTGACGAAGCCGCCGACGCTGGCGACTTCCGCCACACCTTCGGCCTTGGCGAGCGCGAATTTCAGATTCCAGTCCTGGATCGTGCGCGTGTCGGCGAGGTTCAATTCCTTCGACATCACGGCGTATTGGTACACCCAACCGACCCCGGTCGCGTCCGGCCCGATGGTCGGCGTCACGCCCGCGGGCAATCGCGATGCGGCGCCGTTGAGAAACTCCAGCACGCGCGAGCGCGCCCAGTAGATATCGGTGCCGTCCTCGAAGATGACGTAGACGAACGAGACGCCGAAAAACGAGAAGCCGCGCACGACCTTCGATTTCGGCACCGTCAGCATCGCTGTGGTGAGCGGATAGGTCACCTGATCCTCGATGACCTGCGGCGCCTGTCCGGGATATTCAGTGTAGACGATCACCTGGGTGTCGGAGAGATCTGGGATCGCATCGAGCGGCAGATGGATTAGGGCATAGATGCCTGCTGCAGCGGCAAAGCCAGTGCCGAACAGCACCAGCAGCAGGTTGCGGGCCGACCAGGCGATGAGGCGGGCAATCATGGCTGGCCTCCTGCTTCAGAGAAGCCCTTGAGCGCGGCCTTCAGATTGCTTTCAGCGTCGATGAGGAAGTTCGCAGAGACGACGACGGGCTCGCCGTCCGTGAGGCCTTCGCGAACCTCGACGTAGCCGTTGCCACGGTGGCCCAACTTAACCTCGCGCGGCTCGAAACGACCGTCGCCTTTGTCGACAAGAACAGCCTGCCGAGTGCCGCTGTCCAGAACAGCGGTTTCGGGAACGGCCAACACGGGTTGAGGAGCGCCAGTGTCGATATCGGCATCGACGTACATGTCGGGGCGCAGCAACTCGTCCGGGTTCGGCAGTTCGACCCGGATGCGCGCGGTGCGCGTTTGCGCATTCAAATGCGGATAGATCAGCGACACCGTGCCAGCGAAGCTCTGCCCCTGCAGTGCTCGCGGCCGGACAGTGACCTTCGCTCCGAGCGAGAGTTGGGATAAATCGCGTTCCGCGACGTCAATCACGACCCAAACCATGCGATGGTCGGCGATCCGGAACAGCACCTCGCCTGGTGCCGCTCGCATCCCGTTCACCGCTTTGCGTTCGAGAATTTCACCATCTTGCGGTGCGAGCCACGGCACGGAGAGCGAGATTTCGCGTGTTCGTTCGAGTTCGGCGATGGCTGCATCCGGTGTGTCGAGGTTTTCCAGCCTGCGTCGTGCGCCCTTCAGGGTTCGGCCCGTGGCCCCAACGCTCAACGCCGAAAGATATTCGGCGGCGGCGCTGGAAAGCGCGGGGCTGTACACCCTCATCAGCTCCTGACCTTTATGGACATGCTGCCCGGTAGTGACGTCAGCAACGTTTTCCACGAACGCTTCAAATCGCAGTGCCACGACGGACACACGACGTTCATCCTCCTGGATCGTCCCGAATGCTCTGACCGTCGACTTGATCGCGCGACGCGTCGCTGGTTCGGATTTCGCGCCGGTGCGCTGGATCTTGCCGGGGGACAGCTTCACCGACCCATCGTCGGTATCGTCGCCTTCGAACACCGGGATGTAATCCATCCCCATGGAGTCCTTCTTCGGTGCCGGCGATGTATCAGGCAGTCCCATGGGATTTCGGTAGTACTTGACCTTACGATCGGCATGCGTCGCCGTGGCGGCTTTCGATTCCGCTTTGGAGGCGGTCTTGTTGTCAGACCCCGTCTCGGCATCCTGCATCACGGGGACGTAGTCGCGCCCGTCCGGCGCCTTCTTCGGCGTCGGCGAGTACAGCGGTTTGCCGTCAGGGTCCCGATAGTATGCCGGTGCTGCATCGTCCGCGGCGGCGGGGGTGACGATGACAGCCGTGGACGTCGTGGGCCGCTTCGCGCCGGCCACGACGAACGCGCCACCCGCCGCCGCGATCAACGCGACGGCGGAGGCGGTTGCAATCGCGCGGTTCATTTCCGCGCCGTGATGACGAGTTTGTTGTCGACGGTGCCGGTCTCGCCCTGAACCTTCGCGCCGAGCGACAGTTGCCAGCGTCCCTCCATGCCGAAGGTCGCCTTGAACTTGTAGGCGCCAGGCTCGGCGCCCGCCACAGGCGTGACCTTGGTCGCCATTTCGCCCATGCCCTCCGGTGCCATGTCGAGGCGGGTGGCAATGATGACGGCATCCGACACGGGCTTTCCGGTGCGGGTGTCGACAAGGCGAACCGTGATCTCCCGATCAGCGCCTTCCTGCACTGTTGGGTCAACGAGTTCGAACTTGTAGTCCTTGATATCGGCAAGGGCGGCCGTGCTCGCGCCACCGATGGTGGCAGCGAACAGCGCGGCCTGCACGGCACGCGCGAAGTTAAACGTCGTCATGATGTCAAATCCTCTGATGTCCTGAATCTGCCGCTGGACGGCATGCGTCATGTGCGCGCTCAAGGCGCGCGGGAGCAGACGGCGCGAAGCGCCGCTCAGATCAGGTGTCGAGGAGGATGGTCAGGAGGCGGATGATCGAGCCCAGAGACAAGGGCGTCATCATGGGCTGATTGGATTGTGCGGACTGGCGACCGCATTGGGAGCGCGCCGTCCATCGACGGATGGGCCTGCGCGGTCTTGAGCGCGCAAATCGCCATCAGCGGGCAGTCCTGGCAGTCCTTGCTGTTCTGCTCATCCGGACAGCAAGGCATATCCGCGGCCATCGGCTCCATGCCCGGCACGGACTGCACGTCATGGCTATCCATGGCCTGCATCGAATCCATATCTGCCATGGACTGCATGTCCGGCCCGGCATTCGCGTGGGACATGCCATGGACGCCCGGCATCATGCCAAGGGCCTTCGCGCTCGCCGAGGTCACCAGCGGTGCAAAGGCCAGTCCTGCGATGATAAGCATCGCAAGTGGCAGGGTGATGAGGCGCCGGAATGTCATAGCTGTATTTTGGCATGCGGCGCGGGCGGGCGAAAGAGGAGCCGCTTCACAACTTTGCCATAACAAAACATTCCCCGGCCGAAACCTGGGACGGTTAGCCAGCATCGACGACTTCTTCGTCAAAGCGCGTTGCCTAGCCGCATGCGATTGGAAAGATCGGCGGCGGCACCTGACTAGGTCGCCTTAACGAACTTGACCACTTTATCGATCGTTCCATACATGCTCCAACGGAGATTGGATCATGGCAGCTCCAAAATCGAAGACAGGCGTTCGTAGCGGCCCGGGGCGGCGGGCTCGAACAGCCGGGAAGTCGTCTTTCACCACAGCAGCGTTTTTCGTCGGTTTGGATAAGGCCCTGCCGAGGGGGACGGCCGGCTTCAAGCTGAAGGTCCCGGACATCGCGTCCAAGGTGCTAACAAGCAACCCCACGCGGATGAAGGTTCTCTTGCAAAGCTATGGGGATGCAATCGCCAAGAGCCGCAAGGCTGGACGGCGGGTCAGCTTCCGCGTCGATGTCGATTCCGAAGGCAATACGGTCGTGACGCCCTTCGATGAGCCGGTCGGCGCGCCTGAGCGGGTGGCGAAAAAGACTATTGCGCTAGACCCTGATCTGCAGGCGGCGCTGGAGGCGGCGCGCGATCGCGGCCGCCTGCGTGCCGCCGAGATCCTCGGCGGCGACGACATGCTTAGCGCGGATGCCTTCGCAAAAATGCTCGGCACGACCCGAGTGACGGTGAACACGAAGCGCCAGAACGGCCAGATTCTGGGACTAGATGGTG
This sequence comes from uncultured Alphaproteobacteria bacterium, assembly GCA_963751855.1. Classification (GTDB taxonomy): domain Bacteria; phylum Pseudomonadota; class Alphaproteobacteria; order Rhizobiales; family Xanthobacteraceae; genus Afipia. Next base: position 37,971 of record CAVVWF010000006.1, on the reverse strand, counting down.
CGAGGCGCGGCTTTCGCTTCCCCGTCTGGCAACTGGATGCTGAGGGCAAGCCCTTTGCCGAGCTTGCGGTGCTGCATGAGCAACTGGGCGGGCCCTGGGCGGTCTATCGTTTCCTCGTGCAGCCGCATGGTGAACTCGGTGGGCTCACCGGGCGCGAGGCTCTGGAGTGCGGGAAGGTCAAGTCCGCGCTTGGGGCGGCTGAGAGCGTCGGGAGAGATTTTCGCTAAATGACGAGGGGTTTTACGCGCACGGACCGGAAAATTCATGAAGTGCGGCCGGCCAGCCATTTGGCCGCATTCATTTGAACACCGCCGCGGGAGCCCTGTTTGCCGGAGAAAAAGACACGGGGAGCCCGTACACGCACGCTGCACCTTGCCGCGGGAAGCGGAGGTGCGACCGGAAGTGCAAGGGCTGTCTGCGACGGATGGCGGAGGGCCACGGCATTGTTTACGTAGTATTGTTTACAATTGTCCCGGATTGAAGGCTAAAATGATCGCTGATATCAGGGCCAACACACACAGTTTACACTATGTAACCACATATAACCGTTCTAGTCGCAAGACACGATTTGTCTTTTCGACGGGTGAATCCTTATGCGGGTTCACCCGTTTTGCTTTGCGGACCATGTGCAAGACGCTGCACTTAAAGTCGCTGCACTTAAAGGCGCGCCAGTTGTCGGCGTCGGTCGTTGTTCGCTCTTAAGCACCGAGTTGTGAGTCTTTTGAACAGGAAGAGAATAGATTGCTAGACAGGGGCTGCCCTGAGATCGCTTCGCGCTCTTTCTCGTGAAAACGTAAAATAGCGACGCTGTCAGCATAGAATACCCACACGCTTATGCTGCCGGTGAGAGTTATGCGGGAAGATTTTTCTCGTCACCCATCAAATTCGTTGTCGCGCATTGCGCAGAAAATCAAACTCTATTCATTGTTATTCCAACAACAAACGCGCTGCCGCGTATCGGTATTGCAGCGCGCGTGTCGTTATTTTTGTCCGACACTCGACACGCCTTCACGCCGCTCACATCATTCCAACATGCAAGTAGTCGTCGCTGTGTTGAGCGACGACCGATTGTCGGGAGACAGGAATGAGGCGCCGTGAATTTCTAAAGCTTTCGGCGGGAGTGGTCGCAACGGCAACCGCGTCAACGCGATCGTTCGCGCAAGCGAACTTGAAAGAAGTTCGCATCGGTTATCAAAAGACCGGCGTACTGGTGATTGCGAGACAGCAGTCGGTGTTGGAAAAGCACTTCGCTGCCAGGAACATTTCGGTCAAATGGATCGAGTTCACCTCCGGGCCTCCGTTGCTGGAGGCGATGAGCACCGGCAGTGTCGATTTCGGTGCGGTCGGTGATGCGCCGCCGATCTTCGCGCAAGCTGCAAATGCCAACATTGTGTACGTGGCGGCGGCACCGATCACGAACGGGCAGGGCATTCTCGTGCCGCCGAATTCATCCATTCGGGCAATTCAAGACCTGAAGGGCAAGCGTGTCGGAGTTGCGAAAGGCACCAGCGCACATAACGTCCTGATTGCGGCGCTTGAAAAAGCTGGGCTGACATATACGGACATCACGCCGGTTTATCTGTCACCGCCCGATGCAGGACCTGCGTTCGCCAATGGCAGTATCGATGCATGGGCCGTCTGGGATCCGTATTTCGCGATCGGCGAAATCCGGCAGAATGGCCGCATTCTAATCAATGCGCACGAAGTCGCGAAGACCAATTCCTTCTATCTGGCCAATCGGGATTTCGCGAATAATCACACGCGGGAGACCCGTGACATCATCGACGGTCTGGCTTCGGCAGCGAGGTGGGCGGAAGCCCATCGTGGCGACGTCGCGAAATCGCTAGCCGAGGTGACTGGCATTCCGCTTGAGGTCCAGACTGTCGCTGCCAACCGCGCGTCGTTCATTATCGGCCCGGTGACTGAAGAGGTCATTCAGACTCAACAGGCCGTCGCCGACCGCTTCCACAAGCTGGGATTGATTCCAAAGCCGATCACCGTTCGCAACGCCGTCTGGTCCGCCGGGCAAACATGATGCGCTGCTGACCCATCCGTTTTCCAAATTCATCAACGAGGATTCAACATGCGTAGGATTCTACGACTGACGGCTGCTGCCTTTTTGGCGGTGACTGCATCTCTTGCAGGTGCAGATTCTTCCCATGCTGCCGACAAGGTCGTCCGCATCGGCTTTCAGAAATACGGCAAGCTCGTTCTGCTGAAGGGCAGGGGCACGCTGGAGGAAAAGCTCAAGCCGCTTGGCTATAAAGTGTCATGGACGGAATTCCCGTCCGGGCCGCCGCTGCTTGAGGCGCTCAATGTCGGCGCGATTGATTTCGGTGTCGCAGGCGAGACGCCGCCGATCTTCGCGCAGGCTGCAGGCGCACCGCTGGTCTATCTGGCTTACGATCCGCCGGCACCGCAGGGTGAGGCGATCCTCATTCCGAAAGACAGCAAGCTGACTTCGGTCGCCGAGCTGAAGGGAAAGAAGGTCGCGCTCAACAAGGGCTCGAATGTGCACTACCTGCTGGTGCGCGCGCTTGAGAAAGCCGGTCTGAAATACACCGATATTCAGCCCGTGTTTCTCGCACCATCCGACGCGCTTGCGGCCTTCACGCGTGGCTCCGTCGATGCCTGGGTGATCTGGGATCCCTATGAGGCGGCTGCCGAAGCCTCAACCGGCGCGCGCATTCTCGCCGATGGAACGGATCTCGTTGCGAACCATCAGTTCTATTTTTCGTCGAAGGCGTTTCTCGAAACCGACAGCAAGGCTGCCGATGTTGTTCTCGAAGCGCTCAATGAGGCCGACGAATGGGCCAAGAACAACATTGAGACGGTCGCAGAGCAGCTCAGCCCGTCCGTCGGTCTGCCCGCGTCGGTGCTCGCGGTCTCTCTGAGGCGAGAGTCTTACGGCCTCAAGCCGATTTCCGACGAGGTTATCGCCAGCCAGCAGCGCATCGCCGATACGTTTCACGGGCTTGGCCTGCTGCCGAAGGCAATCAAAGTTTCCGATGTTCAGCGAAAGCCAGGATCATAACCATGACAAGCCAAACCTCTTCGAGCGCCAACATTCTCTGGTTTCTTCCCACCCATGGCGATGGCCGTTATCTCGGCACTACCACCGGCGGACGGGAAGTGAATTTCAACTATCTTCGGCAAGTCGCGCAGGCGGCTGACCAGCTGGGCTATTTCGGCGTTCTCTTGCCGACGGGCCGCAGTTGCGAGGACTCATGGGTGGTCGCGTCCGCCGTTGCGCCTTGGACCGAGCGTTTGCGTTATCTCGTGGCCGTGCGTCCCGGCCTGCAATCGCCGAGCGTAGCCGCACGCATGACCGCGACACTGGACAGGGTGACGAACGGGCGATTGCTGATCAATGTCGTCACCGGCGGCGATCCGGTGGAGAACAAAGGCGACGGCATTTTCCTCAATCACGATGAACGCTACGAAGTCACGCGCGAGTTCTTGAACGTCTACAGCGATCTGCTGGCCGGAAAGACCGTGAACGTGCAGGGCAAGCACATTTCCATCGAAGACGGACGATTGCTGTTTCAGCCGATCCAGTCGCCGCGTCCGCCTTTGTATTTCGGCGGATCGTCGGATGCCGGTATCGATGTCGCCGTCGATACGGTCGACAAATATCTGACGTGGGGCGAGCCGCCGGCGCAGGTGGCCGAGAAGGTCAATCGCGTCAGGGCAGCGGCTTCGAGCCGCGGACGCAAGCTCAGCTTCGGAATCCGCCTGCATGTCATCGTTCGCGAGACCAACGAAGAAGCGTGGCGCGCGGCCGACGACCTCATTCAATATGTCACTGACGACACGATCGCGTCGGCGCAGAAGATTTTCTCGCGCATGGATTCCGTCGGTCAGCAGCGCATGGCGCAGCTCCATGGCGGGCGGCGGGACAAGCTCGAGATCAGCCCCAATCTCTGGGCCGGTGTGGGCCTGGTGCGAGGCGGCGCGGGAACGGCGCTGGTCGGCGATCCGCAGACGGTCGCTGCGCGCATCAAGGAATACCAGGATGTCGGCGTCGACACCTTTATTCTGTCAGGCTACCCGCACCTCGAGGAAGCCTATCGCTTTGCCGAACTGGTGTTTCCGCTGTTGCAGCTTGAACAGCCGAACAACGTCACGCCGTTGCGGGTCAACACCGGGCCGTTCGGCGAGACCATTGCGAACGAGCATCGTCCCGACAAGCGGGCATCCCAGTCATGAGCATCAGCGAAGCCATCGCGCGTCCGCGCGGTTTTCGTGTCCCTCGCGTGGACGGCTTGACGCAGTGGATCGTGCCGCTGGTCATCATTCTGGCGTGGCAGGGGGCGTCGTCCGCGGGGCTTGTTCCGACGCGGATACTTCCCGCGCCGAGCGATGTCGCGGTCGCTGGATGGAAGCTGCTGAAGTCGGGTGAGCTTGCGCGCAACATATGGGTGAGCTTCTGGCGTGCCGGTGTTGGCTTTGTCATCGGCGGCGGGATCGGCTTTGCATTTGGTCTGGCGAACGGCCTCTCGGAACTGAGCAACAAGCTGACCGATACGACGCTGCAGATGGTGCGTAACATCCCCCATCTGGCGTTGATCCCGCTCGTCATCCTTTGGTTCGGCATCGACGAGTCGGCTAAATTGTTCCTGGTCGCTCTCGGCGTGTTCTTCCCGATTTACCTGAACACTCTGCACGGCATCCGCACCGTGGACCCGCAACTAATCGAGATGGGGCGTATCTACGGCATGAGCAACGCAGAGTTGTTCCGGCGCGTGATCTTCCCCGGAGCGCTGCCGTCGATCTTCGTCGGCGTTCGCTTTGCGCTCGGCATCATGTGGCTCACGCTGATCGTCGCGGAAACCATCGCGGCCTCGTCGGGCCTTGGCTACATGGCGATGCAGGCCCGCGAGTTCATGCTGATCGACGTCGTCGTTCTCAGCATCCTCATCTACGCATTGCTGGGCAAGCTCGCCGACAGCACGGCGCGCATCCTGGAGCGGTTCACGCTCTCCTGGCATCCGGCATTTCAAAAACATTGAGATCACACATGCAGCAAGCGCTACGCCTTCTTCCAGCCGATTCAGAAGCCGTCGATTCCGTTGCTCTCCTTCGCGAGGCGAGGGTGGCACGACAGGGAGCGCGCGATCCGTCGCGTGCGCTGTCGCTGACCATTCGCGGTCTCCGCAAGTCGTTCGGCAGCAATGAGGTGCTACGCGGCATTGATCTCCACATTCCGGCGGGGCAATCCGTCGCCATCGTCGGCAAGTCAGGTTGCGGCAAGAGCACGCTGCTGCGGCTGATTGCCGGCCTCGAGCAGCCGACCGCGGGCACCATCGAATTCGGTGATCACGACGGCAGCGCGAGCGATCATGTGCGTGTGATGTTTCAGGAGCCGCGGCTGCTTCCGTGGGCGCGTGTGCTGTCCAATGTCGAGGTTGGGCTCGGTCGTGACCGGAATTTGGCGGATGCGAAGATTCGCGCTCAGGAGGCCTTGAAGGAAGTTGGTCTCGACGAGAAGCGCGACCAATGGCCGGCGTCACTGTCGGGCGGTCAGAAGCAACGCGTCGCGCTCGCGCGCGCTCTGGTCAGCCATCCGCGCGTGCTCGCCCTCGACGAGCCGCTCGGTGCGCTCGATGCGTTGACGCGGATTTCGATGCAGCGCCTTTTCGAGCGCGTTTGGCGCGACCAGGGCTTTACGGCGATTTTGGTGACGCATGACGTCTCCGAAGCTGTAGCGTTGGCTGATCGCGTGCTGGTCATTGAGGATGGCCGTGTCGCACACGATATAGATGTCGATCTGGCGCGCCCGCGTCAGCGCGGTTCGGCGGAGCTTGCCGCACTGGAAGGAAATATCCTTCGCGAGTTGCTCAAGGAGCCCGGCGATCTTGTCGGCGTGTGAGGCTGCCATGAATTCAGTCGTCCGGGACGTGAAGATTGACCGCGAGGTTTCCGCAGATGTGTTTCGAGATGCCATGCGGCAATTGGCGGGAGGCGTCAGCGTCATTACTGTCGGGCGCGGAAACGAACTGTCCGGCATGACCGTGACCTCGGTTTCCTCACTGGCACTCGATCCGGCAACACTCGTCGTCAGCGTCAACCGTCAGTCGTCGTCATGGCCGCTGCTCAAGAAGCACGGCGTCTTCGGCGTAAATATCCTGAGCGCTGACCAACAAGATGTCGCCGAGCGATTTTCCGGCAAAGGCGGCCTGAAGGGAGCTGATCGCTTCACCGGGGCGAAGTGGATCACGCTCGCATCCGGCGTGCCGCTTCTGGACGGTGCGCTTGCGGTCTTCGACTGCGAGGTGGAGCACGTCGTCGAGCGGCATTCCCACGCCATTGTCATCGGGAGGGCGCTCGATCTGCGCGAGATAAGGGGCAACGCCGCGCTGGGCTACTGGCAGGGACGCTATGTTGCCCTCGATCAGGCCGAAGATGCAGCGCGCATTGCGGAGGTCGGTCTGCCGACGCCGCGGGCATTCTGGCAGGTGTGAGGATTGGGGAGGGCTGGCCGCGCCATGATCCGCGCGGCCAGCGAAATCGTCCTTGGCGAGAGTAAGCTCGGCAAGACCCTAGGCGGCTGTCTTGGTGAACATTGTCAGCACGCCATTATCATCGAGGTTGATAGCGACAACCTGTGTCGAACTGACGCCTTTGGCTTTCAGCGCAGACGAGATGGAGGGCGACGCATCAAGAGATGTTCGAAGTGACTGCAGATCCTGCTCGCTTGTGCGCGACACAAGCGCATCGATCTGCGAGCGCACGTCCGGCGACAGGTCCTTGACGTCGACGATCTGGACACTGCGAATTTTGGGCTGAGATTGTGTCTGCTGCTGCGAAGGGGACGGTTTGGCCGGCGCCTGCGCTAACGCTGGCACTCCGAACGCGAGCAGTGCACCGGTGGCCACGGTCGTGAGTATCCGCATGTTCGATACCTTTCCTGGTTGGGTACGAAGCACGCCTGATACCGTCGAAAGTTGGTGAGCACCTGATGTTTATGCGGTCATTCGGTGAAACAGATGTGATGACAATATGCACATTCTGCGTTGTTGCCGCCCTGCATTGCAACCCAAACCCCGAGGGCGCAAGCAGGTTGGATTGGAATAGCCTCTAGCCATGGCCGAACGCGGCCCGGCCTCCGTCGATCACGAATTGCACGGCAAGCGCTGCCAGCACCACGCCGAGCAGCCGTGAGAGAACGACGTTTCCGGTAATTCCGAGCACGCCCGCCACGCGTGCTGCAAAGGCGAAAGCGGCCGCGCAGAGCGCCGCCACGATTACGATGATCGCGATCAGGGTAGCCATGGTCACTGGATCACTTCCCGTCCGTCCCGCCAGCAGGAGCGTCGCGGTGATCGCACCCGGGCCTGCGATCAGCGGGGTCGCCACCGGGAACGCCGCGATGTCGCGGACCTTCTCTTCGATGGCCTGTTCCGCCTCGCGCACCTCACGCGCCGGACGCGTACCCAGCACCATTTCAAAGGCCACCACGAACAGCAGGATGCCGCCGGAGATCCGGAAGGCGGGCAGGCCGATGCCGAGGCGGTCGAGCAGCCAGTTTCCGATCAGCGCTGTTCCCGCAAGAATGAGCGCCGCGATGACGGCCGCGCGCAATCCGACGCCGTTCCGGGCAGAATCCGGAAGACCATGGGTCGCGGACAGGAATGCGGGCACGATTCCGACCGGATCGACGACCACGATCAGTGTGACGAAGGCGGTTAAAGCATAGTCGAGCACAGCGGGGCCTTGGGCTTACGGAACAACTTGCAGAACAACTTGGGAGACGCGCGCGGACTATATCTCAAGCGCACAGACGCCTCCCGGAATCGTGCGTAAAAGGGGCTTTTCAACGCGGCTGGAAGCGCTGCCGGAAGCGTCCGTTTTTCCTTCTCGTAACTCGCTGAAAGTGCGGCCTTTTTCTTGCCTGTTTTGGGCGCGGATGCAATTGGCGTTGGCGTATGAATTCGCCTATATACCGGGAGCAATTTCGCACTCAGGATTTGCATTTTGGCTGACCCGCAAGATCCGCCGTCCGGCCCCGCCGAGACGTCCGACATCCGTCCCGTATCAATCACGGATGAGATGAAGCGCTCCTACCTCGATTACGCGATGAGCGTGATCGTGGCGCGAGCGCTGCCGGATGCGCGCGACGGCCTGAAGCCGGTTCACCGCCGCATTCTCTATGCGATGTATGAGAACGGCTTTGAGTGGAACAAGCCGTATCGCAAGTCCGCGCGAACCGTCGGCGACGTGATCGGTAAATACCATCCGCACGGCGACCAGTCGGTGTACGACGCGATGGTGCGTATGGCGCAGGACTTCTCCATGCGCGTGCCGCTGATCGACGGCCAGGGCAACTTCGGCTCGGTCGACGGCGATATGGCAGCCGCCATGCGTTATACGGAATTGCGGCTTGAGAAAATCGCCCATTCGCTGCTCGACGACATCGACAAGGACACCGTCGATTTCCAGCCGAACTACGACAGTTCCGAGCGTGAACCCAAGGTTCTTCCCGCGAAGTTCCCGAACCTGCTGGTCAATGGTGCAGGCGGCATCGCGGTCGGCATGGCGACCAATATCCCGCCGCACAATCTCGGTGAGGTGATCGATGCCTGCATTGCGCTGATCAACGATCCCGCGCTGAGCATCGACGATCTCAACACTATCATTCCCGGCCCGGATTTCCCCACCGGCGGCATCATTCTCGGTCGTCAGGGTATTCGTTCGGCCTACCACCTTGGCCGTGGTTCGATCATGATGCGCGGCAAGGTTGCGATCGAGACGGTCCGCAAGGATCGTGAGGCGATCGTTGTCTCCGAAATTCCGTACCAGGTGAACAAGGCCACCATGGTCGAGCGCATCGCCGAGCTGGTGCGCGACAAGAGGATCGAAGGCATTTCCGACCTGCGCGACGAGTTCGACCGCGACGGTTATCGCGTGGTCGTTGAACTGAAGCGCGATGCGGTTCCGGAGGTGGTGCTGAACCAGCTCTACAAGTTCACGCCGCTGCAGACGAGCTTCGGCGCCAACATCGTGGCGCTGGATGCCGGCCGTCCGCTGGTGATGAACCTGAAGGACCTGCTGACGATATTCGTGGCGTTCCGCGAGACCGTCGTGTCGCGGCGGACCAAGTTCCTGCTCAACAAGGCGCGTGACCGCGCGCACATCCTGGTCGGTCTCGCGATTGCAGTTGCCAACATCGACGAAGTCATCCGCGTGATCCGCACGTCGCCCGATCCGGCCACGGCGCGCGACACCCTGATGTCGCGCGCCTGGCCCGCCCAGGACGTCGCGACGATGATCACGCTCATCGACGATCCGCGTCACAAGCTGGCCGAAGACGGCACTGCGCGGCTGTCGCTGGAGCAGGCGAAAGCCATTCTCGATCTGCGCCTGCAGCGCCTGACTGCACTGGGTCGCGAGGAAATTTCCGAAGAACTCGACAAACTCGCGGTGGAGATTGCCGACTATCTCGACATCCTGCGCTCGCGCGCCCGCGTCCAAACCATCATCAAGGATGAGTTGAACGCCATCAAGTCTGAGTTCGCCACACCACGCCGCACCGTGATCATCGATCAGGAAGGCGAGGTCGAGGACGAAGACCTGATCCAGCGCGAGGACATGGTGGTTACCGTGTCTCACGCGGGCTACGTCAAGCGCGTGCCGCTGTCCACGTATCGCTCGCAGAAGCGTGGCGGCAAGGGCCGCTCGGGCATGCAGACGCGCGACGAGGATTTCGTCAGCCGCCTGTTCGTGGCCTCGACCCATACGCCCGTGCTGTTCTTCTCGTCGCATGGTCAGGTCTACAAGGAAAAGGTCTGGCGTCTGCCCGTGGCCGCTCCGAATTCGCGGGGCAAGGCGCTCATCAATATCCTGCCGCTGGAGCAGGGCGAGCGCATCACCACCATCATGCCGCTGCCGGAGGATGAATTGTCCTGGGCCAATCTCGACGTGATGTTCGCCACCACCGGCGGCAACGTCCGGCGCAACAAGCTGTCCGACTTCGTCGATGTTCGCCGCTCCGGCATCATCGCCATGAAGCTCGACGAGGGCGAGGCCATCGTCGATGTGCAGATCGCCACCGAGAACGACGACGTGCTGCTGACCGCCGCCGGCGGGCAGTGCATCCGCTTCCCGGTGACCGATGTGCGCGTGTTCACCGGCCGCACTTCGATGGGCGTGCGCGGCATCGCGCTCGGCGAAGGCGACAAGCTGATCTCGCTCACCATCCTGCGGCACATGGACGTCAACGCCGACGAACGCGCGGCCTACCTGCGTCGTGCGAGTGCCGTGCGCCGGGGTGGCGTGGAGGAAGAAGCGGCACCGGATCAGGAGGAAGTGTCCGGTGCGATCGAACTCGGCGAGCAGCGCTATGTCGAGATGTCGGCGGCCGAACAGTTCGTGCTGACCATCAGCGAAAACGGGTACGGCAAGCGCAGTTCCGCGTTTGAATACCGCACCACCGGACGCGGCGGCAAAGGCATCGTCGCGATGTCGGTCAACGGCCGCAATGGCAAGCTGGTGGCGTCGTTCCCGGTCGAGGACAGCGACCAGATCATGCTGGTCACCGACAAGGGACAGCTCATCCGTTGTCCGGTCGACAATATCCGCATCGCGGGCCGTTCGACGCAGGGCGTGATCGTGTTCGATACCGCCGACGACGAACACGTGGTGTCGGTCGAGCACATCACTGAAGAAGAAGCGGAAGGTGGAAACGGAAACGGAAACGGCGGCTAAGCCCGCCGTTCGCGGTCACCACGGATGGGTCAGCGCCGATCCGTGGTCACCAGCCGTGCCGGTTGGATCGCGGCATTTGTGCCGTTTCGCAGGCACGCGGCGTCAATATGTCGGCCACGACTGGCTGGCGCAGGATGAGTTCGTTGCCGTCGCCTGCAGGCCTGTTTGCATGTCCGTTTGCACGGGGATTTCCGGCTGGTCGCTCTTGGTGAGGGCTTGCGGAACGCCTGCCTCCACCTCAGGCGCGAGGCCCGGAGAAAAGGTAATGGCGGCTGCAATGGCTGCCGCGGCAGCGATCGCCGTAAGCGCTTTGATCATGATTGCGTCCCTGTTTGCGTGGCCTTGCTGGCCTGCTTGCCAAGGAGACGCGGGAACGGACCGAAAGGTTCATAAAGTCTTAAAAATATAACCGCGTGACTTTGCTGTTCCGGAAGGAACTCAGCGCGCTTGCGGGTCTTCGCGGGGCAGGGTAGGACGAAGAATGTCCCGAGTTGCATTCTATCCGGGGTCGTTCGACCCCGTCACCAATGGTCATCTGGATGTGGTGCGGCAGGCCTGCGGTCTGGTGGACCGCCTGGTCGTCGCTATTGGCATCCATCCCGGCAAGGCCCCGCTGTTTTCGACGGACGAGCGCCTCGAGATGGTGATGGAGGTGTTTACGCCCATCGCCGCCAAGGTCGGCTGCAAGATCGAATGCATCACCTTCAGCGACCTGACCGTCACCGCCGCCCAGCGTGTGGGCGCGAGCGTCGTGATCCGGGGCCTGCGCGACGGCACCGACCTCGACTATGAAATGCAGATCGCGGGCATGAACCAGACCCTGGTGCCCGAGGTCCATACGGTTTTCATTCCTGCTTCCGCCATGGTCCGCCCGATCACCGCCACACTGGTGCGCCAGATCGCTGGCATGGGCGGCGACGTCTCCCACTTTGTGCCCAAGGCCGTCGCAGCGCGCCTCAAGACAAAATTCGCTGGCTAATCAGCCTTCCTCTGATCGGAGTTTCCATGATCCGCATTCTCGCTGTGTTCGCGGCCCTCGTCCTTGCTTCGCCCGCATTCTCGCAGGCGCTGCCCGCAGGCCTCGACAAGAACAACGCCATCGTCATCGACACCAGCAAGGGCCGTGTGGTCATCAAGCTGCGTCCCGATCTCGCGCCCCAGCACGCCGAGCGCATCAAGCTGCTCGCCCGCGACGGTTACTACAACAATGTGCCGTTCCACCGCGTGATCGAAGGTTTCATGGCGCAGACCGGCGACGGCCAGCGCTTCAACGGCACCGGCGGTTCCAAGTACCCGAATCTGGCGGCTGAGTTCTCCAACGTGCCGTTCAAGCGCGGCATCGTCGGCATGGCTCGCGCCGGCGACCCTAATTCGGCCAATTCGCAGTTCTTTATTATGTTCGGTGACGGCGCGTTCCTGAACGGCAAATACACCGTGGTCGGTGAGGTCGTGTCGGGCATGGATGTCGTCGACAAGATCAAGCGCGGCGAGCCGGTTCAGGATCCCGACAAGATGGTGAAGGTGCAGGTCGCGTCCGACATCAAGTAGGACAGCACCATTCGCGAGGTGGCGATGTTGCGAAAGCGCAGCGAAGTCTCGGTTGTTTTCGCAGCTATTGCTCGCCATATCGGTCCTGGCGCCGCGCACGCAAGTGCGCCGCGCGACGAAGCCAAGGCTGCACTATTGCGACCAACACCATTCAGGAGATTTTCGAGAAGCTGAAGCACTGCTGGAGACCTCCGAAATTGCCGCTGTCACACGCGGGAATGGAAGTCACGGTGCTTCTCAGCTTCACACGCAGCGGAGACATCCTCGGTCATCCAAGGATTACCTATGAATCTCCGGATGCGACCGATGACGACCGGCTCCGATATCGGATTGCCGTGATGAACACTCTGCAAGCGTGCACGCCAATGCCCTTCAGCGATGGGCTTGGTAACGCGGTAGCCGGACGCCCTTTCACAGTGCGGTTTGACGACCGCAGACACAAACCCAAACCGATAGAGAGACAGACATGACTGAGACCACTGAAAATACTTTGATCCTTGAAACCACCCAGGGTCCCGTCACCATCGAGATGCGCCCGGACCTGGCTCCCGGTCATGTCGCCCGCATCAAGGAGCTGGTGCGTGAAGGCTTCTACGACGGCATCGTCTTCCATCGCGTGATCGAGGGCTTCATGGCGCAGACCGGCTGCCCGCAAGGCACCGGCACCGGCGGTTCGGGGCAGAAGCTCAAGGCCGAGTTCAACGCCGAACCGCACGTGCGCGGCACCACCTCGATGGCACGTTCGGCCAATCCGGATTCCGGCGACAGCCAGTTCTTCATCTGCTTCGACGATGCCAGCTTCCTCAACGGTCAGTACACCGTCTGGGGCAAGGTGACGTCCGGCATGGAGAACGTCGACAAGATCAAGCGCGGCGAGCCGGTGCAGGACCCGGACAAGATCGTCAAGGCGCATATGGCGGCTGACGCCGCTTGATTGCGGCGCTAATCTCTGTTCGATAACGGATGGCCGGGCATGTCCCGGCCATCAACATTTGAGCCCTCATGCGTACCGATCTGTTCGATTTCGACCTGCCTGAAACCAGCATCGCCCTGCGTCCCGCGAGCCCGCGCGACGCCGCGCGCATGCTCGTGGTACGGCCCGGCGAAAACTTGCAGGACACCGTGGTCGGCAATCTTGCGGAGTTTCTCGCGCCCGGCGATCAGCTTGTGGTCAACGACACCAAGGTGATCCCCGCGCAACTCTCCGGCCGGCGTATCGGCAAAGAGACTGAGCCGAAAATTGAGGCGACGCTGATCAAGCGGATCGACGGTTCGCGCTGGCAGGCGCTGGTGAAGCCGGCGCGGAAACTGTCCGTTGGTGACATGGTGCGCTTCGGCAACGAAGGGCGCGTTTGCCTGCTCGGCAATCTCGATGCGCAGGTCGAGCACAAGGGCGAGAACGGCGAAATCATCCTGTCGTTTTCGTTTCATGGTCCTGTGCTGGATCAGGCCATTGCCGATGTCGGCACGCCGCCGCTGCCGCCCTATATCGCGTCGCGCCGCACGCCGGACGATCAAGACACCAGCGACTATCAAACGATGTTCGCCGCGAACGAGGGCGCGGTCGCAGCACCCACAGCCGGACTGCATTTCACGCCGGATCTCGAAGCATCCTTGAGCGCGCGCGGTGTCGGCCTGCATCGCGTCACGCTGCATGTTGGTGCGGGCACGTTCCTGCCGGTGAAGGCGGACGACACCACCGAGCATCGCATGCATGCCGAATGGGGCACCGTCTCGGCTGAGACGGCCCACGCGCTGAACGAGGCCCGCGCCAAGGGCGGGCGCATTGTCGCTGTCGGATCGACCTCGTTGCGGTTGATCGAGAGCGCGGCCGCCGAGGACGGCACCATCCGGCCGTTCTCGGATGAGACGGCGATCTTCATCACGCCGGGTTATCGCTTCAAGGCGGTGGACGTGATGCTGACGAACTTCCATCTGCCGCGCTCGACGCTGTTCATGCTGGTCTCGGCCTTCAGCGGACTGGACACCATGCAGCAGGCTTACGCGCATGCGATTGCGAACGGCTATCGCTTTTATTCCTATGGTGACGCGTGCCTGTTGTTTCGTGCGCCGTCCTGACCCATAACGTCGCCGGATGACAGTCCCTAATCATTTCAAACTCTTTGGCCAAGACGGCGAAGCGCGCACCGGCGAGCTGACCACGCCGCACGGCGTTGTGCGCACGCCTGCCTTCATGCCGGTCGGCACCGCAGGCGCCATGAAGGGGATTCACTGGCGCGACATCCGCGACACTGGCGCCGATATCGTGCTCGGCAACACCTATCATCTGATGCTGCGGCCGACTGCGGAGCGCATTGCGGCGCTCGGAGGCTTGCAGAAGTTCACCACCTGGAATGGTCCGATGCTGACCGACTCCGGCGGCTTCCAGGTGATGTCGCTTGCCAAGCTGCGCAAGGTGACCGAGCACGCGGTGACGTTCAGCTCGCACATCGATGGCGCGAAGATCGAACTCTCGCCGGAGCGCGCGATCGAAGTTCAGCGGCTGCTCGGCTCCGACATCGCCATGCAGTTGGACGAATGCGTGCGGCTGCCGGCCGAACGCGCAGACATCGAGCGTGCCATGCATCTGTCGCTGCGCTGGGCGGAGCGCTGCAAGCGCGCGTTCGAGACCGCGCCCGCCGGCTACATGCTGTTCGGCATCGGGCAGGGTGGAGATATTCCCGAGCTGCGCCGCGAGAGCGCACGCGCGCTGATCGACATGGGCTTTCACGGCTATGCCATCGGCGGGCTTGCGGTCGGCGAACCGCAGGAGGTGATGCTGGCGATGATCGAGGAGGTCGCGCCGATCCTGCCGCAGGACCGTCCGCGTTATCTGATGGGTGTCGGCACGCCGGATGATTTGCTGCAGGCCGTCGCGCGCGGCATCGACATGTTCGACTGCGTGATGCCGACCCGCAACGGCCGCCACGGCCACGTCTTCACGCGGCATGGTGTCATCAATCTGCGCAATGCGCGGCACGCCAACGATCCGCGTCCGCTCGATGAGCAGAGCACGTGGCCTGCAACGCGAAGCTATTCGCGCGCGTACCTGCACCATCTTGTGAAGTCGGAAGAGACGCTCGGCGCGATGCTGCTTTCGGAAGTCAACATCGCGTATTACCAGCACCTGATGCAGGGAAGCCGCGCCGCCATTGCTGCCGGTAAATTCGACGACTTCCGTGCCAGCACGCGCGAAGGCTGGGTGCGGGGAGATATTGCCCCGGTTGCCTGATGCGCCACGCGCATTCGCGTCGCGTGCTATTCATCCACTTTATGAACGAACAGCGCCACCAACGCTCAATTGCTGATGATTTCGGTTAGATGTGATCCGGCTGCAAGCAGTCTCAATTGCAGGCGAAAGGCTTCGACGCGGAGTGCTTGGTGACGAAACCGCAGCCGCAGGTATCGCAGGTCCAGAGATAGCTGATCTCATTGTCCGAGAGGAGAACGGAGGCTTCAGCGGCAACCATGGTATCCGAGCAAACGACACAAACGGGCTTGTCGATCGGACGCAACGGCATCCGAGGCGGCTTGGTCGACAGAACTTCAGCAAGTGCTGACATCGTGACCCCCTTTGAATTTCGAGCACGGGTCGTACGATACGCGAGAAGTTTGAACAGGAGGCAACACAAATGCGTTTCTTTTGAGATAGTTGTTGTGATCGTTCTAATTTTGCGGTGCAGCGCACTCACTGCGTCGTGATTGCCTCTTGCATGAAAGTGCCGACACATCTTAATGGCGGAAGCCTTTCGTTTCGCGCGACTTTACCGGCTCGCGCATAGCTCCCGGAGAATTGCCATGGACACACGCTCGGGCCCTGATGCTGCGCACCATGCGGGACGCGGCCGCGTCTATGACAGTATTGTTGATGCATTCGGCGACACGCCGATTGTCCGCCTGCACAGATTACCGGAACAGCACGGTGTGAAAGCGACAATTCTCGCCAAACTGGAATACTTCAATCCGGCCGCGAGCGTGAAGGACCGCATCGGCGCGGCGATGGTCATCGCCATGGAAAAGGCCGGCGTGATCAATCCCGATACCGTGCTGATCGAACCGACATCCGGCAACACCGGTATTGCGCTCGCGTTCGTCGCGGCGTCGCGCGGCTACCGGCTGAAGCTGGTGATGCCGGAATCGATGTCGATCGAGCGGCGCAAGATGCTGGCGTTTCTCGGCGCCGAGATCATCCTCACGCCCGCGTCGCAGGGCATGAAGGGCGCGATCGCCACCGCCGAAGAGCTGATCCGCAACACGCCGAACTCGGTGATGCCGCAGCAGTTCAAGAACCTCGCCAACCCCGAGGTGCATCGCCGCACCACCGCCGAGGAAATCTGGAACGACACCAAAGGCAACCTCGACATCTTCGTGGCGGGCGTCGGCACCGGCGGCACCATCACCGGCGTGGGCCAGGTGCTGAAGCCGCGCAAGCCGTCGCTGCGCGTTGTCGCCGTCGAGCCGGAAGAAAGTCCGGTGTTGTCCGGCGGCCAGCATTCGCCGCACAAGATTCAGGGCATAGGCGCGGGCTTCGTGCCGGATATTCTCGACCGCTCGGTGATCGACGAGATCGTGAAGGTGAACAGCGCAACCGCCCTCGAGACCACACGTGAGCTGGCGCGGCTGGAAGGCATTCCCGGCGGCATTTCGTCGGGTGCGGCGATTGCCGCCGCGCTCGAACTCGGCAAGCGGCCGGAGAATGCGGGCAAGGTCATTCTCGCCATCGTGCCGTCGTTCTCGGAACGCTATCTCTCGACGGCTTTGTTTGAAGGGATCTGATCCATGTCATTACCACCGCGACGGCCGCGCACGCTGAGCGACGCGAAGACCGAAGCCGAAGCCGCGTTCAAGTCGATCACGGCCAAGAAGGTCGAGCCCGTTCCCGTTCCCCAAAAGACAGCCATTCCGGGCGTGAAGGAACAGATATCGCTGCGGATCGATCAGGACGTGCTCGAGCACTTCCAGGAAGGCGGCCCTGGCTGGCAGGACCGCATGAACGCCGCCTTGCGAAAAGCCGCTGGCCTCGCGGACTAAGCGACGCGGTTGGCGCGGGCGGCTTCCTTCTGGGCGTCGAAGTCGCGACGGCGGCGCGCCAGCTCTTCCGGCGACATACGCTCGACGTTGTTGTAGTCGAGTTTCCATGAGGCATCGCCGCTCCAACGCAACGGCGATTGCACCGTGGTGCGCGCGGCGGGCGCGCTTTCCAATACCTTCAATGCCAGTTCGAACGTGAAGGCCTGCGACGCCGCGTCGTGCGGCTTGCCTGCGGAATTGCCCAGCGGAAAGTCGCTGAACAGGAAGCGGGGGACGGCGGCGTGTTCGACGATGTCCTTGGCGCAGCCCATCACCACCGTTGAAATGCCGTTGGCCTCCAAGTGCCGCGCGACCAGCGACGTGGTCTGGTGACACACCGGGCAGTTCGGCACCAGCACCGCGACATCGACATTGTCGGCCTTGCAGCGCGCAAGAATCTCCGGCGCGTCGGTCTCGACGGTGACGCGATGGCTGCGGTTGGTCGGCGCGCCGAAGAAGCGCGGCGCAACGGAGCCGACGCGGCCTTCGCTTGCCAGGCGATGCAGCTGCGGGAGCGGAAACCATGTGCCGATGTCGGTCGCGCTGGTATGGATGCGGTCGTAGGCGATGTGCGAGATGCGCAGGTCGTGCTGCTGCGCGGTGTCGCCGGCATAAGCCTGATAGAACTTCGCGCTGCCGTTGTAGGCCGCGCCGGGACCCTGATCGCCTTTGGTCGGATCGAAGCGGGCCGCCGTGGTGATGATGGTGACGCGGGACTGCGCGAGGGGCTTGGTCAGCGGCTGGAACGGCGCATCGATGTTGTGCGCCCAGCGGTAGGGCGTGTCGTAGCCGATGGCGAGATAGTAATCGCGCGTCCGTTGCATGTAGGGGACCGGCACATCGTAATCCGCTATCGTGGCTTCCATCGCAGGTCCGTCCGTCATGGCTTCTCTCCCGGGAATTTGCCGCTTCACAACTAACAGATGCCCTTCACCTCGGCCATATTCAATGGATAATGGCGGGCAGATCTGCGTCGCTGGGAAGGAAGCTGAGGCCATGGCACCAAAGAAGCAAAGCGGGCATGTTGCGGGAGGCGGCAGCAAGCCCGTCAAGAAAACAAAAGCGAAAGCTCCGAAGCGGAAGCGGGCAACGGACCCCACGCGCGACGCGCCATTCGATGTGACCAGCGACGGCGATTTCGCATCACTCCGGCATGATCTCAGCGAAGACGAGATCAAGGAGCAGGCCGACAAGCAGAAGGCGAAGTGAGGGGGCGTTGAAACGCGCCTAGGTCTCGCCGGTCTGGCGCAAGGAATGACTGATGAAGCTCAATAGAACCGGTGTAAAATTCTGTATCGCATATGTCGTGATCGTAGTTTTTCTGTTCGTATTTGCTGGACGCTTTGCATCCGCGTATGTGGTGTTTCTTCCGATAGGTCTGCTTTTGGTATCACCGAGTGTGGCGAAGCTGGCTGAGACCTATCGTTTTCTTTTGGACAATGCGTTTGTCTTTTTCCTGCTCAATCTGATGTTTTGGTATTTCATGGGCTGGGCAATCAGCAGTGCCAACGCTGCTATGCCGCGGTTGTTCACCAAGCCAGCTCCCGTGCCGAGCAGCGACGATCCCTACGGAATACCGAAGCAGTGAGTGTCACGGTTTTGGAGGCTTGCGTTGATCGCACGCAGATGCGTCAGCATTCATGACTCATTCCCCGAATGACTTATTTTCCTCGCGTTATTCATCCCTCGTGGTTGTGATCTGGCGCGCTGCGCCTGCCTATTCAAATTTCTTGTCATCTTAAGTTCTCTGACCTAGCGTTATGGTATTGAAAGGTTGCCCGCAATTTCAGGCTTTCCCCTTCCTGCAATGCAATTTCCGCAGAAAGAAGGTGACCATGCAGCAACTCGCTACCTCTGCATTCTAACGTTTGCTTCATAGCAACATTCCGATTTTTCGTCGTTGACGCGAGAGCGATGGATTTGCGTGCGCGTTCCGCGCGCAAGCTGACGCTCTGTCACGCCCGTGCTGTTGAGTGCAGATCCCGTCGAACAGGCGGGCACATCAACGCGTCACGGCAGGTTTCGATGACCAAGCCAACAGAGTTGGACATCACAGCAGTGAGGAGTACGTCATGACCAGCAAGTACCCGCCGGAATCTGTCTCCCACGATAACACGCCGCAATCAGGCGGATTGAAACGCCGCGATCTGTTGCTGAGCGGCAGTTCGCTTGCAGCACTATCGGCGCTGTCCGCCGTCGGGCTGACAGGCTCCGCGCAAGCACAGCAGCCACCAAGACCACCGCAGCCGATACCCGCGCAGCCGGCACAAGCGCAGGCACAACAGCCGGCACCAGCGCCGTCCGGCCAGCGGCCGAACATCGTCGTCATCATGGGGGACGACATCGGCATCTGGTAACTCGGTGCCTATCACCGTGGCATGATGGCCGGGCGAACGCCGAACCTCGACAAGCTTGCCGCTGAGGGCATGCTGTTCACCGATTACTACGCGGAAGCGAGTTGCACCGCAGGCCGCGCCAACTTCATTACCGGCGAATTGCCGATCCGCACCGGTATGACGACAGTGGGCCAAGCCGGCGCAGCCATCGGCATACCTGCGGAGGCGGTGACGATCGCTACTGCACTGAAAGGCATGGGCTACGCCACAGGCCAGTTCGGCAAGAACCACCTCGGCGACAAGAACGAGTTTCTGCCGACGGTGCACGGCTTCGATGAATTCTTCGGTTATCTGTATCACCTCGACGCGATGGAAGACCCGGCGCATCCCGGCTATCCGCAGGACCTGCTGAACGTCGTCGGCCCGCGCAACATGGTTCATTCGTGGGCGACCAACACGGACGACGCCACCGTGGACCCGCGCTGGGGCAAGGTCGGCAAACAAAGGATTGAGGATGCGGGAACGCTGCTATCCCGCGGATGGAAACCGTGCCGAACATGCACGATTTGCCTTCCCAAGCAAAGTACGACGATGAAATCCGCGATCTTGGTCTCGCCAACTTCATCGAGAGAGCCAAGGCCGACAACAAGCCATTCTTCCTGTGGCTGAACCCGACCCGCATGCACATCGTCACGCATCTGTCGCCGAAGTATCAGGCGATGCGCAACTCCAAGAACGGCTGGACCATTCACGAAGCGGGCATGGCGCAACTCGACGACGACGTCGGCATCGTGATGCAGAAACTTAAGGACATGGGTGTCGACGACAACACCATTGTCGTCTTCACCACTGACAACGGCACCGAGGTCTTTACCTGGCCCGACGGCGGACAGACGCCGTTCGCGCAGAGCAAGGGCACGGTGATGGAAGGCGGCTTCCGCGCACCGGCGATGATCCGCTGGCCGGGCAAGGTGCCGGCGGGCAAGGTCGAGAACGGCGTCATGTCCGGGCTCGATTGGTTCCCGACGTTTCTGGCTGCTGCAGGCAATCCCAACATTGCCGCCGAACTGAAGCAGGGCAAGCACATCGTCGACCGCACCTACAAGGTTCACCTCGACGGCTATAACCAGATGGACATGATTACCGGCAAGGGGCCATCCAACCGGCGCGAGATCTGGTATTTCGGCGAAAGCGAACTCGGCGCTGTGCGCATCGATGACTTCAAGTATCGCTTCATCGACCAGCCCAGGGGATGGGTCGGTGACAAGACCAAGCCTGACATCCCCTATTTGATCAACCTGCGCCTCGATCCGTTCGAGCGCACGGGCTGGCCCGACAACGGGACCAAAGAAGGAGCGCAGCAGTACTTCGACTGGTTCAAGTACGAATTCTGGCGCTTCGTGTTCGTCCAGCAGCAGGTGGAGAAGCTCGCGATGACTGCGGTCGAATTCCCGCCGATGCAGAAGGGCGCGAGCTTCAACCTCGAGGCGGTGAAGGAGAAGTACGGATGATCAGCAGCCGCAAGGTCGGCGAATCGCCCGTGAAAGCGAAAATCAGCCTATCCAAGTGAAAGCAGCTATCGATGATGGTCATGACGGGCGCCTGAACGGGCGCCCGTTTGTGATCCAAACGCGCTCACGCTTTGGCTTTCACCGCCAGTGCGTCGAGTGCATCGGCATTGTTGCGCGCCCAGCCGTAGAGCAGTTCGATCGGCTCGACGAAACGCCGGCCGAGCGGGGTGAGGGTGTAGTCCACCGCGGGCGGCACGGTGCCGTAGACGCGCCGTGCCACCAGTCCTGCGGTCTCCATGTCGCGCAGGGTCTGCGTCAGCATCTTCTTGGAAATGCCGGGCAGGCTGCGCAGCAGCACGCCGGTTCGTGCGCATCCATCCAGCCGAATGTGCAGCACGTGAAGGATCATGCTGGTCCATTTACTGGCGAAGATGTCCAGCACGCGGCGCGGCGCGCAGTCCTCGCGCCATTCGTGATCCGGTGAACCGGGTGTCATGGTGGTTACCTCAAGTGTGGTGGTTCAGAAGTTCGCTTCATTTATCCGCGAGTCCTTCAAGCGAACTCCTGAACCTGAACCACACTAGAATCATAGGTTGCTAGTGTCCTTTCGAATCCGAAGTTCGCTAGGAGGTGCGCTGCATTATGAGGCGAACTTCGGATTCGGGACACTAGGTGCCTATGTCCCTCACGGGTGCCTTCTAGAACATGACACAATCCGGGGCTACGTCATGGGCGAAGAGCAGGAGTGATCATGGCGAATAAAGCATTGGTGGTGGGCGCGAGCGGGATTGTCGGCAGCGCGACTGCGGCGTTCTCAACGAAGACAACTGGCAGGTGTGGGGACTGGCGCGCAAGCCGGTCGCACAAACCGGCGTGACGCCGATCGCCGCCGATCTGCTCGATCCCGCGTCGCTGGCCAAGGCGGCCCTGGCCGGCCTCGCGCCGACGCATGTGTTCCTCGCGACCTGGCTGCGGCAGGCGACCGAGGCGGAGAACATCCGCGTCAACGCGGCCATGGTGCGCAATCTGCTGGATGCGCTGCGGCCGGCGGGCTCCGTGCGCCATGTCGCGCTGGTCACCGGCCTCAAGCATTACCTCGGGCCGTTCGAGGCCTATGGCAAAGGCGCGCTGCCGCAGACGCCGTTCCGCGAGGAGCAGGGGCGGCTCGACATCGACAACTTCTACTACGCGCAGGAAGACGAGGTCTTCGCCGCCGCCGCGCGCGACGGCTTCACCTGGAGCGTCCATCGCCCGCACACCATCATCGGCAAGGCGGTCGGCAACGCCATGAACATGGGCACGACGCTCGCGGTCTACGCGACGATCTGCCGGGAGACCGGCCGGCCGTTCCGCTTCCCCGGCTCCGAGGCCCAGTGGAACGGCCTGACCGACATGACCGACGCGCGCTGCTCGCCCGCCACCTGCTCTGGGCCGCGACGACGCCCGCCGCCGCCAACCAGGCCTTCAACGTGGTCAACGGCGACGTCTTCCGCTGGAGCTGGATGTGGGGCCGCATCGCGGACTGGTTCGGCATCGAGGCGGCGCCGTTCGACGGCGTGGTGCGCCGCTCGAACAGCAGATGGCGGACGACGCGCCGCGTGGCGCGAGATCGCCACCCGTCACGAGCTGGCCGAGCCGGACATCGACCGGCTGATCTCGCCCTGGCACACCGATGCCGATCTGGGCCGCCCGATCGAGGTCGTGACCGACATGTCGAAGAGCCGCGGCTCGGCTTCACGGTCTATCAGCCGACGGACGACGCCTTCTTCGCGCTGTTCGAACGGCTGCGGCGGGAGCGGCTGATTCCCTGAGCCGTGATTGCTCTCAAGGTCGCGTGGCGGCGGTGTCCGTAACCGATCTTCAGACTCTTGTTGAGCTGTGAGTTATCGCGCCAAGCCGATATGGCATCACGCTTTTCCTTAAATAGCGTGAAATGATCGCGTGTGTGCTTGAGGTGTCCTCAGCCGTCTGCATGGTGATGCAGGTCGATGACTTTCGGTCTGCTCCGTGCCCGTCCATTTTGCTCCGGAGTTGATGATAGCTTGAGGACAGATCGGGCCGTCTGTTTTGCCGCCGTGCAGGCCGAGGGGCTGATTGCAGGCACAGCGGCGCGACGAACGCCATCCTGGGCGATGTGGATGTCATGGTCACGATCACGGGCAACGCGATCAAGACCGCGACGGTGACCAAGGCCAACGACGCGCCGGAAGGGGTGCTGTTCTCGTTCACGTCCGATGTGGTGGAGCTGGGCCGCGACGAGGACGGCGAGCCGGTGACCATCAACATCGTCAGCGCGGACGATCCCGCGCCGCTGATGACGCCGCGCGATCCCAGGCTGACGAAGAACCAGCGCACGCTGTTCACCATGCTCCATGCGGCGGGTGCCAACGGTCTCGCGTTGGAGGCGTGGAACGATCAGGCGCGGGAGGCGGGCATCGGCGTGACGCGCAAGGCCGACCTCAACGACATTCGCACCGCGCTGCTGTCCAAGGGCCTCGTCCGCACCTACGGCGACCGCTGGGTGGTGGCTCATGAGTGAGGTGGGCACTTGATTGCTTGATCTGCGTCAACACTCCTCAACGGCTTTCGGCAATAGAAGCATCACATCCTCGATCAACAGGAGGAAGGCCATGTTGCGTTCTGCTCTCGCTGTTCTGGCGGCAGTCATTGTAGTCAGCGCCAGCCTCATTCCAGATGACGCGTTCGCTCGTCGGGGCGGCGGTGGTGGGTTCCGAGGCGGAGGCGGCTTTCACGGCGGAGGCATGCGAGCCGGAGGCTTTCACCGAGGTGGCGCTATGCACGCGGGCCGTTTCCACGGCGGCGGCTACCGTGGTGGCTTGCGTCCATCACACCCCATCGCTGGCAGGCCGGGGCGTCCCGGATATCCAATCGCTGGCCGGCCCGGTCGTCCCGGTCGTCCGGGTTATCCGGTCGCTGGCCGCCCCGGTGGAGGAAATTATCCATATCGCGGATACGGATACGGTGCGGCGGCGGTAGGAGCCGGAGTGGCTGGTGCCGCGCTCTACAACAGCTACGGTGCTTACAACAACTGCTATGATGCATATGGCAATTGGATCTGTCCCGGTCAGTATCCGTATTGAGTGCCGAGCGTATGCCGGCGGCGGTTGGGCTAGTTCTTACCGCCGCCCCTTTTTCTAAATTTGCCGCTGGCGGGGCTGGCCGAGCGGCGCCTGAACCGATCGGTTCGCCGGTTGCGCGGCGGTGGACGATTGCGATGTACAGCCTGCTGGCACTGGTGCTGCTTGCCGCGTTCTATTTCTACCCGTGAATAGAAAAGTTCATTTGATTGCCTGAGTTGCATCAATGCTCCTCAACGAGAAGCGCTGTCACAGCAAGATGCGATCAGCTTTCATACGATGACGTTTAAGCAAAACGGCGTCGCGGTCGCGGGACCACCGACATGCAATTCACAAACCTGGAAGTCGTGGTTGCTATTTTGATCTTTGCCGGGTTGATAGCTTTCTTGGCGCTGATCTACACGTCCATGCGCGCTCTGATCTCTCAAGCCGCGCATGCAATCGGGGTCTTCATTCGGGGCGCTTCAAACATCTTCCACGGCTCTCGCCCATCCCCTTCGGATACGAACCGGCCGCCGCCTGTCGCTCCGAGCGAAAAGCCAAGCGCTGAAGATAAATACTGAACTCTCGTTGGTGAGTCATGGGAGATGGATGATGCGCAAGGCCCTGATCATCGCGGCAATAACGATTTTTGTAATTGGCTGTTTTTGGCAGTTTGGACGCTGGCTATTGAGGTGGTCCGGGTACGGGCTTGGCTTGCGGAGCCTGCCTGGCGGCTACTATGACTTCGTCGAAAGTTTTGCAGAAAAGATCGCAAACGGAGCCAGTATTGGATGGATTGCCGGACCATGGCTGTTGATCAGCATTGGCTTGATGACCCTAATAATTCTTCGTTCATGGACGACTGAAAAGAACGTCCACAGCGAATAGGGTGTTGACCTCAGCCATGCAGCGTACTGCCGGACTATGCGTAAGAGTGATGGTGACGCCGGTCGTGGTCGCCGACCTTACTTCGGAAGGCATTCCACATTAAAGGCAATGATGATCTGCGCTGGGTCAGCCTTACCTACGGCTCTTCAAGTCTTCCAAACCACTTTTTAGCTTGGCTCCCGCCTCCTTTAAGCTGCCCTCAAGTGCCGACTTGGCCGCCCTGCATCGCTCTTCATTCGAGAACTCCTGAAACACCACGGTTGGGAGGAGCCTCCATTCCGCCCTGTCGTTTGTAGCGGCCGGACTGACTGAGTAGGAGAAGACGTACATCAGGATCCACATCGGCATGCTCCACTTGTGATGCGACGGCAGTGACGGCCTGCGCCCCTAACGCCATCGTCGATAAGATGGTCGCGCCTCGCTTGCTTCGGTGTCGTCGTGATGACGGTCCCCGTCTCATCAGCATGCCATGATCTAGATCAACGTGATCGCTGGCGACGGCCTGCGGCCATCACGTCACTCGTCCATTACCGCCGTTTACAAAGACAAAAACAACGTAATCGCGGCGACATTGACGAGACTGACAAACAAAGCCGATACCAGCGGCAGAATAACGAAAGCGTTGGGTGATGGTCCGTAGTGTTTAGTCACCGCGGTCATGGTTGCGATGGCCGTCGGCGTTGAGCCAAGCGATATGCCGGTAAACCCAGCGCCCAGCACCGCAGCCTGATAGTCCTTCCCAAGTGCAGGAAAGACAACGAGCACGGTATATATCGCCGCCAGCAGCGTCTGCACGCCCAGGATGACAAGCAGCGGCCCTGCAAGCTTAGCCACAGTCCAAAGCTGCATGCTCATGAGCGACATGGCGAGGAAGATTGACAGCGAATAGCTTGAAAGAAGATCGAGCGACGCTGTTCGTGCTGGCCAATGCCAACGGGGAAAGAGTTTCGGAAAGGTATTAGACAGGACAGCGCCCGTAATTAAACAAGGCACGAACAGAGGCACCTTTAAGGTGTAGCGTTGGAAATCCAGAGGTGCACCAGATAGCCAAGGATCACTGCGATGTTTACCACAAGCATCGCCCGCATCACTCCCATCTTGTCTATCGGGCGCTTTGTCGTCTTCGGGCGCTAGCTCGATAGGTTGCTGGGTCCGACGACGAAGGGTGCAGGCCGTACTTTTCGATAAGGTATTTTGCGATTGGGCCGCCTAACACGCAGGCGATGATCAGCCCGAGCGTTGCCGCCGCGATGCCAGTCTCCATCGCCGCTGAAAAATCATGCTCAGTTGCAATGAGGGGGGCCCAAGCGATGGTGGTCCCATGGCCTCCGGACAAGGCTATGGAGCCGATGACCAACCCCGCTGCAGGGGGCATACCGAAGGCAAGCGCGCCAGCGATGCCGGCGATATTCTGAATGAATACAAACACCGCTGAGATCACACACAGGACAAGCAAAGTCCGCCCGCCCGCCACAAGATCGGCGAGCCGTGCGTTGATGCCGACGGTGGCGAAAAAAATCACGAGCAACCGGTCGCGCGTCGTGAGGTCGAAGTCGATTTCGATGTTGAAAACAAAGTAGATCAACGAAATGACGGCGATCGCTATAAACCCGCCGCTCACTGGTTCGGGAATGCTGAAATTTCGCAAAAACTTCACGTGCTGCGTGGTCAGAACTCCGACGAAATAGACCACGATGCCGATTGTGAGCGATAGGAAATCCGGCGCTAGAAACCGGGAGACATCGCGGGTCATAGCATTCCTTTCGAAGCTTCGTTGGTCGGCGGCCAGCTCCTGGGGTACTTGGTCAACTCAAAACAGCGACATCAAGGCAGCTGCCATCATTCCGCTTCTCGTGCACTTGAAAGGTTCAGCACCGCTCGAATGATTGTGCCGTCGCCGCGTCGCGCTGAAGCTCAATGCCAAAAGCATTGCAGTTTCAATCGGCGCGTCTGCGCCATTCCCGTCCATCTTGCTTCGGTCGGAGTCGATGATAGGTTGAGGAAATACTGGCTGCTTATTTTCACGAACGCCGCCGTGCAGACTCAAGAGCTGATTGCGGGCACAGCGGCGCGGCGTACGCCTTGCTTCAACGTGTGACATGCACTCGGACAATCGGAGGAGGCGGACATGATAACGGGTATGATACGTCGCGGCCTTGCGCGAGCCCTCGCAGCGCTCGTCATCGGCAGTGCCATGAGCACGTTGGCCACGGCGAATGACATCAAGCGGGTTTCGGCCAACGGCGCTGAATTCGCCTACATCGAAGCAGGCCAGGGCGAACCGGTGATCTTCGTTCACGGCGCCCTGCAGGATTATCGGATGTGGGCAACATATCTGCCGAAATTCTCCGAGCGCTATCGCGCGATCGCTTATAGCCGCCGCAACAACTTTCCCAACGCCATGAGCGTGGATGGCATGCCGGATGGCGCCGCCGATCTGCACGGTGAGGACCTTGCTGCATTCGTGCGCGCGCTCGGGCTGTCGAAGGTGAGGGTCGTGGCCCATTCAGCGGGCGCGCACGCAGCACTGTTCTTCGCCGCGAAGAACCCGGATATGATCGTCAGCCTCGCGATCAATGAACCGACCGCCGCAGGCCTGCTGATGGGCAATCCGAATCACGCCGAGCTGCTGAAAGGCTGGGCCGCCAACATGGCGCCGGCGAGGGACGCACTCACGAAAGGCGACACCAAGGGCGGCATTCCGCTGTTCGTCGATGCCGTGAGTGGCGCGGGCGCTTATGATCGCCGTTCCGATGCGGACAAGACAATGAACATGGACAACGTCGCGTCATTCCAGGCCGATGCGACCACGAAGCGGCCGCGGCCGGTGTTCACCTGCGAGATGGCCAAGGCGATTGCCGTTCCGACGCTGCTGTCCAATGGCGAGCGGAGCCCACCGTTCTTTTATCGCGTCATCGACCAGTTGGAGATTTGCCTGCCGAGCCGGGAGAGGATCGTTGTCAGCGGAAGCTCGCACACCGTTCCTGCCGAGAACCCGGATGCCTACAGGGAGGCCGTGCTCGCGTTTCTGGACAAGCACTGAAAAGCGGAATGGGCAGGAGAAATCGTCCGCTGTAACACGTAACCGAAATTCGTAACCTGATTGTGCGCGTCGGTGAGACGCCATGAGGCAACGGTGGCCTCGCGCCGCCGGCCTCAGCGAACTCCGCAGCGCGCGCCTCGTTTGTGTTCTCCGCGTGGTGTCCCAACTACAACCGTAACCGTCTTTTCCTAGGCTGAAATCGCCCGGTAGTGCCGCCCGCCCCAAATCGCGAGGCAGTTCATGCACACAGGAAAAGACGATGAAACTCACTCCAATGCAGGCCTTGATGCACCAGGTGCATACTCAGCCTCAAAGCACGGCATTTGTTTTTCACGAAGACGTGTGGACGTACGAGCGGCTTGCGTCCGAATCCGCGCGTCTGGCGCGCGCGATGGCTGCGCGTGGGGTGAAAGCGGGAAACCGCGTCGCCCTGCACATGATCAACAGGCCCGAGATGCTCGTCGCCTATTATGCGTGCTTCCAATTGGGCGCGATCGCCGCGCCATTGCGAACCGCCTTCACGGCCGCCGAGCTTGTAACCCTGCTGCGGCGTCTCGGTGCCACGCTCTACCTTGGCGAAATGAAACTCTATCACAACGTTGATTTGATCCATGACGCGATCCTTCCGCAGGACAGGCGCTTCGTGCTCGATGCGGCACGCGACGACGTGGATGTCCAACCCTGGGAGCTCCTGTTCGACGGAGCTGACAACGAGCCATCGTTCACGTCATCGGACTTGCAACACCCCGCAGTCCTTATCAACACATCCGGGACCACCGGCCAGCCCAAATTCGTCATGCATTCGGCGGACACTTTGAGAGAGAGCGTCAGGTTGATCGTCGATCATTGGGGCGTGTCGGATAACGGCTTCACGGTTGAAGCGCTGCCGTTGGCGCACGCGGGTGGCCTGATTACCTTTCTCACCTGGATTGATCTCGGCAGACCCTTCGTCCTGCTTGAGAGTTTTGACGCCGAAGCGGTGCTCGACGCCATGCAGCGCTATCGTTGCACCGTCTATCTCGGCATGCCTGTCCAATACGCCGCGCTGCTCGATCTCCAGCGCGCCCGGCCACGCGATCTCTCGTCTTTGCGGCATTGCCTCACTGCCGCGGACGTGTGTCCCCTCGACCTCCAGAACCAAGTGAGTGCGACGTTCAATGCACCCCTCTGCAACGTATGGGGTGCAACGGAAGTTCTTGGATCGTTGACCTACGGGTTGAAGCCGGGGCCGGTGGCGCGGGTCGCGAAAGGTGCGGAGACCCGATTGATCGACGAGTCCGGCGCAGAGGTGCCGCACGGCAAGGTCGGCGAACTGCTGGTTCGCGGACCACATGTTTTCACGGGCTATTGGAACGATACGCGCGCGACAGAGGAGGCCCTCGAAGGCGGCTGGTATCACACCGGCGATCTCATGCGGCGGGGCGAGGGCGATGAGCTTTGGTTCGTGGCCCGGAAGAAAGACATCATCATTCGCGGCGGCACCAACATCTCGCCGATCGAGGTGGAGGAGGCGCTCGTCGCCTGCCATCCCGCGGTGGAGGAAGCCGCCGTCGTGGGTGTGCCGGACCGTGTGCTCGGCCAGCGCGTGTTTGGCTTCGTCAGGCTCGCGGATGGAATTGATGACATCGTCCTTCCGGGAATCCTCGAGAACGTCCGCACCCGGTTGGCAGCTTACAAGGTGCCCGAAAATATCAAGATCCTGCAACAGTTGCCCCGCAATGCGCTCGGCAAGGTCGATCGCAACATGCTGCTGACCCTGGCGTCGGACTCTCCGCAAATCGTGGTCAGGATGACGGAGCGCAACCGACGGGCGGCTGCTCGCATCTATCGCAGAGCGTGAGGTGGTTACGGGTTACGGTGCGGTGCGTCTCATACGAGAGGCGAACCGTAACGTCACTTCGCCACCGAAACACACCGTTGAAGTGTGAAATGTAATTGAATCGGCTCCACAGAGGGTAACCGGGGCCGCGATACGTGATCTGATCCGTAACCCTCAGAGCGAGCCAGTTACGGGGCCTCCAAGCCGGTGCACTGGCGCGATCTTGGACTTACGGACATCGGATCACGCGCGGGGAAGGTCACGGATCCGGCCTCCGTAACCTTCCCCGTATCCTTCACCATTTTTCGTTTCCTGCGGACATCGAAAACCGCTGCACGGTCCAGTCGATGAAGACACGCACACGCGGGCTGAGCTGGCGGCTGCGGGGATAGAGCACCGAGACAGGCCCGCCTGGTACCGCGTATTCGGGCAGCACGCGCTGCAGGCGGCCTTCGACGAGATCGCGCTCGACATGGAAGACCGGCATCTGCGCGAGCCCCAGCCCGAGGCGCACGCCGTCCAGAAAGCTTTCGGTGCCAGTTACCGACAATGGAGCCGGCACGTCGATGCGCGTGTGGCTCTGCGCGTGGACGAACTCGAACGGCGCAAGTGTGCCGGTGGTCAGCGAGCGCAGCCCGACCGTGCGATGGTTCGCGAGATCATCCGGCGTCCGTGGACAGCCGTAGCGTTCGAGGTAAGAGGGGGCGGCGCATGTGATGCGCTCGAGCGTGGTGACGGTGCGCGCGACGAGATCGCTGTCGGGCAGCGCGCCGTAGCGCAGCACGCAGTCGACGCCTTCGCGCACCACATCCACCCAGCGGTCGCTCTCGCTCATGGTGATTTCGATATCGGGATAATCCGCGAAGAACTGCGGCAACCCGGGCATGAGGAAGTGCCGTGCGATCGTGCCCTGCACCTCGACCCGCAGCGTGCCTCTCGGCACAGCGCCGCTGAACGCGCCTTCGGCATCCTCGATGTCGTCGAGGATGGCGAGACAACGCCGGTAATACGCCTCGCCGTCGAGGGTGGGCATCACCGTTCGCGTCGTGCGCTGGAGCAGCCGCACGCCGAGGCGGTCCTCCAGCTGCTGGATCACCTGGGTCGCGGTGGACCGCGGAACATCCAGGTCGATGCGCCGCCTGCGTGAAGCTGCGGCGATCGACCACCCGCGTGAACAGCCGCATGGCCTCCAGCCGGTCCATGTCCCCTCATTGTTCTAAAATAACGAACAGTGTTGCTGTTTCTAGCGTGATTATCTGGAGAAATCCAGGGGGTATCTCTTTTCCATCAGCTCGATACCGGGCTTGGACAAACGCAGGAGATCCAAAAATGAACACCGATACCAACAAAGTCGCACTCGTCACCGGCGCTTCCCGCGGCATTGGCGCCGCCGTCGCCGAGCGGCTCGCCGCCGACGGTTTCACCGTGATCATCAACTATGCGGGCAGCGCGCCGGAGGCCGAGGCGCTGGCCAGCAAGATCGAGAAAGCCGGCGGTCGCGCCACCACGGCACAGGCCGACGTCAGCGACCCGGCTGCGGTCGCGCGCATGTTCGACGCGGCGGATGCGGCGTTCGGCGGCGTGGACGTGCTGGTGAACAACGCCGGCATCATGCATCTGGCGTCGCTGGCCGAGAGCGACGACAAGCTGTTCGACAGCCATGTCGCGATCAACCTGAAAGGCACCTTCAACACCCTGCGTGAAGCGTCGAAGCGGCTGCGCGACGGCGGACGCATCATCAACATGTCGTCCAGTCAGGCGACAATGCTGCACCCGACCTACGGCGTCTATGCCGCGACCAAGGCAGCGGTCGAAGCCATGACCCACGTCATGTCCAAGGAGCTGCGCGGCCGTAACATCACGGTCAACGCCGTCGCGCCGGGACCGACAGCGACAGCGCTGTTCCTCGACGGCAAGCCGCAGGCGGTGATCGATCACCTCACCAAGCTTGCGCCGCTGGAGCGCCTCGGCCAGCCGGAAGACGTCGCCAACACGGTCGCGTTCCTCGCCGGCCCGGACGGCGGCTGGATCAACGGCCAGGTGCTGCGCGCCAACGGCGGCATCATCTGATCATCACCCTCATCACTCTCTTCAACTTCGTCGTTTCAACAGCGCGTCCGCCCTGAGCGCGGACGCCAACAGAGGAATTGTGTCATGTCCAACGTAACGTCCAACGCAAACGTCACCACCACCACTTCCAAGACCGCTTTCAAGAAGATCATCCTCGTCACCGGCGCATCCAGCGGCTTCGGCCGTCTCACCGCCGAAGCGCTCGCGAAAGCCGGCCACACCGTCTACGCCTCCATGCGCGATGTCGACCGGGCGCAACGCGAAGAACGCGGCCGAGATGGCCGAGACCTCCAAGCGCGACAACGTCGATCTGCGCGCCCTCGAACTCGATGTGCAGTCGGAGCCGTCGGCCAACGCCGCCGTCGAGACAATCATCGCAGAGAGCGGCCGCATCGACGTGCTGGTTCACAATGCCGGACACATGATGTTTGGACCTGCGGAATCGTTCACGCCCGAGCAGTTCGCCCAGCAGTACGACGTCAACGTGCTCGGCACGCAGCGCGTCAACCGCGCGGTGCTTCCGCACATGCGCAAGCAGAAGCAGGGCCTGCTGGTGTGGGTGTCGAGCAGCAGCTCGGCCGGCGGCACGCCGCCGTACCTCTCGCCCTACTTCGCCGCGAAGGCCGCGATGGATGCGCTCGCCGTTCAGTATGCACGCGAGCTGTCACGCTGGGGCATCGAGACCTCGATCGTGGTGCCGGGCGCCTTCACCAAGGGCACCAACCACTTCGCGCATTCCGGCCGTCCCGCCGACGAGGCTCGCCTCGCCGAATATGAAGCCGGTCCCTACAAGGGCTTTGGCGACCAAGTGCAGAAGGCATTCGCGGAGATCGTGCCGGACGATGCCGATGTCGCGGGCGTCGCCGATGCCATCGTCGATATCGTCGACACGCCGTTCGGCAAGCGGCCGTTCCGCATCCACTACGATCCCACGCAGGACGGCGCGGATGTCGGCTTCACCGTGCTCGACCGTCTGCGCGCCGAGATGCTGCACCGTGTCGGCCTGTCCGATCTGCTCAAGCCCGCGAAGCTGGTCTGAGAGCTCGAGGAGTCGAAAGGGCTCGTCCAGGCGGTCATGGAGGCCGTCTAGGACGAGTGCAACATCACTGTCGGCCGTTGCGCGTGCCTGCGAATGTGGTGGAGGGCAGCTCGCCGAACCGGCGGCGATAGTCGGCCGCGAAGCGCCCAAAATGGGTGAAGCCGTAATGCGCGGCGACGGCGGTGACGCTGGTGTCCTTGTCGGAATGCAGCAGCGTGCGATGGGCTGCGTTGAGCCGCAGCTCCGCCAGCAGCGTAGCCGGCGGGCGGCCAAAGGCTTCGACGCAACTCAAGTGAAGCGTTCGCTCCCGTGCGCCGACCGCGAGACAGAGTTCGGTGATGCACGGCGGATCGTCGAGCCGCTCTTTCAGAACTTTCAGCACTTCGCGTGCGATACGGGCACGGCTGTGCAGCGGCTCGATGATTTCGGCGGACGGGATTAAGTCGAAGATCGCATCAAAAATGCATTCCTCGACTTGCGAGAGTCCCTGCCTGGTCAAAATATCGTCCGGCTGCGTTTTCAATGTCTGCAACAGACTGGACAATACCGACGCCCGCCGGCTCATCTCGGAAGCCGGCACGCGCCAGCGCGGTGTGGGGAGATCGACGTCGAACTTGTCGATGCCGCGCCGTGTCTGCACCCAGCGGTCGATCAGCGACATCGGCAATACGACCACCATGAGCTCGGTTGGCCCGGTCGCTGTGAAGCCGACATCGTCGCGTGACGATGCCGCCAGCAATTCGCCGGGTTGTACTGGCCGCCGTCTCACATGCAGCGAGCCTTCCGAGACAAGCGGCAGCGCGAACACCCACGTGCCGACAGGCGCGGCACCGCGTTGCAGCACGCCGGGCGACCACATCACGTGGGCCAGTTGCACACGATCCAGCATAAGCTGGGTCAATTGTCCGTCGAAGCGTCCGCGCCCGATCTGCTCGTATTCCTGATCCCATGCGCGCGGGCTTGCCGCCATGGCGTCGATGTCATCGAAACGACCCTCGACGAGTTGAGCCCTGGGTAACACCTTGGGCGACACTTCATCGAGCTGCAACGACATAAGCGGAGCACCTGTGAGCCGGACGCAAACAGCCTAGCATGAGAAATTGCAGGAAGTGGAGAGTGCACGTGGGATTTTGCAGAATCCGGATAGTCCTTTCTTCATGCGCCATGGAATGAATGGCCCATAACAAAGTGCCTCGCTCCGGTCCGGAGTCAATGAAGGTCACCATTGATGACCTATCGCAAGGAGGAAACCGCTGTGACATCAATAATCGCCCACAGTCGTTGTCACGTTCAAGGTCCACGCCATCCAAGCTTCGTTCGCTGCCTCAACGCACGCCTCTTCGGCGTGCAGCGGTCTGACGCATGCGCACCGACTCCTGTACGGCGCGGTGTCGATGCACTCGGGCCTGCGCGTCCGGTCGCAACCGAGGGAGAAGGCGATGACGGAGATGCAGGAGGCCGTGACTAGACCGGCCCGCCATATCAGACGATGGTAAGTGGTTCGCGTCGGTTTCAAGCTGGTCGAACGTGTGCCGTTCATGCCCAGGCAAACGCGGACAATGGTGATGCCGACAAGCTGCTCAAAGCGCGGGTGATCGCGCTCCGAAGTCCACGATAGATGATCCAGCCTCGCTCTAACCCCAGGAGACGATCATGTTTCACACACGTCGCGCCGCTGCCTTGCTTGCATCACTGACTGCTGTGGTTTTGCTGGCGCCGGCCCCTGCCGATGCCCAGAGCCGTTCGATTCGACAGGGTATGCTGACCTGCCGCACGGCGCCCAGCGTTGGATTGATCGTCGGCTCGCGTCAGCGGCTGCGCTGTCAGTTCAGATCGGAAAGCGGCCGAACCCAGAACTATATCGGCACCATCGGCCGTCTCGGCCTTGATATAGGCGTCACCGCCGGTGGCATCTTGTCGTGGGCCGTTCTGGCAAGCACCCCCACGATCCCCAGCGGGGCGCTCGCGGGTACGTTTGTCGGTGCGAGCGGCGACATCTCCCTTGGCGTGGGCGTCGGCGCAAATGTGCTGGTGGGAGGAACGCGCAAGTCCGTTTCGCTGCAGCCGATCTCTGTGGAAGGACAGGTCGGCGCCAATCTCGCACTTGGTGTCGCACGCATGAGGCTCACGCCAGTCAGCTAACTCGGGAAATCCGTGGCCGCTCCGAGCTGACGCCATTGCTCGATCTCGGCCAGGGTGGCTTGCGTCTTCTTCGTGGCTTCAGCGATCGCGTCGGGGCCCAGCGGCAGATGGCGCGGCGGGTTGTCCGCCTCCGTGATCCTGATGATGGCTTCGCCCGCGCGTGCCGGATCGCCCGGCTGCTTGCCGCTGTTGTTTGATACGTTCTTCAGGCGCACGCCGACCGTGTCGGCATAGTCCGCAATCAGGTTCGGCGTCTGGATCAGGGAGCGTCCGGCCCAGTCGGTCCTGAATGCTCCGGGCTCGACGCAAGTGACCTTGATGCCGATTGGCTTGCCCTCGGCTGCCAGTGAGTCCGACCAGCCTTCGACCGCATGCTTGCTGGCGGCGTAGTGGCCGGAGCCGGGGTAGCCGATGAAGCCGGCCAGCGATGTGATGTTGATCACGTGTCCGCTGCGCTGCCTGCGCATCAGCGGCAGCACGGCGCGTGTCATTGCGAACAAGCCGAACACGTTGACGTCGAACTGCGCGCGGATTTCCGCGTCGTCCGCCTCTTCGATCGACGACTGGTAGCCATAGCCGGCATTGTTCACGAGCACGTCGATCCTGCCGAATTTCTGTTCCGCTGCCGCGACCGCGGCTGTGATCTGCCTCGGTATGGTGACGTCGAGATCGAGCGCGAGCGTCGTTGCGTCGTGGCCTTCGACCAGACTAGCCAGGCTGGACTTGTCGCGGGCTGTGACGACCGCGCGCCAGCCGCGCGCGATGATGAGCTTTGCAAGCTCGTGACCGAAGCCGCTGGAGCATCCGGTCACGAACCATACGGGGGAAGTGTTTTCCGGCATCGGTTTTGTCTTTCGTCGGTTTCCATTGGCCGTTGCGTCGCATTCCGTCGCGCCAACCGTTCATCGGTCGTCGCGTGGCTTTGTGGTGGCCTCAAGGCAACGCCGGCACAACTCAACGTTACCGTTGCTTGGCTTTGTAAGACTCCAGAAACGCCTCCGACGAAACGTTGTCAGCGAGAGCCCGCAGCATTTGCGCCGAGCCCGGTCCCAGCACGGCTTCAACGCGGTTGTTCGCCTCCGCCCACAGGCGAATGGCCTCCTTGAGCCGGGCCTTGCCTGCTGCGGTGAGGATCGCGTGCTTTGTGCGGCGGTCGACGTCATCCTGCCGGACTTTCACGAGGCCGTCGCGAAGCAACGGTTTCAGGGCGTGCGTTAAAGCGGAGATCTGGACGCCTAAGCGCTCCGCCAAAATCTGCAGTGTCGGACCCTTATGGGGCGACTGCGCCGAAAACTCTTCGATACTGGAGAGCATAGCGGCCTGCGTGGCCTTGAGGCCGGCCGGGCCCATGGCGTCATCGTACAATTGTCCAAGCCGCCGGGCCGCGCGGCGCAGGGCCGTGTTGGTGCACGCCAGATCCGCGATGGTGACGCCGGTGGATTTCGAGGGGGTGGAACTCCTGATCCTGCTCATCTCCATAAAATAGTTGAGCACTCACCCATTGAAAAGGGGTTGCGGCCGCCTAGATGGTTGAGCACTCAAGCAATATAATTGAGTACTCAACCAACTGGATGAACCCCATGTCTACATCTGACCAAAAGAAAATTGCCGTTATTACAGGAGCTTCCTCGGGCATCGGCGCGGTTTACGCCGACCGCTTGGCTGGACGGGGATACGACCTGGTCCTCGTTGCCCGGCGCGTCGATCGCCTGGAAGCGCTCGCCAAGACAATCACGGACAAGCATGGCGCGAAAGTCGAGGTGGTCGCGGCCGATCTCGAGAAGGACGCCGACCTCGCGCGGGTGGAAAAGATACTCGCGACGAACCCTGCCGTCCGCGTGCTGGTGAACAACGCCGGGCTCGCCAGACTTAGCCCCATCGCAACGTCGCCGGTGCAGAATTCACTCTCTCAAATCGACCTGAACATCACGGCGCTAACCCGGCTGACGCATGCTGTGCTTCCGGCGTTTGTGTCACGCAACGATGGCGTCATCATCAACATCGCTTCGGTGCTGGCCGTTCATGCCATGCCGGTCAGTTCGGTTTACAGCGGCACCAAGGCTTACGTTCTGAATTTCACCCGCGGACTTCAGCAGGAGCTGGCGCAAACCAACGTGAAGGTTCAGTTGGTGCTGCCGGCGTCGACAGCGACTGAAATCTGGGACAACTCCGGTATCCCGTTGTCGACTTTAGACCAGCAGACAGTCATGCCGACAGAAACCCTCGTGGATGCAGCCCTTGCCGGACTCGACAAAGGCGAAGCGGTCACCTGGCCTTCAGTCGCGGACGCCAGCCTTTGGGACAAGTTCGACCAGGCAAGATCGACGCTGTTTGCCGCAACACAGACAGGCGAGGTGGCGCCACGCTACAAATCCTGAATGTTGCCCGATCCGTACAATGAGATGAGAGCCGCGGATCGATAAGGTCCGCAGCTTTCATATGACCGTATTGATCGAGCGTTAACGGTGCCGTGACCGGATCACATCTGCCTCAGAGACCCCCTAGCTAATGCCCGGCGACCTCGGATATCATCCGAATGAATAGAGGCAGTGCTGGGGCTACTTTATATGTCGGATCAGGCGGGTGTCGCGGGCGAGGGCTGGATGCGCGTTGCTCTCACGCTGGAGCAGGAAATCGCTGACGGCAGTCTGCCGCCGGGCGCCAAGCTTCCCATCTGATCGCGCGATTGATGTCCGTTCGAATCGGTACTTTGCCCTT
>CAVVWF010000005.1:0-128140 GCA_963751855.1 uncultured Alphaproteobacteria bacterium | reverse complement strand
GCTGCGGCCGCTGGCGCAGGCGACCGGCGGCGACTTCGCGCCGCGTCGCCGATGGCGGCAGCATCGATCTTCCCCGCGTCCTGCCGGTCCGCGCATCATCGGTGTTTCGCGGCGACGGCTGGCTCGGCGTCAAGATGCGGGACGCCAGCGTGGTGCGCGGCATCGGCGTGCTGCCGATCTTCGCCGGATTGATCGGATTGTTGCTGCTGCTCGGCGCTTTCGCCGCCACATGGCTGCGCGAAGGTCGTTAAACGCGTCGTCTCGCCTTCGTCGGTGTCGATTAGTGACAGTCGACTGCCGCGCGGATAGCGCGGAACCCCTTGTTGACACGGGCACGCCGAACAGCGATGTTATATTATAACATCTGAACCCAAGCCGTGAGAGTTTGGGCCGGATGCGTGGGGCGTCTGTCGCAATGAAGTGGCTTAGATCAAACGCAAGACGGCTGTCGTTGCTGGCGCTATTCGCGCTGGCACTGCAGTTCGGACTGTCGTTCGGCCACTTCCATGCCGACCGCCTCGCCGGCGCTGCGGCGATTTCCAATCATGCCTCTGCGTCGACACCGGATAGCGGGCACGATCAGGACAATCCGGACGATTTCTGCGCCATCTGCGCAACCATCGCCATGGCCGACACGCTGGTGGACGCAGTCCCCCCACTTGCTGACGTTGCCGCAGGCGTTCGTGATCGTGCCGGTTGCGCCCAGTCCGGAAACCGCCGCTCCGGTTTCCCGCCGCAGCATTTTCCAGTCCCGCGCCCCTCCGTTTTCCTGACATCGACCGTTCACTCGTCACGAGGCTCGCTGCCGCTCGCAGGCGAAGCCTCGGGATAAATTCGGAATCGATCCGCTGTTCGCAGCGGAAGTCCACCGCATCTTCTCGTCGATAACGAGCATGGGTGGCGTCAGGAATTAAAATTATGTCTGCCAGAAAGTACCGTACCGTATTTCTCGGAAGCTCCGCGCTGGTTTTGCTGTTTGCGCTTGGCAGCCCCGCATCGTCGCAGGACACAAACGCCCCACCGGCGGCGAATACACCGGCTGACACCCCGTCAAAAGCCGCACCGACGGAGTCGCAGTTGCCGGAGATCAAGGTGACAGCTCCGCACCGTGAAGCGGTGCGACGGCCAAGGCGACAGCAGGTCAGCGCGCCGCTTACTCCGGCATTGACACCGGCAGAAGCAGTCGCGAAACAAAACGCCGACCTTGACGGCGC
Source organism: uncultured Alphaproteobacteria bacterium (assembly GCA_963751855.1). Lineage (GTDB taxonomy): Bacteria > Pseudomonadota > Alphaproteobacteria > Rhizobiales > Xanthobacteraceae > Afipia. The sequence continues at coordinate 126,926 of CAVVWF010000005.1, read as the reverse complement.
GCGAAATCACATTGTCGCGCCAACCGGCGCGAGCGTTTACGAAATGAGCCACGAGGCGATCCAGGCTCTGCCGCAGGGAGCCAATGCGCCGCTCGACAAGGTGCTGCTGCAAGTTCCCGGCGTGACGCAGGATTCCGCGGCTAGTGGTGAACTGCATGTCCGCAACGAGCACGCCAATCTTCAGTATCGTATCAACGGCATCATGCTGCCGGACGGCGTCGGTGCTTTCGGTCAGATTCTCGACACCAAGATCGTTGGCAGCATGTCGTTGCTCACGGGAGCACTGCCGGCGCAATACGGTCTGCGCACGGCCGGCGTTCTCGACATCCAGACCAATCCCAACGCATTCAATAACAGCGGCAGCATCAGCATCTACGGCGGCAGCCATGGCACCATCACTCCAAGCTTTGAGTATGGCGGCACAGCAGGGCAGACGCAGTATTACGTCTCGGGCAGCTACTTCGGGAGTAATCTCGGAATCGAGAACCCGACGCCGAACAGAAACGCGATCCATGACCACACCGACCAGGGCAAGGGCTTCGTTTATCTCTCGACGCTGCTCGACGAAACGTCGCGCATCGTTTTCATCGGCGGCAGTTCGACCAGCAGCTATCAGATTCCGAACAATCCGGGCCAGCCGGCAGCGTTCGGCAATGTGCCGGCGCCCTACAACTCGGCATTCCTCAATGAACGCCAGACGGAAGACAATCAGTTCGGCATGCTGGCCTATCAGAAATCGGTCAACGGCCTCGACATGCAGCTTGCCGCCTTTACCCGTTACAGCGCGCTGCACTTCATGCCCGATGTGCCGGGCGATCTGGCATTCAATGGCGTCGCATCGGAAGTCTATCGCCGCAGCCAGACCACCGGCATCTCATCCGACAATGCCTATCGCTGGAGCGACAGCCACACCGCGCGGTTCGGATTCCAGATCAGCGGAGAACGATCGCTGGTCAACAACGTCTCCACCGTTTTTCAGGTCGATAACGCAGGCGACCCCATCGTCGGACCGACCTCTCCTTTCTCCTTCATCGACTCCAGCTCCAAGCTCGGCTGGCTGGCGAGCGCTTACGTGTCGGACGAATGGAGGATCACCAATCAGCTTACTCTGACCACCGGCCTGCGCTTCGATCAGATGTGGTCCTACACCGACGCAAACCAGCTCAGTCCGCGCGTCAGCCTGACTTACAAGCCGTTCGAGGGAACGACCTTCCACGCCGGCTACGCCAGAAATTTCACGCCGCCGCCGCAGGTGCTGGCTGCGCCAACCAACCTCGCTCTTGTAAACGGCACCACCCAGCAGCCGGCAGTGAGCCAGAACGATCCAGTCCAGCCGGAACGATCGAACGTTTTCGATGCCGGCGTCACGCAAAAGGTGTTGCCGGGCCTGGAGGTCGGCATCGACGCTTACTACAAGACGGCGCACGATCTGCTCGACGACGGACAGTTCGGCGCAGCTTACGTCCTCACAGCATTCAACTATGCCCGTGGCACGAACACCGGCATCGAATTCAAGGGGACGTACGTCGATGGCGGATTCCGGGCCTATGCGAATTTCGCGATTGCCCGACAGTTAGCGACCAACGTCGTCTCCAATCAGTACCTGTTCGATCCTGATGAATTGGCGTTCATCTCCCAGAACTTCGTCTATACAGATCACGCACAGTTCTATACCGGCTCGGCAGGCGCGTCGTATCTGTGGAACGGCACACGATTCAGCGCCGATGTCATCTTCGGCAGCGGCCTGCGTTCCGGCTTTGCGAACACGGATTCCCTGCCATGGTATTCGCAGGTCAATCTTGGCGTCTCGCACGAATTCCTGACACCGGGCTCGACCAAGCCGCTTACGGTGCGATTCGATGTCGTCAACCTGTTCGACAGTATCTATGAGATCAGGGACGGATCCGGCATCGGCGTGTTCGCACCTCAGTTCGGACCGCGGCGTGGCTTCTTCGTTGGGCTTTCGCAGAAACTGTGACTCGGCAACAGAATCGGCATCAATAATGTTTCCGCGAAGGTGCGCGGGCCCGAAAGCGCCGCACGCTTCCTCGGAACCACGCAACCGTGCCGATCGCCTATGCAAGTGTCTTTCGAGCCACACTTGCGAGCCCAATGCCCTGCTCCGGCCCCCCGTGTTGACACTCCCGTCTTGAGCGGCGATGTTACATTATAACATCTGGAACCAGGCCCTCCGCGCCCTGGGACCGGGTGGGGGCATGTGTTGCGATGAAGTGGTCGAGATCAAAGGCAAAAAGCCTGTCGCTGCTGGCGCTGTTCGCGCTCGCGCTGCAGTTTTGTCTGTCGTTCGGGCACTTCCATAACGATCTGGCCGCCGCGGTGGTCTCGGCGAGACCGTCGCAGGCCTCCACACCAGACACCAGCCACGATCAGTACGTCCATCGCGACCTGTGCGCCATCTGCTCCACCGTGGCGATGCCCAATACACTGGTGGATGCGGCACCTTCCGTGCTGCCGGTACCCGCTAGCACAAGTGCCGCCGAAGTCATTCCTCCCCCAACCTCCCACACCGCGAATTCCCGCCGTGTCGCATTCCAGTCACGCGCGCCTCCCCAATCCTGACCCGACGAACAGTCCAGGCCTGATGATCGCCGTCCATCGGTGACGATCAGGACATTCGAGGTTCAAGTCCGTCGCATTCGGCGGCACGCCGCCCTGCCCCACGAAAATCAGATGCAGGCGGCATCAGGATGAAAGCAGTCATGTCGTACAAGTTTATTCGCGCCGCGCTGACCGGGAGTTCGGTCATCGCGTTGGCGCTCTGCGTGAATGGGGTTGCGCACTCGCAACAAGCCGACCAGTCGACGCCTGCCGACAGCGGCACCACGGCACTGCCGGAAATCGTCGTTCGGGCGCCCAGCCCCATTGTGCGGCGACGCACGATCCGCGCCGCTCCTGCAAGCAATACCGCCGCCACCGAAAACACGCCCGCTCCAGCGCCCGCTCCAGACACGGCCGCCCTTCCCGGCACCCTGCCGATCGTCACTGATCAATTTGCCACCGTCACCGTTGTGCCCAACGAGGAGATCCGTCGCAGCGGCGCGGCGACGCTCGGCGATCTGCTCAATAACAAGCCAGGCATCACCGGCTCGTCCTTCGCGCCTGGTGCGTCGAGCCGACCGATCATTCGCGGCCTCGACGTCAACCGCGTCGGCATCGTCGAGAATGGAATCGGCAGCAGCGGCGCATCGGATCTGGGCGAAGATCACTTCGTGCCGATCGATCCGCTGTCGACCAATCAGATCGAGGTGATCCGCGGACCAGCGACATTGCGCTACGGCTCGCAATCGATCGGCGGCGTAGTCAGCGCCAGCAACAACCGCATTCCGGAATCGTCGCCGTGCAGCGCACTGCCGACCATGCAGACCTATGGCTACAACGTCAAAGCGCCTGAGCTTTCCGCATCCAATCCCTGCGCGAGCTTCGAGACGCGCACCTCGATATCCAGTGTCGATCAGGGCCGCGAGGGCGGTGTGCTGCTGGATGCCGGAGGCAATAATTTCGCGATCCACGTCGACGCGTTCGACCGCAAGACCGAAGACTACAGCATTCCAGGCGCGCCCTATCTATCTCAGCCGAACAATCACACCGGCAAGCAGCCGAACTCGGCCGCAAGCGCGAACGGCTTCTCGATCGGCGGGTCGTATTTCTTCGCGGGCGGCTTCGTCGGCGCAGCCGTCACGCAGAACAACGCGCTCTATCACATCCCGGGCATCGACGGCGCAGAGCATCAGACCCGCATCGACGGCAAGCAAACCAAGGTCACCGTCGAAGGGCGAGTATCGGCCCGATTCAGCCGCCATCGACACAATCCGCTTCTGGGCTCGGCGCCACCGACTACAAGCACAACGAGATCGGTCTCGCCGATCCTGCGGACTTCTCCAGCGATGGTGTGCGCCAGACCTTCACCAACAAGGAACAGGAAGGTCGCGTCGAGGTGCAGCTTGCGCCGTTCAACTTGCGCTTTGCCGCACTGACGACAGCAGTGGGCGTACAGGCGTCGCATCAGGAACTGACTGCGCCAAGCCCCGACGATCCCGGCTCACAGTTCAACGGCCTGTGGGACCCCAACCATAACACCAAGGTCGCGGGCTATATCTTCAACGAGTTCAAATTCAGCGAAACCACCAAAGCGCAAGTGGCAGGTCGAATTGAACACGTCGATCTGGATGGCATGACGCCGGACTTTCCATCGAGCTTTCTCGGCATCGACCCTGTCGGAGCGACCACCGCGCACAATCCGAAATACACCCCGAAGAGCGGCAGCATCGGCCTGATCCAGAATCTCCCGCTTGATCTCGCTGCGAGCCTGACCGCGCAATACGTGGAGCGAGCACCGAAACCGGCGGAGTTGTTCTCGCGTGGCCCGCATGACGCCACCGGCACATTCGACATTGGCAACCCCAATCTCAACATCGAAACCGCGCAGACAGTCGAAGCCGGCTTGCGGCGCGCCGCCGGCCCATTCCGCTTCGAACTGACGGGCTACTACACGCACTTCAATGGCTTCATCTTCCGCAACCTGACGGGCGTGATGTGCGACGAGGACTTCGCGTCTTGCGGCAACCCGGCCGGCGAACTGAAGCTGGCGATCTATTCGCAGCGTGATGCGACCTTCCGCGGCGGTGAATTCCAGTTCCAGTACGATGCGCTGCCGGTGTGGGGCGGCCTCATCGGCGTCGAAGGCCAGTACGATATCGTTCGCGCCACCTTTGCCGACGGCACCAATGTGCCGAGAATCCCGCCGCAGCGCGTAGGCGGCGGCTTCTACTACCGGGACGATCACTGGCTCGCCCGCATCAACCTCCTGCACGCTTACGCGCAGAACGACGTCAGCGGATCCGAGACAACAACCCCGGGATACAACCGCTTGCGGGTGGAGGTCAGCTATACGACCAAGCTCGCGAAGACGAATTGGCTCGGACCTCGCGAATTCACCTTCGGCATCGCCGGCGACAACCTGCTGAACGAGGACATCCGCAACTCCGTTTCCTACAACAAGGACGAAGTGCTGATGCCGGGCCTCGGCGTGCGGATGTTCGCCAACGTGAAGTATTGAGGATTGAAGACAACGAAGGCACTCGGTTCACCTTTCCCCGAAAAAACGGGGAGAGGTGAAGAACGAGTTCGCGTCATTCATCTCACCGCAGAAATGATGGCGATATATCCGCAGTTATCTGCTTTCACGAAGTTCTGACAAAATTCCAGTCCGGCCGAATGGGGCCACTGACACTCTCGAAGGCGCCGTCGGAAAGTTCGCACACCAGCAGTCGCGCCGGATCGACTGGACCCGGCATCGCCGTTCGGCCTTTCGGGATGCACTTGAACCCGACGCGGCTGTAATAGGCTTCGTCGCCGACCAGCACCACGAGGCGATGCCCTCCCGCCTTCGCATCCGCCAGCGCACGATCGAGCAGCGCACGGCCGATACCGCGATCACGAAACGGCGGCTCCACGGTCAGCGGTCCGAGCAATAGTGCCGGAGTGTCGCCGATGCAGATCGGCAGTTGCCGTACGGAGCCAACCATCAGCGTGCCAATCCGCGCGGTGAAGGACAGGTCGAGCAGATGATCGACGTGCTCGCGCAAACGGTAGGCGCTGAGCGCGTAGCGCCCCGGCCCGAACGTCCGTTCGTGCAGCCGCTCAATGGCCTGTTCGTCGTTGGCAGTCTCAGCCAGAATAGTCAGGGAAAGGTCGGACATGATGGACCGCGAATTAGCATTTCGCGAGATCGGGGTCCACCTTGCTCATAAGTCTCGACCGGGGACACCTCGCCTAGCTCCAGTCTTCGGTAACCACCCTGTTCTCGAAAACTTCGGCAATCCGCAGCCGGGTCCCCCTCGTCGTATCCGGCGGCAGCGCCGTAACATCGAAGAAACCGCAGGCGATGATTTCGTGATTGCGCTCCGGCATCCGGTCCTGATGAAACGCACGGACCACATAAACTGCCACGTGATCGCGCCGGGACACCCGGCGGTTGAAAAATAAACCATGGAGCTGCGGCTCGCCGGTTATCTCTATCCGGCCTTCCTCGATCAGCTCGCGCTTGAGCGAGTCCATGAATGTCTCGCCGGTCTCGACACCGCCCCCCGGCAGGTGCCAGCCGGCGACGTAACTGTGCTTCACCAGGAAAACGCGGTTCTCGGCATCGAGCACAACGGCGCGCACACCAAGTGTCATGCCCCGGGCAAAGCGCGCATGAAAATGAACGACGCGGCGGATCAGCGGCTCAAACCTCACACGAATATCCTGGATGCTCATTGCGCGAGATTCCTACCGCGATATCGTGATATGCAACCGCCTTGGGTCGCAAGTATGAGGACGCCGGAGCGTGATAGCAATTCAGCGCCAAATGGTCACGTTTCAATGACCTCTTTTGTGCTTGCGCATCTGTCTGACCCGCATCTCGGCCCCATGCCGCAACCGCGGCTGCGCGAACTCGCCGGGAAACGGGCCCTCGGCTACTTCAACTGGAGACGCAAGCGCCACGCGATCCATCGCCGCGACGTGCTGGGCGAGTTGGTCACCGACATGCACGCGCAGCGCCCTGATCACATCGCCATCACAGGCGATCTCGTCAACATTGCGCTGCCGCTTGAATTCAGCGCCGCGCGGGTGTGGCTAGAAAGCGTCGGCACTCCGCATGATGTCTCACTGGTGCCCGGCAACCACGACGCCTATGTGGGCGGTATCCGCGACCATTTTCCAAAGGCGTGGGCGGACTACCTGCATGGCGATGGTCCCGCACAGACTGGGGAAACAACATTTCCCTATCTGCGACGCAGAGGGCCGCTTGCGCTGATCGGCGTCTCGACGGCCGTTCCCACCGCGCCGTTCATGGCGACCGGACGTCTTGGACATGCACAGCGTGCGGGCCTTGAGCGGCTTCTCCCGCAACTGGCATCGGAAAATCTGTTTCGTGTGCTGCTGATCCATCACCCGCCGGTCACATCGCCCGGACGCTGGGCAGCACGGTTGCGGGATTCTGACGAGCTTGTGGATCTGTTGTCACGGCATGGTGTGGAATTGGTTCTGCACGGTCACGATCACCGCCACGCCACGGTCTGGCTCGATGGGCCTGATGGCCGCATTCCCGCGATCGGCGTACCGTCAGCATCCGCTGTGGCGCACGGACATAATCATCCCGCAGCCTACAATCTTTTCTCGGTTGAGCGAAGCGGCAATGGCTGGCGCTGCGATCACCGCGTGCGCGGATTTGCCAGTGACATGACGCTTGGCAACGTCAAGAACGAGCGGTTGATCTAAGCGCCGATAGAGGCGATGGCGCTACACTGAGCTACGCGGCGAGACATTCAATCGCCTCCACCGCCGCCACATCCCCCACCGCAACCTCCACCACCGTCGCCGCCCCCGCTGTCGCCACCACCGCTGTCACCGGCACCGCCGTCGCCCCCAACGGTATCTCCAGCGCCAAAGCTTCCCGCGTCACCGAAGCCGGCAGTGCCGCCGTCAACCGAAGAACTTGAAAAGTCTCCGCCGCAGTAAGCCCCGACTGCGGCTCCCTGACGCCGCAACTCATCACATTGAGGATGATACACAAAGCCATTCAGAATATTCAGCTTGGCATCGAGCGCGAAGAGCAACGGCAGGCGTGTCGGATTGACCGTATCGATGTTCTCGTACTTGCAGCAGAACCACCACACGCGGCGCAGACCTTCATTTGTCTTGCGGTGCTCGCTCAGCACGACTGCAGGCGTGTGATGCAAGAATGTTCCAAACGCGCGCTGGCAGAACCTGTTGTAGTCGCGGGTGTAGAGTATGAATTCGTGCCAAAGATCGTCGACGACCTGCGACGGCATCGAAACATAGCGTCGACCACTCATCAGGTAGGCGATGAAAAACTGACGCAGGCCTTGCGAGACGAGCGCGCTGTCCTTGCGTGCGAAGCCCGCGTGATGTTTTTCAAGTCGTTCGAGCAGACCATTCGGCCATCGGTAGGTGCGGATGAACTCCGCACGGCGCAGCCGAAGCCACGCACGAAACATCAGGATCGCGGAGACCGAGGCCACCAGCGCCAGCAATATTGCCCAAAACAAGAATTGCCCCCGACTATCGATCGATTCCGCAAGCCTGGCGTATCAGCCCCGTAAAGCCATCACCAGCGCGAAGCCGAACAGCGCGCAGAGCCCTGCGAAAAATCCAAACGCAAAAGTCCAAAGTCCACTGCGGCGGCGCTTAACCGGCGTGGCTGGAGCTTCCGCCGGCATCGGCGTCACCACCATGGCATGCTCACGCTCGATCATGCGGCGCGCGATGTAGTCGGTCACCGCATCGACAATTGCAAGCACGTCATGCAATTCGGCCAGCACAATTCGCCCGAAGCGGGTATCCTGCACGAAACGATAGATGCGCTTGTCGCGCCCCATCACAATATGAGCGACGGCATCAATCCACAGCCGCGGCGTATCGCCCTGGCTGATGCCACGGTCGAACAGATCGACGCCGGACGGAATTTCCGAGAACAGCGGATCAAGTGCGTCGTTGAGAATTTCCAATCGGGCGACTTCGGCATCGCGCAGCTCAACGACGACGCCGGTGCGATCAGCGGCCTCGATCCGGGCCTTCCGCAAGGCATCGCGCAGCCGGACCGGCTTCAGCCCCGTTGTCGAGTGACCTTCTGCCTTTTGCTCGGACATCGCCTTGTCGCCTTTGTTCCTATCTCCTTAACCTATCAGTAACTGTACCGGCGGCAAAGGCCCGGAAACCCTGTCCGGCAGACCAAAACACGGCGGCCCCGCCCGGAAAGCCGGACGAGGCCGCCACTATTGCCGGCATGGCGCGGTGCCATGCCGTGTCTCTTTTTGAGACTCTATCCTTCTTGTCGTTTCCCCGAGCTGGTTACTCAGGCCATCGCGCGCTGCGGCTCTTCCACAATGGAGAAGCGTACACTGCCGCGATGACGATTCTCCTCAGAAACCGCGCGCCAGGCATCTTCAGCCTCCTTGCGGGTTTTGAAGGGACCCTGGACCTGGGCCGAGCCTTCCACGAGCTTGTGGAAATTCATCGAACCGAACTCGCCGCCAATCACCCAGTAGTTGCTGCCTTTGGTCATTGAAGCCTCCTGCTATTCAGCTGCTTGAACTTTTGGATGCGACTTGAACTGCGCCGTCTCGGTCGAGTCCGCGAGCGCGGTGGTCGAGCTTTGACCGCCGGAGATCGTGGTAGAGACGAGATCGAAGTATCCGGTGCCGACTTCACGCTGGTGGCGCGTGGCCGAATAACCATGCACCTCAGATGCGAACTCTGCCTGTTGCAGGCGCGAGTAAGCCGCCATGCCTTCGGTGCGATAGCCGCGCGCCAGTTCGAACATGCCGTGGTTGAGCGAGTGGAAACCCGCCAGCGTCACGAACTGGAACTTGTAGCCCATCGCACCGATTTCACGCTGGAACTTGGCGATGGTCGCCTTGTCGATGTTCGCTTCCCAGTTGAAGGACGGCGAGCAGTTATAGGCGAGCATCTTGTTCGGATAGACCTTGCGAACGGCCTCCGCGAATTCCTTCGCTTCTTCCAGGTTCGGCGTCGAGGTCTCCCACCACAGCAAATCAGCGTACTTCGCGAATTCGATGCCGCGCTTGATGCAATGCTTGTGACCGGTGCCATCCTTCAGGCGATAGAAGCCCTCAGCGGTGCGCTCACCGGTGATGAACTCGCGATCGCGCTCGTCCACATCCGAAGTAATTAGCTTAGCGCTTTCCGCATCAGTACGCGCCATCACGAAGGTCGGCACGCCGCACACGTCGGCCGCGAGACGGGCCGCGATCAGGTTGCGCTCATGCGCCGCGGTCGGGATCAGCACCTTGCCACCCATGTGGCCACACTTCTTCTCAGAGGCGAGCTGGTCCTCGAAGTGAACGCCGGCAGCGCCCGCCTCGATATAGGCCTTCATGATCTCGAAGGAGTTCAGCGGGCCGCCGAAGCCGGCTTCCGCGTCGGCAACAATCGGAACGAACCAGTCGATCTTGGCGCCACCTTCCGAGTGCTCGATCTGGTCGGCACGCTGGAAGGTCTTGTTGATCCGGCGCGCCAGTTCGGGACCAGCGTTCGCGGGATACAGGCTCTGGTCGGGATACATCGCGCCGGCAGTGTTGGCGTCGGCGGCGACCTGCCAGCCCGAGAGATAGATGGCGTTGAGGCCGGCACGGGCCTGCTGCATCGCCTGGTTGCCGGTGACGGCGCCCAGCGAGTTCACGAACGGCTCGGTCTTGAGCGATTCCCACAGGCGGTTCGCGCCCTTCTCGGCCAGCGTGTACTTGATGTCCACGGAGCCACGGAGCCGTTCCACGTCAGCAGGGCTGTAGGCGCGCTCGATGCCATCAAAACGGCCCTTCGGCGCCGGGACGAGCTGTTCAAAGGTCTTAGCCATTACTTATCTCCAATTCCACATTCGTGACATTGCGTTGCGAAGCGTGGCAGGAGTTAAACGCCAAACATCTGAAATCGTACAGACAGCTTGCATTTGAATGATGATGACATGTAACATATAAACTTGTAATAACTGTTATATTGTAAATTTTGTCACAAACAGCACGCGGAGCTGTGTCATGGCGACCGAGGCAGGCAAGAAGCTCTTCGTAGGACCTCGCTTCCGGCGAATCCGGCAGCAACTTGGTCTGTCGCAGACCCAGATCGCGGAAGGGCTCGGTATTTCGCCCAGCTACATCAACCTGATCGAACGCAATCAGCGCCCGGTCACGGCGCAGATCCTCCTTCGTTTGGCGGAAACCTATGACCTCGATCTGCGGGACCTCGCGACGGCTGACGAGGATCGATTCTTCGCCGAACTGAATGAGATTTTTTCCGACCCGCTGTTCCGGCAGATCGATCTGCCCAAGCAGGAATTGCGCGACCTCGCCGAACTATGTCCCGGGGTGACGCATTCACTACAACGGCTCTACGCGGCCTACACCGAAGCTCGGCGCGGCGAGACCATGGTCGCCGCCCAGTTCGCCGATCGCGATGAGGGCATTGGCGCGCGTTTTGAGGCGAACCCCATTGAACGTGTGCGTGACCTCATCGAAGCCAACCGCAATTACTTTCCCGAACTTGAGACTGTAGCCGAAGCGTTGCGCGATGAACTGAACGTCACAGCGCATGATCTGTTTACGGCGCTGAGCGAACGCCTGCGTGAGCGCCATTCGACTGTCGTGCGGATCATGCCGGTCGACGTCATGCGAGAAACCCTGCGCCGCTGGGACCGCCACCGCCGGCAGGTGCTGATCTCGGAGCTGGTTGACGGCTCCGGCCGCGTCTTCCAGCTTGCCATTCAGGTGGCACTCGCGGAATGCGGGCCGGTGATGGACGCGATCGTCAACCGTGCCGGACCGCTCGACGACACCGCACGGCGGCTCTATCGCATCACACTGGCCAACTACTACGCCGCCGCAGTGATGATGCCTTACCAAGCGTTTCATGCAGCAGCGGAGACGCTTGGGTACGATCTGCAGGTGCTGGGACAGCGTTTCAACGCTGGCTTCGAGCAGATCTGCCATCGCCTCACCACGCTGCAACGGCCCAACGCGCGCGGCGTCCCGTTCTTCATGCTGCGCGTGGACAATGCCGGCAATGTCTCGAAGCGATTTTCCTCCGGCACCTTTCCATTCTCGAAGTTCGGCGGCACCTGTCCGTTGTGGAATGTGCATTCGACGTTCGATACGCCGGACCGCATGTTGCAGCAGGTGATCGAATTGCCGGACGGCAGCCGCTATTTTTCCCTCGCGCAGATGGTGCGCCGTCCGGCGGCTCCCTATCCGCAGCCACAGCCGCGCTTCGCTATCGGGCTTGGCTGCGAAATCCGTCATGCGTCAAAGCTGGTCTACGCCAGCGGCCTCGATCTGGAGAAAATCCAGGGCACGCCCATTGGCGTGAATTGCCGGCTGTGTGAGCGTGAGAACTGCAGCCAGCGGGCCGAGCCGCCGCTCACCCGCACCCTGATTCTCGACGAGAACACCCGCCGCGTATCGTCATTCTCGTTCAGCAATGCGCGGGAGCTCTAGGTCGTGATTGCCCGGGCTTGACCCGGCGATCCATCCGAAGAACAGTTACAATAGTTTGGTTTGATGGACGGCCGAGTCAAACCCGGCCATGAGGTTCAGGGGCAACAATTTATGCTGCGATATTTTCGGATAGGTTATTCAGCCGCCGCCATTATCTTTGCCGCAACATCAATTCTCGCTTCTCCCGCCTCGGCCCAGAGCGGTGCGTCATGCCACAGTGGCATGAGCTTCGCCCAATTTCTCGCTCAGTTGAAGCAGGACGCCGTCGCCGCCGGTGTTTCGCAACGTGCGATTTCCGCTGCATCGCCCGGCCTCGTGTACGATCAGGGCATCGTCAACCGTGACCGCGGCCAGCGTGTGTTTGGTCAGGTCTTCACCGAATTCGCAGGGCGCATGGCGGCCGACTACCGCATGCAGCAGGGCCGCGCGAAGATTCAAACCTACGCGCAGGCCTTCGCGCGGGCCGAGAAGGAGTACGGTGTGCCGCCCGCGGTGATCGCGGCGTTCTGGGGACTGGAGAGCGATTTCGGCGCCAACATGGGCAAGCTGCCAACGCTGCGCTCGCTGGTGTCGCTTGCCTATGATTGTCGTCGCGCCCAGATGTTTCACGATGAAACGATTGCCGCATTGAAGATCATCGATCGCGGCGATCTGACACCGTCTGAAATGATCGGCTCATGGGCAGGTGAACTGGGCCAGACGCAATTTCTGCCGTCGCACTACTACAATTACGCCGTGGACTATGACGGCGACGGTCATCGCAACATGTTGCACAGCGCGCCAGACGTGATCGGCTCGACGGCGAATTATATCGCCACCGCACTGAAATGGCGGCGCGGCGAACCATGGCTGCAAGAGATCCGTGTGCCGGCAAACCTGCCATGGGATCAGGCCGATCTCACCATCAAGCATCCACGCTCGAAATGGGGTGCATGGGGTGTGACCTATGCCGACGGTCGCCCGCTGCCGAACGACGACCTTCCCGCTTCGGTTCTGCTGCCGATGGGCCGCACCGGACCGGCGTTCCTGGCTTACACAAATTTTGCCGCCTACACCGAATGGAATAATTCGCTGATCTATTCGACGACGGCGGCCTATCTTGCCACGCGCATTGCAGGTGCAGCTCCGATGCGAAAGCCGGCCGCCCCTGTCTCGCAATTGCCCTTCAACGAAGTTCGTGAGTTACAGCAATTGTTGGTCCGCGCCGGATTCAATGTCGGCAAGGTCGATGGCGTGCTCGGCCAGCAAAGCCGGATCGCCGTCAAAATCGTGCAAGCAAAGTACGGCTTACCCGCGGATTCATGGCCGACAGTTGAATTGCTGGCACGGATGCGCGGCGGCCCACGCTGACCGTCACACAAGCGTGCATTGACTCTTGCAAGCTTTGGTTCGATCGAGCTTGCGCATCTTACATCTTTCAGAGAGGTCCCCTATGTCGTTCTACGATGGTTCAGCCCCCTTGTTCATCCACACGCTTACGGCACTCTCCAAAGTTCTCGCCAAGGCGGAAGCCTATGCCAAGGACAAGAATATCGACCCCACTGTGCTGCTGAACGCACGACTGAATCCAGCAATGTACCCGTTGACGCGGCAAGTTCAGCTGGCTTGCGACTTTTCCGGCAAAGCGTGCGCACGTTTTACCCAGACAGAATTGCCGACGATGGCCGACAGCGAGACGACATTTGAGGAATTACAGGCGCGCATTGCCAAGGTGATTGCAAACATCAAGGCATTGCCCGCTGAAAAATACCAGGGCGGAGAGGCCCGCGAGATCACCTATCCGATCGGACAAGACAAGACCCTGACGGTTACGGGACAGCAATTCCTCAATCACGCCGCGCTGCCAAACTTCTTTTTCCATTGCGTGACCGCCTACGACATCCTGCGTCACAACGGCGTCGAAGTCGGAAAGCGTGATTTCCTGGGCATGGCCTGAATTTCGGTCACGCCGGGGGCAATATTTTGTTCCCGGCGTGACCTTGAATCACCCGGCGCCGTTAAATAGATGCACTTGCATTGACATCGCATGGGATTCCCCACATGACTTCGAAACTTTTCGACCCTTATAAACTAGGCCCGATTACGCTCAAAAATCGCGCCACCATGGCACCGCTAACGCGTAATCGCTCTGCCGCTGGTTTCGTGCCGGGGGCCCTCGCCGCTGACTATTACGGCCAGCGCGCGTCTGCCGGATTGCTGATCTCCGAAGCAAGCCAGATCTCGCAGCAGGGCCAAGGCTATCAGGACACACCCGGCATCTATACGAAAGAGCAGGTTGCCGGTTGGCGCAAGGTAACCGATCGCGTCCACGAACGCGGTGGACACATCTACCTCCAGCTCTGGCATGTTGGCCGTATCTCACACACGTCACTGCAGCCCAACAACGGGGCGCCTGTTGCGCCTTCCGCTGTCCGCGCTAATGGCAAAACATTTGTCGGCGGCACGTTTGCCGACGTGTCAGAGCCACGGGCGCTGGAGCTGAATGAAATTCCCGGCATTATCGAAGACTACAAGCGCGCGACCGCGAACGCATTGGACGCCGGTTTTGACGGCGTCGAAATCCACGGCGCCAATGGCTATCTGCTCGATCAGTTTGCACGCGATGGCGCCAACAAGCGCACCGATGCCTACGGCGGACCGATCGAGAACCGCGCCAAGCTGATGCTGGAGGTCTCCAAGGCCGTTGCAGAAATAGCAGGCGCTGATCGCACCGGCATTCGCATCTCGCCGGTGACGCCGGCAAACGACCTCACGGACAGCAACCCGCAAGCTCTGTTCAATTACATTGTCGACGGCCTTAACGCGCTGAACCTCATCTACATTCACGTTGTTGAAGGCGCGACCGGCGGTCCGCGAGACATCGCGCCGTTCGATTACGATGGCCTGCGCAAGCGTTTCAACGGGACGTACATCGCCAACAACGGCTATGACTTCAAACTTGCCAACGAGGTATTGGACAGGAACAGGGCCGACCTGATCGCGTTCGGAAAGCTTTACATCTCGAATCCGGATCTGGTCGAACGGCTCAAGCTCGGCGCGCCACTCAACGACTTCGACAAGGCAACGTTTTATGGTGGCAACGCGAAGGGCTACACGGATTATCCCGCAATGGCGTGATACCAAGAACGAAGGCCGGGAACATCCCGGCCTTTTTCATGCGCTTAACCAAAGCAACAATAGCAGAGCGTTCAACTCGCCTCACCGCCCATGTCTTCGCGCCCCTATGTTTTCGCGCCTACGCTGGTTGCGGCTCCACCCGGCCGGCCAGACATTGCGTTGCAGCGCGTTCGGCTTCGCGCGCGTTCTTGAAAAGTCGTCCGTCGAGGGGATTGAAGCGGTGGGTTGCTGCAAAGAACCTGAAACCGGATTTGTCTCGAACGACGATGCCTGCGGCTTCAGAGCTTACTTCGATAATGTAGGTATCCGACATGCTTTTGATTTCCGTGCCCGTCTTCTTGGTTCTTCAGGCGCACTAACTCCGAAGGACTGAAAAAGTTTCAGCTCAGTCCTTCTTTTCTCCCACTGGACTCACATCACCATATGCATGTCGCGGGCCAACATTTTTCCGGTCATTCTCACCTGAAATGACTCGAAGATAAGCGGACCTTGCCATCACGCTAAGCAACACGCCGAACCTGTAGGCGCTTCGCGCGACAGTTTTATAACCAGGCCACGGCCGAACCGAGACAAGAACGAGGCATGATGCCGCAACCGCGATGCAGCAATAAGGATGCGGCCTCAAAATTCTCACAAACGTCATCATTGTTAAGACGAACAAACGAATCAGATTCGATCGAATCGATTGTCAGGCTGTGATGTGCGACGGCTCTGGCGCAATGACCTGCGGCTTGCCGTGATCGTCAACGGACACGTACGTGTAATTGCCGTCGGTCACCAGAATAAGCTGGGCTTCATTGCGCCGCTGCACCCAGGCCTCAAGATGCACGGTGATTGAGGTGCGGCCGACGCGTGCCGTGGTCGCATAAACAGAAACCACATCGCCGACAAAGACCGGCTTGCGAAACGTCATCGCTTCAATTGCAACGGTCACGTTCCGGCTCTGGGTAGTTTTATAAGCATAGATGCTGCCGGCTAGATCCATCTGGCTCAACAACCAGCCGCCGAAAATATCACCGTTCTGGTTGGTGTCGGCCAGCATCGCCAGCGTACGAATCGACAGCTCACCCTGCGGTTCGGCGGGCACTGGCGCAGCGTGGACAGACGTCTCTGTCATGGATGAAGCCCCTCAGGCGCTAAGCGCGACTCAGGCGAAACTATCCCATCCGGCATCGGGTTTGAAGCGGCTGCCGAACTTCGCTTCCAGCGACTTCAATGCCACAACGACATTTGCCGGTCCGCGCGTGCGCGCATAGTTCAATGGACCGCCGCGGAAGGGTGCGTAGCCTGTGCCAAAAATCATCGCGCCGTCGACGACGTCCACGTTATCCACAATGCCTTCACGCAAGCAGGCAACGCAGACATTCGACATCGGCAACACAAGGCGATCGATCATCTCATCCGTGGGCGCAATCGGCGATGGCGTCTTCACTGCCTTGCCGTCTTTCCATTCGTAGAAGCCCTGGCCGGTTTTTCGGCCAAGTTCGCCCTTCTTCACCTTGTCGCGCAGCCAGTCCGGCGCTGGCGGCAGGGCCGCTTCGCCGAACTTCGAGCGCAGCATGTCACCGACGGCGAGGCAGATATCGAGGCCGACCTGATCGGCGAGTTCGATAGGCCCCATCGGCATTCCGAATTTTTCCGCGGCGGCATCGATGACGGCCTTGTCCACCTTCTCGTCGAGCATCACCATCGCTTCCAGCATGTACGGCGTCAGCGCGCGATTGACGAGGAAACCAGGCGAGCTCTTCACCGGCAGCGGCAACCGGTCGATGGCGCCGACAAATCGCAGCGCCGTCGCCAATGCCTGTGGATCGACGGTATCGTGACTGACAACCTCGACGAGCTGTAACCGCGACACCGGATTGAAGAAGTGTAGGCCGAGCAACCGCTCCGGCGACTTCAGCGTGGTGCGCAGATCCTGCAACGGAATGCTCGACGTGTTGGTGGCGAGGATTGCGCCCGGCTTCATGACCGGCTCAAGCCCGGCATAGACCTTCTGCTTGAGGTCAAGTTTCTCCGGCACGGCCTCGATGATCAGGTCGGCGTTGCGCACGCCCTCTCCGGTCATGTCCGGAATCAGCCGATCCAGCGCATCGCGTACATCGGTTTTCTTGCGGATGATCTTGCCGAACAAATCCGCCGCGCGCTTGATCGCCCCCGCGATCGGCTCCGGCTTCATATCGGCGAGCGTGACGCGCAGGCCCTGGTTTGCACACCACGCAGCGATATCGCCCCCCATGGCGCCCGCGCCAATGACGTGGACATGCTTCACGGTATTCGGACCGTCGGCCAGTTTCTTCATCTGCTCGCGCAGGAAGAACACGCGAATGAGATTTTGCGCGGTCGGCGTAACCATGAGATTGGCGAAGGATGTCTTCTCCGCCGCCAGCATCGCCTTTCGATCGCCGCCGTGCTTTTCCCACAAATCAATCAGCGCGTAAGGCGCGGGGTAGTGCTCTTTCGGCGCAGCCTTGCTGGCTTCACCGCGCATCCGGTTTGCAAGCACGCCACGTACGGGGCCAAAATTCATCGCCCGCGCAAGCATGCTCTGCCTATGCGGCCGCAACCGCCCAAAGATCGCATCTTTCACCGCACCACGAACATGCCGCTCCTGCGTCACGGCCTCCACCAGCCCCAGCGACTTCGCGCGGCGCGCGTCGATGGTTTTTCCGGTCAGCATCAGGGGCATCGCCTCAAGCGGGCTGATCAGATGCGTGAAACGCACGGTACCGCCGAGACCTGGATGCAGGCCGAGCATAATTTCCGGGAAACCAAACCGCGCATTGTCGATGGCAATGCGCGTGTTGCAGGCGAGCGCCACTTCCAGTCCACCGCCGAGGCAAAAGCCGTGAATCACGGCGACGCTCGGAATTTTCAGTGCCTCGAACCGGTCGATGACCGCATGCGCCTTGCCGATTTCAGTCTCGACCTGACGCGGATCGGAGGCACCGCGAAACTCGTTGACATCGGCACCGGCAATGAAACCGGATTTCTTCGCCGAACGCACCACGAGGCCGGCCGGGCGTTCGCTTTCAAGTGTTGCGACGATCTGACCAAGTTCTTCGAGCACATCGCCGGAAAGCGTGTTAGCGCTCGCGCCCTCGCGATCGAACAACAACCACGCAATGCCATCGCTATCGCGGGTCAGCTTGAAGTGCTTGTACGGTCCTGCTGCTGGGACAGGCCCGAGTTCGAGCACATGGTCCTTCAGAACGTCCATGATACGGCTGTCCATGATCGTTCCCTTTATACTGTCTCGATCAACATCGCACCGCCAAGGCCGCCGCCGATGCATTCGGTGGCGATGCCACGTTTGGTGCCAAGACGCTTCATCGCGTTGACGAGATGAAGCACAATACGGTTTCCGCTGGTGCCGACGGGATGACCAAGGCTGATCGCTCCGCCGTCGACATTGAGCTTGGCCCGATCGAGCTGACCGGCCGCACCGTCGAGGCCGAGCACTTCGCGGCAGAACTTGTCGTCGTTCCACGCTGCGAGACATGCCAGCAACTGCGCCGCGAAAGCCTCGTTGATTTCCCAGGTCTCGATGTCCTGAAGCCTCAAATTGTGGCGCTTCAACAGTTCGGTCGATGACAACACCGGCCCAAAACCCATGATGCCGGGATCGAGTTCCGACCACGCACTGTCGACGATGACCGCCTTCGGTTTGAGGCCGTGTTTGTTCACGTGCATCTTCGGATGCGAGGATCGTCCAGCATGCGCCGTCAGTAATCTGCGACGAGTTGCCAGGCGTGACCTGTCCCCATGGCCGCTCGAAGGCAGGCTTGAGCTTGGCGAGCTTATCCATCGACGAGTTAGGCCGCACACCATCGTCGTGGTCGTAGAATTGTCCGTTACGCGCGAAGGCTGTTTCGACTTCGCCCTTGAGGAAGCCCTGCTCCTGCGCAAGCGCGAGCCGCCGATGGCTTTCGACGGAATAGGCATCGGCCTGTTCGCGCGTCACGCCCATCAGGTGCGCGATGACTTCCGCTGTCTGCCCCATGTTGAGGTCCGTCACCGGGTCGGTCAGCCCGCGCTCAAGTCCAATGATCGGATTGAAGTAGGACGGACGGATTTTCAGAAACGCCGCGAGTTTCGCGAGCGGGGTCTTGGCCGTGGCGAATTTCGCGAACCAGCGCACGCCGGACTGCGGAAACACCAACGGCGCGTAGCTCAGCGCTTCCGCACCACCGGCGAGGATCAGATCGGCCTTGCCCGCCTCGATATAACGATAAGCCGTGTCGAGCGACTGCATGCCGGAGCCGCAATTGATCTGCACCGTGAACGCCACCATGCGTTCACCCATCCCGAGACGTAGCGCCGCAACGCGTGCGGGGTTCATCTCATCCGCAATCACGTTCACGCAACCGAGAATGACCTGGTCGAACGCACTAGGCTCGAAGGGCTGCCGCGCCAGCAAGGGGCGGCCGCATTGAACAGCCAGATCAACCGGCGTGAACGGCCCGGGCCCGCCTTGTGCTTTCAGGAACGGCGTCCGTGCGCCGTCGATGATGTAAACAGGACGCGCCATCAGCTTGCTGCCCGATCAGGTGTGGTCTGTTTAGGCTCCGGTCGCTTTTGATAGATCGGCGAGAGCACTTCCGGCGCGAAGTCGTCCACGTCAATCACCTGCGCGACAGCCTCGTGAGCGGCCTTGATCTTATTGCCTTCGTCGGCGGTGATGACGCCCTTCTTCACAGCGTCACTCCAATTGCGGATATGCGCCGCTCGCATTTTTTTCTCGATGGCCTCGTTGCCGGTGACGAGCAGGAACGCCTTTTCGAGACGCGCCAGAGGACCATCGTCGTCAGCATGATAGAGCCCCGCCGTCAGACGATCGCGGACGGCCGATGGCTCCAGGATCAACTGCGCACAGCGATGAACCACGTCATCGGACGGGCCGAGTGGATTGGAGCCCAGCGGCTGCACCAGGAATTTCAGGATCACCGCTATGAAGCGGTTCGGCATGTTGGCCAGCACTTCAGCCAGACGATTTTCGATGGTGCGGATGCCGTTTGCCATCACCCACTCGAGCGCAGCAAAGTCCGCCTGCTGGCGACCTTCATCCTCCCAGCGCTTCAACGCGGCCGAGAGCAGATAGAGTTCGGAGAGAATATCGCCAAAGCGTGCCGACAGCATTTCCCGTCGCTTGAGCGCACCGCCCAGTGTCAGCAGGGCCATATCCGCGCACAACGCGAACGCGGCCGAATAGCGGGAGAGCTGGCGATAATAACCCGTTGCGGCACCGGCATCGGGCGCAGGCGCGAAGGCACCGCCGGTCCAGCTCCGTCCCCACGCGCGGAAGACATTGGTGACGGCGTGGCCGACATGTTTCCAGAACGCCTTGTCGAACGCATCCAGACCCCTTCTTCTGGTCGGCATCGCCAATGGCGTTCATCTCCTCCAGCAGATAGGGATGCGCGCGCACCGATCCCTGTCCGAACACGATCAGATTGCGCGTCAGGATGTTGGCGCCCTCGACCGTGATGGCGACCGGCACCGAGCGATAGAGACTGCCCATGTAGTTCTGCGGCCCATCGATGATGGCCTTGCCGCCGTGCACGTCCATGGCATCATCAACGGCAATGCGCAGCCGCTCGGTGGCATGCAGCTTCATGATGCCGGAAATCACTGCCGGATGGATACCCTGATTGAGCGCAGCGCATGTCAGCCGGCGTGCGGCATCAAGCTGATAGGCGGTGCCGGCGATGCGCGCGAGCGGCTCCTCGATGCCTTCGAACTTTGCGATCGGCACATGGAATTGTTCGCGGATACGCGCATAGGCGCCCGTCGTGCGCGCGCAATAGGCCGCACCTGCAGACGATTGCGACGGCAGCGAAATTCCGCGACCCGCGGCGAGCGCGGTCATCAACATCTTCCAACCCTGGCCGATGCGTTCCTGTCCGCCGATGATGAAGTCCATCGGAATAAAGACGTCCTTGCCCCAGTTCGGTCCGTTCTGAAACACCTGCATCGCCGGCAGATGGCGGTGACCGATGGAAACGCCCGGCAGATTGGTCGGGATCAACGCGACGGTGATACCGAGTTCTTCTTCACTGCCGATGAGGTGATCCGGATCGTAAGCCTTGAAGGCAAGACCGAGCAGCGTCGCGACAGGGCCGAGGGTGATGTACCGCTTGTGCCAATTCAAACGGAGCCCAATGGTTTCCTTGCCCTCGAACACACCCTTGCAGATGACGCCGGTGTCGATCATCGAGGCGGCGTCGGAGCCTGCTTCAGGGCTGGTCAGACCGAAGCACGGAATCTCGCGTCCTTCGGCAAGGCCCGGCAGCCATTTGTCCCGCTGCTCCTTGGTGCCGAAATGCATCAACAGTTCGCCCGGACCGAGCGAGTTGGGGACCATCACCGTGACGGCCGCCGTGACCGAACGCGAGGAAATCTTCCGCACCACTTCGGAATGCGCGTAAGGCGAAAATCCGAGCCCGCCGTATTCCTTCGGAATGATCATGCCGAAGAATTTGTTGCGCTTGATGAAGTCCCAGACCTCCGGCGGCAAATCTCGCCATTCCCAGTTGACCTTCCATTCGTCAACCATGGCGCAAAGCTGCTCGACGGGGCCGCTCAGAAAAGCAGTCTCTTCCTCGGTCAAGGTCGCGGGCGCAATGGCGAGCAATTTCGACCAGTCCGGATTGCCCGTGAACAGGTCCGCATCCCACCAGACGTCGCCAGCTTCCAAGGCCTCGCGTTCGGTGTCGGACATCGGCGGCAGCGCTTTGTGCGCCCACGCAAAAATTGGCCGGGTCAGCAGGTCACGTCGAAGGGAAAAGCTCATGGCGGGATTCCTTTGGGACGAGCCTCAGTGGCGGGCAATACTCAGGTTGCGAGAAAATCAGCGAGCATCAAAGTCGAACACCAATGTTAAGCCGCAAAGTATGAAATTCGGTTGAAAGGATAAGCCGGCTTTGTGCGAAACCCCACGACGCTCACGTCCCTATCCGTAACCGTCAAAGCGCTTAAATCGTTCCCGCAATGGCTTCCGCAATGCGAAAGCCTCACGGGGTCTTGAGGGGCAGCCTTACCGTGGCCGAATCATCTCGAACATCGCGTCCGGCCTGACCTGCACATAGTCGCCCCTGCGCCCGGCACGCAGGATCGGATAGGCCTCGGCCGTCTGATAGACGCCGTCCTTGATAAGGCCCTTGTCGATATAAACCGCAACAACCTCACCGAAGGTCACCCACGCATCCGCCTTGGCGCCATCAGCGCCCTGAAGCTGGATCATCTGCGTCAGCTTGCATTCGAAGGTGACCCGGCTTTCGGCAACCCGCGGCACTTTCACGTTTGTGCTCGGCGCCTTCGTCAGCCCGGAAATGGCAAATTCATCGGTGTCGTGCGGGACGCTGGCCGATGTCATGTTCATCTGCTTGGCAATGTCCTCCGTGACCAGATTCCAGCAAAACTCCTTGGTCTCCTGGATGTTGGCGACGGTGTCCTTCCAGCCGGTGCTGGAAAAGCCGATGATCGGCGGCACATAACAAAACGCGTTGAAAAAGCTGTAGGGAGCAAGATTGACGTGCCCCTTGGCATCCTGCGACGAAATCCAGCCGATTGGCCGGGGTCCTACGATGGCGTTGAAGGGATCGTGCTTGAGGCCGTGGCCCTGGGACGGTTCATAATAGTGAAATTCGCTCATGAAGACGCTTTGTCCGCTGCGGTTTTCCCCGACGACATGTCGGGCGTCCCCAACGTAAGGCCAGCGACAATAAAGTCTATCATTTGATCGAGGGTCGGCCCCGGCTTGTGAATACTCTGTTCGATCATCTGCGGGTGGAAAAACCGCAACATGCCGGCGCAGGTGCACTTGGCCGCCAATTCGATGTCGGTCACATTGAACACGCTGGCCTTGGCGCCGTCCGCGATGACCGTCGCGATGGCCATCACGATACGGTTGATATGCGCATCGCAAACGTCCCAGCTTTCCTCCATCGCAATGGCGACCATCTCGTGAATTTTGGAATCGCCGACAAAGCGCTCGGCATTCATGCGGCTGACGGTCGCCAGGAGCTCATGCAGGCGTTCGGCCGGAGGGGTGGTCTTCGCCGCAATCTCCTCCGCCGCGGTCTCGACCTCGTTCATGAGCCGCCGCGCGACGCCTTCATGAATGGCCTTCTTGGAATCGAAGAACCGATAAATGTTGGCCGGGCTCATCTTGAGCGTTTTGGCGATGTCCGCGACCGTGGTTTTGAGATAACCGACGTCGCGAAACAGGCGCTCCGCCGTGGCAAGAATGCACGCCCTCTTTTCGGCATCGGTATCGTCGTGAAGCAGTGTCATGTCAGTATAAATACCAATTCGGCTATTCGGCCGCGACCAACGGCGGCGCATGGCGGAGATGATCCGGCTGCATCGGTGGATGGCTTTCAGCCTCGCCCATGACCGCGTTCGTCGAGACTCTTCCTGAACCATAGCGCATAGAGGCCGGGCAGGAACAGCAGCGTCAGGAAGGTGGCAACAAACAATCCACCCATGATGGTGATGGCCATCGGCCCCCAGAAGGCCGATCGCGACAGCGGAATCATCGCCAGGATAGCCGCCAGCGCCGTGAGGACCACCGGCCGGGCTCGCCGTACCGTGGCCTCGACGATCGCTTCGCGTCGGGTCAGGCCGTGCGTGACATCGGTTTCGATCTGATCGACCAGGATCACCGCGTTACGCATGATCATGCCCGCAAGCGCGATCAGCCCGAGCAGCGCAACGAAGCCGAACGGGCTGTTGGCGACATTCAGACCCAGCGATGCGCCGACAATGCCCAGCGGTGCCGTCAGGAACACCAACAATAGCCGCGAGAAACTCTGCAACTGAATCATCAGCAGTGTCAGCATGCCGATCACCATCAGCGGGAACAGCTTGTTGATCGAGTTGTTGCCTTTCTCGGACTCCTCGATCGCGCCACCGATCTCGATGCGATAGGCTGGCTGCAAACTGTTACGGATGCCCTGAAGCTTGGGCCAGATAGCATTGGTCACATCGGGTGCCTGCACGCCATCCACGATATCGGCCCGCACCGTGATCGCCATGTCGCGGTTGCGTCGCCACAGGATTGGCTCCTCATGGGCATATTCGATCTTTGCCACCTGCGACAGCGGCACGGCGACACCATTGCGTGAATAGATCGTGAGATCCCCGACGCGGCCAAGGTCAAGCCGTTCCGATGGGACGGCTCGGGCAACCACGCCGACCTTCTCGATGCCGTCGCGCAATGTCGTGACCTGCACACCCGAAATCAGCATCGCCAGCGATTGAGAAATGTCCTGCGGCGTCAGCCCAAGCGCGCGGGCACGATCCTGATCCACCGCAAGCTTCAGGTAAGGTGTCTGCTCGTTCCAGTCGAGATGCGGATCGACGACACGCTTTTCAGTGCGCATGACATCACGCACCTTATAAGCGATCTCGCGTACGGTCTTGGTATCGGGACCAATGACGCGGAACTGAACCGGGAAGCCGACCGGCGGGCCGAAATTGAAGCGATCGACGCGTACTCGCGCTTCCGACAGCGCACCGTCCGCCACCGCCTTCTCAAGCCGCGCCTTGATACGCTCGCGCGCCTCGACATCCTTCGCGACAATGACGGTTTCTGAGAACGACTCGTTCGGCAATTGTGGGTTGAGACCCAGCCAGAAACGCGGCGAGCCCTGTCCGATATAGGTCGTGTAGGTCTCGATATCCTTGTCGCCCTTCAACAGTGCTTCGGCCTTCTTTGCGCTTTCCTTGGTCACGCCGAAGGCGGTGCCCTCGGGCAGCCGCAATTGCAGGAACAGCTCAGGCCGCTCCGACAACGGGAAAAACTGCTGCTGCACATGGCCGAAGCCGACGATCGACACGACGAAAATGCCGATGGTTGCGAGCACCACGGTAACGCGCCGTCGCACGCACCATTGAATGACGCTGCGCAAGCCGCGATACATCCGCGTCTCGTAGATCGCATGCGGATCGTGACTGTGCGCACTCTTGGCGAAGTTCGGCAGCAATTTGACGCCGATATAGGGTGTGAAGATCACCGCCACGAACCACGACGCGACCAGCGAAATCGCTACCACCCAGAAAATGCCGCCGGCATATTCGCCGACCGACGAATTCGCGAAACCGATGGGGAGAAAACCTACGGCGGTGACCAGTGTACCGGTCAGCATCGGAAACGCGGTTGATTCCCAGGCGAAGGACGCCGCCTTCACGCGGTCCCAGCCCTGCTCCATCTTCACCACCATCATCTCGACAGCGATGATGGCGTCGTCCACCAGCAGGCCGAGCGCGATGATCAGCGCACCAAGCGTGATGCGATGCAGATCCATGCCCATCGCGTTCATGACAATGAAGACGATGGCGAGCACCAACGGCACTGACAGGGCCACCACGATGCCGGTGCGCCAGCCGAGCGCGAGGAAGCTGACAAATAGCACAATGCCAAGCGCTTCGATGAAGGAGTGAATGAACTCACCGACCGCGTGCTCGACGACCTTCGGTTGATCGGCGATCTGCTCAATATTGAAACCTTGCGGCACCGCAGCCATGAATTGTGCTGTCGACGTCTTGATGGCCTCGCCGAGTTCCAGAATATTGGCGCCCTTGGCCATCACCACGCCAATGCCGATGGCAGGCTTACCTTCCTGGCGTATCTGAAAATCCGGAGGATCCACGAACCCGTGAGTTACCATTGCAATATCGCCGAGGCGAAAAACACGCCCATTGCTTTCGACTGGCGTTTCCGCCACGGCCTTGACGCTATCGAAGGCGCCAGTGACGCGCAGCGGCACACGTTGCGCCGATGTTTCAACCGTGCCTGCCGCCACGACCGCGTTTTGTTTGGCAAGTGAATCGAACAGTGTCTGCGGCGTGATGCCGAGCGTCGCCAGCTTGGCATGCGAAAACTCGACGAACACCCGCTCATCCTGCGTGCCGTAGAGATTGACCTTGGTCACATCCTGCGTCTTCAGCAGATGCTGGCGCAGTCCCTCAGCCACCTTCTTGAGTTGCGCGTAGTCCGCGCCGTCACTCGTCAGCATATAGAGAACCGAGTCGACGTCGCCGTATTCATCGTTGATGTTCGGCCCGATCAGACTGGCAGGGAGATCGCCCTTGATGTCATTGAGCTTCTTGCGCAACTGATAAAATAACTGCGGCACTTCCTTGGCCGGCGTGTTGTCCTTGAAAGCGAGTTGCATCGCCGTAAATGACGGCTTGGTGTAGGTCGTGACCTTGTCGAAATACGGCAACTCCTGCAGCTTCTTCTCGATGCGGTCGGCCACCTGTGCCTGCATCTCGGCAGCCGTCGCTCCCGGCCAAATGGCGTTGATGACGACAACCTTGATGGTGAACGACGGATCCTCCGCGCGTCCGAGACGCTGGTAGGAGAAGAAACCACCGACGCCGAGCATCACGATAAAGAACAGGATCAACGTCGGATGAGCGACTGCCCAACTCGAGAGATTGAATCGCTTCATTGGCCCCTCGCGGAATTAGAAGGAAAGCGACGACACGACCCTGACCTTTTGGGCCGGATCGAGTTTCTGCACGCCGAGTACGACCACGCTGGCGCCTTCGTCGATACCACTGGTGATGATCACGTCGCTGCTTTCATAGGCCTTCACCGTCACCGGCTTGAGCGTTATTTCGCCGGTCTTGGCGTCGGCAACATAAAGCGACGGTGCATCACCTTGGCTGAACAGAGCGGATAGCGGCACGCGGGCGACACGCTCGGTTTCGGGATCGGCGAGCGTCAATGTCGCCGTCATGCCGAGCGAGACAGAACCGTCTGCGGTTGGCAGTGAAAATTTTGCGAGATAGGTACGCGTCGCCGGATCAGCGGCGGGCGCAAGCTCACGCAGCTTCGCGGCATATTTCTTATTGGGCTCCGACCACAGCGTGACGCTGGCTGCACCTTGCTTGGCGAAATTCACCATCGTCTCGGGAATCGCCACCACCGCCTCTTTCTCGGCGGAACGTGCGACACGGATGGCAGTCTGTCCGGATGCGACGACCTGCCCCGGCTCGACCAGCGTCGCGGTGACTACACCGCGCGTGTCAGCCACAAGCGTCGCGTATGACAGGCTGTTGTTGGTCA
The DNA here is from genome assembly GCA_963751855.1 of uncultured Alphaproteobacteria bacterium. Lineage (GTDB taxonomy): Bacteria > Pseudomonadota > Alphaproteobacteria > Rhizobiales > Xanthobacteraceae > Afipia. The sequence continues at coordinate 99,698 of CAVVWF010000005.1, read as the reverse complement.
GTTCGACCGAGCGCTGGGCGCGATTGAGGCGCGCACGCGCTTCATCGGCGGCGGCCTTCGCCTGGTCCAATTGCGCTTCGGTGGACCAGCCACGCCCACGCAAATCCTTGGCGCGGCCCTCAGCGGCGCCCGCCTGCGCCAGCACGCCGGTGGCAGCGCTTAATTCAGCCGTCGGCCTGTTCGGCCTGCAATTTGAGATCGACTTCATCGAGGGTAGCGAGCGGCTGGCCAACCTCAACGATCTGCCCCACCTCAACGAGACGCTTCGCCACCTTCCCCGGTACCCGGAAGCCCATGTCGGCCTCGACGCGCGGGCGGATGGTGCCAACGAAGCTGCGCTCGGGTGAGCGGGATTCGTAATGAACCGTCGTCACCAGAACGGGACGGCCTTTCTCGGCCTCCTGTGCCTGCTGCTCGGTGCAACCGCCAAGGGCGATTGTCGAGAGAACCACGGCGGAAACTACCAAGCCATTGGCTGATCTGAAGAATTTTGAGCTAACGCGCATTGGAAGGCCCTCGCATGACTACGAGAACCTTCACCTAACGATTGACGATTGTCAATATTCGTCACTAGTCATTATGTCGCAATGCAACCGTTTGAAGCGAAAAGGCAATTCCGGCGGCGACCGCACGACCGCCCAAATTTTCCTCAAACGATTGTCCGCCTATTTCGTCTCCGAAGGATCGCGGTGGATGGGATCGACCCACAGCACCGTCTGTGGCTTCTCAACTGGCTCGATATCAAGATTGATCGCCACCGCTTCGCCATCGCTCCGCACCAGCACACACTCCAGCGGTTCATCGGGACTGGCGTTGATCTCCTGATGCGGCACATAAGGCGGCACGAAAATGAAGTCGCCGGGATTCGCCTCCGCGGTAAATTGCAGATGTTCACCCCAGCGCATGCGCGCCTTGCCACGCACCACATAGATGATGCTTTCAAGGTGGCCGTGATGATGAGCGCCGGTCTTTGCATCGGGTTTGATCGTTACGGTACCGGCCCACAGTTTCTGTGCGCCGACGCGCGCAAAATTGATCGCCGCCTTGCGATCCATGCCTGCAGTCGAAGGGACATTCGGATCAAGTTGATTGCCGGGAATGACACGCACGCCATCGTGCTTCCATCGATCATGATCGTGCGCGTGGTCATGCGAATGATCGTGTGGATGATGATCGTGCGATCCAGACATGGTCTTCCCTCGAAATTTTAATCTGATGGTCGTTATGCGTGGTGTCGCGCACGTCAACAGATATGGAACTTTCCGTCAACGCTGCCGTTGTCTTTGCGAACATATGCAAAGGAGATCGTAATGGGTAGTGCAACTGACAAGATCAAAGGCACGGCGAATGAGGCCATCGGCAAGGCCAAGCAAAGCCTGGGCGAGGCAACCGGCTCTGAAAAGCTAAAAGGCGAAGGCGCCGTGCAGGAAGCCAAAGGCCATGGCCAGCAGGCCATCGGCAGTGCGAAAGATGCAGCAAAGTCGGCAATCAACAGAGCTGCTGAAGCCGCGAACAAGCGTCTCTAATCGAACAGCTCTGCTGACACGTGGCGTGTCATGAAAAGACCGGCCCTTGGGCCGGTCTTTTTGCGCGCAATTTCCCGTTCACCCGTTCAATAAGATTTCGGCAACCCCAAAACCTTCTCGCCGATGAAGCTGAGAATGAGCTGCGGACTGATCGGCGCGATGCGCGGGATCATCACCTCGCGCAGGTAGCGCTCGACGTGATATTCTTTGGCATAACCGAAGCCGCCATGGGTCATCACCGCCTGCTCACAGGCATGGAAACCGGCCTCGCCCGCAAGATACTTCGCCGCGTTCGCTGCAGGTCCGCATGGCAATCCCTGATCATACTGCCACGCCGCCGACAGCGTCATCAGCCACGCGGCCTCAAGCTCCATCCAGTTTTTCGCCAGCGGATGCTGGATGGCCTGGTTCTGTCCAATCGGGCGGTTAAAGACGATACGTTGCTTCGCGTAGGCGGCTGCGCGCGCCAGCGCGAGTTTGCCGAGGCCAACGGCTTCGGCAGCGATCAGCACCCGTTCGGGATTCATTCCGTGCAGGATGTATTCAAAGCCACGGCCTTCCTCGCCGATGCGGTCCTCGACCGGAATCTCGAAATTTTCGATGAACAGCTCGTTGGAATCGACAGCCTTGCGGCCCATTTTCTCGATCTCATGCACAGCGATGCGCGTGCGGTCAAAATCCGCATAAAACAGACTGAGGCCATGCGTGGGATTCTTCACCTCTTCAAGCGGGGTGGTGCGCGCCAGCAGCAGGATTTTGTGCGCGACCTGCGCGGTGGAAATCCACACCTTCTGTCCGTTGACAATATACTTGTCACCTTTGCGCACTGCGCGTGTCTTCAACTGCGTGGTGTTGAGTCCGGTGTTCGGTTCGGTCACCGCGAAGCACGCCTTCTCGCGCCCCTCCACGATACCCGGCAACATCCGTGCGCGCTGTTCGTCGGTGCCGAACACCACAACGGGATTGAGTCCGAACACATTCATATGGATGGCGGACGCCCCCGACATGCCCGCACCCGACTCTGAGATCGCGCGCATCATGATCGCAGCCTCGACAATGCCGAGGCCGGAGCCGCCGAACTCCTCGGGAATACAGATCCCGAGCCAGCCGGCCTCTGCCATGGCGTCATAGAATTCGTGAGGAAAGCCGCCATCGCGATCCTTTCCGAGCCAGTAAGCATCGTCAAACTGACTGCAGATTTTCAGGATCGTATCCCGAATGGAATCCTGCTGGGCGGTCTGCGCGAAGTCCATTGTGGTACATCCCCGAGGTTGCTACCAGTTTCTAAAGCCCAACAGACCATCCCGACAATCCCCAAAAAAAGCAGACAATCCGTGCGTATCGATATTTCCAAATTTTCCGCCACCATGTTCGGCATGGTGCTTGGCATTGGTGGGCTCGGCAGCGGCTGGCGCGTTGCAGCACATGTCTGGAATGCGCCTGCTGTCGTCGGCGAAGCACTGGCCCTGACCGCCGCATCGATCTGGATCGTCTGGCTGTTCCTCTATGCACTTAAATGGATTCGTACGCCGAAGGCTGCGCTCGACGAATTCAAGCATCCGATCCAGTCGTTCTTCATCGTTATCGTGCCGATGACGACAATGATCGCAAGCTGGTCCATTGCGCCCTATCTGCCGCAAGTCGCATTTGCGATGTTCGTTGCCGGCGTGGCGGGACAGCTTGCCTTCACGGTTTGGGGCGTCGGCGGCTTGTGGATGGGCGGCCGTGCACCGGAGACGACGACGCCCGTGCTTTATATGCCGACTGTCGGCGGGAGCTTCGTCAGCGCGATGGCTTGCGGCCTGTTTGGATATCCCGAACCAGGACTGCTGTTCTTCGGTGTCGGCTTTTTCTCGATCATCGTCATGGAATCGGTTGTCCTGCATCGGCTATTCGCGCACGGGATACCCGTGGCGCTCCGCGCGACCATGGGCATTCACCTTGCCCCGCCTGCGGTCGGCTGCGTTGCCTATCTTGTGGTGACGGACGGTCCCCCCGATCGGCTAGCTTACATGTTGTTCGGCTACGCACTGTTTCAGGCCATGGTGATGATCCGCCTGATCCCTTGGCTGCGGGAGCAGCCGTTTTCTCTGTCTGCATGGGCTTACAGCTTCGGCGTGTCAGCACTGCCACTGGCAGCCCTGCGATTCGTCGAACGCGGGCACACCGGACTCGTATCGAAGCTCGCACTTCCGATTTTCGCCGTGTCCAATCTGATTATCGGCTGGTTCGTGATTCGAAGTCTGGTATTGGCGAAGCGCTATTTGCTTTCACCAGCCGCGCCAGGTCGTGAAGCACTCACCTCTCCAAGATCGCTTTGAAAACGAGGTCGCTCGCTGGTCTCAGTCCGGCTCGACCTCTTCGATCTTCAGTCTTCGTCCCCATTCATCGAAGAACTGGCCTTCATTCAACACCAAGCGGTCATCATCGAGCCGCGCTTCAAGCTGGCTCAATTGCAGTCGCGCGTCCGCCTTATCCAGCACGCCGCCATCGGCAGCGACATGAGGGAAAAATGCGGCACCATCCCATCGCTGTCCCGCTCCGGCCAACAAGACAGTGATTTGCCTCCAATCGACGTCGTGTCCGATCACGTTGAAATAAGTCGAGCACAACGGAACGACCTTGCTGTCGGTGATCTCGACCAGGACGACGAACGCGGTGAATGCACCGACCTTTCTGAATTCCGCGACGATCCAGCGATCAAAATCGGTGGCGAGCGTATCGTCCTCAGAAGTCGACAACGGGCGTCTCCGGCATGTAGTTTTCGAACAGGACCCAGAACGGGTTTGGATGCGTCTGCGCGTACCATGCTTCGAAGGCGGTCAGCCGCTCTATCACATCAGGCTTTTCCTGACCGTCGTCCTCGGTTGGCGCAATATCGGCGAACATAGCCTGAGCAACCGGCACAAAGCCCGTCACGACCTCGGCGCGGGCCTCACTGTCGCTCACCCATCCAAGCTTTGCGCGCAGCACCGCTCCGGCGGCTGCGACGGCGATCTCCTCACTTTCCGCGCCGGCGACAACTTCGGCTACTGATCGCATCAAATTGAGACGTCGAAAAGCAAACGAGCGCAGCTGTTCCAGCTCCTTGGTTCGCCTCACAATCTGACGCCGAAAGTCAGTTTCCTCTTCGGCTCGCGCTTCTGCCGCAGTACTTAGCGCATCAAGAAAGGACGCTACGGGTTTCATGTCGGTCCTCGCGGTTATCTTGGCGGAGGAGAGAGGGAGTTCGAACCCACCAGGGACCGGCTCACGGCCCCTCCCGGATTTGAAGTCCGGACGCCCCACCGGGGACGATTCTCTTCCAGAATTTCGCATGTTGTCGCATTCGCTCTCGCTCGGCGGCCGAAACAGATCGAGACGATGCCGGTTGATGCGGCGCAGGTCGCCGCGACGGAGCGTCACGCCATGACGATCGAAAAATTCGAGGATCTGAATGGCGACCTTGCGACCGTTTTCAACCCGATCGCGAAACTGGGAGGCGATAAATTGCCCGTCAGGCTGAGTATCGCCCAACTCCTCGATAATGCCGACCATCTCGGCGACAGTCGCACCGAGAAAGAAATGGTCGAGCGCAACCTCATGAATGCGCCCCATTCGACCGAGCAGCTTCAGCAGGCGCCGGACCTCAGTTTCGCGAAGTTTCAGCAAGACCGCGATGTCGCGAACACGAGGCGGACGAAATCGATCCTCACCTCCAAGCAACGGAGCGATGTCTGTCCACAGCTTCTCATCATCAGCCGTAAGCCGGACTTCGTGCCCGGCCATGCGGACCCAGGCTCCATCCAGCGCGATCTCCTTGGCAAGGACGAATTGCTGAAGCGCTGAACGCAGCACCGGCGCGGGCAAGCGTGGTTCGAGTTGTAACCTCAGTCGCTCAAGCCCGATGCCCGGCAGATCAGGATACTCCGCATGAAAGGCCTGCAGCTTTGCGATCAGCGAGCGCTTGAATTCCAGCCAGACCGGCGCGCTGATTGCGACAACGCCATCCGCCGTTGTGAGCGTAACAAGCGACAATTGACTTATCGCCCCATCGATTTGCGCAACGGACAATGCCCGGTCACGGGCAAATGCCGACAGGTCAACGAATTTCGGTTCGATCTCAAGCAAGGCTGCGAGTGCAGCTTCCGGGCCGCCCAGACGACAGGCTTTCAGCTGAGCAAGGCGCTCTGGTGTGCGGCGCTTGCGTGTCGGCGGGCGCAGATCGAGAAACGTGCCACCACCCATCGTACGCTGCCCAGTGGTATCGCGCACAACGAAGCGATCTCCTGCGGCTGCGGCGATCGGCCCTTCCAGGACCATCTGCACATTGCCCGTCTCGCCAGCAATGAAGGGTGCGTCCTGCAGCAGCACCAAGCGTGCGCCAACTTCAGCCGCCGCACAATGCAACCGGACTGGCGTCCATTGAATAGTTGGTCTCGGCTCCGTAGCGAGCAGACGCAATTCAACATCAATGCGGTTGGTCGGCGCGTGCAATCCGGGATCAAGCACCATGTCGCCACGCGAGATCGCATCCTTGCTGATGCCGTCCCCTGCGAGGTTGAGCGCACAGCGCTGTCCGGCGACACCTTGAGAGCACGGATGATTTTGCGCATGAATCGCGCGCACACGAGCCGAAAGACCAGAGGGCGAAATCGTGACGCGATCGCCGACCGACACTGCGCCGGACAGGACCGTCCCCGTCACAACGGTGCCGGCTCCGGCAATGGTGAACGACCGGTCGACCGCAAGGCGGAAGCGTCCGGATGCCGCCCGCTCGCTGTTTGCCTGGGCCGCCGCGAACAGATGCGCGCGCAAATCCGCAATACCCTCCCCGGTTACGGTTGAGACGGCAATCATGTCCGAGCCTGCCAGCGCCGTGGTCTTCAGCAAGTCTGCAACATCCGCCGAGACCTGCACCAGTCGGGAAGGCGGGACCAGATCGGACTTTGTCAGTACGACAAGTCCGTGCTCGATGCCGAGCAGGTCGACGATCGCCAGGTGCTCCAGCGTTTGCGGCTTGATGCCGTCATCGGCGGCGATCACAATCAACACAAAATCGATTCCGGTCGCACCGGCCAACATGTTGCGAATAAATTTCTCATGGCCCGGAACATCGACGAAGCCAAGGACCGATCCGCCGGGCGTGGGCATATAGGCAAATCCAAGGTCGATGGAAATGCCGCGAGCTTTCTCCTCCTTCAGACGATCAGTCTCCACTCCGGTGAGCGCACGAACCAGGGATGTCTTGCCATGGTCGATATGGCCTGATGTCCCTACGATCATGGTGATGGTCCGGATAGCGGAGCAAGCGCGCGCAACTCGGCATTGGCAATCTCCGCCTGCGTGAGCACCGAACGCACGGCATCGAGAAAACGATTTGCCAGTTGGCTATTTCCCGCCTTGGCGCGCAACAGCCACACCAGCGCCTGATACGGGTCTCGCTCAACACCGGAACCGAGATAATACGCAGCCCCGAGCATTGCCTGGCCATCCGCGTCGCCACGTTCGGCGCCGCGTCGCCACCATTGAACTGCAAGCACCGGATCGCGTTCGACGCCGAGCGCATTGTGATGGATCATGCCAAGCCTAGTCATGGAGGGCGCGATATTCTGCTCCGCTGCCGCTTCGGCCCATCTCCGCGCCTCAGTAACATTGGTCGGAACGCATTCGCCTTCCAGCAGCATCCAGCTCAGCATGTCTTGTGCCGGACCGTCTCCTGCTTCAGCGGCAGATCGATAGAGTTCGGCGGCGCGCTTGAAATCTTCGACGACCCCATCGCCCCTGAAATAGTGCGCCGCAAGATTACGCTGAGCTTCCGCATGGTGCGCATCCGCAGCCAATGTCAGCCACTGCACCGCCAGATCGAAATCGCGTCGCACGCCGATACCTTCACAAAAACATGAGCCGATTTGCGCCTGAGCTTCAGCGAGACCCGCGTGCGCGAGTGGCCCCCAGATCGCCAGCGCGGTCGCATAGTCGCCTCGCGCGAACGCCGAACCGGCAGCCATCATTTGGCCTGACGCGGTTTCCGTTGTACGTGCCTCAGACTGCCCCATCGCCTTTCTCCGCAAGATCGAGGGAAGCGAGATTCCCGATGAACGCTCCTTCGTCGTCGAGACATCGCAGATCAAGGATCAGGGCTTGATCTTCGATCCGGCCGACGACGGGAACGTCTAGCCCGCGAAGCCTGGCGGCCAGACGCTTCAGCGCCCGCCCGACGCCGCGCGCCCTCGCCGGGCGGATTGCGAGGCCAGCACTCGGCAGTGTGGTCAGCGGCAGTGCGCCGGATCCGATCTGGCTTTCGCACGCAATGGTTTCGACCATGAACGAGGGGCCGATCGAATCCTTCACACTCTGCAGCAAGCGTCGCGCCCGCGCCTCGACCTCCGCTTTCGGAATTGACAACAGCTTGAACGTTGGAAGCTGGCGGGCCAGCCGATCAGGATCGCGGTAGAGTTTCAGCGTTGCTTCGAGCGCGGCAATACGGATCTTGTCAACGCGCAACGCCCGCTTCATCGGATTGCGGTTGACTGCTTCGATGAGATCTTCACGGCCAACGATGAATCCTGCCTGCGGTCCCCCTAATAGCTTGTCACCGGAAAACGTCACGATATCGGCCCCGTCCGCCACGGCTTCCGCAACCGTCGGTTCGTGCACAAGCCCGAAAGGAACAAGATCGACAAGCGTCCCCGAGCCGAGATCGTGCACCATCGGAATTTTGCGCTCGGCCGCCAGCGTCGCCAGATCGCGTGCAGCGACCTCCTTGGTAAATCCCTCGATGCGATAGTTCGAGGTATGAACCTTGAAGATCACGCCGGTCTTCGCGCTGATCGCCCCGGCGTAATCTTTCAAATGCGTGCGGTTGGTCGTTCCCACCTCCACGAGTTTCGTTCCCGCACGGGACATGATCTCCGGCATCCGGAAGGAGCCACCGATCTCGATCAACTCGCCGCGTGAGACAATCGCCTCGCGACGGCTCGCCAACGTGTTGAGCGTTAGTAAGACGGCGGCAGCATTGTTGTTAACGACGGTCGCATCGGCAGCACCGGTGAGCTCACGCAAAAGCTCGCGAAGATGATCATCGCGCTCGCCGCGTCTGCCGTCATCGAGATCGAATTCGAGCGTGACTGCGGAGCGCATTGCCGAAACCGCGGCCTCGACAGCAGCTTCGGCCAGAATAGCACGGCCGAATTTCGTATGAAGAATCGTGCCGGTAAGATTGAAGACAGGCCGTAAACTTGGGCCTTGCTGAACGTCGAGAAGCGCCAGCGCAGTGTTCATCACGACTGCGCGGCTGTCCGGAATCATCCCACCGGCGCGAAATTCAGAAAGAGCCTGACGCACCGCGCCGACGACCGCAGGCCGGCCAAATCTCTCGATTGCTTCGGCTGCGTCCTCGCAACCCAACACGTCATTGACAGCGGGAAGCTTGCGCAGGTCGGCGGTCGAGATGTTTGTCATCATCCACCTCAATAGCCGAGCAAGAACGGATTAACGCTGCCGCGCCGATATTCACTCTCACGCACGAGCAGATCGAGCGCGAGACTGCCAACGTCGTCCGCCACCGGATCAAGCCCCGGATTTTTATGCTGATGCAGAATTTTCACATAGGACCGGCAAGACTCGCACGTCTCCGCCCAGATAGTGCCGTCTCCACCATCGATCTGCTGATAGGAAATGCCCTTCGTCGACCCACACATGGTGCACTTGATGCGAACGTAATTCCAATGCGTCGCGCATAGCGAACACACGCAGAAACGAGCGTTCTCTGAACCCGGCCAGCCGACCACCATTGATGACACCGGAGCGCCGCCACAAACGGGGCATGCGCCGTCCCCCACGGGGACGAGCTTTTTGGGGTCCAGTCTCGATGCCAATCGCGCATAGTGGACTTGAAGGGCCGCGGCCACGAACACATGGTCGGCACAGTGCTCGAGTGGAACCGCATCGGAAAGAACGGCCCGGGCCATATCGAGGCGCATCGCACTGTCAGCTTCCATGACACGCGACAGCGCGGCCCGCGCCGTGTCCGGCATCTCAATATTTGACGCAAGTCCGAGAAAGCGCTCAAGCGTTGCGTCAAATGCAGAATTCACCGTGAAGCGGCTGCGGTCCAGCGGTGGCATACCGAATTCGCGGGCACGGGAGAGCTCGTCTTCGTTCGGAAGGTCGGCGTTCTCAAGCCCATCCTGCAGCGTGTGCTGACAAGACGAGATACCTGATAGAAATTCGAGGAAGGGGGCTAGTTCGTGCTGCGCCGACAATTCCCGAAAACGCTCTGCCCTGTCGCGAAACAATCTCGACACATCCGGGACGCGCGCAAACGGCGGCTCTGTGATCTCACCAATAACGACCGGATCAAGCCGGTGTCCTCCTGCATTATTCATCGAACGACCTCACGAACCCTCCGGGCCACGTGCAGCTTGCTGGAAATTCCCGGTACTCAAATCATCAACTCCGCAATCACTGTGGTGGTTTCTTTCCCCCCACCAATTCGCGGAGCCATTTTCTATGATGACGCCAAGCCCATCCGCCGGTGACCTGACCTTGCGTCATGGCGCCAATGGTTCCCCGCACCCAGATCGCTGCATAGACATGTACGATCCAGACGCAAATGATGACGACCGCCGCAGCCGCATGAATGAGAACACCAACCGCTTCTGATCAATCGTGGTGAACTCGGAGAAATACTGATCCCAGATCACCAAACCGGTGACGATCAGCACAAGAATGAGAACCGTCATTCCCCAGAAGACCGTCTTCTGTCCAGCATTGTATTTCCCGACTTCAGGCAACCGCTCCTCGTGGCCAGTGAGCACATCCTGAAGCCGGGCGAGCCACGTCCCGTCCTCGCGCCGCCAAAGGTTCGCCTTCCAGAAGCGCACGAAAAGGCCCGAGAAGCTGAAGAACAGGACAACGCCGATCCAGGGATGAATCGCGCGCGTCGTTTGCCCACCACCAAACAGACCGGTCAGGAAAAACAGACTCGGATGAAACAGCGCGAGTTCCGACAGCGCCAGCAGAACGAGGCACGTCGCCGTGATCCAATGGTTGATCCGCGCTGGTTTGGTGTAGCGATCGACCTTGACCGGATCGCCGGCGTGGACTGTCCGTCGTCAGATGATTTGAGACAGATCAGGCGTTCGAGAAGGGAGGCTCTGGCTCATCAGGGGTTAGAGTTTAAGCGGCCTGCAGCTGATGCTGCAAGCGACGGTTTGCGATGGTGATACGTTTGATGCGTTGACGCTCGGCGAGGATCATCTCGGCCCTGCCGAAGTAAACGTCTGCCGGCGTGAGATTGTCGATGCTCTCGTGATAGCGGGCGTGGTTGTAGTGCGCGACGAAGGCGTCGATCTGCCGTTCGAGACCACCGGGCAGGTAGTAGTTGTCGAGCAGGATGCGGTTCTTCAGGGTTTGATCCCAGCGTTCGATCTTTCCCTGGGTTTGAGGATGATACGGCGCCCCGCGCACGTGCTCCATGCCTTTGCCCTCGAGCCAATTGGCCAGATCTCCCGCCACATAAGATGCGCCATTGTCCGAGAGAAGCCGTGGCCGGTGCACGACGGTGGCGCGATCAAGGCCCGAGGCCACAAGCGCCAGGTCGAGCGTGGCCGTGACGTCGGAGGCGCACATGGTGGGACAAAGCTTCCAGGCCACGATGTCGCGCGAGAAGTCATCCAGCACGGTCGAGAGATAGTACCATCCCCAGCCGGTGATCTTGAGGTAGGTGAAGTCGGTCTGCCAGAGCTGGTTGATGGCGGTGGTCTTGTCCTTGAACTCGTTCGCCGCCTTGATCACCACATAGGCCGGGCTGGTGATGAGATCGTGCGCCTTCAGCAGGCGGTAGACCGAAGCCTCCGAGACGAAGTACTTTTGCTCGTCGGTGAAGCGCACCGCCAATTCCCGCGGCGACAACTCAGGAACCTCCAGCGCCAGAACGATGATCTGGCGGCGGACATCCTCCGGGATGCGATTCCAGACACGATCCGGTCGCGAGCGGTGGTCAGCCAGCGCCTCAGGCCCACCCTCACGATATCGGTCATACCAGCGGTAAAACGTGGCGCGCGGGATGCCGAGCTTGTCCAGCGTGCGCTTGGCCGGCAGATGCGACTGCTCGACCAGCTGGATGATCTCGGCCTTCTCGGATGCAGCGTATCTCATGCCTCGTCCTCCCCATCCCCGCTCAGACTTTTTTTTAAGCAGGCGGTTCTCCAGGGTCAGATCGGCCACAACCTCCTTCAGGGCTGCGGCCTCACGACGAAGGTCCTTCACCTCGCCGGACGTCGCGGCGCGGGCGGTGTCCCCTGCCAACCGACGCTTGCCGGCCTCGAGAAACTCCTTCGACCAGCCGTAATACATCGAGGCCGCGATACCTTCCCGGCGGCAAAGCTCCGAGATGTTCTCCTCGCCGCGCAGTCCTTCCAGTACAATGCGGATCTTCTCTTCCGCCGAATACTGCCGGCGGGTCTGACGCCGAATGTCCTTCAGAACTTGTTCTGCCGGCGCTTTATCCGGCCCGGATTTCTGTTTCATCTGCGCTCCTTGCGGCTACGATGAACCAGAAATCCTCCCTTCGGGAAGTCCCTCAATTTGTCTCACAGGTGCTGACGGCGAACAGACCAAACCAATTGGTGTCGGCATCTACTCCGCGGCCTTCAAAAAGGGCGCCCTCTCGGCTGGAGCGTACACCGATATGATTGCATCGATGACGCTGCTGAATCGCGTGGGAGCGAAACTCGCGAAAGAACCGGCAGTTCATGCCATGACGGATGTGACGGGATTCGGTCTGTTCGGACACACCATGGAGATGGCGCGCGGATCGAATGTGACAATCGTCCTGAATAGCGCAAGCGTTCCGGTTTTTCCGGAGGCTGCGGAGCTGGTTCAAAAAGGATTTTTTACAGGCGCCTCCATCCGCAACTGGGCAAGCTATGGAGACGCTGTGACGCTAAGTTCCGAATTTTCCGAATGGCAGCGACATCTGTTTACGGATCCGCAAACCTCAGGAGGATTACTGATCGCTTGCGATACGGACCATGCAAACACGGTTCTTCAGCAAATTCTTGAGGATGGTTATCCCTTCGCGTGCACTATCGGCCGGGTGGAAAAGGGAGCACCCGGCGTCAAGGTGTAAGATCGACTGACCACATCGACTTGGTTCAGCGCAAACCACAGCTTTTCGACCAGGGTGGCGCTGCACCAATGTGAAACGCTCGCGCTGATCGGGCTGGAGTATCGTGAGCATGCGAATCCAGATGTTCCAATGTTTATCGGGAAACTGTCAGTCGATCGTCACGAGGTGTCGTGCCGAACATAATTTTATAAGCGCGGCTGAACGCCGCCTCGGACTCATATCCAATGGCATGCGCAACTTCGGCCACCGGAAGGTTTGATCTTCGCAGCAAATCGAACGCCATCCCCAGACGCCAGCGATGAAGGTAGCGCAAAGGTGGCTCGCCGACTGTTGCCAGGAACATCTCGGCGAATCGCGAACGCGACATTCCAGCGACCGATGCCAGCCCTTCGACCGACCAGCTTTTTGTAGGATCACGATGGATTGCGGCGACAGCCCTGCTGACCCGCGCATCGGCAAGCGCCCCGATCCAGCCCTGACGGGTCCCAAGTGATTTGGCCCAAGTCCGGATGCAGCGGATAATCAGGACATCGATCACGCGGGAGATCATGAGCGCGGCCCCTGGCTCCTGGGCCGCATGCTCAACGGGCAGGAATTGAGCGACATCACGGATGAGCACTGCGGACTGATCGGCATCCTTCGCGATGTGAATAACTTCCGGCAGTAGCCCCAATAACGGCGAAACCCCACCTTTGTTCTCGAACTGAAAGGTGGCGCTGATGGTTCTTGCCGCGATCGCGCCCTGGCCGTGTTTGATCACCGAGATATTTGCGCCTGCAGCCTCGATCTCCAGAGGAGCGTCCATGGCGGCGTCCGGTCGGCCACCGTCGCTGAGCCTGTATCGCGCCGGGTGCGGCAAGACCACGATATCGCCAGCGGAAAGTCTCAGAGGCGCTCGACCATCAACCGCGATGCGGAGTTCGCCTTCCTGAACCACATGAATGCAAGCAGGCCCGCGCTGGAATTCGATGTTGAAGCCGGACCGAAATTCGGTTGTCAACACCCGCTCTCCGCTGAGCTGAACGAACCTCAGAATGTCGGAAAGAAGATCGGTGTGGGGCTGAAAATCGGACGTTGGAGCAAGAACTCCGTCGTTGGTGTCATGGGGTTTCACAGGGAGGATACTCTATTTGCAGCTCAAGCGAGTTCGACAGTAAGGCCGTACAATACTTGAATTTGGATTGCGGGATACAATTCCCGAGACCGATTTCGTCACGGCAGCCTGGAAGAACCGCGATTTGCCGAAACGCCTGCCATCACTGGACCCGCGTCGGCCATCTTATCAGGAGCGATCAATGCGAAATCTTCTACTCTCAGCCGCTGCCGCCCTCATGGCCGGAACGACATTTGCCGGCACCGTCCAATCCGCCGAGCTGCCCAAGGGGGCGGCCCACAACATCGTGCTCGTGCATGGCGCTTTCGTCGATCAGACGAGCTGGAAGCCCGTCGCCGATATCCTCAAGAATAAGGGTTACAACGTCACGCTGGTCGAAAATCCGCTCACCTCCCTCGCAGCGGACGTCGATGTCACCAAACAGGCGCTCGCGAAACAGGACGGCAGGACCGTCCTCGTTGGCCACTCATGGGGTGGCGTGGTCATCACGCAAGCAGGTAACGATCCCAAGGTTTCGGCGCTCGTCTATGTCTCCGCGTTCGCACCCGACGTTGGCGAATCTCTGGCGGCCCTGGCCAAAAGCGGTCCGGCAACCGAAGGCGGCAAGGCTATTCATCCCGACGAGAAGGGCAACCTTTACATCGACCCCAAGGTATTTCCTTCGGCAGTCGCGGCTGACCTTCCTCCGAAGATCGCCGAATTATTGGCAAACTCCCAGCTTCCGTTGAACCACACCGCGTTCGAGGCTCCCGTCGATACGGCAGCCTGGCACAACAAGCCGACGTTCTATGTGATCAGCACGAAGGACAAGGTACTCGCGCCTGAGGCCCAGAAGATGTTCGCAGCCAGGATCAAGGCTCAGACGACGGAGGTCGCTGGCAGTCATGCCTCTCTCGTCGTCCATGCGAAGGAAGTCGCTGAGGTCATTGAAAAGGCCGCGCTTGTGAAGTGACGATACCGCTCCCGGCGCTCGCGTGCCGGGAGCATCCCCGCTTGCTCGGAGGAGAAAACGCCGAGGACAGCGGACCACATCGACTTAGTTCAGCGCAAACCACAGCTTTGCGACCAGGGTGGCGCTGCACCAGCGTGAAACGAGACCATCCGGATTTGTTGTGGGATCAACCTGTCCACCGGGCCTTGCGCGAGGATCACCGGTGTAGACGAAACAGTTCTCTTTCGAGAGGTTCGTGTCGTAATAGCGCAGGTCGAAACGCGCATTTCCACTGCCGAACGTCACTCCGAAATTCCAGTTGAGATAGGCTGGCAGCGGAAAACCACCAAATTCGTCCTTCTGGTTTCCAAACCAGAAATAGCCGGCTCCACCGGTTAACGTAGCGGTGATGTTGTTCGGCAACGTGTTGCGCGGCATCTCCAATCCGACGCCGAATGCAGCATACTTGCTCCATGCGCCGGTATTCGAGACATTGGGCGAATAAGCAAAGCCGCCGGCGATATGAAATAGGTCACCGATCTTCGTGTCAGCGCGAGCAAGAGCCTCCCAATACTCTGTGTTGTTGCCAGATAATTCGCCGGGATAGGCGAAATACGTCCAGCCCAGATCGAGGTCGACGCTTCCGATCTTGGGGCGCAAACCAGTGTTGACCGTAATCTCTGCTACTGGCTGGCTTTGAAGCACAACACTGGCGACGGTGGCACCGACATAGAATTTGTCGAGCACCGCTTCGAACGCGGCTCCTGCCGCAGGCTTGTGATTTGAAAGCGTGGTGCCGCGATAGATGTAGTCGCTTGCCACTCCAGCGCGGGCGCTGAACTCGAAAGCACCGGCAGCACGTTCCTCAAAGGAGTTGGGACGGGCCGAGCCTCCCGTGACGGATCCACCGCGAGCGCCGAGCTCAATCGAACTTGCTACAGTGTCGGATGGTTCGGCCCAAACCGAAGGCGCAGGCGCAAAAAGCAACGCTGCCACCAAAGCGAGTAGCGCTTCCAACCGCCCTGCCCGCACGGATCTCATGCCCAAGCTTGCGCCTTCGGAACCGAGGGAAATTCAGGCCAAACTCTTATATCTCTTCAGCCTGAACGCGAGTGCGATGTAGTCGATGCCAGCGATCACGGCGTAACTGCCGATCATCCAAACTACCGCCAACGCACCAATGCCAGGTCGGGCGAGCAAAACCACACCAAAAGCGATCGCAAGCAGACCGCTCAGGATCAGTAGCCACTCGCCTTCGATTTCCTTGCGCAGCTGTATGGCTCCCCAAATCTGCATCGCGCCGATCACGATCGCCCAGATCGCGATCATGAGGAGCAGTATCTGCGCCGTAATGCCCGGCCAAACGAAAGTCAGCACGCCGGCCAAGACACCCGCAATACCGACGACCGCGAGCCACCAGCGTGGGACCAGTCCGCCGCTTCTACCTGCAACGGCCGCCCACATCGCAATCAAGCCATCTGCGAGAGCATAAATGCCCCATAACAAGATGAGGGTAACCAGTGTGATGCCGGGCACCACAAATGCCAGAACACCCATAGCGATAGCTGCGATACCACGCAGAAGCACCAGCCACCAATTCTCTGCCAGCGTATGCAGCAGTGGCGGTCCCGGCATAGGTAAGGCTGTACTAATCATGGCCTGCCTCCCTTAGGTTGTTTCGTGTGCACTCCACATCCAGGCATCGCAGTCTAGTATTCCGTCCTACGAATGCCTGCCTTCGGCCTGCGGATGGCGAGACAACGTGCTTGCCCTGCTCCGATAGTCCTGTGAGATCTGCGTCGAAGAGGATGACGAGCCGCGTTGAATTCGACGCAAAGGTCGCCCGCGTGGATCGCTTGATGGGAGCATCCCTTCATCAAACCTTCCACTTTCCACACGAAATTGCGGCGCCGAACAAACATCATCGCTCGTTGTCCATCGGTTAGGATGTTCGCCATGCAGTCCGAGCAGACAGCAATTCTATTCTGAATCCGGATATCCCGCGACAACAAACTTCAACCCGTGCTTGCACATCGCCACGCAGCGGCAGGCTTCGCCGGAGGCAGCAATCTTGCAGGCGGAATGATCTCAAAGCCGCCCCGCCGTTAGCGTCTAACGTCTCGGAACTAAACGCCAAGTTCCGCATTTGGAACGGATGGTACCAGCACCTGAGTTGCTCGGTACCCCTGTCTCTCTTCGACGGACGCGGGCAACACAAATGGTGGAAGCAAGCACAATCACGCACATTCCAGCTCCGGAAAAAATCCAGGTCGAATTGACCGTCAACGGTGTCAAAACCGGGCTTAAGGTCGCGCCTTGGACAACCCTGCTAGATGCATTGCGAGAACATCTTGACCTGACCGGCACAAAGAAAGGCTGCGATCACGGCCAGTGCGGTGCGTGTACAGTTCTCGTCAACGACCGGCGGATCAATTCATGCATGGCACTCGCTGTGATGCAGGACGGCGCTGAGGTGATAACGATCGAAGGCCTCGCGACGAACGGAACATTACATCCATTGCAGCAGGCATTCATCGACCACGATGCCTTTCAATGCGGCTATTGCACACCAGGCCAGATTTGTTCCGCAGCAGGCCTCATCGCGGAGGGAAAGGCAAAGTCGGCTGATGAGATTCGCGAATTCATGAGCGGTAACATCTGTCGCTGCGCCGCATACCCCAACATCGTCGCGGCAATTCAACAGGCGATGGGTGCATCATGATAAACTTCACCTACGCGCGAGCTAACGATGTCGCCGACGCGGTACGACAGATCACGGCCGACGCCACGGCAAAATTCATTGCGGGCGGCACGAACCTCATCGACCTGATGAAAGAGGATGTCGAGCGGCCAACACGGCTGATTGATATCTCACGGCTTCCGCTCAAAACGGTTGAAGAAACAAAGGACGGAGGCGTGCGCATTGGCGCACTGGTGCCGAATTCAGATCTCGCGTGGCACCCGCTGATCGAGCAGCGTTACCCGTTGCTGTCAAGCGCGATTCTCGCCGGCGCTTCGCAGCAACTGCGCAACATGGCATCCACTGGCGGCAATCTCCTGCAACGGACGCGCTGCTGTTATTTTTATGACACCGCGACGCCTTGCAACAAGCGCGATCCCGGCAGCGGCTGCTCCGCCATTGATGGCTTCAATCGCATGCACGCTATTCTCGGAACGAGCGACGCGTGCATCGCGACGCATCCTTCGGATATGTGCGTGGCACTCGCGGCGCTCGAGGCCAAGGTTCTCGTGGAAGGTCCAGCGGGCGAACGTACGATTGCGCTTACCGACTTCCATCGGCTGCCCGGCAACGAGCCTCAGTTCGATACTAATCTGCGACCGAATGAGATCATCACAGCTATTGAGCTTCCCGTGCAGGGCTTCGCCGCGAATTACACCTATCTGAAAATTCGCGACCGCCTGTCTTATGCCTTCGCTTTGGTTTCGGTGGCAGCCGCACTCGAATTTGACGGCAATAAGATCAAGGAAGCACGCCTCGCACTCGGAGGAGTCGCGCACAAGCCGTGGCGGAATCCAGCGGTAGAAGCCGCGCTAAAAGGACAGACCGCCAACCAGGACGCCTTCACGCACGCTGCCGATCTGCTGCTTCGTGACGCCAGAGGGTTCAAGCATAATACCTTTAAGATCAGTTTGGCCCGTCGCACGATTATCCGCGCGCTGGCGCAAGCCGCGCTGGGCACGCCGCAATCCCAAACAAACAAAACGATACGGTAAGCACTATGGCCTCTTACATCGGTGTCCCGATATCCCGCGTTGACGGCCACGCCAAGGTTACCGGAGCGGCGAAATACGCCGGCGAATTCAAGGCTGCGGATATCGCATATGGCAGCGTCATCACCTCGACGATCGCGAAAGGTCACATTGCGAAAATTGATATGAGCAAGGCGCTCGCTGTCGAAGGCGTCTTGGCAATATTGACCCACAAGAACCGCCCTCCCATTGCAGATAATGACAAGGCTTACGCGGATGACGTGGCCCCAAGTGGCTCGCCATTCCGCCCGCTCTACGACGACAAGATCATGTTCAGCGGACAACCCATCGCGCTCGTATTGGCGGAAGAATGGGAAATCGCTCGGTTCGCCGCCTCACTGGTCGAGATTGAATACAAGGAAGAAACCTACGTTACCGACCTGTTTCACGAGCTCGACAATGCGTACCCATTGGCTGAGGACACCTTCGCGCTGACTCCGGCGAAACCGCGGGGCGATGTCCAGAAGGCATTCGCTGCGGCAGATGTCCGGCACGAAGGTGAATATTACATTGGCATCGAGCACCATAATCCGATGGAGCTCTACGCATCCACGGTGATATGGGACGGCGACGGGAAGCTTACCGTCTACGACAAGACCCAAGGCGTGCAGAACGTCCAGCGCTACGTGTGCGGCGTGTTCGGCATGAAGTCTGACGATCTGCGCGTGATCTCACCCTTTGTGGGTGGCGCATTCGGCTCGGGCCTGCGCCCGCAATACCAGGTGGTCTTGGCCGTGCTGGCAGCTCGCGCGCTACAACGCTCTGTGCGTTTGGTATTGACCCGTCAGCAAATGTACGCGCTGTGCTATCGGCCGGGCACGATCCAGCGGGTTGCACTCGGCGCGAAGACTGGCGGCGCGCTCGAGTCGATTACTCACGAAGCTATCGCGATAACCTCACGATATGAAGAATTCGCCCGAAAGGACACGATCTGGTCGGGTGCGCTCTACAAATGTCCAAACACGAAATACACCCACAAGCTGGCGAGGCTGGACCTTCCGACCCCGTCTGATATGCGCGCGCCGGGGGCTGCGACCGGCGTCTATGCGCTCGAATGCGCCATGGATGAACTTGCTGTCGCGCTCAAGATGGACCCTCTCGAACTTCGCTTGCGAAATTACTCGGATCGCGATCAGAACGAGGATATTCCCTACACCAGCAAAGAGCTTCGCGAGTGCTATCGCCAAGGCGCTGAAGCATTTGGCTGGAGCAATCGAAAGCCGGAGCCGCGCTCGATGCGCGATGGCGGCGAACTGGTTGGCTGGGGAATGGCCTCTGGCGTCTGGGAAGCGTTGCAAATGAAGACCGCAGCCCGCATCGCCTTGACGGCCAATGGGCACGCGGAAGTTTCCTGTGCAACGTCGGACATCGGCACCGGCACCTATACGATCATGGCACAGGTTGCGGCTGAAATGCTTGGGACTGCCGATCGAGAACGTGACCATCAAGCTTAGGCAACTCGACACTGCCGCAGTCACCGGTCGAGGGCGGCTCGTGGATGGCGTCCTCGGTATCGCATGCCATCGCAAACGCTGCCGGCGACGTTCGCAAAGAGCTGCTGAAGCTGGCCAAAAAGGTGCCTGACTCTGCGCTGGCCCGCATCAAGCTTGAGGATGTCACCTTCGCGGACGGTATGATCACTGCGAAAGCAGATGCGAGCCGCAGCATCTCGATCACAGACGTCATGCGGCACAGCGGGGTGGATCGCATCGAGAAAGAGAAGTCGACCGACTTCAAAGACAACAACGATTACGCGAAGAACGTTCATTCCGCGATTTTCGCTGAGGTCAAGATCGACGAGCAGCTAGGTGTCGTTCGAGTCCCCCGCATCGTCAGCGCAGTGGCGGCCGGCCGCATTTTGAATCCAAAAACGGCGCGCAACCAGATCCTGGGCGGCGTGGTATGGGGCATCGGCATGGCGTTGCACGAAGAGACGCTGGTCGACCACAATTTCGGCCGCGTCATGAACGCCAACATCGCCGAGTATCATGTCCCGGTGAATGCCGACGTGCATGACATCGAAGTGATTTTTGTGAATGAGCCAGATGACATCATCAACCCACTTGGTATCAAGGGCGTTGGCGAGATTGGAATTGTCGGCGTCGCTGCGGCAATCGCAAACGCAATCTATCACGCGACGGGAAAACGCGTGCGCGACCTGCCGATCACTTTGGATAAAATATGTGACTGAACACGCTGCCCCACGCCCTTTCTGATGGGGCGTGGAGACGTTAGCGAAACGCAGCCAGCAACCGACTTTATTCGGCCGCGGTCCGTAGCTCGATTTTTTCCGCCCTCACGGCGCAGAACTTGAATTCGGGAATTTTTCCGAATGGATCAAGTGCGGGATTGGTGAGCAAGTTTGCCGCAGCTTCCGCATAGCAGAACGGCATGAAAATCATGTTCTCCGGCACATCGCGGTCGGACCGAACCTTAACCTCAACTGCGCCACGTCGTGTTTCCATTCGAATGAAATCGCCCGGCCAGACGTTCATCCGGCGCATATCCTTTGGCGACATGAATGCCACGGCTTCCGGCTCGATACTGTCGAGAACTTCAGAGCGGCGCGTCATCGAACCGGTGTGCCAGTGTTCAAGCACGCGACCGGTGGAGAGCACCATCGGATACTCTTCATCCGGCACCTCGTCCGGGGACGTGACGTGAGCCGGCACGATCTTGCCGCGACCGCTCGCGGTCGGGAAGCCAGTGGTGAAGATGATTTCATTGCCGGGCTTTTGCGGATCGTCCACCGGATAGGTGACCGCGCCTTCACGCTCCAGCCGTTCCCAGGTGATGTTCTTCAGCGACGGCATGACTTTCGTCATTTCGTCGAAGACGTCAGCCGGACCGCTGTAGTTCCAGTCCAGTCCCATGCGCTTGGCGATCTCCTGAATGATCCACAGATCCTGCCGCGCATCACCCGGGGGCTTGATGACCTGTCGCGCGATCTGCACGCGGCGGTCGGTGTTGGTGAACGAACCAACTTTCTCCGCGAAGGCCGATGCCGGCAGGATCACGTCAGCGTGGAACGCCGTCTCGGTGACGAAGAGATCCTGCACGACCAGATGATCGAGCATCGCCAGCGCCTGGCGTGCGTGCTGAAGGTCAGGATCCGACATCGCGGGATTCTCACCCTCGATATACATGCCGGTGATCTGGCCTGCGTGGATTGCGTTCATGATCTCTACGACCGTGAGGCCGCGCACCGGATCGAGATCCTGGTGCCAAAGGTGCTCGAACGGCTCGCGCAGATCAGTACGTCCGACCGGCTGATAGTCCGGCAGGAACATCGGAATAAGACCAGCATCCGACGCGCCCTGCACGTTGTTCTGCCCACGCAGCGGATGCAATCCGGTACCCGGCCGACCGACCTGTCCGGTGATCAGCGCGAGCGCTATCAGACAACGCGCATTGTCGGTACCGTGCACGTGCTGACTGATGCCCATCCCCCAGAAAATAATCGAGGACTTGGCGGTGGCATACATTCGCGCGACTTCGCGCAACGTCTCCGCGGGCACACCACAGACCGCTTCCATCTTCTCCGGCGGGAAGTCCTTGATCTTCTCCTTGAGATCTTCGAAGCCCTCGGTGTAACCGGCGATATATTGATCGTCGGTCAAGCCTTCGGTGATGATGGTGTGAAGCATCGCATTCAGCATGGCGACGTCCGCGCCCGGCTTGAATTGCAGATGCTTATAAGCATGGCGCGAGAGCGTCTGCCGGCGGGGATCCATCACGATCAGCTTGGCGCCACGTTTGGCGGCATTCTTGATGAAGGTCGCAGCCACCGGATGGTTGACGGTCGGGTTAGCGCCGATGACGATGATGACTTCGGCATCAGCTGCGGCTGAAAACGGTGCGGACACCGCACCTGAGTTCAAGCCTTCCATCAGCGCGGCCACCGACGAAGCGTGGCAGAGCCGGGTGCAGTGATCGACATTGTTCGAGCCGAAGCCGGTGCGCACCAGTTTCTGGAACAGATAGGCTTCCTCGTTCGAGCCTTTCGCCGAACCGAATCCGGCGAGTGCCTTGACGCCTTTTTCGTCGCGGATTTTTACAAGGCCCTTCGCGGCGATATCCAGAGCCTCATCCCATGACGCTTCGCGGAAATGCGTGAATGGATTGGCCGGATCGACCTGATCCGTAGAGCTCTTCTTCGCATTCGGCAGGCGTACCAGCGGCTTGGTGATGCGATGCGGGTGATGGATGTAGTCGAAGCCGAAGCGCCCCTTCACACAGAGACGATTGTGGTTGGCGGGACCGTCACGGCCCTCGGCGTAGACGATTTCCTCGTCCTTGACCTGATAGGTGACCTGACAACCGACGCCGCAGAACGGACAGAGCGAATCCACTTTCTTGTCCGGATAGACCGTCCGCGTCTGGTTGGCATCAAGCAACGCGGATGGCATCAGCGCACCGGTCGGGCAGGCCTGAACGCATTCGCCGCAGGCGACACACGTTGACTCGCCCATCGGATCATCGAAGTCGAATACGATCTTGGCGTCATGGTTGCGATAGGCCATGCCGATGACGTCGTTGACCTGCACCTCGCGACATGCGCGAACACAGAGCCCGCATTGAATGCAGGAATCGAGATTGACGCTCATCGCCGGATGACTGGTGTCGCTCGACCAGCGCTGCTCCGTCGGGAAGCGGCTCTCCGTCACTTCGACCTTGTCGGCCCAATGCCAGAATTTTGAATCCGGGTCATGCGACGTGGCTCGCGCCGGCTGGTCGGCGACCAGAAGCTCCATCACCATTTTGCGAGCCGAAACCGCACGCGTGCTCCCCGACTTGACCTTCATGCCGACTGTCGGCGTCCGCTTGCACGACGCAGCCAAAACACGTTCACCCTCGATTTCGACCATGCAGGCGCGACAGTTGCCGTCGGCGCGGTAATCCGGCTCCGGCGAGTAGCACAGATGCGGAATTTCGGTTCCTTGGCGCTTGGCGACCTGCCAGATGGATTCACCCGGCGCGGCTTCGACCATCTTCCCATCAAGCTCGAATTGAATCTTGCTCATTCCGCGGCTTCCTTGGGTGAGAATTCCTCTGGGAAATATTTAATGACGGTTGTGAGCGGATTCGAGGCCGCCTGACCGAGACCGCAGATCGATGCATCGCGCATCGCCTGGCTCAACTCGTCCAGCAAATCGCGGTCCCAGACACGCCGTTCCATCAATGTCGCGGCCTTCTGCGTGCCCACGCGGCACGGCGTGCACTGGCCGCAACTCTCATCTTCGAAAAAGCGCATCAGGTTCAGCGCCGCGTCTTTGACCTGATCCTTGTCGGACAGGATGACCACCGCTGCGGAACCGATGAAGCAGCCGTATTTCTCGAGCGTACCGAAATCGAGCGGAATGTTGTCCATCGACGCCGGCAGGATTCCGCCTGACGCGCCGCCCGGGAGATAAGCATGGAACGTGTGGCCATCCGCCATGCCACCGCAGAATTCGTCGATCAGTTCACGCACCGTGATTCCGGCCGGCGCAAGCTTCACACCCGGATTTTTCACGCGGCCGGACACGGAATAGCTGCGCAGCCCCTGCCGTTCGTTACGGCCATGAGATTTCCACCAGTCCGCGCCCTTCTCAACGATGTCACGCACCCAGAACAGCGTCTCGATATTGTTGATCAGCGTCGGCAGGCCAAACAGGCCGACCTGGAACGGATAAGGCGGCTTGTGGCGTGGCAGACCCGCGCTTGCCTTCGATGCTTTCCAGCAGCGCGGATTCCTCACCGCAGATATATGCGCCCGCACCACGGCGCAGATGCAGCTTCGGACCACCCGGCGGCAGCTTCGCGATCTCGCGCTCGAGGATTTCGCGCGACGCCGGATATTCGTCGCGCAGATAGATGTAGATTTCGGGAGCCTCGACGACATGCGCGCCGATCAGCATGCCTTCAATGAAGCGATGCGGATCTGTTTCGAGATAAAAGCGATCCTTGAACGTGCCCGGTTCGCCTTCGTCGCCATTAATCGCCATCAGGCGCGGACCCGGGTTCGCCCAATACGGCGCGCCATTTGCGTCCCGTCGGAAAACCTGCGCCGCCAAGGCCACGCAAGCGAGGCATCGTCCAGCGCCTTCAGCAGATCCTCTCGGGATGTCTCGCCGGATCGCAACTTGTTCAGGAGCGCGTAGCCGCCCTTGGCAACATACTCGTCGTATTCGACATGCTTCGGGAGATGCACATGCGTATCGCCGCCTTTCGTGGCCGCGAGAACATTTTCAACCGTGGCGTGGTCGATGAAATTGTGACCGACTTCAGCCGCAGGTGCCGTATCGCAGCGCCCGACGCAAGGGGCCCGCACAACGCGCACGCCGGGACCGGCCTTGTTCTGCAACTCATGCAGCAGCGTTTCCGCACCAAGCATTGCACAAGTCAGCGAGTCGCAAACCCGGATAGTCAAAGGCGCGATGTCCGGTGCACCTTCCTTCACCACGTCGAAATGCGCGTAGAACGTCGCGACCTCGAACACTTCCGAGAACGCCAGCCGCATTTCGTCGGCCAGCGCCGCGAGGTGAGCCGCCGAAATCTGACGATACTTGTCCTGAATGAGATGAAGGTGCTCGATCAGCATGTCGCGGCTGCGCGACTTGCCTTCCAGCAACAGCGCAATCTCCTCACTGGCCTTCGGGTCGATCTGACGACCCTTCGGCGTGGATTTGGCCCGCCGTTTCCCCTCGCCCGGATGCTCGAAAGGATGAACCTGCTGTGGCCCGCCATCGCTCATTAGAATTGCTCCATTTCAAAGGAGACGATAGTGCGTGGTATACATTGTGCAAGGCGCTTTTTAGTGGCGCCCACAAGGTGCGGGATAAGCCGCCCTGGCAACATCCAATTTGAAATATATGATGTTTTTTCCAGAATCGCTCGGTCTAAATCCCGCGCAATGGAACAGCCTGACGCACCCTTCTTTGGGCGAATGACGGCGTTATTTGACCTTGTTGTCCGTCCGTTCGGGTCCCTTGTGCTGGGGATCCAGGTCCTGCTGGTCGGGTTGCGGTGAAGGTTTGGGACCATCCTTCGACCCGCCATGTTTGCCGCCTTGATCCTGCGGACCCGGTAAATCATTTTCTTTGGCCATTCCCGACTCCACCGTCCGCGTTTCCAACAGGGATCAACTTCGGGCAAAGTCGCCCGGTTCCGCAGTATGGATGTGATTGATGTCTAATCTTGAATCGGCATTTCAACTCGTACTGGCACTCGACACCGGCCTGTTCCAGATCATCAAGCTGTCACTGACTGTGAGTCTCTGCAGCGGTGTGCCTAGCGGCGCTGATAGGCGTCCCGTTCGGAGCGCTGGTTGCACTCAGCGATTTTCCAGGACGCTCGTTCATCATCGTCGTGATCAACGCCTTGATGGGTCTGCCGCCGGTTGTTGTCGGCCTCATTGTTTATTTGTCGCTATCCCGTTCAGGCCCACTTGGATCCTGGGGAATATTGTTCACCCCGCAGGCGATGATCATAGCCCAAACCGTATTGGTCACGCCGATCATCGCCGCGCTTACCCGCCAGACAATCGAAGATTTCTGGGTTGAATATCGCGACGAACTCACGGCGATGAATATCGGGCCGGCCGGTCGTGCGGCGACACTGGTCTGGGATGCGCGGTTCAGTCTGATGACCGCGTTGCTTGCGGGATTTGGTCGCGCTGCCGCGGAAGTTGGCGCAATCGTTATTGTCGGCGGCAACATTGACGGCTTCACCCGCACCATGACCACGACAATCGCACTCGAAACATCAAAAGGCGACCTGCCGCGCGCGATCGCACTTGGCGTCGTATTGATCGCGATCATCGTTGCCATCAACGGACTTGCCTGGTGCACGCAGCGTGTCAGTGCAAGACTTGCGGGCGCATGACCATGCGCGCCTTCCCCTCCGACTTGCCGATCGCACTGGAGAATATTGCCGTTCACGCCGGGAATGCGGTCATTCTCGACGGAGTTTCCTTGCGTCTGACGGTCGGCTTGCCAACCGTGCTGATCGGTCCGAACGGTTCAGGAAAAACGACATTACTTCGTGTCGCCATGGGAATGCTCACGCCCTCAAAGGGCCGCGTGTCATGGGGAGGTCGCGAGCAGGTGCCGCCTCTTCGACGCGCTTTTGTGTTCCAGCGGCCCACGATGTTGCGTCGCAGTGTCGCATCCAATCTTGAATACGCGCTTGCAAGCGTCGGTGTCGCGCGCAAGGAATGGCCGCGTCGGATTACCGAGCTTCTCGCGACAGTCGGCCTTGCGGGACTTGGGGATCGGCCCGCGCGCAAGCTCTCAGGTGGAGAACAACAACGGCTTGCCCTGGCGCGTGCGCTCGCTCGCGAACCCGAGGTGCTGTTTCTTGACGAACCAACAGCTGCGCTCGACCCGTTCTCGACCAAAGCCATTGAGGACGTCTTACACGCAGTTGCCGGTCGCAACATCAAGGTTGTAATGTCGACACATGACCTTGGCGAAGCACGACGGTTGGCAAGTGACATCGTGTTCATGAATCGCGGGCGCGTGATCGAAGCTGGCCAAAGCGCTGACTTCTTTTCAAATCCGCAAACGGACGAGGCACGCCGATTTATCGCCGGCGAACTTCTGGTTTAACAAGAGAGGGGCGACATGGCCTTTATTCGTGCATTTCTCGCATTCATTGCCGTTGGAATTCTCGCGAATGCGCAACCCGCTCTAGCGCAGGACAAATCGATCGTGGTGGCATCGACCACCTCCACACAGGATTCAGGCTTGTTCGATTACCTCCTGCCGATTTTCAAGCAAAAGACCGGCATCGATGTGAAAGTCGTCGCGCAAGGCACAGGTCAGGCGCTCGATACCGGCCGGCGTGGCGATGCCGACGTCGTGTTCGTTCACGCAAAATCCGCGGAAGAAAAATTTCTGTCCGAGGGTTTCAGCCTGAAACGCTATCCGGTGATGTACAACGACTTCGTTCTGATCGGGCCGAAGAGCGATCAAACCGGCATCAACGGCACAAAGGACATCGTTGCGGCGCTCAAAACCATCAAGGACAAAGGCGCCCCTTTCATCTCACGTGGCGACCGGTCTGGAACGCATATCGCAGAGCTCAATCTCTGGAAGGCAGCCGGCATCGACATCGCGAATGACAAAGGTCAGTGGTACAAGGAAATTGGCCAGGGCATGGGCGCCGCACTCAACATGGCCTCTGCATCCGGTGCTTACGTGCTGTCCGACCGCGGAACATGGCTGTCGTTCAAGAACAAAAATGATCTGGTGGTCTCTGTCGAAGGCGACAGACGCTTGTTCAATCAATACGGCGTTATGCTGGTGAACCCGCAGAAGCACCCGGCGGTAAAGGCCGATCTGGGTCAGCAGTTCATCGACTGGCTGATTTCAGCCTGAAGGACAGAAGGCAATCTCGGACTACAAGATCAACGGCCAGCAATTGTTCTACCCGAACGCCAATGATCCAAACGCCTGAATCCAATCAGTCTCATCAGGTCAGGCTGGCGTAGCTCAGGAAATTGACGACATCACCGGGCTTGACCTCGGTGATGGACTCTCCCAGCTCAACAAGACCGTCCGTTTCCACCAGAGACGACAGAAGACCCGCGCCCTCGCGGGGAAACTTCACGGCTTCGAGCGCGCCATCATCGGCTCGACCAATGTTGACCCGACGTATTCGCGACGGGCAATTTTCTTTTTGTATGCGAATGCGGCCTTCACCAGAGTTGGTACCGGACGCTCCTGCGATGCACCCAAGAGGGCAAGCACTGTCGGACGTACCACATAAGTAAACGTGACGAAGCTCGCGACCGGGTTTCCCGGCAGTCCGATAAACGGCGTGCCTTGAATGACACCCATTGCAACCGGGCGACCGGGCTTGATGGCCATGCGCCACAACACCAAGGAGCCAACCATTTCAACCGCCGCTTTGACGTGGTCCTCCTCCCCGGTCGAAACGCCTCCGGACGTCACGATCAGATCATGACCGGTAGCCGCGTTCCGCAATGCCTGTGCAAGCAACGCGCGATCATCGGGCAGGATACCCAGGTCACTGACCTCGCAACCGAGACGTCCGAGCATGGCCATCAGCATGTAACGGTTGGAATCAAATAATTGCGGCGACCCGCGCGTTGCGCCGGGCGCGACAAGCTCGTTACCAGTTGAAAACACCGCGACACGAATTCGCCTTCGAACATCGACCTGCGTCAGCCCCAGTGCGGCGATCAGCGCTACATCCTGCGGCCGCAAACGCTTCCCCGACGGCAGAACAGCAGCCCCCTTCGAAATGTCTTCTCCGGTTAACCGCACGTTGGCGCCGGCCTTCAATCCTGGAGGAAGAAAAACGCGCCCGTCCTCGACGCGAACATCTTCCTGCATGAACACCGTATCGGCGCCCTCCGGCATCGGCGCGCCAGTAAAGATGCGAACGGCTTGCGCGGGCTTGATCGGCTCCTGAGCGACGGCACCTGCCGCGACACGCCCGACCACCGGAAACGGCTGTTTTTCCGCGAGCGAAAGATCGTCGCTGCGAACGGCATAGCCGTCGACGGCAGAATTGGTGAAAGGCGGCAGCGACAGTGGCGCCACGATGGCTTCGGCGAGAACGCGGCCATCTGCCCCGGTCAATGAAACAGCTTCGACGTCCTGCACGGCCTGAACCCGCGACGCAATCGTTGCAACGGCTTCGTCGACCGACATCATCGGACCACCGAAAGCAAAACAGTCGTCGGAGAGTTGTGCCATCAAGATCCGATCATGCTTGCCGGAGCACCCGGTGATATACCGCAAAGTTCATCAAGGTTGTCTTCTCTTTATACAGACCAACCTAAGCAGGCCTAAATCCCGCCCGTTCGAGCGCCGCGCGCGTCTCCGCCGATCCCAGAAATTCAACAAAAGCCCGCACAGCCGGACGCTCGCTGCGAGACGTCACCAACGCGAAGTCATAATGCTCCTCGGCGAAGGGAATGAAACCAAGTCCGGCCGCATGGGCGACGGGTGCGATCGTCATTCCCCAATCGGCACGCTTCTGTGCGACTGCGGCAGCCACGGCATTATGCGATCGCGGCTGATTCCAGTAACCGTCCGGGCGTGCGGCTCCCAGAAGCCGGTCGATCAGAATGCGTGTGCCCGCGCCCTGGTTGCGGTTCACCATGATGCATGAGGTGTCTGCGATTGCCTTGTGAACGGCTTGTTGCGCATCGAGCCCTTCAAAGCGTCGGTCATCCGCGCGAAACACGATGCCTTGCATGCGTCGATAGCCCGGCACCAATTCGAGACCAGGCGCCAGAAACGGGACATTGTAAGTGTCAGTCTTTTCGTCAAAGAGATGGATAGGAGCGATATCGCACTCGCCACGACGGGCCGCCGCCAACCCACCAAGACTTCCGACCGAGATCGAGCGCACCGAAAGGCCTGCCAGCGCCAACGGCGCGGTGACGATATCCAGTCCCGTGCAATGACTACCCACAATAACAAGGTCGGGTACGCGCACATGCGGGGTAAACAATGTCACCTGCGCTTCCGTGCCAGCCGGCATTTGATCGGCAAGCGCATCGATGCGCAGGAATCCGTCGGCCTGTGCAAACGCCGTGATCGCACCCGATCCCTTGCCGGTGGGGTATGCGATCAGGCCATTGTCTCCCTCAACAAGCGATACCATGACGAATTCGGTGCGCCCCAACTCGGACGCAATACGAACTGGGACTTTCGCCTGCACATGCGTGTCGGCCCGCGGCGGCAATCCCGCCATCCGACGTAGAATCGGCACGATCATGTCGTGGAAGGTGAACATCGCCGATGTCGGAAATCCGGGGAGAATGACGACGGGCTTTCCATCGCACACCGCGAGACAGAGCGGCTTTCCCGGCTTTAACGCAACACCGTGGACGACAATGCCCGGCTTGCCGAGGCGAGAGATGATGCGATGCGACACATCTCCCGCACCTTTGGATGTGCCGCCGGACAAAACCAGCATGTCGCAACCGGCCAGCGCCTCGCGCATAGCAGCTTCGAGTTTGACTTCATCGTCCGGAAAGGAGCCCATGAAGTGGGCTGAACCGCCATTTTCATTCACCGCAGCCGTGACGATCGCCCCGTTGGTATCGTAGATCGCAGCCGGCGGTAACGGCTGGCCCGGCGAGACCAGTTCGTCGCCCGTCGAGAGAACAGCAACCCTCGGTTTACGCACGACCGGGACCTTCTCGATGCCACACGCCGCCAACATACCGACTTCGCGCGACCCGATAATTGTGCCGATGCGCAACAATGCCTCACCACGTGCAATGTCGGACCCGGCATAAGAGACGAATTGCCCGGGAGAAACCGCACGGCGCACATGGATCGCACCATGGCCCGGTTGGGTATGTTCGATCATGATGACGGCGTCCGCACCACGCGGAATTGGACCACCGGTCGCGATGGGAGTTGCGCTACCCGATCCGACGGTCAATTGCGGCGCCACTCCGCATGCGATGGTTTCACCATTGAGAATGAGGCGAACCGGCAGTGTTTCCGCCGCCTGGCTGAGATCGGATGAACGCACGGCAAAACCATCGACATTCGAGCGATCGAACGGCGGCACATCGATCGGCGCGATGACATCCTCAGCCAAGGCACAGCCGAGCGCATCGGACAGAGAGCGTATCTCTGTTGCCAGCACACGCGGGAACAGCGCAGCCTCGAAACGCGAGAGCGCTTCTTCGCGAGAAAGAACGGTCAGGAACTGTTCCTGATCGAGAACGGAATTCACGGGAAATGCAGGACCAGTCATTCAGGATGAGCTCACATGGTGTCTCGAAGGAGGTAGGCGCTGCAGAGCGTGCCTGATGCACAACCTTCGCTATGGCTCGGGATGGCGACCCAGGCATCCGCGCTCGAAAGGCACCCGAGAGAAAGATCTCCAATTGAAAGAGGCAACCAGCTTGCTCCATCGCGTTTAAGTAAAACCATATCAGCCATGCCGGGTCCCGATGAAATCTTTTGCGCCAACGGCAACGTTACCTGAGATATATGCCGATCCGACAGCCGATCCAGAACCGGCAACGCAATTGTCCACCACACTGCAAGCGCCTGATCCAAGGCCCCCGGTATAGCGACAATGGGACAATTTCCGATACGGCCGATCGCGGCTGTGCGCCCCGGCTGCAAGGCAACGCCGTGCGCCAGAAGTGCGTTCCTCGCGGCGAGCGCACTAATCGTTGCATCTGTTCGCCCGACTCCGGTTCCGCCAACAGTCAACAGCATGTCGCACGGTTCAGCGTCCAGCACCCCTGCGATAGATGTCGGATCGCGTCCTGCTGCATTGGTGGAAACGACGTCGGCCCCGGCCTTGCACGCAGCCTCTGCGACGAACCCGGCCGTCGACGAGGCACCGTTCGCGGCCGGTACATTGATGATCCGCAACCGGGGACGCCGCACCGCCAATCTCTCCAGACCGACGGCACGTGCGATCACGATATCCAGCGGACTTAGCATCTTGCCCGCGCGGACAGGCGTGCTTTCCGCTTTCATATCTTCGCCGATACGTCTGACGCCTGCGCCCGGTATCGCTTCGGATATGACCTGCACGATGGGCCCGGTTTGCTCAAGCAGTTCCGGCTCAAGCACGCAATCGCATCCTGCGGGAAGAAAATCGCCGTTCTCCACCCAGATGGGCAATTCATTTAACGGGACCGGCGAATAGGCAGTTGCTCCGACCAGATCGTTGGCATGGAGTGCCCAACCGTCACGGATCGCGAGATTTTGGGCCGGGTAAGGACCGTTCACAGATAACGTTTCAGCGGAGATGCGATCAAGCGCCTCTGAAATCGGCACCTGAACCGGCTCAACAGGCGCGCAGTCCTCTAAAAGACGATTGACCGCCTCTTCCAGCGAGATCAGGGAGGCGGTCATAGGTCGATGATTCATCGCTGCTCAATCGTCGAGGAATTTACGGTGCCGTCCAGGCACTGTACCCGCGATTGCATGCATTCATCACTAGAATTGTGCGAGGCCGGTTCGGTAGGATCGGATATCTCAGCCTTTTTTCAGATGAGCATGTTTTGCGGTGTAAGGACCTGCAACGAGGCGCGATCTGCAAAAGTACGCACCACCACACCCGCAGCCAAGCCCAGATCATGAGATGGATCTTGAGGTGATCGATAAGATCGACGCTCGGGACAGCGGTGCGGAGCAACGCGCTCACGAGGCCAGGTAAATGAGTTGACAAGAACCGGCTTAGCTTCGCCGCGAATCCAGTCATCATCGATTGAGTTGCCGCATGCATGACATTACCTATCATCCAAAGGTAAAGGCGAAGGCTTCGACGCCGGGGTCGAGGAAGCGAACTTCGAAGGTTCTCGTTCGCACCTCGCCCGCCTGGCGCACCAGTTGGTAGAGGCGGGTCTGGCTGATGGTGCCGTTGCCGTCAGCATCGGTGTCCGATCCATGACTTTCGCCAGGCGGCTTGCCATCGATGCTCACCTGAAAACGCACCGGCTTGCCGTCAGCCCGAGGTCCCAGCACAAGGTGCAGATCACGCGCGCTGAACTTGTAGGTGATGCCGCCGCCTGCCCGATTGAGCGTTGCCTGCTCGGACTCGACCGTCCAGTTGCCAGTCAGGCCCCACTCATTAAGTCCCGGCTCAGCCGTCGTGTAGTCCTGGGCTGCATCACTCTTCAGACCCTCCGGGGATACGAAATCAGATGCACGTTGATAGCCGATGTAGGTTTCCGACGATCGAATGTTGCCAAGGTCTGGCGCGACTTGCGCGCCCTTGACCTCCGGTTTGACCACGTCGCTTGCGGCCTTCTGGCTTCCGGTTTCGGCCAGAAGTTGCTGGATGATCGCTTCGGACTTCTCGTAGTCGCCTTCACCGAAGTGGTGATACCTGATCTGCCCCTTGGCATCGGCGATGTAGAGAGCCGGCCAATAGTTGTTCCGGAAAGCGCGCCAGATCTTGAAGTTGTTATCCACGGCAACCGGGTAGCCAAGCCGAAAGTCCTCGATCGCCTTTTTGACGTTGCCGATATTCTTCTCGAAGGCGAATTCGGGTGCGTGCACACCGATCACGACGACGCCCTGATCCTTGTACTTTTCTGCCCAGGCCCGGACGTAGGGGACGGAACGAATGCAGTTGATGCAGGAATAGGTCCAGAAATCGACCAGCACGACCTTGCCGCGAAGCTGCTCAGCCGCGAGCGGCGGCGAATTCAGCCATTCGACCGCTCCGTCAAATGACGGCAATTGGCCTTCCACCGGCAGCGTGCTGCGAAACATCGCGCGTGGTTCGCCCGACGCCAGCATCATGCCATTACCTGCGGTCACACCAGCCGTAGACTTCGGCTTGCTCGAGTTCAACACATCAAGCAGTGCCTGCTCGACCTTGCCCGTGCCGACGCTGGAGAGTTGCGCAAGAAAACCGGTATCGGCCCCGAGCCCGATCGCAACAACACCGCCAAGAACTGCAACGCCAAGGCCGCGACGCACCCATTCGCCGGCGCCCAATGACTGTTTCATGGCCGCGAAAACCCGTCCGCCGATCAGGAGGGCAACAGCGAGCGAAGTCACAGCGCCCGCCGAATAGGTCAGGAGCAGCAAGGTGGTCTGTACGTTTGCCCCTTGAAGAGCCGCACCTGTCAGCACCAGCCCAAGGATCGGTCCGGCACACGGCGCCCAGAGCAAGCCGGTTGCAACGCCGAGAAGCAGCGAACTACCGACCGTTGAGGCCGGGCGTGATCCATCAGCTGAATTCGAAAGCTTGTTGCCGAGAGCAACAACTGGCTGCATCAATACGCTGGCAATCTGCGGCGAGAGCAGCGTCACGCCGAAGACAGAGAGCAGCGCAATGGCGACGTATCGGCCATACTCATTGGCGTGAACCGCCCAGCTACCGCCGACTGCGGCGAGCGTGGCGACAACAGCAAAGGTTATTGCCATGCCTGCAAGCATCGGCAACGTGCTTTTGACGAAGGACTGTTCCGCCCGGGCAAAGACGAACGGAAGAACCGGCAAGATGCACGGACTGAGTATCGTCAGCACACCTCCGAGGTAGGCAACAGCCAGAAGGATCATAATCGCACTCCTTTGAAGTGAATGATGCTGCGCCACCGCGCAACGGCCGAAGACCAGCCATTCACGGCATCAAGCAATGCGGACGTATCCCGGATGTGTCCCGAATGGAGGAAAGTGTAACGAAGTGTGCCGTGGCGGCGGGCCGGTACATTCCGATACAAAAGTGCGGCCGGTGCATTGTCTCACCGCAGCGAGCCGTTGAAATCCGCGGTCACAGCACACAATTTCGTCCGCCACTGTGTCCATCCGCCAGGCGGATACACTGGCTTACAATTCTCCGGAACGGCTTTACCCACACACCGGAAATTGATGCTAGATCATGGGGAAATCCGAACTAAAGGTGCATGACGATGGATCACATTGATCACATCCTGATCGTCGATGACGATCGCGAAATCCGGGAATTGGTTTCGAGCTATCTCAAGAAGAACGGCCTGCGTGTCACCGTTGCGGCGGATGGGCGGCAGATGCGGGCGTTCCTGGAAACGGACTCCGTCGATCTGATCGTGCTCGATATCATGATGCCGGGCGACGATGGCCTGGTTCTTTGCCGCGAATTGCGCGCGGGAAAACACAAAACCACGCCGATCCTGATGCTGACGGCGCGATCCGACGAGACCGATCGCATTGTCGGACTGGAGATGGGCGCGGATGACTATCTCGCAAAGCCGTTTGCCGCACGAGAGTTACTCGCGCGCATTAATGCCGTCCTGCGCCGCACCCGAATGCTTCCCCCTAATCTGCAGATCACGGAGGTCGGTCAGTTGCTGGCGTTTGGCGACTGGCAGCTCGATACCACGGCGCGTCATCTGCTCGACCGCAACGGAACAGCTATCGCCCTAAGCGGCGCGGAATATCGTCTGCTTCGTGTATTCG
Source organism: uncultured Alphaproteobacteria bacterium (assembly GCA_963751855.1). GTDB lineage: Bacteria > Pseudomonadota > Alphaproteobacteria > Rhizobiales > Xanthobacteraceae > Afipia. The sequence continues at coordinate 64,348 of CAVVWF010000005.1, read as the reverse complement.
TCGATCATCCCCAGCGCGTACTCAATCGAGACCAGCTCCTGAATCTCACGCAAGGGCGCGAATCCGAATTGTTCGATCGGTCCATTGACCTTCTGGTCAGCCGCCTGCGCCAGCGCCTGAATGACGATGCGCGAGAGCCTGCCTACATCAAAACCGTTCGCAGTGAAGGCTATGTCCTCGCCATGCCGGTCGAAATACGCGAGAGCCGGCGATGAGCGCGGCGACGGCATTGCAACGGCTTCAGTTCTGGCCCCGCACCTTGGGGGCGAGGCTGTTCCTGATCCTGCTCACCGGCTTGATCATTGCGCACGCGCTGTCGTTCAGCGTTCTGTTTCTGGAGCGCTATATGACGGCCAAGTCCGTGATGCTCGGCACACTGGAAAAGGACGTCGCGACCTCGATCGCCATTCTGGATCGCCTGCCTGCGAACGAGCGCGCCGATTGGGTGGCCCAGCTCGGCCGCGGCACCTACCGCTTCGTGCTCGGCCCCGGCCTCGCCGGAATTCCTGACATGAGCGAGCGCGGCGCGGAGATTGCTTCAAAGATACGCGAAGCCGTCGGCCGGCGTTATCCCATCACCGTCGAATCCATCCCCGGTGACGGCAAGCGGCTTCAGGCGCACCTGACCTTGAGCGACGGCAGCCCGCTCACGATTGACGTCAATCCTGCACCCATGCCGGTGGCGCAATGGCTGCCTTACGTGCTGGTTACCCAGCTCGGTCTTCTCATCTTCTGTTGCTGGTATGCGGTGCGGTTGGCAATACGTCCGCTTGTGGATCTTGCCAACGCCGCTGATGCGCTCGACCCGAACAAGAAAGCACCGCGGCTGAACGAAATTGGTCCTCGCGAGGTTGCTCACGCGGCAACTGCATTCAACAAGATGCGGGATCGCATTGCGGACTATCTCGAAGAGCGGGTTCAAATTCTGGCAGCGATCTCCCACGATCTCCAGACGCCGATCACCCGAATGAAGCTGCGGGCCGAAATCGCCGAGGAGAGCGTCGAGAAGGAAAAACTCTTGCACGATCTTGCAGAGATCGAGCAGCTTGTCCGCGAGGGAATTGCCTATGCGCGCAGTGCCCACAGCACTGCCGAGAAATTCTCAAGGATGGATGTCGATTCGTTCCTGCAAAGCCTCGTCTATGACTATCAGGATGTGGGAAGCGCGGTGACTTTGAGCGGTACAGCGAACGCGCAGATCGTCTCGAAACCTCACGCCTTGCGTCGCATTCTCGGCAACCTCATCGACAACGCGTTGAAGTTCGGAGGGGCTGCGGCCGTTTCATTGGAGACCAGAAGCGATAAGACTATTCTGATCAAGGTCACGGATAACGGACCGGGAATACCTGTCGACGAACTCGAAGCGGTTCTTCAACCCTTCTACCGTCTTGAACGTTCGCGAAATCGCGATACGGGCGGGACGGGGCTTGGTCTGGCGATCGCGCACCAGCTCGCGCTCGCACTCGGTGGATCCCTGACATTGAGCAATCATGCGAATGGCGGGCTGGTTGCAACCGTTTTACTGACCAGCGCGCCAGATCATGGAAGCTCAAACGTTCAATCCAAATGATCCGACGCTACTTACCCCAGCGGCTGCTACTTTCTTACAGCCGGCGCATTATTGGCAAGAGCCGGAATTGCGCGGAGGTTGGACACGATCTCGGCAATGTTGGACCATTGGCTGAGATCCAAGCCGCCGCGTTCAGTGTTGATTGCCTGCGGGAAAAGAAAAATATCCGCGACGGATGGCGTGTCGCCGACAGCAAGCGCACCCGTTCTCCGGCTGGAGATTAGCGTCTCAACTGCAGTCATTCCTTCCCTGATCCAATGACGATTCCAATCGGCAATCCCATTCGCATCAACACCGGGAATGGAGCTCAGGCGCAAGGCCACTCTGGGCGGCAGCAAGGCGTGGATCTCGGACGCGATCGCGAGGGCAACGGAGCGTGAAAAAGCTTTGGCCTCGAGATTCTTCGGAAACAACGGCGGCTCCGGATGAAGCTCGTCAAGATACTCCACGATCGCGAGCGACTGGGTGATTAATGCGCTTTCATCGGTCAGCAATGCAGGCACAAGTCCCTGCGGATTGACTCTGCGATAGTCGGGCTGGCGGCTTTCGGCTTCCATGCCAAAGATATTGATCGGTTGCGTCTTCACAGCCACCCCTTTCAGGGCGAGCGCGATACGCACGCGTGATGTGGCAGAAGAAACTTCATTTGCATACAGCTTCATTGTCGATTTCCTGTTTTCTCTCCGGCAGCACCACGAGCCCAGCCGAAATGAATGACGAGACATTCGCTTTCAATAACAATTATGATCATAATCATTATTGAAAACCTTGTATCGCGCCATCGACAGGCTTACAAGTGACAACAATCATTCTCGTGATAATTATTTTGTGTCCACACCGGAGGACCCGATGGCCCAAAAGCCCCCTGCCCGCGCGAAAAATGCCAAGCTGGCAGACTTCATGTGCTTCTCAATCTATTCGGCCAACCTTGCCTACTCGCGGGTCTACAAACCGGTGCTGGACGAGCTCGGTCTGACCTACCCGCAATACATAACGATCGTCTGCCTGTGGGAAGAAGATCAACAGACGGTCAAGGGATTGAGCGAGAAGCTCCTTCTGGAACCAAGCACCATGACCCCGATGCTGAAACGGCTTGAGGCTATGGGATATCTCACGCGTAAGAGGGACACCGAGGACGAACGTAACGTTCGAATTTCACTGACCAGTGCCGGACGTCGCCTGCGCGAGAAAGGAATTGGCTTCGGGGAGCAGACTGTGAAAGCCACGGGCCTCACGTCCGAAGAATTTCGAACCCTGCAGAAGGGGATCGCCAATCTTCGTGACAACCTCGTCAAGAGCAGCAAGGGCGAGCTTTGACCTCTCGATCAAACCTCGCTGCCCGGGACCAAAGCAAGCTGCCTTGAAAGGCTGAGGGAAAGTCGTTGGCGGCTTTCACTGGCCTGCCCGAGAAACCCGAGCAGGCCAGATCGGCACAGAGACACCTTAGACGAGATTAATCACAACGTTGATATTGCCTCGCGTCGCTTTGGAATACGGGCAGGTCTGATGTGCAGTATCCACCAGGCTCTGCGCGATTTCGCGATCCAGACCCGGCAAGCTGACATTGAGGCGCGCCTGAAGGAAATAGCCACTGCCGGTCATGCCAAGGTCAACCTCTGTATCGACAGCCAGATCAGCCGGAAGCGCGACCTTCAGTTGACCAGCCGCAAGTCCCATCGCTCCGATGAAGCAGGCCGACCAACCAGCGGCGAACAGCTGCTCCGGATTGGTTCCGCTGCCCGAAGAGCCGGGAGACGAAAGCTTGATGTCGAGGCGGCCATCAGAACTGCGCGACGCACCGTCTCGCCCACCCGAGGTGTGAGTTTTGCCCGTGTACAGCACTTTTTCAAGTTGGGTCATAATTTGAATTCCTTTGAAGTGATTTGATGGCACCGAGGCGAAATGACTGAAGACCAGCCATCAACCCACATAAGGCGATCGAGACGTATCCCGCGTGTGTCGTGATTGATCGAAAGTGTAACAAAGTGTGGGAAAGAGCCCGGCCAGTACATCGCTGTACAAAGAAGCGGAGAGCACACGCGACGTCGGCGTTGCCTCTTTCGAGAGGCAGCACCGACGCGCAATCAAGTACTCTTCGGCATGGAAGGTCTGGCAGGGGAGAGCTTCGACTCTCAATCAGCCCCACAAGCCGGTTTGTAACAACATGTATCCAGCCGCCTGAAATCTACATCGGCATTCAATTTCGACGGATCAGGACACAAGGGAGATACATGGGGGCCATCCTGTCCCAACTGGATCTAGCCCATTGGAGAGAGAAAAATGTCCGAAGAGATCAATCATCGTCGCCGTCGTTTTTTTGGTACTGCCGCCGTGACTATCGCTGCGGCCCAGCTTGGCATGATCGGCTCCGCAGCCGCGCAATCCAGCATGTCAAAATCGGCGGATCTGCCGACGATCAAGCCGGGGACGAATACGTCGTTCGGCCCGCTTAAGCAGATCGACGCCGGCGTTCTCAATGTAGGATACGCCGAAGCTGGTCCGGCCAATGGCCCCGTGGTCGTGCTTCTGCACGGTTGGCCCTATGACATTTACAGCTTTGTTGATGTCGCGCCTTTACTGGCTTCGAAAGGTTACAGGGTGATCACCCCGTATCTACGCGGCTATGGTACAACGCGCTTTCTTTCGAATGACACGCCCCGGAATGGCCAGCCAGCAGCGCTCGCTGTCGATATCATCGCCTTGATGGATGCCCTCAAGATCGAGAAGGCGATTGTCGCCGGCTATGACTGGGGAGCACGGACGGCCAACATCCTCGGGGTTCTTTGGCCGGAACGCTGCAAGGCCATGGTTTCGGTCAGCGGTTATCTGATTGGCAGCGTCGAAGCCAACAAGATGCCGCTGCCGCCAAAGGCCGAACTCGCATGGTGGTACCAATTCTACTTTGCCACCGAACGCGGCCGGGTCGGCTACGAGAAAAATCGGCACGATTTTGCGAAACTCATTTGGCAGCTCGCTTCGCCGGAATGGAAGTTCGATGATGCCACGTTCGATCGCAGCGCAGCCGCCTTCGACAATCCGGATCATGTCAGTATCGTAATCCACAATTACCGCTGGCGGCTTGGCCTGGCTGAAGGCGAATCTAAATATGACGATCTCGAAAAGCGGCTTGCCGAAGGCCCGGTCATCACCGTCCCGACCATCACCCTTGAAGGTGATGCCAACGGCGCACCGCACCCGGAGAGCAGTTCCTATGCCAAGAAATTCTCCGGCAAGTATGCGCACCGGCTCATCAAGGGCGGTATCGGGCACAACCTGCCTCAAGAAGCTCCGCAGGCATTCGCCGACGCAGTCATGGAGGTCGCCGGCTACTAATCAGCCTCTGTTGCAAAGGCCTTTCGGACAGCTTCGCCACGCCGGGTGCCGATAAGGAATTTTCATCAACCAATCAGCCGGGGTTCGATACGAATCCCGGCTGATTCATTCGGTCGCTTCAGGATAAACGTGGTGACGCGGCGACCGGCGATGCATGAGACCCGCGCCCCAGGATCAAGGTGATCGCTGCTGCTATCAAAGCCAATATCACCATCGGCAGCAGGCCCATATTGAAGTTCCCGGTCCAGTCCTTGATCCAGCCAACCAGCAATGGACACACCAAACCTGCCACGTTTCCGATTGCGCAGACCTGAGCAATGCCAACCGGCGACGCGGCACTTGAAAGGGACTCCGCCGTGAGCGCGAACATCGGTGCCTTAACGGCATAGACGCCGACCAGTGCCACCGTAAGCGCAATCACCGTTGGTGTGAGAGTGGTAAGTAGCATGCAGATGGTCAGACCGAACGCCGCGAGAAGCAACGGCAGTGCCGTATGCCAAACCCGCTCCCCTTTCGCGTCGGATCTCCTGGCCCAAAGCACCATCGTCACTGCTGCAACACCGAATGGAATCGCGTTAACGAAACCGGTTTCCAAATTCGTGAGCCCGAAAGTCTTGATCATTTGTGGCTGCCAATACGCCATGGCATAAGCCGCTCCGACACTCCCCGCGTAGATCACCGCGAGCGCAAGGACACGCGGATGAAACATCGTGCTCCAAACGGAATGCGTCGTGACAGACGCAGGCTCCCGTCGCTCCGCCTCGAGTTCAGCCGAGAGCCAATCCTGTTCTGATGCCGTGAGCCAGGTGGCGTCTCGTGGCGCGGTCGGGAGCCAGGTCAACGCGAATAGACCGAGGATCACCGCCGGCACGGCCTCGATGATGAACAGCCACTGCCAGCCGCTCAGTCCAAATCCTTCCAGGCCGAGAAGTGCACCCGATATCGGGGAGCCGATAAAGTTCGAGATGGGCAAAGCCATCACGAAAAAGCTCATTGCCTTGGCCCGATGTTCACGCGGGAACCAGTACGTCAAATAAAGGATCACGCCGGGGAAAAACCCGGCTTCCGCGGCACCGAGCAGGAACCGCATAAACACGAAGCTTTTAATGCCCGTGATAAACGCCGTCGCCCCTGAAATGATTCCCCACGTGATCATGATACGCGAGATCCAAAGTCTCGCGCCAAATCGCTTCATCATGATGTTGCTCGGGACTTCGCACAGACAAAGCGATACGAAGAAAGCACCAACGCCCCAGCCGTACTCGGTTGCGCTGAAATGCAGATCCTTGTTCATTTCCAAGGCGGCGAAGCCGACGTTCACGCGGTCGATGTATGAGACGAACATACAAATCACCACGAACGGCACGATGCGAAGATTGATCTTGCGCATGGTCGAGGCTTCAAGCGCACTCGACTCCGGGCTTCGTTCTGTTGCTTTGGAAACTTGGTCCACCGTCTCTCCCTTTCGTCGCGGCTTTTCTTATGTACGCATTGACGAAAAGGCAAAATGACATTTTCGGACGCCTGCAACATCAACGCATTCTTAAAACCACCTTTTTGTTTTACGAAAAGGTGACGAGCGTTGTCGACCTACACGGCGTCACGCACGAACCACCCTGCTTCACGCAGGTCCGCACTGACAGGCGATCGAGGATTTCACGATGAACGTCAGGCTTTGAAGGCACGGAGATCGGGAAAATACCGCCGGCCTACTGGATTGGACCCTTCAACAGCCCAATGGTGTCCGTCCAGTTTTTTCGCTTCCGAAACGCCTTCACCAGGTATTCGGAGAAAAGCCTTACCTTCAATGAGCGATGCCGGGATTTGAGAGTGACCAGATGAATGTCATGGTCAAATCCGAATGGCGTCGCTTCATAGTCTGTGAGTAAAGGAACAAGCCGCCCCGCCCTCAAGTCAGATTCGACACTCCATGTACGGAGTAGAACAATACCCAGACCATTGAGAGCGGCAACATGAAGCGCGTCTCCCTTATCCGCGAGCAGATTGCCGGTCACTTTGATCTCGACGAGCTCGCCTCGTTTGCGAAATCGCCACACAGGCTCGCTCTCGCCCGAGCGGAATGTCAGACAATTGTGCGCCTGCAGATCTTCGGGACGCCGCGGTGCCGGAATTTCGGCGAGATATGATGGACTGGCACAGACAACACGTGGTCCCGCTGTCAGCTTCCGGCTGACCAGATTCGATCCAACGACGTCTCCCACGTGAATGGCAACATCGATACTTTCTTCCGCAAAATCCACAGGATTGTCCGACAGGCGCAGATCAATCTTCAACTCACGATACTGATCGAGAAATTGTGGGAGCAGCGGAGCGATATGATGAATGCCAAGGGACACTCGCGTATGGACGCGCAGGGTTCCACGAGGCGCGAGATGAAGCTGGGCGACCGCCGCATTCGCCTCTTCTATGTCACCCAGAATCCCTTCAAGCTTTTGGAAATAGAGATTTCCTGCTTCCGTGAGCGTGAGCTTGCGGCTCGACCTGTTTAGCAGCCGCACGCCCAGTTCATCCTCCAGGCCGTTGATCATCCGGAAGACAGAGGCCGGCGATATACCGATCTGCCGGCCAGCGGCGGAAAAACTCCCCGCCTGAACGACGCGGGAAAACAGACGCATACATGCAAGAATATCCATCAAAAGGCCTTTTCACTTTTCAAAAAGATCCTTTCAAGATTCCATCCATTGTCAACAATCTCAATTCGTAACAAATCCGTATGCTCGGACTTGTCAGGCAGCGAGCAAGGTTTCCTGCTGAGTTGCCCGCCACCACCTGCTGTTGAAGAGAAGCAAAAATGACAAATGCAGCGCCTGTTCCCTCAGCCATGAATATCCGCCTCAAAGACGGCGGAACACTCAGCTACTATGTCGATGACTATACGGATCCCTGGTCTGAGTTCTGATACCGTCATCATGCTGCATGGCATCGCCGAACAGGCCTCTGTGTGGCGCCCCTGGGCGCCCCATTTCGCGCGTTCTCACAAGATCATTCGTCTGGATTTACGGGGATTCGGCCTGTCCTCGCCGCTACCGGCGGACCGCGACTTCACCATTTCCGACTGGGCCGACGACATCGAACAACTTGTCGATAGCCAGAAACTTGGTCGGGTACACATCGTCTCGGCGAAGCTGGGCGCGCTGATCGCATTCGAACTGGCTCAGAGGCAGCCGCGATGGCTGGCTTCGATGACGCTGGTGGGAATGCTTGCTTCGCCCAAGCGTTCGCTTGAGCAGTGGGTCGGAGACTGGATCAAGACCGTCGACGAATTTGGCGTCGAACAATGGGCACGACAAACCATGCCGGGCCGAATGGCCAACAATCTGACACCAGCGGCAACGAAATGGTGGACCGAAATGATGGGCTCCGCCCCGGCGTCGAGCGTCAATCATTGCTTTAGACTGCTTCCTTCCATTGATGGTCCAACCAATCCGGAAGGCGTCAAATGCCCGACGTTGTTTATTGTCTCAGGAGGCGAGTCATTCGTCGCTGATAGCTACAATCAGCGCCCGCCCCTCTCCGATCTGGAGAATTTGAAAAATCGAGTGGTGAACGCCGAGATCAGGGTCGTAAAAGCCAATTCGTATCATATCGCGGCCACGCATCCTGATGCATGTGCAGTTACAACTTCGGAGTTTATTGCGAAGCTGGCAGCCAACGATGATCAGGACGGCGATCGAAGGGCAGCACAAGGAGCAAAGCCATGATGGGCTGGAGATCGCGACTGGGATTCCTTGTCCCACCGGGCAACCCGACGCTGGAGCCAGAAATGAGTTCGCTCGCACCCGAAGGAGTATCGCTGCATTTCTCCCGGATGTTTGCATCCGGCGAAACAGGCAGCCTGTCGGGTCAGGAAGAGCGAAATCTGGAACAGATCGCGGGTCTTGATACCTCCGTCGGTCTTCTTGCACTCGTCAAACCGAAAGTCGTCGCCCTGGCGCACACCGCCACCAGTTACACCTTGGGCATTGATGGCGAAGCAGAACTGACGAAGAAGATCGAAAGCAAGTTCGGCATTCCGTTCATTACTGCGTTCGGAAGCGTGGTGGCAGCGTTGACCCATCTGGGAGTCAAGAAAGTCGCACTTGGCACGCCCTACGGCATGGAGACGACGGTACGAGGCAAGGCATTGCTGGAGGCCTACAAATTCGAAGTCCCGAGCCATGGCAACCTGCCCGGTGTCAAAAACATCTATGATGAAACGGCTGAACGGGCTTACGGACTTGGCCGGCTCGTCGACCATCCCGACGCCGAAGCCATTTTTATTAGTGGCGTGGGAATGCCGACGATCACGATGATCGGCGCCCTGGAGGCCGACCTCGGAAAACCTGTCGTATCCGCCGCTTCCGCAATGATGTGGAATGCACTTCGAATTGCCGGTGTACGCAGCTCAATCAAAGATGCCGGCCGATTGCTGGCAAACGGTGACTGATCGGCTTTGTTAAGTAAGCCAAAGTCGCAGACAAAGCGGGCGCCATCAAAAAATGAGCGCCCGCTCCGCCTTTTGCTCTAGGCTCAGCTGCGCAGACCGGGAGCCTCTTGGCCCGTGCGCGCCACATACTCCGTGTAGCCACCGCCGTACTTGTGGACACCATCGGGCGTCAGTTCCAGCAAACGATTGGACAGCGCGGCCAGAAAGTGCCGATCATGGGAGACGAACAGCATGGTGCCCTCGTATTGCGACAGCGCCGTGATGAGCATCTCCTTCGTCGCCATGTCCAGGTGGTTCGTCGGCTCATCCAGCACCAGGAAGTTCGGCGGATCAAAGAGCATCTTCGCCATCACCAGCCGCGCCTTCTCGCCACCCGACAGCACCCGGCACCGTTTTTCCACATCGTCTCCGGAGAAACCGAAACAGCCGGCCAACGCGCGTAACGCGCCCTGCCCTGCCTGGGGAAACAAGTCCTCCAGTGACTGGAACACTGTTCGCTCGCCGTCCAGCAGATCCATGGCGTGTTGCGCGAAATAGCCCATCTTCACGCTGCCGCCCAGCGCAACTGTTCCATCATCCGGCTGCGCCGTGCCTGTCACGAGCTTCAACAGCGTGGACTTCCCCGCGCCGTTAATCCCCATCACACACCAGCGCTCCTTGCGGCGCACCGAGAAATCGAGCCCCTCGTAGATGCTGCGACTGCCGTATTTTTTGTGCACGTTCTTGAGGGTCACCACGTCCTCGCCGGAACGAGGCGCAGGCATAAATTCGAACGCGACAGTCTGGCGACGCCTTGGTGGCTCCACACGCTCGATCTTTTCCAGCTTCTTTACCCGGCTCTGCACCTGTGCAGCATGCGAGGCACGGGCCTTGAATCGCTCGATGAATTTGATTTCCTTGGACAGCATCGCCTGCTGACGCTCGAACTGGGCCTGTTGCTGCTTTTCGTTCTGCGCGCGTTGCTGCTCGTAGAACTCATAGTCGCCCGAATACGTCGTCAGCGAGCCGCCGTCGATCTCCACGATCTTGTTGACGATGCGGTTCATGAATTCGCGATCATGCGACGTCATGAGCAACGCGCCTTCATAGCCTTTCAAAAATGCTTCCAGCCAGATGAGGCTTTCGAGATCCAAGTGGTTGCTCGGCTCGTCCAGCAGCATGGCCTCGGGCCGCATGAGAAGAATGCGGGCCAGCGCAACACGCATCTTCCAACCGCCCGACAGCGCCCCCACGTCGCCGTCCATCATCTCCTGGCTGAAGCCCAATCCGGCAAGCACCTCGCGCGCACGCGCATCGAGGGCATAGCCGTCCAGTTCCTCGAAGCGCGCCTGCACTTCACCGTAGCGCGCGATGATGGTTTCCATCTCGTCCGCCTGGTCTGGATCTCCCATGGCGGTCTCGAGCTCTTTCAACTCGGTCGCCACGGCGCTCACCGGACCGACGCCATCCATCACCTCGGACACAGCGCTGCGACCCGACATTTCGCCCACATCCTGGCTGAAATAGCCGATGGTCACCCCCCGTTCGGCAACGACCTGCCCCTCGTCAGGGAGTTCCCCTCCATTAATCATCCGAAAGAGCGTTGTTTTGCCGGCGCCGTTAGGGCCGACAAGCCCGATTTTCTCCCCTTTCTGAAGTGCCGCGGAGGCCTCGATAAAGAGGATTTGGTGACCATTCTGCTTGCTGATGTTGTCGAGTCGAATCATGTGCACACGGGGTCCGGAAGAAATTCACGGCCGGACTTACGCCATGTTGCGCAGCAGCGGAAGAGCATTCCGGCTGGACTGAGGCAGGAGGGGCGCTCCGGGTTCCCGCCAGATGTTCTCGTGAAAATTACGTGATCCTGCAGCAGCCAGCGCCTTCACAGTTCAGCAATCATGGCCGACACGCGTAAGAAGCCCGAACTGATGGGCTGATACGTGATGGCCTGCGGTCATACCGCGTGGGCACGCTTGGTACTGCCGCGGCCAGCACTAAGTGGATTGCCAATGTCACCGAGCAGCGCAATCACAAGCAACGCAGCAGCCGTCAGAAACAGCAGGCGATGATTTCCCCCGCTGGCATTGAGAAGAGCCGAGAACGCGTAACCGGCTATCGCCATCGCAGCGGCCGAAAGTATCGTGGCCCGGCTCCAGGCGACATTTTGCTTATGCGCATTGTGCGGGATTGATTCCCTCACCCGTGCAAGCATCAGAGGCACAATGCCGGGAGCAAAGGTGCCGATGATAGTTGTGAGGACGACGAGACCCGCTTGGCTGTTCGTCAGGTAGACGCCCGTAAGCGTCGCCGCCTGGATCAGAACCACGAGCCTTACCGTGGGGCGCGGCCCGATACGGTCTGCCAAAAATCCGTAGAGGGGTGGACCGATGATCGCACCCATGCCGTACCATATCCAAAATAGCGATCCGACATGTGTGCCGGCGCCAAGACCACGTGCGATGAAATCGACGAGGAACACCATCGGCGGAACAACGCCGACGGCCATTAACGCGTATTGTGCATAGAGGATGCTGATGTGCGGACCAAAATGCGGCTGCATGGCAACGTCACTCGCGGGTTCAGCCGTGCCAACGGCGCTGAGTTTTGATGAGGGCCACGCGAACCAGCTGGCGGCGGTCAAAATTGCGGATACCACGGCCAGGCCAATCCACGTCTGGCTCAATCCAAGATTCAGCAGCAACGGGATGATTGTTCCTGAGCCTGCGATGCCCAAACCCAGTCCAAGGAAAATCGCACCGCTTGCGGTGCCTTTGCGAGCTTTGGGAACGTGCGGCAGCACTGTAGCGGCGACCAGCACCATGACCACACCACCCGCGACGCCGGAGATGAAACGCCAGCCGAAGTACCAGGCGAATGACACCGGCGTGGCGCAGGCGAGAAAAGCAGCGGTGATGATCACCATCATCAGCCGCAACGCGTTCTCGTTATGCAGCCGGCCGGCGATCGGTCGGCCTAACAATGCGCCGACGAGGTAACCCGCCAAATTCGCCGCACCCAAATAAATAACGGCGGAGGTCGAGAACCAGTGTTCCCGTATCAGTTCGGGAATGAGCGGCGTAAAGGCAAATCGGGCAAGCCCAATGCTGTCAAGGCCGGCGCACAGCCCCGCGAAGATATAACGCCACACCTGAACACGATCGATCTGAGCTGGCGTGAGAGAACGTGAATGGTTTGACATCATCTTCACAAAGGTTGGTGTGCTCGGACACAGAGAAATGATCGACATCATCAAGCGCGAGACAGCTCAGCGCCCGGGTTGGGCGACAGAGCAATCGATGTCGGAGGGCAAGGTCAAAGCGCTGAACTCACGCTTGCAACATATGCAAGCGACAACAGCGCAATCCGCTACGCCGTATTGGCGCCGCGCGCCGGAAGCACCACAACCTTTGTGCCAACCGGGACACGATTGTAGAGATCAATGATATCCTGATTCATGAAGCGTACGCAGCCGGATGAGACCATCGTACCGATAGTCCACGGCTCGACTGTGCCGTGGAGCCGATAATAGGTATCTCTTCCATCTGCGTAGAGATAAAGCGCACGTGGGCCCAGGGGATTTCCAGCACCACCATTCATTCCACCGGCATAGGGACCATAGCGCTTGGGTTCGCGCTTGATCATGTCAGGCGTCGGCACCCAGCGTGGCCACTCGGCCTTGCGTGCAATGATCGCTGAACCCTGGAAATTGAAGGCTTCCTGCTTGCCGACGCCCACGCCGTAACGGAGCGCGCGGCCACCTTTCATGACCAGATAGGCGTAGCGATTGTACGGATCGACGACGATCGTTCCGGGGTGTTCGTTTGTGGAATAAGCAACTTCGCGGCGATAAAATTTTGGGCTGACCCTGCTCAGATCAACGGCCTCAACCGGAAAGGGCTCGGTAGAGATCGCGCCATACGTCGACACATAGTGCGGATCATGTTCGGATTCGAGCGTGCCGAATTTCGGCCCCTCCTGTGTCACGCAGCCACCGAGTGCGATTGGCGCTCCGAAAACAAACGTACGTCTGTTCAACATGATCCTTGCAAGCCCCTTTTTAAAATCTGGTGTGCGCTAAAGTTCAAGACAGCCGAACAGGTTCGCGGCGGCTTGATCAAACCACCTCGTGCGATTGCTCGGACATTGAGCGAAACTGCTAGTTGGACACGACCTTCGCGGTTTGACCAAACAGGATTGATTTTCCCGCCTCCGTCACCGTCGGTCGACTGGTGTAAGGATCACCCTTCGCATAGGCCCTGATGGTGCCCGGACGAGCCGCGACGGCGTTGAACCAGCGATGCAGGTGCGGAAAGTCGTCAAGATTTTGCTGCTGGCGTTTCCATGGGACGATCCAGGGATAGGCGGCCATGTCAGCGAGGGAATATTCATTCCCCGCGACAAACGGATTGTCCGCCAGTTGGCGATTCAGCACGCCGTAGAGGCGGTTCGTTTCATTCACGTAGCGCGATATTGCGTAGGGAATTTTTTCTGGCGCATACAGCCCGAAATGATGGTTCTGCCCAGCCATCGGTCCCAACCCGCCGACTTGCCAGAACAGCCATTCCATCACGGTTTTTCGAGCACGTACTTCTTGCGGCAGGAAGCGGCCAGTTTTCTCCGCCAGATAAAGAAGGATAGTTCCTGACTCGAAAACGCTGATTGCCTCGCCGCCATCGGCCGGCACGGTGTCGATCATCGCCGGCATCCGATTATTCGGCGAAATCGTCAGAAACTCGGTCTTGAACTGGTCGCCTGCGCTGATGTCGACGGGATGAATCCGATAATCGAGACCGGCCTCTTCCAGGAACATCGTCACCTTGTGACCGTTCGGCGTAGGCCAATAATAAAAATCAATCACGACGACCTCCGCTTGCTCGAAGGCCAAGCAAGTCCAAGAATCGCCAACGCCGGACCGACAAGACCGTTCAGCAAATCGGCCTCAGGGCGAATCCGAGCGAGCACCCGCAAGCCAAGAAGCACCGCGAGCAAATGGCGCGCATGGTTCTCGGCGCTTAAATCCGAAGAGATCTCTCCGCTCTTTCGTCCAGCGACGATGCAACGCAGGAAAAACTGCTCGATCTTCACCGTTTCAGAGGCCACGTAACGTTGAAGATCAGGATCGTCTGTCGTCGCTTCGAGCGAGGCATTGACCAGCATGCAGCCACGGTGCCGTGAGTCGGCAAGCGACCGATCAACTATCTCCCGGAAAAACCCCACAATCGCCGGCCCCGGCGGTTTTGTTGTTTCGAGGCGTACGATCCGTTCCAGAAGAATGCTGTCGAGATAGTGTTGCAGCGAGCGCAGAAAAATCCCGCGCTTGTCGCCGAACGCCGCGTAGATACTGCTTTGCGTGAGGCCGGTACACTCTGTGAGGTCACGCGTTGTGGTGGATTCGAAGCCTTTGGCCCAGAAAACGGCTCCTGCCGCCTCCAGCACCTTCACTTCGTCGAATTCCCGGGGTCTGGCCATCGGGTACCGCCTTCATTATGGATCGACTGCTCCATATTTGTGGAGCAATTGATCTATAATGTCAACCGGTTAAGTTTATCCCCGAAACCGCTCTCGATAATCGCTCGGCCCCGCGCCGATGCGCCGCAAGAAAGCTCGCCGCATCGTGTCCGGACTTGCGAAACCGCATCGCGATGCGACGCGCTGCAACGGGGTCTCGCTGTCTTCCAAGAGACGCCGTGCCGCATCGACACGCGCCATCTCGACGAAGTCCGCCGGCGTGATCCCGGTCTCGTTCTGAAAGACCCGGGTAAAATTGCGTACGCTCATGGCAGCGCGCGCAGCGAGGGACGCAAGAGTCAGATCAAGTGAAAGATGATCCAAAATCCAGTGCTGCACGGATTGAATCCGCCCTTCATTCGCAACTTGCGCCGCGAGATGCGCGCTAAATTGTGATTGCCCGCCAGGGCGCTTGAGAAACACCACCAGCCGCCGAGCCACCATCAAGGCAAGGTCCCGACCGCGGTCGTCTTCAATCAGCTTCAGGGCGAGATCGATTCCGGCCGTGACACCGGCGGACGTGTAGAGCGATCCATCCTCGACATAGATCTGATCCGGCACGACCTTCGCCGCAGGAAATCGCTCGGCTAACTCCGCTGCGTGCTGCCAATGGGTGGTCGCATGCAACCCGTCAAGCAGACCAGCTGCGCCTAGAAAGAACGCGCCGGTGCACACCGAACCGTATCTGCGAGTCTTTGGTGCGCGGCGACGCAGCCAGGCGCCAAGCTTTTCGCTGGAATAAGCCTGCGCATAGTCGGGCGTGCCGGCGATGAGAAGCGTATCGATCGGTCGGTTGTCATCGACAATCGACGTATCGGCAATGAGCGACATACCTCCGGCACGCACCGTACGATCTGCGTTCGTCGATATGAGCCGAACATCGTATTCAACGCCGCCGGCCGACTGACGGTTCGCTTCCAGAAACGCATCCAGCGGACCTGAGACATCCAGCGACTGCGCATTGGGTGGCACGACGATGGCGACTGCCTTGCGGCCCTGCTTCGCACTCATCTCTCACGTCCTTTCATGCGCCGATCCGGGCATCAGAAATGCCACGGCCAGATCCGTCGCGGCTTTGGCCTGAATCGTCTGGCACCCATCATTGTGGCCAACCTAGCACAGCTCTATGTCTGGACCATCGAAAATCCTGAACCGGAGCGAAACGATGTACCAACTCCACTACTACCCAGCGAACGTCAGCGCTGCGCCCCACATGGTACTGGAGGAACTGGGAGCCGATTACGAACTCGCGCTCGTCGACCGCACAGTCGATGCGCAAAAGTCGAAGGAATATCTGAAGATCAATCCCAACGGCCGCATTCCGACACTGGTCGACGGCGATCTCGTATTATTCGAAGCCGCCGCCATTGTGCTGCATCTGCTCGACCAAAATCCGCAGGCCGGTCTCGCGCCGAAAGTCGGCACACCGGAGCGATCGAAATTCAATCAGTGGCTGATCTTCCTGACCAATTCGCTTCAAGAAGAACTGATGATCTACCAGTATCCAGATCGACTCACCGGTACCCATGAGGAGGCGACCGAAGTCGTGAGGCGCGGAGCGGAAGCACGCGCGAGCGCCTATCTGGATGTGATCGAAAAGCACCTCAGCACCAACGGACCGCTGTTCCTCGGCAGTACGTTGAGCGCTGTCGATTTCTACTTCGTCACGCTTTGCCGCTGGGCACGCCCCATGACGAAGCCGCCGCGCTCACGTCCCAACATCGCGAAACTGCTCGACAAGATCACAGCGCTCCCTTCGGTCCGCCGCGCCTATGAAGGCGAAGGCATCACCGATGAAATCTGCTGAACAACCCAGTCTGTTTCTCCTGCCTTTTGGAAAGGATACGACAATGACCAACGATCATATCAGCCGCAATACACCCGACCGGATGAACCTGCCCTTCGTGGGCCTGGCTACCTTTGCCGGTCAGCCTGCTTGCCAGGACTGGGACAAACTGGACGGTGCCGACGTCGCCGTGTTGGGCGTTCCGATCGATACCGCTTCGAGCTATCGCGTCGGCACCCGTTTCGGGCCGCGCTCCATCCGCGAAGTCTCGATGTTTCATGGATTTGGGCCGGAGGGCGTTTTCGATTTCGAAGACGAAATCACTTACCTCTCCGCCGATGAAGTGAAGATTGTCGATGCCGGCGACAGCGACGTCATCTACGCCGACACCAAGCGAAGTCTGGCCAACGCCGAACAGGCTGTTCGCGCACTGCTCGATGCCAAGACGATGCCCTACATTCTCGGTGGTGACCACGCCATCACAATGGCCACCATTGCTGCCTATTCGAACGAGAAGCCGATCCATATCGTCCACCTCGATGCGCATTTCGACTTCATCAATGAGCGCAACGGCATCACATGGGGCCACGGAAGCCCGATGCGCCGCGCCTCCGAGATGTCGCACGTGAAGGGCATCACCACGCTCGGACCACACAATATGGCGTCTGTCAGCCGCAAGGACTGGGAAGCCGCGAAAGCTTACGGCACTCATGTCGTGCCCTTGCGGAAATTGCGGGCCGAGGGCGCCGGGGCGTCCCTCGCGCACATTCCCGATGGCGAGCGCGTCTATGTCTCGATTGACATCGACAGCTTCGACCCCTCGATCGCTCCGGGAACGGCCACCATTAGTCACGGCGGTTTCACCTACTACGAAGGCAAGGACATCCTGCGCGAGGTCGCAAAGCGGTTCGAAGTCGTCGGCGCTGATTTTGTGGAGGTGTCCCCACCCTACGATCCGTCAGGAATCACTGCGCTTCTCGCTGCAAGGACCAGTCTCGACTTCATCGGATCAATCTTTCACGAGCGGGCCAAGCGACGCGCGTGATGAGCGCCGCTGTGCTGGAAACTACCCGTTCGGCACAGCGGCGGCTCGGCAAACCAATCACCCATCACACGATCAGGAACAATCCAATGACTGATGAATCCAAACGTCCACCTTTGACTCATGCCTCCGGAACCCCTGTCACAGACAACGTCAATATTCAAACTGCCGGGCCGCGCGGCCCGGCGCTGTTGCAGGATGTCTGGCTGATCGAGAAACTCGCTCACTTCGCCCGCGAAGTGATCCCCGAACGCCGCATGCACGCCAAGGGCACCGGCGCCCACGGCACGTTCACGGTGACCCATGACATCACACGCTATACCAAAGCGAAGATCTTCTCGGAGATCGGCAAGCAGACGCCGATGTTCGCGCGTTTCTCCACCGTAGCCGGCGAACGGGGTGCAGCTGATGCCGAGCGCGATATCCGTGGCTTTGCATTGAAATTCTACACCGATGAAGGCAATTGGGACGTTGTCGGCAACAACACGCCGGTTTTCTTCTTCCGTGATCCTTTGCGCTTCCCGGACCTCAATCACGCCATCAAGCGCGATCCGCGGACGGGCATGCGCAGCGCCGACAACAACTGGGACTTCTGGTCGCTGCTGCCGGAGGCGCTGCATCAGGTCACGATCGTCATGAGCGAACGCGGCATTCCGAAGAGCTTCCGCCACATGCACGGTTTCGGAAGTCACACATACAGCTTCATCAATGCCGCGAATGAGCGGACATGGGTGAAGTTTCATTTCCGCACCCAACAGGGCATCCAGAACCTAACGGACGCCGAATCGGAAGCCTTGATCGGAAAGGACCGCGAGTCCCATCTGCGCGACTTGTTCGACAGCATTGAGCGCGAAGATTTTCCGCGCTGGACGCTCTTTATTCAGGTCATGACCGATGCTGAAGCAAAGGCGTTTCCGTTCAATCCGTTTGACCTCACCAAGGTGTGGCCGAAAGGCAATTTCCCGCTGATCGAGGTCGGCTACTTCGAACTCAACCGAAATCCGGGAAATGTCTTCGCTGAGGTAGAACAGGCTGCATTCTCGCCGGCGAATATCGTGCCGGGCATCAGCTACTCACCCGACAAAATGTTGCAGGCTCGCCTGTTCTCGTACGGTGACGCACAGCGCTATCGCCTCGGCGTCAACCATCACCACATTCCGGTGAATGCGCCGAAATGCCCATTCCACAGTTATCACCGCGACGGCGCCATGCGCACCGACGGCAATCTCGGTGGCACTCCAACCTACTGGCCGAATAGCCGGGGCGAGTGGACCGACCAGCCTGTTCTCAACGAGCCGCCGCTGGAGATCGAGGGCGCAGCAGACCACTGGGACCACCGGGTTGACGATGATCACTATCAACAACCGGGAAATCTGTTCCGGAAGATGAACGCCGCGCAACGGCAGGTTTTGTTTGACAACACCGCACGGCAAGTTGGCGGAGCAGCCAAACATATCCAGGAGCGTCACATTGCCAATTGCACCAAGGCTGATCCTGCCTACGGCGCGGGCGTCGCGACGGCTCTCGCCAAGCTGGGTTGATGAAACACAGCGAGGCATGAAATGAAATTTGGGAGCAGACGGGCATCTGCTCCCAAATCTGGGGGATGGCCGAATCTCCCGGAATATTGGCCGGTTTGAACGGTCCGCGAAAGTTGCCGCCGGCCCCCCTACTTTCTACCCTCTTCGCAAGCACAAAAAATCCACAAGCGACAAAGGCTTTGTGATTGGACCACCGCGTGGCCCCGAGATGTCACTGCCGCTCTCAATTGCGTGGACAAAACAGGAGACGAAATGGGAAAAGCTCTCGACGGCATCAAAATTCTCGATTTCACGCATGTTCAGTCCGGACCGAGCTGCACGCAGCTCCTTGCTTGGTTTGGCGCCGATGTGATCAAGGTTGAACGGCCCGGCACCGGCGACATCACGCGTTCCCAGTTGCGCGATATTCCGGACGTCGACAGCCTTTATTTTACGATGATGAACGGAAACAAACGTTCAATCACAGTTGATACGAAGAACCCGCAGGGGAAATCCGTTCTCGAAGAGCTCATCAAGGTTTGCGATGTCCTGGTTGAGAATTTCGGCCCCGGCGTTTTGGATCGAATGGGCTTCACGTGGGAGCGAATTCAGGAACTGAATCCGAAACTCATCTTCGCCTCGGTAAAAGGCTTTGGTCCCGGACCATTTGAAGATTGCAAGGTCTATGAAAACGTCGCCCAATGTACCGGCGGAGCGGCCTCAACCACAGGATTTCGCGACGGCATCCCCCTTGTCACAGGCGCCGGCATCGGCAACTCGGGAACGGGCATCAACCTCGCGCTCGGCATTGTGACGGCGTTGTTCCAGCGCACAGAAACCGGCAAGGGACAACGGGTGCTCGCAGCCATGCAGGACACAGTGTTGAACTTGTGCCGTGTGAAAATGCGGGACCAGCAGCGCCTGACCCACGGCCCGCTGACCGAATACAGTCAGTACGGTGAAAAAATTCCGTTCCTTGACGCCGTTCCCCGCTCCGCCAATGACTCCGGCGGGGGCCAGCCTGGTCGCATACTGAAATGCAAGGGATGGGAGACCGATCCCAACGCTTACATTTATTTCATTACCCAAGCTCCGGTCTGGGAGAAGATCTGCGACGTGATCGGCGAGCCGGCTTGGAAGACGGATCCGAACTATGCGAAACCTGCTGCGCGGCTTCCTCGTCTTAACGAGATCTTCCTGCGCATCGAGCAATGGACGGTGACCAAGACGAAGTTCGAGGCGATGGACATTCTCAACAAGGAAGACATTCCCTGTGGTCCGATCCTCTCCATGCGGGAGATTACCGAGGATCAGGCATTGTACGCAACAGGAACGCTCGTGAAGGTCGATCACCCTCAGCGCGGTGAATATCTGACCATCGGCTTGCCCGTGAAATTGTCGGACAACGACGTCAAAGTTGAACGCTCTCCTCTCTTGGGCGAACACACTGATGACATACTGGCGAATGTTCTCGGATTCGATCCCGCGCGCGTTATGAAAATAAAGGCGTCCGGAGCAACCGGCGAACCTATTTCCGAGGCCGCAGAATAAACATCACCGAGAAGCGAGCCCGCATCAGCGGGCATCATCTTGATGCGGATAACAAATATCTTCGTTAACCCGTTGCCTTCAGTGAGGCAGGATCAACGGGAAGCGTTCGAATGCGCTGTCCGGTGGCCGCGAAGATCGCATTTGTCACCGCCGCGCTGACGATCGACGTCGGCGCCTCGCCAATGCCGCCGGGCGCTTCTGCACTCTTGATAAAAGGGGTTTCGATCACCGGCACCTCGTCGATCCGCATCGGCAGGTAATTATCAAAATTACTCTGCTCGACACGTCCATCTTTCAGAGTGATCGATCCATGCAGGACCGCTGTCAATCCGAAGAGCGTCCCGCCCTGGACCTGCGCTTCGATCGTGTCGGGGTTGACGATCATGCCGCAATCCACCGCACAAACGATGCGTTTAATTTTGACGGATCCGTCAACCGCGACCTCAACCTCGGCCACCTGCGACATGTAGCTGCCGAAGGCGAATTGTACCGAAATCCCACGACCATGCCGTGGAGGCAGAGGTGTTCCCCAGTCGGCCTTTTCCGCTGCAAGCGATAGAACGCCAAGCGCGCGTGGGTTATGGCCGAGCAAAGCCTTGCGATAAGCGACAGGATCCTGCTTCGCCGCGTTAGCCAGCTCATCCATGAAGCTTTCAACCACGAATACGTTATGGGTCGGGCCGACACCACGCCAAAATGCGGTCGGAACACCCGGAGGTTCGACCCTGACATAGTCGACATGGATGTTCGGCAGAGCGTATGGCGGCTCAGCCGCGGCTTCCACGGCGTCGAAGTCGTAGCCGTCCTTGAACAGCGGCGGAATGTAGCGGGCAACGATCGACGACCCCGCGATGCGATAAGTCCAGGCGACGGGTTTTCCAGCGGCGTCGAGTCCGGCCGACAGTCGATCATAGTAGTAAGGCCGATACATATCGTGCTGGATGTCTTCCTCGCGGCTCCGATCACCTTAACCGACAACCCAAAGCAGCGGCGTGTCTCCATCGACATCGACGCTATGCGTTATTCAATTGATATTGATGGTGTAGGCCATAGCAACCTCAAAACTGTCATGGATCGAATGTCGATCGATCAGATGTTTGGTCACTGCGCAGAAGCAATACTAAGACGCTTCCAGAGAGGAGCAACCGAAATTCTGGTCGGAGATATCACTTACTAAGCCCGCTGAATGACAAGAGATTGAACTGCTCTCACTTCACAACCGACTCATTTTCATCTCCGTTGCGTCGCTTGGAAGACGCCGCGATTTCGTCGGGTCAACTGTCACCCGTCTTCCGGTGACCTTCGATCTGCAGCATGAGCAACCGATCGGACTACAGCAATCAACTCGACGCGCGGAAATCTGCCATTCGGCCATCGGTTTCGGCCTAAACTCGATCTCATCTTTCTGTTGGCAGAAAGTCTTGGATCACTGCCAGGATTCAAGGCATCACCGGTTCGTTTCCGGAAGCCGGCAACCAAAAGCCTTTCGCGATGGAAGCGTCCCCCGACATCACGTTCGATGAGGCCGGTCCGGCCTAAGATCTAGAATTGCTTTCTGACGGTTAGACTTTGTCGGACGTGATCGCCCTACCGCGAAGAAAACATAATCGCATTGGTAGGGGTTGCCCGGTCAGCAATCCGCTGACCGAATAAGCTGCCGACGAGTTCAACCGCGACGCGGGCCGTGCGTCCACGCTCGTCGAGAAAAGGGTTCAGTTCGACGATATCCACCGACCGCACCAAACCTGAATCGTGCATAAGCTCCATCGCGAGGTGCGCTTCCCGGTAACTTGCGCCACCCGGCACGGTAGTCCCCACACCGGGGGCGATGCTGGGATCGAGGAAATCCACGTCGAAGCTCACGTGCAGCACCCCGTTCCGTTCTTTCACCCTGTTGATAACCCGCCGGATCAAAACGGCGACGCCGAATTCGTCGATGTGGCGCATATCGACGATCGAGATACCGCGATCCCGGATCAACTCACCTTCCAGTTTATCGATCGAGCGGACGCCAAACAGATCGAGCTGATCGGGTCTGATCGATGCCCGCGGCTCATCACCTAAAAGCTGGTCGAGACCAGGCTCGCCGCAAAGAAAGGCCGCTGACATGCCATGCATGTTTGCTGTCAGTGTCGTGTACGGCGTGTTGTAATCGGCATGTGCGTCCAGCCACAGCACGAACAACTCTCGGCCGCGCTCATGCCAGTACCGTGCGACACCGTTGATTGATCCCATTGACAGGCTGTGGTCGCCGCCAAGAAACATCGGGATCGCCCCGGAACGGGTAAGCTCGAAGGCGCGTGCGCTTAACACCCTGCTCCAGGCCTGAATCTCCGTGTAGTGCTTGGCATTTGGGGGCGGAGTATCGTTCGTCGGCTTCAAATCGCGTACTGCGATATCGCCGTGGTCTTCGACGCGGTATCCAAGACCCTCGAGTAGGCCAACGAGGCCCGCTGTGCGTAAAGCCGCTGGTCCCATCAATGTTCCGCGCCGTGATGCGCCGACGTCGACGGGAGCTCCGAGCAACGCGATCCGCCCGTTATCATGATCAGAAATCATGGATCGATTCCTCGCGACATCGAACAGATTTCCCGATACGCGTTCGGCACGTAATTGCTTAAGCTGCCGCAGCCACCACATGGGGGCTGGCCGCATGCTCTTTAAGCACTGTACCAGAAGAATCGACCTCGCTCAGAGAGACATCGTAGCTCCAGAGATTGGCCAGATGCTGGAGCACGCGCTTGGTATCGACCTCATTCAAGAGCGCTCCGTTCACCACGGTGTGACGAAGCAGAAGGCGCCGGTCGCCGGCAAGATCGACATCGATGACCTCGATGTTCGCATCGACGAAGCCGACATCATATTGCCGTGACAACTCCCGGCGGATACGGCGATAGCCTTGTTCATTATGGATGGCCCCGACCCGTATGCCGGCAGTTTCTGCCGGATCGTCGTGCAGATGGAACATTTTCATATGCCGCATCAGTCGCGGACTGAGAAACTGGCTGACAAAGCTCTCATCCCGATAGTTCGCCCAGATATCCCGCAGCACTCCCATGACATCCCCACTTCCGGCGATATCAGGAAACCACTCGTGATCCTCATCGTCGGGATCGGAAACGATTTTTTCGATATCCTGCATCATGGCGAATCCCAGCGCATACGGATTGAAGCCTGAGAAGCGTGGATCGTCAAAATCCGGCTGGAATACAACGTTGGTGTGCGACTGGAGAAATTCGAGGAAATTTCCGTCCGAGATAAGTCCTTTTTCCAAAAGGCGCGTCATGATGCGGTAGTGCACATACGTAGCCGTGCCCTCGTTCATGACCTTTGTCTGTCCTTGCGGATAGAAGTATTGTGCGATATGGCGCACGATGCGCAGCAACTCCCGCTGCCAGGGTTGCAAACGCGGCGCGGATTTCTCCAGAAAATAAAGAATGTTTTCCTGCGGTAGCCCGAGCATGGCAATCCGCCGTTCCACGCTGAGTTCGGAAACACTTTTCAGCGGCCCGGTCGGAACCGTGCGCCACAAATCGTTGAAAGCACTTTCTTCGTGAGAGCGACGTTCCTTGGCACGCTTTTCCTCATCGCGCAGGTTCAGTTTTTTCTTACCTGGATAGCGGTAGACTCCGTGGGACATCAGCGCATGCGCGGCATCGAGCGTCCGCTCGACCGCAGCATGACCGAAACGCTCCTCGCATTGCGAGATATATCGCTTAGCAAAGTCGAGGTAGTCGAGGATGCCGTCCGCGTCGGTCCACTGTTTGAACAGGTAATTGTTCTTGAAGAAGTGATTGTGCCCGAACGCGGCATGGGCGATGACGAGAGTCTGCATCGTCGCCGTATTTTCTTCCATGAGATAGGAAATGCACGGCGAGCTGTTGATGACAATTTCATACGCCAGCCCCATGAGGCCCTTGCGATAGAAGGTCTCCTGATGGGCGAATTGCTTGCCGAAGGACCAGTGCTTGTAGAACAGAGGCATTCCGACCGAAGAATATGCATCCAGCATCTGTTCGGCGGTAATGACCTCAATCTGATTTGGGTAAGTGTCGAGACCTAGTTCGGACTTGGCGATCTCTGCACAGGCATCATGAATTCGTTGAAGCGTTTGGAAGTCCCAGTCCGCACCCTGATACAAGCGTCCGGTGGAAGCATCATTCATGGCGCAACCTTCTCCTGCTTGTTGCGACGCTGGAAAAGCTCGTGGAACACGGGGAAAATTTCACCCCGGCTGCTGACCTTGCGAATGGACAGCGGCGCACCTTCAGCGCGCAATCGCTGATAAAGCGTCCAAAGCGAGGAATCCGAGGCGTCAAACGGGTTTCCGCTGGCTTCGCCGACTTCGAGATAAGCGAAGAACTGCGTGACAGGCAGAATGCAATTCTTCAACAGCCCCGCAGTGATTTCGCCGTCGGAATACGAGTTGTCGCCGTCCGAAGCCTGAGCCGCGTAAATATTCCAATCCTCGGGTCGATATCTCGAGGTCACGATCTCGCGCATCGCTTCAAGAGCGCTGGAAACCATCGTTCCGCCGGACGCTGGCCCATGAAAGAAGGTGTCTTCGTCCACCTCTTCCGCTCGATCGGTGTGACGGATGAAGACGATTTCAACGTGGCGATAGCGCCGCGTCAAAAAGACGTAAAGCAGCATATAAAAGCGCTTTGCGAGGTCTTTCATATGCTCCGACATTGAGCCGGAGACGTCCATCAGACAAAACATAACGGCCTGCGCCACAGGCTTTGGCGCGTTCTCAAAGCGGCGATAGCGGATATCGATGGGATCGATAAAGGAAATTCTTTGAATCCTGGCTTTAAGCGAGACAAGTTCCGCGGCGATCTCGGTGCGGCGTTCCTCGTCACAGTCGATCAGTTCCGCTTCGAGCTGCGCGATGGTCTCCGGTCGTGGTCTACGAAGTGCAACCCTGCGCGCCATGGCCAGCTTCATCGTGCGGCCGATCGAAATGTTGGTGGGCGATCCCGAGACCGAATACCCGGCGCGACGGAGTCCGTCGTGCTCCGCTTCAGCCAACTTTCGCTTCGCAAGATCCGGAAGTTCAAGATCGTCGAGAAAAATATCGACGAACTCCTCACGGCTCAAAACAAAGCGGAAAGCATCCTCGCCGTCACCTTCTCCCGGATCGCGAGGTATGCCACCGCTCTGCCCCGAGCGGGGCAATATATCACCCTCCACGAACTTCTTGTTGCCGGGGAGCACCATATCGCGGATGCCGCCCTCCCGTCGAAGACGAGGCTCATGCATACCGTCGAGCGGAATGCTGACCTCGCCTCCTTCGAGAACGTCCTTGATATCGCGTGCCTCCGAGGACTTTTTAACGGCATCACGAACCAATGTCTTCGCGCGACGCAGAAACCTCTGGCGATTCTCGAGACTCTTGCTACCCGGGTTCAAACGACGATCGATGATATTCATGGCCGTCCTCGCATGCGGTTCAGCCGGCCTGCTTCACCCGCATGTACCATTCGACCAAACGCCGAACCTGGCGTTCGGTGTAACCGCGCTCCACCATTCGGCTGACGAACTCACCGTGCTTCTTCTCGGTTTCGCCGTCCTTTTTTGAACCGAAGGAAATCACAGGCAGCAAATCCTCCACCTGCGAGAAGATGCGCTTTTCGATCACCTCGCGGATTTTCTCGTAACTGGTCCAGCTTGGATTCTTGCCGCCGTTTTGCGCGCGGGACCGCAGTGAGAACTTGACGATCTCATTGCGGAAGTCCTTGGGGTTAGCGATTCCAGCCGGCTTCTCGATCTTGGTCAGCTCCTGATTGAGAAGCTCCCGGTCGAGGAGTTGCCCCGTGTCGGGATCCTTGAAGTCCTGATCCTCGATCCAGGCATCTGCGTAATCGACGTAGCGGTCGAACAGATTTTGCCCATAGTCCGAGTATGACTCCAGATAGGCCTTCTGGATCTCGTGCCCGATAAATTCCGCGTAGCGCGCAACGAGCTCGGCCTTGATGAACTCAAGGTAACGCTTTTCGGTTTCTTCAGGCAATTGCTCACGGCGGATTGCTTGTTCGAGCGTGTACATCAGATGCACCGGATCAGCACCGACTTCCGCTGTGTCGTGATTGAACGTCGCCGCAAGAATCTTGAAAGCAAAGCGCGTCGAGACGCCATCCATGCCTTCGTCAACGCCGGCAGCGTCTTTATACTCTTGAACGCTGCGCGCTTTCGGATCGGACTCCTTCAGGCTTTCGCCGTCATAAACCCTCATCTTGGCGAACAGAGTTGAGTTTTCGTGCCTGCGCAACCGTGAAGCCACAGAGAAGCGCGCCAAGGTCTCGAGCGTTGCGGGGGCGCACGGTGCCTGCGCCAATTCAGAACTTTGAATGAGCTTCTCGTAGATCTTTTGCTCTTCCGTCACGCGCAGGCAGTAGGGAACCTTGATCACGCAGATGCGATCGATGAAGGCCTCGTTGTTCTTGTTCGTCTTGAAGCTCTGCCACTCGGATTCGTTGGAGTGTGCAAGGATGACGCCTGTGAACGGGATCGCACCGATATTCTCGGTACCGATGTAATTGCCCTCCTGCGTCGCTGTCAGCAGCGGATGCAGCATCTTGATCGGCGCTTTGAACATCTCGACGAATTCAAGCACACCCTGGTTGGCACGATTGAGACCACCGGAATAACTGTAAGCGTCGGGATCATTCTGGGCGAATGTTTCGAGCTTGCGGATATCCACCTTGCCGACAAGCGACGAGATATCCTGATTGTTCTCGTCCCCGGGTTCGGTCTTGGCGATGGCGATCTGCCGCAACCGCGATGGCTGGATTCGCGCAACGCGGAAACGCGAGATATCTCCCCCGAAGGCTTCAAGCCGCTTATAGCACCATGGACTCATCAGGCCGGTCAGGCGACGGCGAGGAATTCCGTAACGCTCCTCGATCATCGATCCCAAAGTATCCGGATCGAACAGACTGAGAGGACTTTCGAAAACCGGGCTTAGTTCGTCGCCGGCCTTCAGCACGTAGATCGGATGAGCTTCCATCAGTAACTTGAGCCGCTCAGCGAGTGAAGATTTGCCTCCACCGACCGGGCCCAGCAAATAAAGAATCTGTTTGCGCTCTTCCAGACCCTGAGCTGCGTGCCTGAAGAAGGCGACGATGCGTTCGATTGTCTCTTCCATGCCGTGGAACCCTGCGAACGCAGGATATGTCCGTACGGTTCTGTTCAAAAAAATACGGCCAAGGCGGAGGTCCTTGGCCGTGTCGATCATTTGAGGCTCGCCGATAGCTGCCAGCATTCGTTCCGCCGCATTGGCGTATCTCATGGGGTCGTCTCGACACGACTCCAGATATTCCGCCATCGACATATCTGTTTCGCTTCGAGCTTCAAACGAGCGCGCAAACGCATTGAACAGAGAATCGTTGTACATGATCCCTCTCCTTGCCCGATCAATAGTCCGCTGAGAGGCGACGCCTTCGACTCATCACTGGAACGCCCCACGTCCGTCGCGAATCAGCATCTGCAATCAGCATATATCGATTGAACACTTCGTAGGCAGATGATTGCAACGCACGACTTGGGCAAATGAGAGATTGATTAACGGGCATTTGCTGAGAACTTGTGCGTACGGAACCTCAATTGATCTCCGATTCAACAAATGACCGTGATCGTTGCCGTTGAGCAACTTCCTGCGATCGTTCAAATGGTTCGTCCGCACTTGATCAGAGCGCGCTGTCGGACCGATCACCAAATGCGAAAAGCCCACAGTCGCAATTGAGGGAACTCGGTAGATCAAATCTGCTGGATGCGCAGTGAGCCACAATCGATCCCTGCGAAGTTCCAGTCTTGGATGCTCCGCTTACGAAAGTTGGTCACGAGCCCCAACAACTATTGGACAGCATTGACCACTACGAAAGCTCTCGCTGCGCCACCGTTCCTGGAAACACGATCTCGTCAATCAAACTCGAAACCGTGTGATCTCAAATAGGCGGAAAAAGTAACACCTTCAGCCTTGGCCGCTTGGCGCGCTTTGTCTTCAGACCATCCGTAGAACGACACTTCACCATATTGGGAAGCATCACGATGCTGGCTGGCCGGGATTGCGTGAAGCGCATGTCTGCGACGGTCGTAATCGTCGATAGCACTCGGGAGCGCATCAACGTAATGATCTTGATGCATTGTCACCTGGCGCGGCAAACGCAAACTGATGTGACCATCACGAACAGGATAGCCGAGGCAAAGCCCGGCAACGGGGAAGACGAGGTCTGGCAGCTCCAGCAACTCACCTACCTTTTCGGCTTCATTACGAATGACACTGATGGGGCAAACACCAAGTCCAGCGGCTTCCGCACTTAGAATCATTGTCTGCATAGCCAGCGCAGCGTCTACTGTCGCGTTGAAGAAGCCCTCCAGCGTACCATTTCGTACTTGTTTACCGCGCAGTTCACCGATCTTTTGCAGGCGCCTTGCATCACCAACGAAAACAAAGAAAACTGGCGAAAGGGATATCCATGGCATTGCCGGAAAGAGTTCACCGATCCTTTGCCGCTTCTCGCGCTCAGTCACGCGCACAATCGAAGCTTGCTGAAAATCAGACTTTGTTGAAGCGCTCAGAGCTGCCGCCACTAACAGGTCAAGCAAGCTCTCGTCTGGCTGTCTGTCGCTATACTGCCTTATCGTTTTTCTCGATAAGATGCGGCGAATAAATGCGTTGTCCTCCACGCCTTCCGCAGTCGACCTATCGTCGCCGAACCGTGCCGCGATCAACTGCTCATAATTGTTCGTCATTCAAATCCAATTCCCATCTCTCTCATCCTCATTGGATCTTTGACGAACTCTTCCGCGCCGTCTACAGCGCTCAATAAAAAAATCCTTATATGACCTGACGATTTTGGGTGTGGTCTAACGGATCGATCGCCCAAATTGCTCGTGAGCAAGATGGCAGCGACCAGATACCATGTACTTCAGCGAAAGTTAGAGGTCTTCATAAGACCTCCCTATCGAGAGTTCTTTATAATTCGAAACTCAGGCTCAGGTATAAAGCCGCTGCGATTGGGCATCTTTATCTGCGGGAGAGTGTCTCGGTCCAATGTCGCATTGTCCGGCAGAACTCCGTTCAGACTCAGAATATAAGCCGCAACAGCGTAAGTTTCGTCATTGGATAGTGAGCCTGGAGCCTGATAAGGCATTGCTCGACGAATATAATCGAACAACGTTGTGGCGTATGGCCAATAGCTCCCAACCGTTTTGATGGGATGCTCCGTTGCAAGACTTCCCTGTCCGCCGACAAGACGATCTTTGATGCCACCTTGGCCTTTGGGGCCATGGCATGCTTCACAATTTGCCTCAAAAACAATTTTGCCCTGCGCAACGGTACCGTGCCCCTCAGGCAACCCCTTCCCGTCTGGACGAACATCAATGTCCCACAGCTTGATCTCATCAGCTGACGGTATCCGCCCGAAATCGTAAGCGAGTGTTGATGAGACGAATGTTCCAGCGATGGCGGCGCCCAGAACGATCTTTTTAAGCGAGAGCATTGCGAACCCTCCCTGCACTATCAATGCTCCACGTTTGCTGAGCATTGTAATGAAAGAGCGCATTTGTTCCCATTTGCTCGATGAAGGTCTTTCGATCAGGCTGAATGTTACCCTTCTCGTCGACCGACCTGCTGACGATTTTGGTCGGCTTCCCGTCCCAATTCCAATCCATCTGAAAACGGGCTTGAGCTTTCGGTAAAACGGGATGGTTCAGTTGTGCCCTTTTCCAGGTCCTTCCGTCGTCAGTGCTAATTTCAACCCCGTCAATCTTGCCATAGCCACTCCAAGCCAATCCGGTAATGCGGTTGTAACCCGGTTTTATTTCCATCATCCCCGAGGGAGACGTAATTACTGAGTTAACCTCCTGTCGCAGCTGAAATTGCCGCGCCTTTCCGTTGGCGAGGAGCTGGGTATATCGCGCGGTCTCCCATCGCGTCATAAAAGGCTGATCTCCGAACTTCAGGCGGCGAAGCCACTTGATACTGAGATTTCCCTCATAACCCGGTATGACCAGCCGAATAGGAAAGCCATGAGCCGGTCTGAGCGCTTCGCCATTCTGTCCGTAAGCGACGATGGCCTCGTTCATAATCTCGTCCGTGAGCGGAATACTGCGCGCGACGGCGGCCGCATCTCCCCCCTCCGCTAGCATCCAAGTGGACTTTCGATCGACACCGACCAAATCGATCACAAAAGAAAGCTTAACTCCGGTCCATTCATGGGTGCTGACCAACCCATGGGTGTTCTGCACCGTGACATTCTCTTCCGCTTTCTTCCAGTTTTCCCACCCATTTCCCGTGCATTCAAGAAAGCCAAATCTTGACGTCGAGGGCATCGCCTTTAGATCATCTACAGTTAAGACGAGTGGTTTGTTCGTCATGCCATGGATGAGAAGCCGATGTTTGGACGGATCCAACTTGGGCACGCCGGAATGGCTGCGCTCATAGTGTAAATCCGACGGAGTGATGGCTCCAACGAACTTATCTAACGGCGCCTTCGAGTTGATTGCGTCGCTTGGATCTACATTTCGTAAGCCGGGCCCTGCCTCCGGAATTCGGCTAATGTGAACGTATTGAGAGCGTTCGCTATAGCCCGTCAGCACATCTCCCACCTCTCGCGGTGGTACGTCCGCCAGCGACTCTGCAGACGCAGGATCAACCACCGCAACAGCCGCTACACTGGCAGAAGCGGTCAGAGAATCCTCGACGAGAAATCCGATCTTCGCTGACACTTTTGTCCGAAACTTCATCGCTTCCGAACATTTTGACCGTCCTTCATCTCAGCAACGACGCAGTTACAGCGCCCCTGCTATTTCGGTTGCGCTGAATCCGATATCTCACCTGCAATCAATGCTTCCGCAGGAGCGAGTTTTAACGCCATACCCGGAGGAAGACCGTGTTTTCCATCCAAAGCACTGACCGGATTCAGCGTCACATATGTTTTTCCCGCCTCACCTTCTCGAACCAATACTCGTAGCGGCAGTTCGAGGGCAAAGTCTGGTGCAGCTATCATAAGCGGCGTGCCTCCTTTTGGATTCCCGTAGATGAGTACGGTGGTAGGAGGCATCTCAAGCCCAACCGATCGAGCTGCGGCTTGATGGTCGATCGCAGCGAAAATCGTAAAGCCATGACTTTCGAGGACCGTCTTCAAGCGATTAAGCGTATCGGGGAAAGCGTACTTGCTCTGTAGTTTCATGGGGACCTCAGATGATGCTTTGCTGACCGCTAAATTTCCGGTGACAAGCGCCGCTGCGAGCAACCCAATTGCCCATCGGCCAACCACTGTTGCACGGGCTGTCCGGCGCTGCGGGGGGATACATCGGGACGTGGACGCTTCCTGCGTTATACGGCGCATAGCCCACTTTCCTCCTGGTGAATTGGTAAAAGCACCCTGCGCGCGTCGAACTGGTTATCTACGTGACGTCGGATAACGGGCCTGACCTGCGGTTCCTTTTTACTTGCCACCGCAATTCAATAAATGACCACGCGGCTCAATCGCATGACCGGGCGGATCAATCGACAGAACTGGTCTGGTCTCAGACACTTTATGATGCATTATCGCGAAACTTTGAGTGCGATCACAGCCGGTCCGACCGGGGATATCCCCGGCGGAGTGAAACACTTCTCAACCCCGAGAGGTTCCTATGACTTTACCGCATCGAAAACTTCTGTCCCGGCGGAATTTTTGCCTCTGCTGCGTCACAGCCGTTTCGGTTGCCGCAACGAAGGGCGGGCAAACACCGCGTGTCGCGCGGTCAAGTCATCTTCACTGGCTGAAAGCTTGAACGATATTGACTTGGCGTGACTCCCAGCTGCCGGGCGAATGCAAGGCGCATGTGTTCGGCGCTGCTAAATCCGCATTCGTGGGCCACAACTTTCAAAGTAAGATCACCGCCTTCAAGGCGATTGCGAGCAGCATCGATCCGGGCGCGCTCGACGAATTCAGCAGGCGTAATCTTCGTCTCTTGTTTGAATATCCGTGCAAAGGAACGAACGCTCATGCCAGCAACCGATGCCAGGGCATCCACATCGTTTGAATCCTGCAGGTGCGACATGACATGAGCATGCACTCGCGCAATAGGTGACTCAGGCTCGGTTGCGACGAGATACGGACTGAACTGAGATTGCCCGCCTTGTCGTTGAGCCACTACCACAAGGCGCTTGGCAACAGAAAGCGAAACCTCCGCGCCATAGTCTTCATGAACAAGTGACAGCGCCAAATCAATTCCAGCCGTTACACCAGCTGAGGTGACCAGTGCACCGTCGCGCATATAGATGCGGTCAAACTCGACACGAGCTTCAGGAAACCGCTTGGCGAGGAGTGGCGCATTTTGCCAATGCGTCGTCACGGTTTTGTTATCGATTAAGCCCGCATGGCCAAGTGCGAATGCCCCGGTACAGATCGATCCGTACTGCGGACAGCGCGTCGCCATTTTCGCGAGCCACTCCGTCAGGGGCTGATCTACTTCGGCTGTTGGAAGTCCAGGTCCACCGGCAACGAGTACGAGATCATAAGACCTATCGGTTTCGTCGAATGTGATGTCTGGGGTCACGAGCAATCCATTGGACGCCCTGAACGAAGTGCGTTGGGGGCCAACCAACGTGATGGCATACCCCTTCTCGCGGCCGACAAATCCGTTTGCTTCCGCAAACACATCGAGGGGACCGGCGACGTCTAGGCATTGGACGCCTGGAAATATTGCAAGAGCAACAGTCTTCATCACGAAGAACTTTCATTCGCGGGGCCGATGCAACTTACGTGAGTTATGCATTGAATCCGGCCAACGATCCAAGGATTTCTGCCAATCCGAAAGAGCAATCGCCTCGAGGCCGAAACCTACGGCTGAATGGCAGATTTGTGCGTGTCGCGTTGATTGCGATGGCCGGCCTGCTCGCTCATTCTAAAAGCACGATCCGCGATACCAGAGATTAAAAATCCGAAGGTGTGGACGGCAACGGAATGGAGATAAAAATGAAAATCGAAATCAATGGCAGGCTTTCGGACCGAAAGTCGTTCAAACGTGGCAGGTGCACTTTCGAAAGTCATGGCTGACGCCTATGCGCATTATCTCATGACCCACGGTTACCACTGGAATGTTCGGGGCCCGACTTTCCAGTCTCTTCACTCGCTGTTCGAGAAACAATACCAGGAGCAGTGGGCTGCTCTTGACGAGATTGCTGAGCGAATTCGCGCCTTGGGTGAACTTGCACCACAAGGTTATTCCACCTTCGCCAACCTGACCGCAATCAAGGATGGAGATCCAAGCCAGAACAGCAATGCCATGATCAGCGACTTGATCCGAGACAACGACACAATACTGGCGACCATTCGCGACGCTTTCTCAGTTGCTGAAAATGCAGCCGACGAAGCCACGCTCGACTTGCTTAACGCCCGTACAGCCGCTCACGAGAAGAACACTTGGATGCTTCGCGCGACGCTCGGCGAAGGCTGAACCGGATTCCAAACGTCAACATCCATCTGAAGGAGAAAAACGATGATCGATAGACAATTTGGTTTGAAGACGACGTTTGCGGAGAGAAACATCGTCGAGAGCGCAAGCAGTAGGTCAGTAACCGTCAGCCAAACGTCCCAGGTGCTCTTCAGTAGTTTGGACGACGACCTGGACGAAGCATTGCGGAGACTCCTTTCCGGCCAGCGATCCAATTTCATCACTACGCTCGGATTAGGCGGCCGATGATCGAATTTCTGCCTGACACAAACGATCAGGCTAATTTTATGGAGATGATCAAATGAGCTTTCGGTCCAGCATTCCAAGAATACCAGCCTCATTTTTCGGAATGGTCCTCGGGCTGGCTGGGCTTGGTGCGGTATGGCGTGCCGCTCATCGCGTCTGGGGACTCCCTTCAATCGTCGGGGAATCCCTCATGCTGCTTGCAGCGGTTTTTTGGGCGACGCTTCTCCTTCTGTATGTTCTGAAGTGGTTTTTGGCGCGCGATGAGGCACTCGGCGAAGTCGCTCATCCTGTTCAGTGCTGTTTTGTCGGACTGATTGGTGTTGCCACCATGCTTGTAGCGAGTGGAGCTCTTCCATATTCGCGGCTGACAGCCGAGATACTCTTCGCGGCCGGCGTTACGTTTACGCTCCTGTTCGCCATCTGGCGTACGGGGGGTCTGTGGCTTGGCGAGAGAGACCATACGGCGACGACGGCTGTGATGTACCTCCCAACCGTGGCCGGCAGCTTTGTCGTAGCCGCCACCGCCGGCGCATTGGGTTATCCGGATTGGGGACAATACGCGTTCGGTGCCGGCTTGTTCTCGTGGCTGGCGATCGAGTCTGTCCTGCTTCATCGATTGCTGATCGAAAAAAGTCTGCCTCCGGCCCTTAGGCCAACCCTTGGCATTCAATTGGCACCTGCACCGGTCGGAGCGATTGCCTACCTCAGCGTCACCCAGGGACCTGCCGATATCGTCGTGCACGCCATGCTGGGATACGGAATGCTTTAAGCCGCAGTTCTTATCAGGCTTATTCCATGGATTCGAAAGCAGCCATTCGTCCTGTCCTATTGGGCATTTACGTTCGGTGCCACTGCTCTGGCACTCGCTCCACTTCGGCTCATCGAGCGCGGAGATACCGGACCTGCCCTTCTGCTGGCGCCTATCGTGTTCGTTATAGCCAACATCGTCGTCGGCGCCATTGGAATAGGTTCGGTTTGGCTTGCAATTCGCGGATGGCTTCCTTCGGGGCCGACTCCAAGGAGCCCGATGGGTCATCACATCCAGACAATAAAGTCGTCGTCCTTCAGCAAAAGACAGGCACGACCGATCCCACCGATGCAAGGTCGGCATAGCCCTGCATTTGACATGAACACCGAGCAGCAAGGATCTTCACAATGACTACACACAACACGAGCACGTCCACGCAGTTAAGCTTCGGGGTTGGTTGTCGTCTTCACCCTTTTGGCCTTGTTGGCTTTTGCCTGCATTATTGCCTACGCCGGCTGGAATTCCGCTGCAGGAACTGACGTACCCGTCTCAGGGTATGTCGCGATGGCGCTGGGAGTTGCATTCTCCCTCATTGCCGGCTGCGGATTGATGGCACTCGTCTTCTATAGCAGCCGATATGGTTATGACGAGCCAGTCAAAACTGATAGCGATCGGCAAGCATACAGCGCTGACGAAGTGGTCGCCGTACATATCAGTGCAAAGCCGCCGCAATCACAAAAAACGTCGTTCTCGTGAAAGCTTTCGATACAGCAGTTGCGGCCATTCGAATGAGCAGATGATCCGCGGCCAAGGGAATTGGGCAGCGGACAACGGTTCCTTTAGTGCAGCAAGAAGTCCACTGGCTGCGGCAGAGGCGGCAACCCGGTTTCTCCCATTGATTCGCGCAAGTTAATTTCGATCGTGTTTGCCAAGGCGGCAATCGGAAGATCGTTGGGGTGGGAGCCAAACGGTTCCTCAAGTTCGTCCCCAAGCGCGTCCAGACCAAAAAATGTGTAAGCGATCAGCGCTGTGGCAAATGGCGTTGCCCAGTTCAGGACATCGGCGACGCCGAACGGCAGCAAGAAGCAAAAAAGATAAGCGGTACGATGCAAAAGCAGTGTGTATCCGAAGGGGACCGGTGTGTTTCGAATGCGCTCACAGGCCGCCAGGACACCTTCCATCCGGGTGACTGTTTTATCCAACGTCTGGAAGACGATGTCGCTGATATGCTCGACGGCGCGCAAACGCGCAAGTTCAGCTGACATCGCGATCAACAAGGATGCAGGAGCGTTCCGGCTTTCTCCGAGGGGCGCGATATTGCTGGTCGTAGGAAGAGCAGCTGTCGTGACCTTCCCTCCATCCTGCCGAAGATGCGGCACTAACGTTTGAGCGAAAGCGATCGTTAGTGAGAGCAGGCGTCGGCGGTCGGCTTTGCCGTCCTCGCTGGTTTCGAGAACCAGGGTCTGGCGCGCGAAGGTTCTTGATGCGGAAACAAGCTCGCCCCAAACGCGGCGCGCCTCCCACCAGCGGTCGTAGCAGGCATTATTTCGAAATCCGAGGAAGATGGAGAGTGCTAGTCCGAGCAATGTGAACGGCGCGCCATTGAACACTGGCACTACAGCGGGCGCCACGTCATGCGCCCACACAACGAGAAACGACAACAGAAAGACTACGACGATTTGAGGCCAGACCTTCTGGACGACGGAACCGCGCAGAATGAAAAAAAGCTTGAGAAGACTTGGTCGCGGGCGAACGATCATGGATGCTGAAACCAATGCGAGATGCCTGCCGCCAGGCCGACGGAAGTGGGTGTGTCGATCTGGCTCTGCACAGCTTTTAGGGCCATTTTCAGACGAGACCTCTGACAGCCGGAAAGTAAGCGGCGCATATCCTCCGCAGACCCTTGCGCCTAGCCCGTCACGTTTTGCTCGATCCTGCCGGTCACGAGATGCAGCCATTGTTGCGGGCAATCTCGCTGAGACGCATCGCCGCCTCTGGCGTATCGAACAGGATCGGCGCGGCCTAGACGACAGCCGCTTTGATGATCTTGAGCATCGCGATTGATCCTCCAGAAATTACACGACAGCCCTCGCGGCGAGCGAGGGTTGGGATATAAGGCTCGCAAGCTGGGTAAGACCGTCCTCCAGAGCGCCTCGGTCGGGCGCAACGCCCATACTAGCGCGCGAGTCCGTTTGAACAAGGATGCATTTGAGCTGGGGACAGAGACCTGTTGCTACGAAATTGCTACGAGCCGATCACGGTCGGTCGCATCGGCCTATGCATTTCGAAAGTGCTCGATATACAAAGAAGGCAAGTTCGCTACGCAAGGGTAGTGAGATCGCGCAATTTGGCGGCAATGTCCATGCTCACAATCCGCAGAAGGTTGGCGCGGAGTTCTGGTCTACTTGCTGTAAACTCTCTCACGTGCTGCAGATCCCACCTTGCAAGGGTCCCTGGACTGCGAGCTACCACGTCCACCGGACTGGCCAAACCGCTGTAGGCGCTCACGTCCCCAATGAGCTGACCGGGTCGAAGCGCCATTCTGGTGCTGTTGCTGAGAATCGCTTCGAAATCCCCAGCTATGACGACGATTGCCTCGGATATGTGCTGGCCTTTTTCGAGAATAACCTCCCCGGGCGAACAGTCGACCCACCGGGCAAGGCTCGCGAGCCGCAAGAATTCTCGCTTGTCGATGGAGCTAAATGCGGCACGGTAGAGTTGTTCTTCCTTATCGCCGAGAACAACCGGCCGCCGCTCCAAAGCTATCGCCACGATGCGGATCGCGTTGACGATCATGAACGCCACCCCCCACACAATCGGCGGCCATAGCTTTTCGTTCTGGAAATAGTAATACGGCAAGGTCAGCACCTCACCGACGATCGCCAAAATGCGCAGCTTGAGGACGTCTCGCACTGAGAACGCCACAAGAAACACGATGTTCGATAAGTTAATCAGACCGCTGATCCCGACAATCTGATCGGACATGAACTCGTACATAAAGCCTCCCACGATGTTCTCAGATGCGCGACCAAGCCAGACACGAGCCAGCCAACATAAGCAGCAACAGCGGTCGACGATGTCAGCGATGTTTGATTGGCGAAGGCCCTGGATGCAGCGGATCGGCCACCCGATAGTGCAGCGGCCGCCTCTGGAATGGCGCAGCGACCATATCATCGCTCAATCGACGAACGAATCCGATGCGGAAGTCACCCCTCTGGTATAGTGACGACATAAATACGATCGAAGATTGAACTGCGCGCGGTTAGCGAATTTCTGCTCCCGCCAACTCCATTGGATGATGTGCCTAGCGTGAAACTGCCCGAATCTGGTCTTGCCCAAGGCTGCCACTCAGGTGCCTCTCAACCTACCGCTGCGACGATCGGCTTAAACTTCGCCGGTGCTTTGTCAGCGTTCTTCGACCAAGACCGGTAATACGCCAGCGCGGTCATCATCAAGATACCGACAATGCTGACTACGATCTGCATCCAGATAGCGCCGGAAATCTCGACCAACACAAAATGTGCGGCAAAGGATAGGAATATCCCGGTGCAAAAGACTTCGAGCGATTGCTGACCGCATTTGATTGCAGGCCGAAAGATCCGCCATTCTAGCCCAGGCCAATCGCGAGGCAGCAGACGAACGACAAAGAAAGCGAATACAATAAAGTGTAGCAAGCGATAAGGCGCGAGGTTGGTTTTGTCATTCGGATTGAAGGCGCCGTAGATCTCCGGTGGAATCAGTGACCGCAGTTCGTCAAACCGGGCCGCCATTGTCATCATCAGAGCGAATAGAAGATAGGCGGTGCCAAGCACCAACGCGGTACGCGATCGAATGAATGGCATCGCCTGTGCCGATCCACCAAGCGCAAACCAGGCCCCGAACGTGAACAGAAATTGCCACGCGAATGGATTGAAATACCAGACGCCAATTGGATAGGCCGGAACGTTCCAGTCGAAGTGCCTGGCCATCAAATAGAGCAACGCCGAAGCAACCAGGGTCATATTGGGTCTGCGCAACATCAGCCATAGTATCGGCGGGAAAATGCCCATCAGCACGATGTAAAGTGGCAGCACATCCATGTTCACCGGCTTGAAACGAAGTATCAGACCCTCGAACAGGAACTGCGCGGGATTTGCAAGGAAGCCCCGTACGTTGAATTCATCGGTGAAACTCGAGTTACCGTATCTCTGCGCGAGATATCCGATTTCGGCGAGGTAGATCACAAAGAGGAAGACATGGGCGACATAGATCTGCCAGACACGCTTCAGAAGCCTCGAAGCACCTATGATAAACCCGCGTTCGAGCATTATCCGCGCAAAGACAAAGGCGACGGTGTAGCCGGAAATGAAGATGAAGAGATCCGCCGCGTCGCTGAAGCCGTAGTTCCGCGTTGTCACCCAGTTCACGATATTGTTTGGGATATGGTCCAAGAAGATTCCCCAATTTGCCACACCGCGGAATAGGTCAAGTCGGAGATCTCGGCCCTTCGCCGGGAGCGTAGCGAGAATTTTCATCGTTAATGCACCGAAGCTATGAGACGCGGCATCTCCTTCGCCGACTGCTTGCCTGCGCAGCGCCCTCCGTTTACGGCGCTAAAGTCTGCCCCAGCATTTCGACGTAGTTGCTCTGAGCATAGCTCTCCGATAATTGCTCGTATTGTACAATTATGCGCATGCAGGATTGGGCTCTCATTCAACCTGCAGATTGGCTCCTTAGGTCGGAGATCGGTGTCCAAAATTGACGCCCTGGAGATTGGGTTATTGCGCTGGCTTTGCACTGAAGTGGGAGGTTAGCGACGCTGGTCGGAGATCGACCGCACCTCCGAACTTAGCTTAGCAGGTGGGTCGGCGCGCTACTGACCTGCCATCGCAGCTTCGCGTGTCCTTAGATCTCAGTAAGCCAAGCGACGAAGTTTGAGATGAAGCGTATATACGGCTCGACCTTCAATTTGCCTCCGAGAAGGGCCAACCCATCCATGAGTCCCGACGTACGACACGCTTGCGGGATATTGCCCTTGATATCGCCCACCTAACCGGCAACCCAGACCGACAACAAGCCTCGACCATACCCAATGTTGATCGCTTGTTGTGATTTCGAGTTCTGGCCACATGTGTCGATGGAAACATCCGGGCCCTCTTACGCTTGGTTCGCCCCTGCGGGCGATAAGCGACGACCGGCCGTGCGTCAGGTTTTGGCCTAGCGATGGAGTTAGCCGGAAAGTCTATTCTCGTTTGATCGCTCATTTCATCAGGCAGTTGCTCGACCAACTCCTGAGCCGACGCTACGTCAATGGAGGGTGGCGAGAACGTCGGCTGACTGGTATCGAAGACAATCTTTTCCGGCCATTTGCGTGCGGATTTGATGCGGATGGTCGTTCTGTCTATTCGCGGCCCATCAGAAAAAATCGGCGGCGACTTAGGTAGAAGCCAGTCGACTATCAACAGAAGAACAACAAGTACGCTTCCGACAACCACAAAGTATCTGGCTATGGGCAAAGCCGATAGCTCCCGCGATTTTGAGCAATCTCGGTCAGCCGATGGCAGCGACACTTGACCATGCTAAAGGTGTGCGGCGAACCGACTTGGCGGGGCACCTCAGTCTCGCGCCTGCACAGAATGCGACGCCTCAACTAGAGGAAATTCTTCGTTACCATTTTCCAGACGTCTCCTTCGCGACCGTGCAAAATGGCGAGAGCCGAATAAAACGCCATTCGGATTGCCGGCTTGCCCATGGCGCTGCGAGAACGTTTGGCGCCCGCATTGTGCAAGGTTTCGATATGGCATCCGACCAGCTCGCCCATTGTTTTCAAACTCTGCTGTGACCATCCCGGCCGCAACATGCACTCGATTCGGGACCGCGAGCTTGTATGGGAATGCGAGGACTTGAAGTCGGCTGCGCAGACGGCGCGTGTTACCAAGGCAGCTGCTGGATTCGAAGTTTTTGAGGCTTGCAGCGCACCTTTGTGAGCGGGGGAAACAATTCCGGATGGCTTTCGATCAAAAGCCGCGCTGAGACGTTTGTTGGCTGCTTGTGCTCGTTGCTGGATTTCCGCGAGATCCGTCCCAGGGCTTCAACTCAGCCAGCGAGGTGAGCACGTGCAGGAACTTCCCCCCGCGCTGTTGGACATTAAGTGCCCCTCGCGACCAGAGCCATCGCCTCCTCATGCTCGCCGGCTGGCGAGAGTTTTGATGCCGAATTCCAAATTGGGTGAGCGCGCCCGTTCCGTCCAGGACTGGCATTCGATCAATAGCGAGAGGCCCATAAACAGGTCAGTCGAAACAGACGCCAGTCTCGCCGCAATCTTGTCGTCTCCGCGCGGCCCGAAGCTCCATTCCAGCGCCGCACGAACGTTGCCCAATTGGCCCGAGTAGCACGCGAATCTTTCGGCCTTTGGCAGGGCCGACAATGTGTCTTTTTGCGCTTCAAGCCTTTCAGCAATGTACTCTGCATGGCGAAGGGAGATGAGGTCAAATTCGGCGTGTTTCTCTAATTTTTCGAGAACATAGAGCCGCGTAATGTTCAGCAATCGATACTGGGGCTGTCCGCCCGTGAACGAAATCGCAATCAACGATTTTTTGGCGAGACCGGCTATCGCATCGAAAATTTCCCCGTCGCCCACCCCTTGTTCGCCGGCGATGTGTCCGACCGCCTCCAAGGCGAACTGACCAACGAAAACCCCAACGCGTCTGAAGACAATTCTCTCCACGTCCGACAGGAGGTTGTAACTCCAGTCCAATGTCGTCTTAAGGGTCTGATGTCTGCAAACAGCAGACTGATCTCTTAGTTTCAGTACCTCCCGAGATGTCAGACGACCAGCCGTCTCTCTGATACCTAGCGTGGC
Source organism: uncultured Alphaproteobacteria bacterium (assembly GCA_963751855.1). Classification (GTDB taxonomy): domain Bacteria; phylum Pseudomonadota; class Alphaproteobacteria; order Rhizobiales; family Xanthobacteraceae; genus Afipia. The sequence goes on along the minus strand of CAVVWF010000005.1, from coordinate 22,328 downwards.
AGCTCGACAGGCCGCCAGTTCAATTGCCAGCGGTAGACCATCAAGCTTCCGGCATAGGTCTGCCGCGAAGGGCGCCTCAAAGTCAGTAAGAGCGAACGTTCCGGCTCTCGCGGCAACGCGCTCCACAAAGAGCCGCACCGCCGGATAGCGAAGCGCGGCTTCTGCCGTTAGCTCTGGGCCGTCTTGCGAAAACTCTAGAGGAAGAACACGGTAGCATCGTTCGCCCTCGACGCTCAGCAATTCCCGACTTGTTGTCAAAAGATGAACGGTCGTCGTTGCCTGAAACAGATTCTCAGCGAGCGGAGCGACTGTCTCGATCACGTGCTCGCAGTTGTCCAGTATGATGAGCAATCTTTTCGATCGGGCAGAATCGACCAATTTCAAAGCCGCGTCGTTGGATTTTGGCGCAAGCCCTAAAGATGTCCCGATAGCAGTCGCGACATGCCGTGGGTCGGTGAGGCTCCCCAGATCGACAAAATAGATTTCTCCTTCAAACTCGTCAGCCATCGCGTGGCCAGCCGCGATAGCGATCGTTGTCTTGCCAACGCCGCCAGGTCCAAGCAACGTGATGAACCAACTCTCTCGAACCCGATCCTGGACTTCCCTGAGAACCGCGCAACGTCCGATTTTAGGCAAAGCTCTTGGGAGCCCTGCGACGGGTCGGCTCGTATCGCTGCCGCTCTACCTCACCATTTTCGAGGGAAGCGACCGAGCCGACGAATGAATAGCCTCGTCCTTGAATGTTCGCGATATACCGGTTGCCGAACTGGCGATCCCCGAGCGCCTTCCGAATGGCCGCCACATGCACGCGGAGGCTACCTTCCTCCACCGTGACATCCGGCCAGACGTGATCAATCAGCTCTTTCTTTGCGACTATCTCACCGGGACGTTCGGCAAGATGGATCAAAATATTTAGTGCCCGCGCACCGAGGGAAAGCACCTCGCCATCACGCCGCAGAACTCTTTCCCCAATCGACAATTCAAAAAGGCCAAATTTCAACGTCTTATTAGCGCCATAGCCAGACATGGTTTTCAACTCAGCACAACGTTCAGCATTTTTTTGATGAGCCCGGACGCTCGGCTAAATTTGAGCTCGGGCCGGATCTTGCGGACGCATCAGCGGCTTCCACCTAAATTTCCTTTTAACCGAGTTCCGTGCGCTTGACCAATGTCCCTGCCGAGACGAGATAGGGCGTCGCGAAGCCTTCAGAGGATCGGCTGTAGATGAGGCGATTAGATGATTAAGTTTCTGGGGTTGGTTGCGTGTAACCCAAACGCGGGCGAGTTCTAATTCCTGCATCCCAAAAGCAGGCACAAACCCAGAAACAGTTGCGCAGCGGCCGCCACTAACCTTCCGGCAACTCCATCGCTTCGCGGAAGCCAAAGCTCCGCTCCAGAGCGAACCGGACATTTCCAAGACAATCTCGCAGAGAATTTGCGGCAGACGTCTGGATACACAAGTTAAAGAGATAGACGCTATCGCGCCTCCAAGTACGCGATCATTAAGTTCATATGTCGTGCCGCAATCGCATCGCGCTCACCGCTGGCGACCAGTCTCTCTAACGCGTAAGCGCGCGTCGTATCCAGCAAACTGTAGGAAGTCCCGCGCGATTCCGACTGACATCTGATCAAAGATTTTTCGACAAGACGACCCACCGCATCCGCCACATCTGGCTGCCCTATTCCTTCGTCCGCCGCCACAACGACCGCCGCTTCTAAGTCAAAATGCCCGGTGAAAATCGACACGCGACGCAATACAACTCGCTCGATCTCAGAAAGATGGTCATAGCTCCAGTCCAGAGTTGCCCGCATCGTCTGGTGCCGCGGATTTGCTGTTCGGCGGCCGAATTTTAGCAGATCAAGTCGAGAACTCAGCCTCGCCGCCGTGTCCTCCACGCCGAAGATGGCCGCCCGGCCCGCGGCAAGCTCGATCGCAAGCGGGGCTCCGTCCAGCCTCCGGCAAATCTCAGCGACAATAAAAGCGTCCCTGAGCAGAAACTCATTACCGCGGGCGTTGAAACATTCGACGAACAGCCGAACCGCTGAATAGGCGAGTAGCCCATCTGCAGTCTGCCCGTCGTGCTCGGGCGGGGACTTCAGAGGATGCAGCCGAAATACGTGCTCACCGGCAACGTGCAAGGCTTCTCTGCTCGTCGCGAGAAAGTGGATTTCCGGAGCCCTTTGAAGGATGCCATCAATGACTTCCGCCGCTTTCTCGATCACATGCTCACAGCTATCCAGAACGAGAAGCGCCCGTCGAGAACGCAGGTACCCCGACAGCGCGGCTTCATCGTCAATGGACTGCAGATCGAGCATGATTGCGGAGGCTATCGCGCCGACGACCTGTTCCTTGTCTCGGACAAGCGATAGATCGACAAAGAATACGGCCCCCGAGAATTCCGCAAACAGCGCATGCCCGGCCGAAACGGCGACCGTAGTCTTACCGATGCCGCCAGGACCAAAAACCGTTATCATTCGCTCCGTTCGGAGATGAGATCGGATCGCAACAACGGCGTCTTCGCGCCCGATCATTCGAATGGGGGGAGACGGTAGATTGGTTGATCCAGCGAATGCCCGCCCTCCATCCTGCTTGCCGAACTGGCGCGTGACTGGCGCTACAAAGGAATACCCGCGACCCTGCACGTTGGCGATGTATCTATCGCCGAAACCTCCGCCACCCAAGGCCTTGCGTAGCGCTGACAGATGCACGCGAAGGCTGCCTTCCTCAACCGTGACATCAGGCCAGACCTTCTTGAGCAGTTCGCTCTTACTGATTACTTCACCGGGATGCTCAATGAGGAGCATAAGGATATCAAACGCTCTTCCACCGAGGGGTATGGCCTCGTCCGCCTTCCTCAGAGAGCGCTCGGGCACGTTCAGCTCGAAGGGGCCGAAACGTATTCTGGTGACCGCCGGTAAGCCAATTTTTTTCGTCGGCATAGTTGGCTCCGCGAAGGCCGCGCCGATCGGCTCCCATCCGTCGGGAGTTCCTTTCGGCCAAGTGTCAATCGAAACCTGCACCGGCCCATACCGGTTACTGGTCAGGAGCGACGTTATCCCGCCCGTCAGAACCGTACAAAACCTGTCTCGCCATCCGTAGATCGAAAGTGTCGAGACCTTCCCTGTACTTCTCCAATGTGAGCTTTAGAGTCCGTAGCGTGGCCGTCTTGTCGGGCGATTTTTCCGCTATCGCGAGACTTGTGATGGCTCTAAGCGACCACGCCAAACTCGCCTGCTCAGCCGATAGTTCGATCGCGCGCAAAAAATAGCGCTTTGATACCGTTGATCCTTCGTCGTTGAGCAACGCCAACTCACCCCTGATCCGGTGCAACTCGGGACGGCACCATTGGCTTTGCTCGAGGTCAATCTCCGCCTGATCGAACATGTCGAGACCCTCTCGACTGCGTCCGGTGGCAGCCATGCATCTCGCAAATTCCGCCTGCAAAATCGCGTCAAATACACCATATCCAGCAGCGGACAGCTTTTTCAAGCCGGAGTAAATCATCGGTTGCGCCACCTCTGCTTGCCCCTGGCGCATTTTGTAGAGCGCTTGCATGCTGAGCCCGAAGCCATTGTAGCTGTCTATGCCGTGTTTTCCCGAGTGTTCGACGAGTTCATTAGCCAGCCCCTCGGCTTCCGCATCATCGGGGCTCATCAAGTACGAATTGAAACTTGCCCAGGTCAGCGCAATACAGAGTGGAACAGGTTGATCCACTTCCCGCGCTTCGGCAACAGCCATTCGACTGAGCCGACATGTCTTATCTGGCGAGCCACGCAACCAGACCAGGTTTGAAAGGACGGACAGAGCATCCACTTTCCGATCAAAGCCAAACCGCTCGAGAAGTGATTGGCGCGACCTTTCATCGTCGCGGTGTAGTGACAATTCGAGGTGCTCTTCGGCTGCCGAAATCCGGCCCGCGTGGTGGTACGTAAGTCCACGCATATAGTTAGCTGTTGCGATAGCACCTCGCTCTCGAGTTGCGCCGGCGACCTCTCCGCAGTGATCCGCCAACTCGATCGCCTCTGCGTAGTTAGGGAGGCGCACCTGATGGGCCCACAGAACAAGGAGAGACGTCAGCTCGGACTCGATGTCGTTCACTCCCTTGGCCAGAATGCGCGCCTTGGCCCAGGTACCATACGACCCTTCCGTCATACCGCCGGTGAACATAAGACAACTTGCAAGCGCAGACTGGATGATCATCTCGTTCCGGCTGCCAGCAGTTGTGCTGTCCAGCCGAGCAATTGCTTTTTTCATCCATTCACGGCATTCGGTCAGCAACCCCATTCCCATCCAAATGTTGGCTGACGCAGCCGCAAGCTCAACACCGACTTTTGGATCGCCTTCCCTGGAGAACGCCCAGCTCAAACCGGCTCGGAGATTGTCGACCTCTACGTCTAGTATCTTGGGCCAGCCGGACGAATCCATCGAGGCCCAATGTCGGGATATATCGTTGAAGTAGAGAGCGTGACGATGGCGGAAGCGCTGCTGTTCGCCGCTTTCGGCAAGTAGCTTGGAGACAAAGGAATGGGTGGTGTCTAACAGACGTAATCGCGGTGTGTCTCCATAACGATAACTGGCAATCAAGGATTTCGACCGAAGCTCCCAGATGCAGTCCGCCACGCTGGCTTCGTCAATCCTATCATCTGCCGTGACAGCCACCGCTGCGTCGAATGAAAATCCACCGGAAAACACGCTAAGCCGCTTCAACACCAAGCGCTCCGGTTCGGCAAGAAGACTGAAGCTCCAGTCTAGTGTTGCGCTCAGCGTCTGATGCCTCGCCAAAGCCGTCCTTCGCCCTGCCCAGGACAGGTTTAGTCGCTCGTCCAGCATGCTTAGAACTTTGGCTAGGCCATAAACCGCAACGCGGCAGGCAGCGAGTTCGATTGCCAGGGCAATGCCATCCAGCCTTCGACAGAGTTTGGCAGCAAGGGGGGCACAGTCATCGGTTAGCTCGAAGTGGCCCTGCGCTCGCACGCGCTCCTCCAGCAATTGAACTGCGGGATACTGCAAGGCATCTTCAGCTGAAATAGCAGAACCTTCCGGAGGATACGCTAAAGCTGAAAGTTCATAGACATTCTCACCTTCAACGCGCATGGCTTCTCGGCTCGTCGCGAACAGATGTAAGGATGGAGCGCGCTGAAACAACTTTTCAGCGAGCGTGGAAACCGCACCGATCAAGTGCTCGCAACCGTCAATAACAAGTAGCGTCGGAGCCTCCTGCAAACGATCGAGCAAGGCCCGCACGATGTCTCCTGTTTGGAATCCCAGGCCGAATGCCATTGCAACCGCCGAGGTCACGAGGGAACCGTCACGAAGCGGCCCCAAATCGACGAAGTAAACCCGATCGTTGAAAACCTCCCGCATCTCGTGCGCGAGCACCACCGCGACGGTCGTCTTACCCATACCGCCCGGCCCCACAATTGTAACGAACTTCTGTTCGGCCAGCTTTTTCTTCAGGGCGCCGACGACTTTCTTTCGACCAACCATGCGCATCAAGGGGGCCGGTAACCCCGAACGGGATGCTTGTTCAATTTCTGGTCCGTGCAAGCGGGGCGACACTATTGGCACGACGAAGCTGTAGCCGCGACCGGGAACATTAGTAATATATCGGCGTGTGGCGTCGTTTTCAGCCAACGCTTTGCGCAGCGCTGAGATGTTTACGCGAAGGCTGACCTCATCAGCCGCTTTGCCCGGCCAAGCGCGTTCGATCAAAGTCCTCTTACTCACGACCTGGTTTGGCTGTTCTACCAAGGCGATCAGTAAATCCATGGCGCGCGCCCCGAGCGGCACGATCTTCGTACCGATCGTCAGGAGTCTGCCGCCGATCGACAGTTCGAACGGGCCGAACTTCAGCAGGTTTTCGTTCTGACCGCTCATTTGAACGTTCACGTCCCTCACCCAGCCTTTTGAGGTTTTCCGCGCTACGCGATCTCGTGCTCGCGCCTCCAACTGGATGGACTTTGACGAAACGCCTGCTTGAAGAGCCTGCACAGATGCGCTTGATCTGAAAAGCCCACGGTAAGGGCTATTTCGCTTAGCGATGCCGAATTGGTCATCATCAGATGACACGCCCTCTCCAGCCGCCTCCTTACCAAGTAAGCGTGCGGTGGTTCTCCGAAGGCTTGTTTGAAGGAACGCGAAAAGTGTGCCGGGCTTCGCCGCGCAACGGCACTGAGATCCCTGTTGTGGATAGTGCGGTGCAGGTTTCTGTCGATGAAAGCGCGCACGCGCACGATCTGCCAGGCCGCCAATGCCCCGGGTCTGGTACCCTTGGTGCACGCACGACGCTCGATCTCCGATTGCAGGATCGATGACGCGGTGACGAGCGACGCCTTCGCTGCCTCGCGGTCGCTATCGAGCTCACGCTTTGCAGTGTCAAGGAGCTGAGCCAAGCTGACTGCCAGATAGCCAAAATGCAGGTCGGCTGGAGACGAAGATTCCAGCGCCGTATCCTGAAGACCTTCCATATCGACCTCTCGACGAACATCCAAGTGCAAGACGAGAGAATGGTTCAAACCGCCTCCTTTGGCTTGTTAAGTAGTGTTCGGAAGTATTAATGCTCGGTTCCACACTTCCGCGTATGGTTCGCGGAGCCACCAATTCCACGAAGTCAGTGCGGGAGATTGATCTACGCCGAGGCCGGGATTGATTTGCGCCGGTGACAGAGCCACCGGGACGTTTTCCGCTGGATCCGCGCTCGGGTTTGATTATGACAGTGTCATATGATGCGCTATCAGAAATCAAGGAAAGCACTGATATGCGAACGAGCAAACCCATTACCGTGACCCTTGGGCCGCAACTTGCCAGTGTGGAAGCTCGCCTGAAGTCGGGAGGGTACGCCTCAGCCCGCGAAGTGATGCGATCAGCTTTGCGCGCCCTCGATCGGCAGGACGCCGCTTTGGATGACTATCTCCGCGCCAAGGTTCAGGCGTCTGTTAAGGATCCGCGGGCCTCTATCCCGGCGGCTGACGTATTCAAGCGGCTACGCACCCGCCATGCGAGGGACGCGAAAGCCACTAAACGTGGCGTTTAAAGTCTTTTTCCGTCCAGAAGCCGAGGCCGACTTAGTTGGCCTATATGAATATATCGCAGAAAAAGCACGCCATAAAATCGCCGGCTGTTACATTGATCACATCGCATGGGTCATGCCACATTTCCCAAGCGTGGCACTCGCCGTGACGATATCTTGCCTGGACTTCGCACGTTCGGATTCGAACGCCGGGTCACGATTGCGTTCTGAAAGCCACAGTGGAAATCGTCACTATTGCCTATGCAGACGAAATTTTGAAGATGATTTGCTGGATCGGCAGCCACCACTGAAACACGGCGCAAACCCAACACTTCGGACCGCCTGAGACCGTGGCGCCCCACGTCCAATCTTGACGTCTCTGTGCAACGGAGTGCCGTTCGGGTTGAGCAGGGCCCGCCGCCGGATCGGCAAGCGATCTAGACTCGTATCAAAAACAAGCGGCACGACCGCTTATCGACATTTCTACTCCCATTATCTCCCAGTAGAGGGCCCCCACAGGATGGGGGACCTCCCCGTAGAGACCCCCTCGGTGAAGCGAGGGACGCATCGCCGTGACGGGAAGAGAGTTGCAATGGTCACTTAAGAAGTGTGATCCTTGAGGATCTTCAGATCGGTGACCGAATAGGAAAGTGAGTAGCGAAACCCGGACTCAACGCTGATTGGCGCAAGCACATGAAGTTCTTCGCCCTGCGCTTCGGGAAGATTCAGTTCGCCCTCCCCGATCCACGCCTCCGCAACCATAAGATTGTCGGTGATCGCCATCGCCAGCTCATCGATCGCCGGCTCGTGCTGTGATCCGGCCGACAGCCTAGGAAAGTATCGCAGCAAAACCGTTGGTCGATTGAGGAGCGGGAATCCGTTTTGGACAGGCTTGCGCAACGTGACGCGAGCTTGCGCAAGGCATCGGCCGTGCGCTGAAAGGCTCGCGCCAAACCGGCCGCCGGTTGCAACCGGGGCGGCCGCGGGGCTTGCCGCCGCATAAGTGTGTGTCTGGAAAATGCTGCCTAGTTTCTTAGGAAAACCTTGCGTCCACCCTCGCGCCAGTGCGGCATCATTGTCGACATAGATGTAAGGGCACCACATGACTGGCGTGTCGCGATACATTGCGTCGACCAGAACGAACGCCTCGCGATATTGGTATCGAGCGGGATCAAGATATTCCTCATCTTGCGCAGTGAACTGGCAATCCAGGAACATCATAACCGCATGGCCATTGGACTTTTGGTCAGGAGAAAGACCATTTGGCAGTGTCGCAGCCGTGGCCTTGGGATCTGTCCAGAACTCAACCCCCACAACGTCACAAGAGTAATGCCAGGGTGGCGGCGGAGTTAGCGCCGCCTGACCGAATGGCGACTTCGGAACGGTAAAGCCCTTCAGCATCTCTATGCTCCCTGCACTACTTCCATTACGTCACCAAGGAATTTGGCTAAAGCGACGTTCATTAATTTGGTTTGCCGTGCGCTGTCTTGTTTATTCGTGCAGCAAAGCGGGGCACGTTTGTCGGGCCAACGAACGTCGCTAGACAGTCAAGTCCGTCAATATCGCGATATCGTTGACGGAATAGGAGAACGAAAACCGAAATCCGCGACCCACCCTTACCGGTCCCAGAATTTCGAGTTCTTCGCCGCAGGCTTCGGGAAAAACCAGCTCTCCCTCCCCGATCCATATGTTGGTAATCAGGAGGTCGTCCAAGATGCAGCGAACGAGCTCATCTACGATCGGCTTATCATGCATGCCTGCCGAGAGCCGTGGAAAGTACCGCCGCGCAACTATCGAGCGATCGAGCAGGCCAGCAAGATCATCGACCTTCTCGCACAAGGTAACGGTCGCTTGAGCCAGGAGCTGTCCATGGGCGGACGCGCATGCGGCTAATCTGCTGCTTTTGGCGAGGGGAACCGCAGCAGCATTCGCCGCGGCAAACGTGCGGGTCTTGTGAACGGACGCGAATTTTTTCGGATAGCCCTGAATCCAGCCTCTCATTATCGCAGCGTCGTTATCAACATAGGAAAACGGACACCACGCCACTCGCGACCCTTTCCAGATCGCGTCCAGGAGAACGCTGAACCCGCGACATTGATAGCGTGCGGGGTCGAGATATTCCTCGTTACCTCCAGTGAATTGGTAATCGGTGAACAGCGCGATAGAATGGCCCACGCTTTGTGTCTCAAGCTCGACACCTGCCGGAAGAGTATAAGTCGACAAATCCGGATCATTCCAGAACTCTACAGCGAGGACATCGCCTGCGAAATGCCAAGGCGGCGGCGATGCCAGGGCCGCGGTCCCCAGAGGCGACCGAGGGATTGTAAAACCCTTCAGCATTTTCCGCATTCCCCGCCGCCGGCAGCGTTTCAGCGCGCTACCACCATTTCGGCGCATTAGGTTAGTCACGTCGACGCTTCGGCCGCTTGAACAGACGTGCGGCAATGTTGCAATTTCTGCGCACTTAATCAGAGCCGGCGCCCGGTCGCGGCGACCTGGGTTAGCTCCGCGCAAACGGAGGCCTGCTCCGCGAACTCCGCAATCGACTTTTTGCATAACGGCTACAAGCTGGGGCCGTCCTGTACATTGCGACGACACAGTATCCGTGCAAATCATCAAGGTACTGTTCAACGCAGATGGCGGGAACCTTACAATGAGAGCGAATGGCCAAGACAAATCGATGCTGCATCGGCTGAAGCCGGTCAAGCGATGGTGCTTACTGCCGGCTTTGGTGTGCGTGATAGCCTCGCCTGCCACGTCTATCGCACAAGGAACGCTGGAAGCGCGACAAGCTTGTACTCCCGATGCGTTCAGACTTTGTAGCGAACATATTCCCGATGCGGACGAAGTTTCGGCCTGCCTCAAAGAGAGGAATGCAGAGCTTAGCGACGCGTGCCGGAAATTTGTCGCGGCAGGAATGAAGTCGTCAGGTAAGAGCGACGGCATCGACGCTCGGAAGCGTATTCCAAGATAGGAAGCGCGGCGAGATGAATGCCAGCAACACGCCGGCATCATCGCTGTAAGCACGGAGGGGGTGTGGGGCATCTGAACGGACCGCCTGGAAAGATGAGGTGACGTGCATGAAATTCGTGTTGGTGAACCATAGAACACTTCGCAGGCCGTGCGCCTGCGCGGCGTGCTCCAGACCGCTTGAGCGGGACTTCTTGCATGATCTGTCCACCCAAAGGTGGTACTGCGGGATCGAGTGCTACCCCGGTCAGGTAGCGAATGGCGAGCTCATCAGGTGGCTCGCCGAAACGAACCCGCTCGCACTCGCCGTGGGATAGCCGAAATTCACGGCTGACGTGATGTCGGCGCTATTCGATACCGCTCCGCGCAATCGTTCCAACTGACTGTTGCCAGATCTGAGGAGACGCGCCGAAGGCGCAAGCTTGAGTTGGGAATCGAATGGTGCGGGAATTCACACCATCTAGGAAGATTAGAGCACAGTTTGACAAGCGATCAGCGCAAAACCTCCATAAATCAGGTCATCCGACGACACCGAAAGGACACTCGTTCGACAAGGGTGTCAAAAGGGCACTGTTCGGAGCGTTTCGTTAGATATGCGGAGACTTCCGTAACTGAATCGGAGATTTATCATGAAGATGCCTTTGCTTTGCATGATAGCAACGGGCTGCTTTATTGCCCTGATATCTACCGCACACGCGCGGTCGTCCCATGATGGTTCTTGGGACCTCGTCTTCGTGACGCAAAGAGGCCCGTGCGATCCGACCTACAACTTCACGGTCAACGTCACGAACGGAATTGTGACCCACCCGAATCTCGTGAGGTTCACGGGATACGTTGCAAGATCTGGCGCGGTTCGGGCTTCGGTAACAGTCCACGATAAGTACGCCTCAGGCTCAGGCAGGTTGTCCAGCGTCTCGGGCGGCGGGATGTGGCGAGGCCGCACAGGAAACTCGCGATGCGCGGGCTACTGGACCGCACAACGCAACTGATCAACTGATGGCAGGGTGATGGTCGTGAAGGCGAGCGCTTCGAGCTCTCGATCAGGAAACGATCGTGAACGGCCGAAGCAGCGGACTTATAATGTGACCGACGTTGCTCAATCACCCTTGCCCGCCCCAACACCGCTGACGCGCAAGGAGTCGCTGCAAGCGATCGCACTGGCCGCCACCCTTTTGTTGGCTCACGGCCAGGCCACCGAACAAACGGTCGTGATAGCCGAACGGCTTGGCCGCGCGCTGGGTGTGCCGGTCAGGATAATGCCGTACTGGGGTGAGCTCACGATTGAAATCGAGGGAACCTCGTCGTCGCAAATCGTGGCTGTGAAGCCGCTTGGTATCGACATGAGCAGGGTGCTGGCCGTCACGACGGTGGTGGATCAGGTCTGTAACGGCATGCTGCCAGGCTCGGCCGTGTGCGCTGCGCTCACGTCGGCAGGCCACCTACCACCTGTGTCTACCCAGCGCTTCACGGCGTTCGCAGCCATTGGCGCTACTTCGCTCGGTGTCATTTTCGGGGCCTTCGACGCAACGAGTCTGATGCTAATAGCGATTAGCGCCGCCGTCGGTGCACTCGTTCGCCGCTGGCTGGCCGGCTCGACTGACAATCCTTTCATTCAGCCGCTTTGTGCCGCGGCCATCGCTGGCGCCGTGGCTGCCGCCGCTGGCCGTTTGCACCTGTCGGACGCAACGGCTCTCATCGCGTTCTGTCCCTGCATGGTACTGGTGCCCGGTCCGCACATCCTCAACGGCGCCATCGACCTGGCGCGCACCCGGATAGCTCTCGGTATCGCTCGCCTCACCTATTCAGCACTCATCGTGCTCATGATCTGCGTCGGCCTCTTGGCAGGGCTCAGCGCCGGCGGCGCAACCATTCCGACTACAGAACAGTCCGCACCCGTGTCCTTGGTGGCCGACGTAATAGCAGCAGGATGCGCGGTCGCGGCCTTTGGCACCTTCTTTTCAATGCCGTGGCGTCGGTTACCATTCCCGATTGCAGTCGGCATGCTGGCGCATGCGGCACGCTGGGCTCTGATTTCGGTAGCAGAGGCCAATGTCGCGACCGGAGCGCTTGTCGCCTGCGTCCTGGTCAGCGTTACCGTAACGCCGGTCGCCAATCGCCTGCATCTCCCCTTCGCTGCGCTCGGGTTCTCTGCAGTCGTCTCTATGATGCCGGGCTTTTACCTCTTTCACGCCGCAAGTGCCCTCGTCGAACTGGTCTTGATTGGGCAACATGCACCAGCAAATCTGATAACGAGCATCGCGGCGAGCGGCACGACAGCGTTCCTGGTCATACTGGCAATGACAATCGGACTGATTCTGCCGCGCATGCTGCTCGAGCACTTCCAACTTGCCGGGCAAGCCCAGGTCAAGCGATCAGGGAAAGCGACGTAGGGATTTGGTGCGGCAGAAACGTTCTATGCATCGCAGCGCGGTTCAAGAATAGTTCGGCGCACAGCTGTACTCATGGCTGACTGCAGAGACCGTGAGGTACGCCGATGAGCACAGTTCTGACCAAATGTTTTCCACCCGAAAATCCACTCGTCGCCAGGGCGGCTCCTCGGAAGAAACATGTTCTGATCATTGGCGGTGGATTTTCCGGTATCGCGGCCGCGCGCTCGCTTAAGCACGCCAATGTTGAAGTCACGCTGATAGACCGGCGCAATCACCACATTTTCCAGCCCCTACTATACCAGGTTGCGACCGCGGTCCTGGCGCCTTCCGAGATTGCAGCGCCGATCCGCCAGATCGAGACGAAGCAGAGAAACGTCAGTGTGGTGCTGGCTGACGTTACCGGCATCAATCTGGCGGAGCACACGGTCGAGGCGATTTGCCCGGGATTCGGCAGTCGACAATTCGTGTATGACTTCCTGGTCGTGGCCACCGGAATGCACCCGAGCTATTTCGGTCACGATGAATTTGCGCAGAATGCGCCGGCCCTCAAGAACCTCAACGACGCTGTAACGATCCGAAGCAAGATCCTGACTGCATTCGAACTGGCAGAATTGACGAATAACGAGGAGGAGCGCGCCCGACAAATGACATTTGTGCTTGTGGGCGCAGGCCCGACCGGAGTCGAGCTTGCCGCTTCGATTGCACACCTGGTCTCGGTGACGCTGCGCAAGAACTTTCGCAGCATTGATCCTGCAAAGTGCAGGATCGTCCTGCTGGACGGCGGCAAGCGGGTTCTTCCGACTTTCGCGGAATCATTGTCGATAAAGGTCGCCAAGCGGCTTCAGAAATTGGGTGTTGAAGTCCGGACGGGAGTGAAGGTTGAGAAAGTCGATGAGCAAGGCGTGATCGCGGCGGGTGAACGAATTTCGAGCGCCACGGTGCTGTGGACGGCAGGAGTGGCCGCTTCGCCGGTCATCAAGATGCTCGGCACGACTTCAGACCGCTCCGGCCGAGCATTGGTCGGCCCTTATATGGACATCCCAGAGGCACCAAATGTGTTCGTAGCGGGTGATGCGAGCTCCGTGATCCAGGATGGCGGGCCTGTGCCCGGAGTCGCACAAGCAGCCATTCAACAGGGACGGTTTATCGGGCGCGTCATTGCCAACCGGGTCAGAGGACGCGACGTCGGTCAGCCTTTTCGATATCGCAATAAGGGCAATATGGCCGTAGTCGGCAAAAACTTCGCCATACTCGAAGCCGGCCATCTGCACACAAGCGGCTTCCTGACCTGGCTGGTGTGGGCCACCTTGCATGTCTTGACCCTGCCCCAGCTTCAGAATCGGTTTCGCGTTCAGACACAATGGTTCTGGTCGTACCTGACGGGGCAACGCAGTTCGCGGCTGATTTCCGAGGCGCCGCGACCGGTGGATATCGTCAAACAGACGACGGGCCAATGAACCCTGCATGCTGGACCACGCTAATCGGGATGAGCCGACTATCCGTTGGTTTACCCACAGGTTCAGCGTGCGCGCGGACGCGGCGTCGCTGACACGTTAGTTGACGTCCGCTGTAGGGAATAAAGCAGGCGTCGTAGCAGCACACACCGAAGTCCGAAACTGAACCCACAGCAGAACTCGCGGTCGGGTTGCCTGTTCTTTAGGACGGCTCACGAGTGCAGCATCACGACGCAGTGTTTGCGATCGCCGGCAGGGCGAATTGAAAGCTGGCGCCGCGGGGCAGGTTCGCGCTCGCCCACAATTGTCCGCCGTGCGCTTCGATGATCGAGCGGCAGATCGACAGGCCCATCCCCAAACCGCCAGGCTTCGTCGTGTAGAAGGCCTCGAAAACGTGCTCGAGAGTCTCCGGCGCGAGGCCTGGACCCGAATCTCGCACCTCGACGAGCACGCCGTCCGGGTCAGCCTTCCGGCTGCTGATGAGCAACTCTCGCTCCCGTCGCTGGCGTCGCTCATAGCCTCGACGGCATTCACGATCAAATTGAGGATCACCTGTTGCAGCTGGACCCGATCTCCCTGAACAAGCGGCAAGCCGTCCGCGAGTCTGCCTGCACTGAGATGCCATTGTTCGCCGATTCGCCGCGGGTGAGCTCAATCACCTCGCGGATGCCCGCGTTGATGTCCAAGCAGTCTTTTCGGGGCGGCGCCTTCTTGATGAGAGCGCGGATTCGCTCGACGATTCTCGCCGCTCGATTCCCCTCGCTCAACAATAACAGCAGAGCGCTTCCCTCCACCTCGCCCAAATCCGGTGGCTCGGCGTCCAGAAAATGCAGAGCGGCTGACGCGTTGTGCGACTGCCGCGGCGATCGGCTGTTTCACTTCATGGGTGATCGAGGCCGAGAGCTGACCCATGGTGGCGACGCGGTTGGCGTGCGCCAGCTCCATCTGCACCTCGCGGTAGCGCCTCCTTCGCGCGCGCTTACGCTCGGTCAGATCGAGCACGAACGCCACACCCTGATCTCGTTGTTCGTCGAACGCGGCCGAGCCGATCAGCACGGGCACGCGGCTGCCGTCCTTGCGCAAGTACTCCCTTTCATAGGGTTGGACCGCCCCAGTCGTGTCCATTCCTCCAGGGCGCGGGCGGTGCTGTCGCGCCATTCCGGCGGCGTCAAATCGGTCCAGCGCATGTTGCCCGCGGCGAGATCCTCTCGGTCGTATCCCACCATCTTGAGGAACGCGTCGTTGGCTTCGATGATTTCACCCGTCCGACTCGAGATGAAAATCCCGATGATGTTAGCGTCGACCAAGCGCCGGATTTTCGCCTCGCGTTCCGCGACGTCGCGGTACAACCGGGCGTTCTCCAGTGCGATCGCCGCCTGTGAGGCGAGCAGCTTCAGCACCGCGATCCGCGCCGGCGTGAACACATGCGACGCCAGGCTGTTTTCGAGATACAGCACGCCGATCAGCTCGGCCTGTTTCAGCAACGGCAGGCAAAGAAGCGACCGTGCCTGTTTGCGGCTCATGTATTCATCTTCGGCAAACATGTTCTCTCCGCGGGCGTCATCGAGGATCACCTGGCTCTGAGTGCGGATGACTTGCTCAAGGATCAGCACGGGCAATTCCGATGGCGTCACCGGCGTTTCGAGAAGACGGACCCTGACGCCATCGCGACCGCTCGTCGCTTCCGCCTCGATCTGGTATTGGCCGCCGTGCGGAAGAAGCAGGAGGCCGCGGTCGGCCCCGGCATGCTCGACGGCAATAACCATCAGCGTCTCGATCAGCTTCTCGAGCACGATCTCGCCGGCCACGGCCTGCGACATCTTGATGACCGTGGCGAGATCGAACTGCTCGACAGGCGCCTCGATGGTCGGCTTCGAGGGCCAATGGTGCTTGTTGTCGGACTCGGGGGTGGCTCTGGTCGAGCTGTGCGACCTTTGCCAGGGCTCCCCAGCGGGCGTAGCAGTCGCGGGCCTCGTCCAGATAGGTATCTGCCACCTTGTCGAGACCGCGAAGGCGGTAGAATCGAGCTGCCAATTCGCTGGCGAGCGCCTGGTCCTGGAGGAAGCCGCGCTCCGCGGCCGAGCGGATTGCCTGCTCGTACAGCCGCATGGCCTCGATGTCTCGTCCTTCCAGGCGTGCCCATTCCGCCGAGATCAGCGCGTGTTTATGCGCGAACGTCGCCGGGCAGCTCTCCGCCCATCGCTGAAACGATGCCAGGTGTTCGATGAGATCCTCGCGAAGCTCTGCCCGTCTCTCGGGCGAGGCCGCTTCAAAGACCGCGGCGATAGCGAGAGAATGATAGAAGCAGTAATCCATCGACTGAAGATTGAGACGCGCCGACCAGAGAATCGGCTTCGCCTTGGCGGCAAACTCAAGGGCTCTCTCCGCGTTGCCCAGCAAGACGTGCCGCTGCAATTGCAGGATCCAGTGAAAGCAGGCAACGAGAGGAACGCCGCCCCGGAGCACCCGCGCTTCGAGCGCCGCCTCGTCGAGGGGCGCACCGCTCCCCACTCCGCCGCGAAGGCTTTGCACGAAACCCTGGATGCTCAAAATGACCAGCTGGCCGAACTTGTATTTGCGGACGAAATCCAGCGCGCCTGCCGACTCGAGCCACACCTGGTCGAGAGGATCGCCGCGCGCCATCAGATCGGTGAGGCGATGCTGACGGTTGAAGCAGGCGTAAACCATCTCGCCGGTTTCCCCGACGGATCGGATCGCAGCCTCGAGGCAGGTCAGAGCATCTTCGATTGGACGCGTCCAGAGGACCGCCATTTGCATGAGGAAATGTGCGCCCGCCTTTTGCGCGCTGAACCCGTATCGTTCGGCGACTGCGACCGCCAACCGTGCAAAGGCCTCCCCGTCTGCGAAACGATGGAATGCCGGACCAAGGACTACGGCGATCGCGCCGTAGCCGATCGCGGAGTACTCGCTTGTGCCGTGGCGACAGGTCAGCTTGACCATCCAGCAGGAAATCATCTGGAACAGATCGCCGTCGGCGTGATAGGCCAATTCGCCCAATGCACTGAAAAGCTTCATGACCGCCCGCATCTCCGGGTCGTCCATCATCGGCAGGTCAACCAGGCTCTCGATCGGGCGCTCGCCGAGGGTCCGGCGCATCTCCTCGTATTCTGCTCGCATCTGTTCCGGCGTCGGCGAGTCCGGCATGTCGACGCCGAACGTTCGCAGGCATTCGAGCGCCGTGCGCACCGCCGGGGCGTAGTTCCCTTGCCTCAATTGAAGCATGATGCGCAGACGACAGATCTCGGCCTGATCGATGTTCGATCGCGCCTTGATCAGCAACGCCTCGACGAGTCCCGCGGCCTGCTCCAGGTTCGAGTTGGAGAATCTCGCATTCAGCCCGTTCCAGGAACAGGCCCAACGTCAAGTCGTAAGATCTTTGCCACCCTTCGTCCGACAGAACGGCGATACCCGCTGCGAGATAGTTGGAGGCCGAGGCGTAGGCGGTCGAGGCTTTCGCCTTCCGGCCTGCAACAAAATTGAGTTCGGCCGCTCGCACCTTCTCGGGCCACTCGGAAATGAGCGCCGAGCCCAGGTTCAGCTGGTTGACGAGGTCGAAGATCTTCTCCGCGATCCTCTCCTGCGCTGTCTCCGCGACAAGGACACGTCCGATCCGCAGATGGAGCTCGGCGCGACGTTCCGCGGGAATCAGCGCATAGGCCGCTTCCTGAACCCGATCGTGAAAGAACCGATAGCTTCCCTCCCCGGCAACGACCGCGCCGGCGCGGACCGCGTCGCCAAAACCCGCATACATCGCTTCTTCGGCTCCGCTATGTAGCTTTGCCAAGGTTGCAAAGTCCGCGTAATTGCCTAAGCAAGCGAGCAGTTTCAACGCTTCCTGAGCCTCCGGATGAAGACGGCGCAACCTGCCGATCATCAGGTCTACCGGATTGTCGCTGAGCTTCTTGTCGACGATAGCGCCTAAATCCCACGTCCACGACCGCGAGCGCGGATCGAACTCGACCAGCCCTTCTTCGGCGAGGCTGGTGAGGAACTGCCCGGCGAAGAACGGATTGCCGCGGCTTCTCGTTTGCACGAGTTCAGCGAAAGGCCGCATCTCGTCTGGCGCATGCCGCAAGGTGTCGCACAGCAATTGGTTGACGTTGTCGACCGAGAGTGGGCCTAGAACGATCTGATCGCAACCTCGCACCGGCCCGGCGCAAGGCCTCCAGCTTGAGCATCAACGGATGGGCCGAGTCGACCTCGTTGTCGCGATATGCGCCGATCAGCAACAGGTGCCGCGTGTCCGGATGAAGGAGGAGATATTCGATGAGCGTCAGCGTCGCCGGGTCGAGCCGATTGCAGGTCGTCGACGAAAATGACGAGCGGGTGTTCCGCCCTCGCGAACACGCCGACGAACCGCTGGAATACGGTCTGAAACCGCAGTTGGGCGTCGACCGGCGAGAGGACTGCCACGGTCGGCTGTGGGCCGATCAGTTGATCGAGGTTGGGAATGAGGTCGGTCAGTAGACGACCCTGATTTCCGACAGCTTCCTTGATCGCGTCTCGCCAGCGGGCGATGTTGTCCGTGTGGCCGTTCAGTAGCTGTTAAATCAGTCCCTGAAACGCTTGAGCCAATGTCGAGTGGGGGGTGTCCCTAAGGCGCAGGTCGAATTTTCCTGAGATGAAGATGCCGCGAGGCAGCACGATGACTTTGTGCAGCTCGTTGACGACCGACGACTTGCCGATGCCCGAGTAGCCAGACACCAGAACGAGCTCCGAGCCGCCGTGCATTACGACGCGGTCGAAGGCAGCGAGCAGAGTGGCGATCTCGCCCTCCCGTCCGTACAGCTTCTCCGGGATCATCAACCGCTCCGACGCGTCCTGTAGACCAGGCGGGAACGGGTCAATCCGGCCGATCATGCGGCTTGACGGGCTGATTGCGCAACGCCTTGCCGAGGCAGCTGTTGCAAAAGGCGGCATCGCGGTCGCAACGATCCTGATCGTACCCGGGAGCGACGACACGGTGCAGGCCGTACGTGCCCTGCAAGACCAGTTCACCGGCGAGGTGGGCGTGTCGACCTGGAACGGCATCGCGGCCGTCCGCCTCTGCGCTGCCGATGGGGCTGCGTTACGCCACGACCTCGTGCATGTTATGACCGCGGTGCGCGGCGAGCCCGCGCATCTGGACCAATTGACGGAACGACGATAAATCTGACGCCGCGCGAAAAGGACAAGCTGCTGATCTCGGTCGCCGCGATGGTCGCGCGCCGCAGACTGGAGCGCGGCGTGAAGCTCAACCATCCGGAAGCGGTCGCGCTGATCACCGATTTCATTCTCGAAGGCGCGCGCGATGGCAAGACGGTCGCCGAGCTGATGCAGACCGGCGCGCAGGTGCTCACGCGCGCGCAAGTGATGGATGGCATCCCGGGAAATGATTCACGACGTGCAGGTCGAGGCGACGTTCCCGGACGGGACGAAGCTGGTCACGGTGCATGAGCCGATACGGTGACCCCATGATCCCCGGCGAATACTTCATCCAGGACGGCGAGATCGAGACCAACGCCGGCCGCAAGACCGCGACGATGAGCGTCACGAACACCAGCAACCGGCCGATCCAGGTCGGTTCGCATTATCATTTCTTCGAGACCAACCCCGCCCTGAAGTTCGATCGCAAAAAGGCGCGAGGGATGCGGCTCGACATCGCGGCACCGCAGTGCGCTTCGAGCCGGGGCAGACGCGCGACGTGACGCTGGTCGCGCTCGCCGGCAAGCGCACGATCTCGGATTCCGTCAAGATGTGATGGGGAAGCTGATAAAGTACACGCGATGGCGGATGACTGGACCAGCATCGAAGTCGGCCTCGTGCTCCAAGGCGGCGGTGCGCTCGGCGCCTATGAGTGGGGCGCGATCGAGGCACTGTTCGACCTGATGGGATGGCTTCGATCGCACGATGCCGATCACGCTCAGGATCGTTACGGGTGTTTCCATTGGCGCGATCAATGGTGCGTGCGTCGTCGGCGCGAAGGGCAAGAACGAGGCCGCGCGACGCACCACCGCGCGCGGCCAGCTCAAATCGCTGTGGAACGACCTCAAGCTCGCGACGCCGTTTCATGGACGCTACCCCCCCATGCCATTCGGCTGGCCGAGCATTTCGCCTGCGCGCGACATATCGCTGCTGGGGTTACCCGGCTTGCTGCGCCGCGCCCCGATGTCCTGGAATTTTCCGCGCTGGACCAGCATCTACGACACCAGCGCGCTGAAAGAGACGCTGGGCAAGCACGTCTGCTTCAGCGCGATTGACGACAGCAGACGGGATTTGTCGTTTCGGCAGTCGACGTCGTTTGCGGGACGCTGAAGCGCTTCCGCAATGCCGGCGGGTCGCGAGAAGCGCCCGCAGCGGCCCGAAGAAGGCGACGTGGCCGTGCCGTTCACTGCCGAGCACATCATGGCGAGCGGAAGCCTCGCGCCGCAGTTTCCGTGGACCAAGATCGGCACGCAGCTCTATTGGGACGGCGGCATTGTCGACAACACGCCGCTGGGCGACGCGATGGAGGCCTTTTCGGAAGACGATCGGGTCTATCGACTGCTGGTCGTGATAAATCTCTATCCGCTGACCGGCAGGGAGCCAGAAAATCTGCTTGGCGTTGCGGATCGCGTGCACGAATTGAGTTACGGCAATCGCGTGCGGCAGGACCGCGCAGCCGCGCGGCGGATCAACAAGCTGCTACGGCTCGTCGAAGACCTCGAAAAGGCAGCCGGGAAGAACCTCGACGAGGAGCTGCACCGGCAAGTCATCGCAGCGCGCCGCTACAAGATCGCAAAGACGGTCGAGATCGACCTGCAGACGCCGGGCGAGGGGCAGGCCGGAAATCGACGACGAAGCGGGCTTGCGCGATTTCTCGCCGGCCACAATCGATGAACGCCGCCGGCGCGGCTGCGACCGGGCGAAGGTTGAGCTCGCAACGGCGCTGGCTGACGATCGGAAGAAATTTGTGCCGCGCCAGCCGGTGGCGCTGGCTCAGGCGGAGCGCTGAAATATGCGACAAAACGCCTGCAGGAATGTTTGGCTAGTCCCCAAAAGCGATGACGGGCGGACTTGCGCCCACCCGTCACGCTCTCAGCACGGCTACCCGCCGCTGGGAACCAGGATCAAACCAGCCACATGGCGCGGCGCTGGTAGCAGCGCCACCACCCAGACCGATCTGGTCTTGGCGATCCTCACATCCGGCGAACCGAACATGAGCATCTGGAGACAAGGATAGCGCACGCGGATGTCGGCGCAATCGAAACTGCGTAACTCACAGGCCCGGTGGATAAGACTGGGGATGAAAAAAGACAGAGGCGAGCCATGCCGTGAAAATGAAGCGCGCGATCTACGCCGACATGTTCGGTCCCACGACAGGTGACCGCGTGCGGTTGGCCGACACCGATCTCATCATTGAGGTCGAGAAGGATTTCACCACCTACGGCGAGGAAGTGAAGTTCGGCGGCGGCAAGGTGATCCGCGACGGCATGGGGCAGTCGCAGGTCACCAACAAACAGGGCGCTGTCGACACCGTCATCACCAATGCGCTGATCCTCGATCATTGGGGGATCGTGAAGGCCGACGTTGGACTGAAAGAGGGAAGGATTCGATTCCCCATCGGCAAGGCCGGCAATCCGGACATCCAGCCGGGTGTGACGATCGTCATCGGGCCGGGTACCGAGGTGATCGCGGGCGAAGGCAAAATCCTCACCGCAGGCGGTTTCGACACGCACATCCATTTCATCTGTCCGCAACAAGTAGACGAC
Source organism: uncultured Alphaproteobacteria bacterium (assembly GCA_963751855.1). Lineage (GTDB taxonomy): Bacteria > Pseudomonadota > Alphaproteobacteria > Rhizobiales > Xanthobacteraceae > Afipia. The sequence continues at coordinate 753 of CAVVWF010000005.1, read as the reverse complement.
GCGTTGATGAGCGGCGTGACTTCGTTGCTCGGCGGCGGCACCGGGCCCGCGCAGGAACCTTCGCCACCACCTGCACGCCCGGGCCGTGGCATCTCGCGCGCATGATCCAGGCGGCGGACGCGTTCCCGGTGAACCTCGGCTTCGCCGGCAAGGGCAATGCGCGCCTTCCCGGCGCGTGGAGGAGATCGTCGAGGGCGGCGCCCCTGCGCGCTCAAGCTCCACGAGGACTGGGGCACGACGCCCGCCGCGATCGACAACTGCTTGAGCGTCGCCGATGACTACGACATCCAGGTGATGATCCACACCGACACGCTCAACGAATCCGGCTTCGTCGAGGACACCATCGGGGCGTTCAAGGGTCGCACGATTCATGCCTTCCACACCGAGGGCGCAGGCGGCGGCCACGCGCCGGACATCATCAAGGTCGCTGGCCTGAAGAACGTGCTGCCGTCCTCGACCAACCCGACGCGGCCGTTCACCCGCAGTACGCTCGACGAGCATCTCGACATGTTGATGGTGTGTCACCATCTCGATCCGTCGATTGCCGAGGATCTGGCGTTCGCAGAAAGCCGCATCCGCAAGGAGACGATTGCGGCGGAGGACATTCTGCACGACATCGGCGCGCTTTCGATGATGTCGTCGAGACTCGGCAAGCCATGGGCCGGCTCGGCGAAGTCATCATCCGCACCTGGCAGACAGCCGACAAGATGAAGAAGCAGCGCGGGCGGATGAAGGAAGAGAAGGGCGACAACG